>CAVOJV010000008.1:0-16256 GCA_963696325.1 uncultured Gammaproteobacteria bacterium
ACGGACCTGGATGTGGTCCTTACCGGCCGGCGCCGTACTCACTGCCGAAGACCAGCGTATCCGCTCTTCAGAGCCGGCGGCGCCATCTCAAATCTTGCCAGATTCTCGGTGAACCGCAACTCTATCTCGAAGACAATCATCGTTGTGCCGCCCTGATGATGAGCTACTCGCTGGCGCGGGAGGGCAAACATGGTTTCATAAAACAGTCATAAATCTTTCACAAATTCATAAAAGCTTCATTTAAAATTGTTATAAAAGCGTGTAAGTTAATTTTGATTGCTAATAACAGGCAAGGATGGCTAATAGGCGGGAGACGGCTATGAGACGCTCGCTGGGACTGATACTGACCCTGCTCCTGATCATCGGGGTAGGCATCGCCATTTATCTATCGGTTCAGGAACAAAGAAGTAACTGGAGCAAAATCACAATTCATGGTCTAATCGGCTCCGAAAAGGAAGAATTTTTCAAAGATCCACGTGTGCTTGCCGCCTTGCAACGGCTAGGGTTGACGGTGCAGGTGGAGAAGGCAGGTTCGCGCCAGATCGCCACCAGTTTTGACCTGAAGCCATACGACTTCGTCTTTACCGCCGGCACGCCGGCCGCTGAAAAAATCTGCCGGGACCGTCATCTTAATCAGTTTTTCACGCCTTTTTTTACTCCCATGGCCATTGCCTCCTGGCAGCCCATCGTCCGGCTGTTGGTTAACAACGGTATGGCCGAAGACCGGGGCGGTATTTTCTTTTTCAAAATGGCTTCGTTCCTGGACGCCGTAAAGGCACAGCGGCGCTGGAAGGATCTGGCCGATAACCATGACTATGCGGTTAATAAGAACATCCTGATCACCTCCACCGATGTGCGCAAATCGAACTCGGCGGCCATGTATCTGGCGCTGGCCAGCTTCGTGGCGAACGGCGACACCGTCGTCCAAAGCGATGCCGATATCGATCGCGTGATGCCGCTGCTGGAGAAATTATTTTTGCAGCAGGGTTTCATGGAATCCTCCACCGAATACCCGTTCGAGGATTATCTGGTCATGGGTATGGGTAAGTCGCCTCTGGTTATGATCTATGAAGCGCAGTTCCTGCAGCGGGCCGCCGCCGGGGATGGCAGTATCACATCGGATATGGTGTTGCTCTATCCCGAACCCACCCTCTACACCAAGCATGTGTTGGTGCCTTTGAACGAGGCCGGCGCCCGTCTGGGTGAAGCCCTGACGACCGATCCTGAACTGCAACGGCTGGCCGTCGAACACGGCTTTCGCAATCAGAATATCGCCTATTTCCGAGACTTCACCCGGCAACACCATGTTACCGCCGCCGATACGCTGACGAATGTCATCGACGCGCCCAGCTACGAGGTGTTGGAACGCATGATCCAGCGGATCGAACAACGCTATTGATCGGAGCAGCCCCCATGACGGTAGAACTCAATCCCCCGGAAACCCTCACCCCGCCAGCGCCGGTTCAGGCGGTCTCCCAGACTCAGGCGGAAGGCATGGTCAAGCTGGAGCCGGCGGCGCTGCAACGACTCGACGGCAAGGTGACCGAGTTCGTCGACATCGTGCTGCGCGCCGACGTACACAGCGATGGCTTCACGGAGAAAGTGAACGCCATCCACACGCTGGGCAACGCCGACATTCGCGCCGCCGCCAACGTCTCCAACCGGATGCTGGAGCGGCCGGTTCAGGCTATGGAAGGGGGACTGTTCGACGAAAAGTCGTCGGTCTCCCGTTCCCTGGTGGATTTGCGCGCCACTATCGAAGACCTCGATCCGGCCCGCCAGGGCGATCTGCTGGCCCCAAAAAAACTGTTCGGCCTGATTCCATTTGGCAATCGCCTGCGGGATTATTTCCTGCGCTACCAGTCGGCCCAGGATCACATCAACGGCATTCTCAAGTCGCTTTACAGCGGACAGGACGAGTTGCGCAAGGACAACGCTGCGATCGAACAGGAAAAGGTGAATCTGTGGACTATCATGCAGCGGCTCGAACAGTATGTGTATGTCGGCAAGAAGATCGATACCATGCTGGAAAGCCGGGTCGCGGAGGTGGAAGGGCGGCAGCCGGAAAAAGCCCGGGTGATCAAGGAGGAAATGCTGTTCTATGTCCGCCAGAAAGTACAGGACCTGCTCACCCAGTTGGCGGTGAGCATTCAGGGCTATCTGGCGCTGGACATGATCCGCAAGAACAACCTGGAGCTGATCAAAGGCGTGGACCGGGCCTCGACCACTACGGTCTCCGCCCTGCGCACCGCCGTGATGGTCGCCCAGGCGCTGACCAACCAGAAATTGGTGCTGGATCAGATCGGCGCGCTCAATAAAACCACCGGCAATCTGATCGAATCCACCTCCAACCTGCTCAAGGGCCAGTCCGCTGCCATTCACCAGCAGGCCGCCTCCGCCACCCTCGATCTCAAGCAATTGCAGACCGCATTCGCCAACGTCTACCAGGCCATGGACATGATGTCCGATTACAAAGTCAAGGCGCTGGACACGATGCGGCAGACGGTGGCGACGCTTTCCACCGAGGTGGAGAAGGCCAGGACCTATCTCGACCGGGTGCAGGGCGAGACCGTAGCCGCCACCACTCGCGAGCTGGTTGCGGCCAGTCCGGACGACGATATTCGCTTGTAGGAGGAGGACGCCATGTCGACTCAACGCGGGCTTACACTAAGCGGCTGGTTGGGTGTGTTATGCCTGACCCTGCTGATCATCGGTTGCGGGCAGCAAGCCGCCAACACGCTGACCGTGCTGGCGGGTTCGGAACTGGAAGATCTGAAACCGCTGCTGCCCGAGGTCCAAGCCGGCACTGGCCTGAATCTGGAACTGCGTTACAGCGGCTCTCTCGATGGAGCGGAGCGACTGGTTGCCGGTGAAGCGGTCGATCTGGCCTGGTTTTCCCATGGCAAATACCTCAGCCTGTTGCAGGGCAACCGGGTGATCAGCCAGGAAAAGATCATGTTGTCGCCGGTCGTTCTGGGTATCAAGGAGAGCAAGGCCAGGGCCTGGGGTTGGATGGATAACCCCAATCTCACCTGGCGGGATATCGCCGCCAAAGCAGGGGCGGGTGAATTGCACTATGCGATGACCGATCCGGCTTCCTCCAATTCCGGGTTTACCGCTCTGGTGGGCGTGTCCGCCGCCTTGTCGGCCGGCGGCGATGCCTCGCAACCGGAGACTCTCGACCAGACTGCCTTGAAAAACTTTTTCAAGGGCCAGACGTTGACCGCCGGCAGTTCCGGCTGGCTGGCGGAACGCTATATGGCGGAAAGCGATCATCTGGAGGGCATGATCAATTACGAATCCGTGCTGATGGAATTGAACCGGGAGGGCGAGTTACCGGAGAAGCTCTACCTGGTTTATCCCAAGGAAGGCATCATCACGGCGGATTATCCCCTGATGCTGATCAACGCCGATAAGCGGGAAGCCTACCAGAAACTGGTTGATTTTCTGCGTTCGCCCGGTTTTCAGCAAAAACTCATGGAGCAGACCTTGCGCCGGCCGGTGATTCCTCAGGTAAAACTGAGCGCCGATTTTCCCAAACAGTTACTGGTGGAACTGCCTTTTCCCAACTCGCTGGAAGCGGTCGACCGACTGCTGTTTTCCTATCTGGACGAGCAGCGGATTCCCTCTCATCCCTTTTTCGTGCTGGATATCAGCGGTTCCATGGCAGGCGACCGCTTGAATCAACTGAAGACCGCCTTTAACAATCTGACCGGTATGGACCAGAGCCTGACCGGTCAGTTTGCCCGGTTCCGGGGGCGGGAACAAGTGACGGTGATCACCTTTAATCAGGAGGTGCAACCGCAGCGCGATTTCCAGATCACCGATCCCAAGACGCAAAGTAGGGATATGACCCAAATCCGGGAGTATGTCAATGGTCTGCAGGCAGGCGGCGCTACTGCTATCTTCAGCGCGCTCCAACGGGCTTACGACTTGGCGGCCCGGGCCCGACAAAACGATCCGCAACGCTACTGTTCCATCGTGTTGATGAGCGATGGGGAAAACAATAAGGGGATTTCGCAGGATGACTTTTTTGCTTACTACCGCTCTCTGCCCGAAGCCGTGCGCCGTATCCGCACTTTCACCGTGTTGTTCGGCGAGGCCGATACCGCCACAATGACGGCGCTGGCCAATGCGACGGGTGGCCGGGTATTCGACAGCCGGAAGGTTTCTCTCGGCCAGGCTTTCAAGCAAATCCGGGGTTATCAATAAGTGAAGATCGTTCCACGCCGCCTGCTGCTCTTTTTGTACAGCACGCCCAACATCGTGGGTTCGATATTAGGGCTGGTGGGGCTGGCCTTGTTCTTTGCCGGCGTGATCAAAAGTTACTGGTGGTTTATCGTGGCGGGGTTGTATGCCATCGGCCTGCTGGTGACACCCAGGAGACCCGGCTATCAGTTGCAACTCAATCACGAATTGAGCGTTGCCGAATTACGCGAAGCCCTGGAGAATCTGGTAGCCTCGATACGGCGTCGGGTATCACCGGAGATTCTGGCCAAGGTGCAAGGCATTTCAAATTCGATCCTGGAAATCCTGCCCCGGATCAGTGATGTGAACAGTGGTGATTACCACGTTCATGTCATTCGTCAGACGGTGCTGGATTATCTGCCGCAGACCTTGCAGAACTATCTGAACCTGCCGCCGGCCTTTGCCTTGGTTCACCCCGTCAAGAACGGTAAAACCGCAAACCAGTTGCTGCTGGAACAACTGGATTTGCTGGATCGGAAAATGGAGGAGATTGTCGAAGCAGTCAATCGCAACGATACTCAGCGGCTGCTGGTGCAGGGTCGGTTTCTGGAGCAAACCTTTAGCCGCGCCGATGAGTGGTTGGGTGGGAATTGAGTTACCTGAGCGCATTAGATTATATATCTCTTACGAAGCATTCATCTCGAAAAAAACGTTAAACCAAGTCATCGTGCTCTATTTCCTATTTTTCTCCTTGCTGTGCAGTGGGCGCCAGCCAATTAAAAAATCTCGGTTATGCGGATTTTGTAGAGCGGAATAGGCTAGCAGGCCGTATTCCGCCGAGTGATTTCGGCTCTCCCGCGTCATGCGGCGCAATACGCTCAAGGTATTGCACCCTACGCTTGCTGGATAAGCCATTTAGGATCGTGGCAGAATAGCGTAGCACATTTCTGCCGCATGAGTGCCGCCGACCCACATTCGGCGCATTACGCTACGCCAATGCGCCCTACGCGAGCTATTTCTCTATTTCTCGAACCTCCAAATCCACGAATGTCACGGTCGGCTGCAGCGCTCAGTTGGCAGGCGCGGCATCCAGAAACCCACCGTTTCCGAACCACCGCCTTACCCAGTTGTAGAGTGGGCATGGCCCACGTTTTTACAGTGGGGACGAATAAAGGTGGGCCATGCCCACCCTACCAGGCTACCAGGCTGACTCAGGTTACAAAAGAAAATTTACAGCCACGAAAAGTTACACCAGGAAAGGGTTGAGGATGCTGATCCGACCGGCAATGACCTGTCCATGTTGCATATCTTCTGAGAATACGACAGAGCAACCACGTTCCAGGGCAGTTGCCAGAATCAGGCAATCATAATAACGGTAGCCATACCGCTCTGCGAGTTGGATGGCGCTTTGCACTACGGATACCGTGAGTGGCGCGATAGCGCAGCGTTGAGTTAATTCCGCCACAATCGCGCTGATTTGCGGCCAAGTTAAACCGAACTTGCGCATCAAGGTCACGGTGAGTTCGTTGAGGACTTGGATGCTGATCACGGCTTTTCCAGCGTCAATCAGCCGATTGGCGGCTTCGAACTTGTCGGTTTCCTGGGCGGAATAGGCATAAATGACAATATTGGTGTCCAGAAAGACCTCAGCGTTCATTGGCCTCCTCGCGATCGAAGCGGAACCCACGGGTATCGAGCCGGGCCGCACTGAGGTAGTGGCACACGGGACGGTTTAACAATGCCCTGGTGCGGGTGATGGCTTGTGCACGGCATTCGTCATCGCCAACCTGCCCGTCTTCCTGCTTTGGCACGGTATCGTCAGCCAGCAGAATCACCCGCACCGCCTTACCCTGCCAGGCAGCCAGTTCTACAGGTAGACGGATAGTATCTTTTTCAATCAGGGTATTGAATTCAATTGCTTGCATAATCTTCGACCACTTTGCGCTCTACGCTTGCTGGTTAGACGGCGGGTGCATTTGCACCTACTGTCTCTAGGATTTGAGTCGTTTGTATTCGCCTACCATCACCATCGGTGACTCGTTTGGCGAAATTCTTCTGCAATTCAATATCGGAGTACAAAGCGGCGAAATATTCGCGGGATGCGGTTATTACGTCCGCGTACATGTCCTCTGCGTTGAGGACGGGCACGTCACCCGCGACGATCAAGTGCATTCGAGATTGGTGGCAGACGATGGCAAACGGGGCGGGATTAAATGAATGAATCATCCGGTTCCGGAATTGCCAGAGCTTTGGCACGACCGGCTCATAAGACTTCGGGAAGAATTTGGAGACGAAGGCCCGGAACCTCTCGCCTGCGCCTAGATTCGGAGCATACGTGCCTGCCAGGCACTCGACAGCTGTAAGCATAGATACAAAAGCGAGGAAGAGTCCCTCTTCATTTAGGAGCCGAGGAATGACTGCAAGATAATATTGATCGAAATGACGCCGGAAATCGGCTGCCATAAGGGACATTTCGTCGGGCTCAGACATTGTCGGGTTCCTGCCGTCTAACGCCAAGGGTCAGGCGCGCTGTAAAGCGTCGCCTGCACCCTCTTGTTGGCCATCCGCTTTGAATCCGTCGTGGAAAGTGACGATGCCCTGCGGAGTGTGCCCGTCGAAAGGCAGAGCGAAAAAGACCTCCGGTGGCACTCCCTCATGCACAAGTCCCGGCAGGTTTTTGAACCCGAATTTCCTGTAGTAATCCGGGTGTCCCACGAGACAACATCCTTGAACATTCATATCTTTCAGCCGTGACAGCCCTTCCCGTATCAGGGCTTTGCCGATTCCCTGCCGCTGGTACTCCAGCAACACCGAAACAGGTCCAAGGCCGTACCAGTTCCGAGTGCCGTCTGAAATGGTCACAGGAGAGAATGCAATATGGCCTACCACACGACCATTGACTTCGGCGACGAGAGATATCGTGAGGGCCTTGGCGACGCGTAGCGCCTCGATGATGAATTGCTCCGTGTGATTGCTGATCTCCAAGGTCTTGAACGCTGCAATTGTCACTTTGGTTATGGTGCCGATATCGGCGTCAGTCTCGCTCCTGATTGTGATTTCCGGTTTCATGCGTCTGGGTTCCTTCTTCTCAATGGCCAACGCCCAAGCTCAGCCATGCCGCGTTAGCGGCATCGGCTGGAGCGTTTGGTTAGGCATGGTGTAAGTCTCCCATGCTTGCCGTTTCAAACGATATTCGGAGTTGTTCCGGGGCAGAAGCAGAGAAATTAAGCCTCTCAAATCCGATTACGTGTCCGGCCCGGTCTTTCATCAAAATGACCTCATCACCGGTTTCTTCACAGATATATTCATCTTGCGGGTTCCCGAACCAGACGGTCAATGTATTGCCAGTGCGGTCGTGGAAAACCTTTATCTGCTCCATACCCGTTCACCTTCTTTGATTGCATCGGTGGGATAGGTCGTGATAAGAAAACCCTCATCATTGAGTCGCTTGACCACTGTACATAACCAGCGTCCAGGTTGCTCGGCACGATAAAAGAGGAAGACGGTAGGATCACTCCGACTTCGCCGAACCTCGTCAGGTGTTTTCAAGACGCCTTGCACATCGGCAGCACGCTCCTGCATCACCGGATGTTTCACCGTCACGATCAACTCCCAGTAGTCACGGGCAACGCGAACCCTGAAACCAAGCGGGGTGGATACCTCAAAGAATAGCTCGCCATCCATTTTGTATCTCAGTCGATGGGCTGCCCTAACGCTGAAATAAGCGGTGCGGAGCGTTAGCGACGCATCCGCTTCATTGATTGGTTAGACTAATTTAGTAGCTTCGTCAAAAGTAAATTTCAGCGCTCCAAATAGCTTGTTTAGATCAGTAATAGTAAAACTATCAATATTTTTTGTAAATTTTTTCTCAATTAATTTTCCAAACTCCCATAATTTACCATCTGTTACTATCCCATAAATAGGCATTTGGGGGTTATTATTAAGGTATTCTGCGGCTATAAGCTCAGATAAACATTGCGCCCAACCTTGTTCAAAATCATTTTTCTTTGCTTCAGCGACAATAAGTAATGGAAATTCTAGCATGGTTTTTCCTAGTTCTGATTTTTTTGAAATCACATAATCTGGAGTACCACTTAATTTTTCATCATATACAATAGGTTTTTGAACCCATAGTGAGATTTTTTCATAATAATATTTATACATTTCTCGTAATATAGGAAAAATAATGATTTCACATCTGGCTGCTTCAGATGAGAAAACATCCATATTTCGTCGATTAAACTCGAATTCTTCGAAAAATATATCTGATGGTTTATGCTCTTTTACAACAACAAAATTATCTTCTTGATATTTTATTTTGTACTCAGCTTGAACCTGAGAAATTGTCTTATAGTCACTGAATGCCATAGCAATTAACCCCGTTTTTTTGTCTCCGCGGTAGTAATGCCGGTTACCCGGCGCCCCCCCGCACGGACCCGGACGTACGGTTTTCCCGCATCCGGTTCTTCGGTTGCACTCGCTTGCGTGCAGGCTGCAAGCGAGAAAATCGTGGTCTGTTCCCCAAATTTTGCGCAAAATTAGGGTGTCACGGTGGGTTACGCCTAGCACCGTCCCGTTAGATGCCACTAACGGAACCGCCTTGGCTCGGAGCAACCTGGACAGTTACCAGTATAGCCCATTTTCATCCGTGGGGGCGATCCATTCCTAATGATCATGACCGTTGGGGTTCGTTCCTCACCCCAACAGTCATGCCATTTGGCCTTGACACCCCCGTGGATGAAAGTACCTTATCGTCCTGAGGAGCGCCTCCCCAAGGCCGCTGTTAGGAATGGTAGTTCGACTCCGCCCCCAACATGAGCCTGTGGTCCTGACTTGTACCCCCGACTGCTGCCTGTGAGCGCGCACGGCAACCTGACCGACCCTCACGAACCGGTTCTCCCGAGGAACCGGCCTCGAAGGGTCAGGTGCCCTCCGGGACCCTGGGGGTGCTCCTCGCGGGTCGTTACCTTCACCCTTTTTTCCGGGGAGATTGTCATGGACATTCAACCGATTTTTCGTTGTGCGGTCGGGATGGACGTTCATCTAACCACGATTGCGGTCTGTGTCATTATCGCCGAACCCGGCAGTGAACCGGAAGTCCATCGGCGGCAATTCGGGGCTTTCCAGCGGGATCGGCGCGCCATGGCCGACTGGATTGCTGGGTTTAAACCGGATACGGTGGTCATGGAGAGTACCGGTATCTACTGGAAAAGCCCCTATGCCGCCCTGGAAAAGGCCGGCATTCGGGCGCTGGTCGTGAATGCCCAACACGTCAAAAAGGTGCCCGGCCGCAAGACCGACATCAGCGATGCCGAGTGGCTTGCCATGTTAGCCCGCGCCGGGTTGTTGCGCGGCAGTTTCATTCCACCGGAGTCCTTGCGGAATCTGCGCCAACTCAGCCGCTATCACAACCGGACCACCGCCATGCTCGCGGCAGAGAAAAACCGCTTGGTGCGGGTATTAAGCGATGCCGGCATCCGCCTCACGGCGGTCGTCTCCGATGCCCATGGCGTGGCGGCCCGAGCCATGATCGACTGCCTGCTCAACGGCGGGACGCCGGAACAGGCGCTGGCCCACGCCGGGCGACTGCAGGCCCCGCGGGAGGAGTTGCTGGCCGCCCTTCAAGGAGAACTCAGCGAACACCACTTGTTTGTCGCCCGGATGATTCGTCAGCATCTCGATATCCTGGAAACCCAGTTGGCCGACCTCGAACGGCAGTTGTTCGATGCCCTGAAACCCTATGAGGCGGCCTTGGAATTGCTGTTGACCATCCCCGGTATCGATCGCTTAGCCGCCGCCAAGCTGGTGGTGGAAATCGGTCTTGATATGACGGCCTTTGGCAACGCCGGCCGACTGGCGAAGTGGGCCGGGGTCTGCCCTGGTAACCACGAATCCGCCGGCAAGCGCCGGACCGGCCGAACCATACCGGGTAACCGTTATGTCCGCGCCATCCTCTGTGAGATCGCGTGGGCCGCCATCCGAACTACCAGTCAATTTAAGAGCCGCTATCAGGCCTTGGTCATTCGTCGGGGGACCAAGAAGGCGATTATCGCCATCGCCCATAAAGTGCTCAAAACGGTGTTCGTGGTGTTGTCGCGGTCTGTTCCTTATCAAGATGCCACCGTCGATTACGAAGCTCTCTTGGTCCAACGTAATGCCCCACGTTGGCTCCGGCAATTGAAGAAACACGGCTACCTGCCGCAGGCAGCCTAACTTCGTTTCGACGGTAGTCTGAAAAAAACGTCGCTGAGCGACGACGGCCTCCTATTGTCCTGCGAGACCCCTACTTTCATGGCAACCTACGCGCTGAAAATAAATGTTTTTATCTTAATTCCCTTTAATTCCCTTTAATCCCGCTATTGTTTCCAATAATGTCTAATAAGTTCTTGCCAGAAATTCTGATCTAAATTAGCGGAACTATGTTGATCGAATAACGCCTGAGCTAACGTTTCGGTTCAGCGGCGGGCCGCGCAGCGGACCGTCCGCTGCAACCGGTTGTTATGCGGCTCCCCGGGGGGCACAGTTCACCGATGCCTCACAGACGCAAGCCCTGCACATTGCCCACTTCCGCAACTACCCACTCATTCCACAACCTAACCGCCGCCTCCACAAAAGCGTCGCAGTTCGCTCGGGTCCAACAAGTATACTGTCCGTCACGCAGCAAGTAGTACTGCTCGTTGGCGCATACGAGATCGCTCTTCGAAGCCTCCTGCCTGTACCAGTTCAACGTGTTGACCACGCAGTCCTGATAGCTGGACGTCAGCTTTGCGTTCGGCACGTTGTAGAGAAGGCCTTCGATGTAGTAGGAAGGTGCAATGCTGGCCTTGATCAAGCCGTCGTCGACCATCCGGCTGCGCATGTTCTTGAAGACACGGGCCATGGGCTTGAGCCACTTTGCAGTGTTCTGGTGCTTCGTCGTCAGGTTAGCTGAGTGCTGCTTGGGATAGTTCGCGATCTGCTCACCCTTGCGGTTCCAGAAGCAGATACCTTCGACGTACTTGGAGTCGCTAGACGAGCGGAACTTGAAGTAGCGTCGAAACTGTATTGCTACGATCACGTCGGCCTTTCGACGCGAACCACTGGCATCGATGGCAATAGCTTTGTCACCGGCCGTGACCGCCGTCCCGTACTGCGCCGTAAGCACTGACAGGACATCACGCTTGAAGTCGACGTGCGCGTAGGTGGCGTCACGGAACGCTGACTTGTACGCAGCCTTCTCCTCTTCGGTCAGGTTGGAGAGATCGCTCTGAAAGCAGTCGTCGAGCCGGATGACGATGTCCACGTCGCTCTCGGCGTAGATGTTCGTGTCGTTGCCGTAGGAGCCTTGGAGGAACACGCCGACACTCTTGCCGGCGTACGGCGTGGTGCTGGCTTCCAGAACGCTCTTTATCGTGTTGTACGTATTGCTGGACTGGGTGATCGATCCCTGGTGGGACCACGTTTCGAGCTGCAATTCGGGTATTGCCATCTTCGCCCCTTGGCTACGCAAGATATTCGCGGAGCTGCGCTTCGCGCGACGCGAACGACTCCCGACCACGCTGGAACAAGAGGTCGAGTTTCTTGAGGTCGTGCTCCAGCAGATCGGTCGCCATCTCAGGCGAGACGTAGGAGTCACTGATCCGGATCGTCAGCACGTCATGAAACAGAATCTGCCTGAGCTGGTCCATCGACTGCGTGTTGATCTCCAGAGTTTTCTGCAGTAGCTGGACGCTGATGAGGAACTTCTTTGCTAGCCACATCTTCAGCCCCGGTTTCGGGTCGGGGTAGACACCCACGCCGACGCTGACCAGCCGGATGTCCTTGCGCTCACGTCGGAGCGCCTGGACCGCGTCGGCGATCGCGTAGAGTGTCGGATTGTTTGCGCAGTACCCGCCATCGATCAGCTCGATGTCTTCACCCATCGAGGTCTTCACGAGGGTTCGCTCGAAGAACGGATAGGCCGAGCACGATGCCTTGACGGCGTCGGCAATGCTGACCCCGAATCCCGGGACAAACGTACCGACTCGGCCGTGTGCCTGCGTGACACTGCCCTTGAAAATCATCGGGCGCTCGGTCAACCACCTGGCCGTTACGATCCCGATGCCGGTCTTCACATCACTGAACGTCGCATCTTTGAAGGTCTCGCTCGTCAGCTTCTTCAAGGCCATCGACCTGGTCGGAGCGGTCTTCTGCGACATGACGAAGGGTACGTGCTTGCGATACAGATCCAGAATGTAGTCGACGCTGTGACCGAGCGCGATCAGTGACGCGATGATTGCTCCTGTGCTGGTCCCAAAAACTAGGTCGAACTTCTGGTGCAGAGGCTGCCCCACCATCGCCTCGATCTCCTTCAGCACACCTAGGAGTTTGTCTGACTTGCCCCGCATAATGAGGTAAGATGACCTTAACTTACTTGATGAGTCCGGCGATCGGCAACCAATTTATCCCCCTAAAACGTGACCAGCCGGTGGTGATCCCGGTGCAGGAGTGGCTGGCCGAGGATCATCTGGCGCGCTTCATTGTCGAGCTCGTGGAGAGTCTGGATGTCACCCCGTTGGAAGCGGCGTACCGTGGGGGTGGCTCGGCGCCCTATCCACCGAAGATGAGGCTGGCACTGTCGTTTTATGGCTATGCCACCGGCCTCTTCTCCAGCCGGGCATTGGAGCGGGCCACCTATGAACTGATCCCAGTGATCTATATCACCGGTAACACCCACCCGGATCACAACAGCATCAACACTTTGCGGAAGCGGTTTCTGGGGGAACTGAAGGGCCTGTTTGTGCAGATTTTACTGCGAGCGTATGCGCTGGGGGTGTTGCAGTTAGGCAAGCTGAGTCTGGACGGGAGCAAAGTGCACGCCAACGCCAGCAAACATAAGGCGATGAGTTGGGACTATGCCCACCGGTTGGAAGACCAATTGCGGGCGGAGGTGGACGCCTTACTGCAGCAGGCTGAGACCGGTAACACCGAGCCGGCGCCGGGGCTGAAGGTGGCTGACGAAGTGGCGCTCCGGCAAGCCCGGTTACAGCAGATTAGTGACGTGAAAGCGGAACTGGAGGCCCGTGCCAAGGCTTGGTATGAGCAGGAGCAAGCGGCCTATGAAGCGAAGCTGGCACAGCGGCGGGCGAAGAAACAAGCCCGAGGTCGCAAGCTGGGGGGCTGTCCCCCCAAACCGCCGGAATCGGGTCCACAGGGCAAGGATCAAGTCAATTTTACCGACCCGGAGTCACAGATCATGCCGGTGAGCGGGGGTGGTTTTGAGCAGGCCTACAACGCCCAGGCCGGAGTGGATCATGGGAGTCGCCTCATTGTGGTCAACCACGCCAGCCCGAACCCGAACGATAAAAAGGAAACTGCAACCGGCGCTGGACAACCTCAGCCAGTTACCGGAGGAACTCGGTCAGGTCAACCAGGCACTGATGGACACCGGCTTTTTCAGTGAGGCCAACGTCAAGGCCTGTGAACAAGCCGGTATCACCCCCTTGATCGCCATGGGTCGTGCGGGGCATCATCCCACCCTGGAAGAGCGCTTTGCTGACCCCGGTGAAGCCCCTGACACCGCAGATCCGGTCGCGCGGGATGGAACACCGCTTGCACACCCCCGAAGGCAAAGCGCTGTATGCCAAACGCAAGTCCACCATCGAGCCGGTCTTTGGTATCATCAAACACGTGATGGGGTTTCGACAATTTCTGTTACGGGGGTTGCAAGCGGTGCAAGGTGAGTGGAATTTGGTGTGCATCGCCTACAATTTAAAACGGCTGCATGTATTAGCAGGATAGGTCTGCCTGCAGCAAGGATAAAGGCGCACTGAGGGCAATAAATGCCCTCAGAAAGGGCGATAGAAACGCAAAATGTGCGTTTTTTCGGCCTCATGATAGGGAAAATTGAAGTTTTTACCTCTAAGTCGGACAGACCTCAAGTGTAGAACCCCTTGGCGCCCCCGCCGTCCAGTGTCAGCACGCGCAACACTTCGCTGTCGCCTGGTTCCTCGTTCGCCTGACTCATCTGGGTCGCCTCTCGTGGTCCTGGTCAGCTTGCGGCATGCGCCTGCGCGACCCACTCGTCGATCATCATCATCCCGCGTGGCATGCCGCATAACGTTCAAGCTCAGCCGCCGGCGTAGCACGGTCGGCTGGAGCGTTCAGTTAGGGCAGACGCAGTTTCCAGAAACCTACCGTTTCCGAACCGCCGCCCTACCTTGAAACATAGCACAGCCTGTTCAAGTTGCTACCGGCCGGGCGCTCTTATCGCACCCCACCCACCGGTTCTTACCACCCCAACAATCAGTCGGGATGGAGAGAAAAATCCACCCGCCCTAACGATCAAGCTCAGCCGACGTGCAAGCGCGTAGCGGTTGCGCGTCGGCTGGAGCGCCTTGTTCGGCAGCGCTGTGGCCACAGCGCACACATGTTCATTACGAAAAGGACTGCACCTGATGCTATTTTTACCTTGGCATATGCGCCTTATTTAGCACTCTGAATTGCAGCGATTAAGATCAGCCCAAACAGTATCGCTACGCCTATGCCGACAATACCAAAAAAAACGGCCCATGCCTTGCCGCTAGGCTCCTGTGTATGCTCATAATAAACAAATGATGCGATACCGCCTGCGAACGCAATAAGCACGATCATCGCAAACAACATGAATTGTCCACCAGACATTATATTTCTCTGCCCCCTCGAATCCGGCACTTATTGCCACCTACTACTGCTGGGTAGTGTACGAATATTGTTGTCCATAGATTTAAACAGCAAGACCAAACTCATAACGATTCACAAATAATCCGATCACAATATCATGCATCTCTTCTATTTTCGAGAAACAGATGGTTTTACGGGCAAGTCGCTTAATTCGGGTGCGTAGGGTCAAGTGTTTACGTTCTATTTTCTGCGTGTTTTGCTTGCCAATAATATGTTGCTCAGGATCAAGATGCCGCTGATAAGCGCCCCAATCATCGGTATAAAAACGGCTAATTCCAAAAGGCTCTAATAAACCCTTCAATTCCAGAAAGACCTGATCTTTACGTGCTCCTAACACATACGCCAACACGTTTCCTGTCTCGTGATCAATGGCGTGCCATAACCATCTCCGGTTGTCCTTGCAGCCCACATAGCTCCACATTTCATCCATCTCTGCCTCCGTATTATCGCTAGTAACCTCATAATTTTCTTCCACTTTAACTACTTCTACTATAATCTGATCAGGCGGATTGGCCGCTAAGAAAGCGTGGTTAACCGCTTGCAATTCTGGCCCCTTTTTTTTTAACTCATTAATCACCGTGTCCGTACTGATATCAAGTACCCGAGCCGTATCACGAACCCCACTGCCATTGACTGCCATATCAACAATTCGTTGCTTGATTTCGGGTAAGCGACCTTTGTCTGAATACTCTTGAATGAAGGTTTTTCCGCAGTCATCATTCCTACAGAGAAAGCGTTGCTTTTCATTAGAAGTCTGTCCGTGTCGAATCACATCAATGCTTCCGCAGTGAAGACATTTTATGGGTACTAATACCATAACGAGCCTCTTGTTTCTTAAAACAGATTCATAAAATGAAAAATAGCATTAAAAATTCTATCTGTCAAAGCCTAAACAACAGATTTGGAACACTACCCTACTGCTGATCGCCTAATACGACGAATTCTTAAAAGCTATCTGGGTCTTTTAAGTTCATTTTCCCATCTTGTCGCTGCACGATCCCGAGTTCCACGCTAAAGAGAATGGCAATTGAAACTACGGGAACACGATAAACAGCCAGTGAGTGACTGGCCTCAGCTCCATGGCATGCAGTTCCGTACAAGCGGCTTTGGCGTTACGTTGACTTTGCCGCCGAACGCCTCAAGCTCAGCCGCCGGCGTAACACGGTCGGCTGGAGCGTTCAGTTAGGGCGGACGTGGCTTCCAGAAACCCACCATTTCCGAACCACTGCCCTATCTAAAACCCATAGCACAACCTTTTCAACTTGCCACCAGCGGGGTGATTCCTTGAGCCCGTAGCCCGTAGCCCGTAGCCCGTAACTCGTAGTAACTCGTAGGATGGGTAGAACGAAGTGAAACCCATCGCGCGATCGAAGCCTCAGAATGATGCT
>CAVOJV010000009.1:0-38209 GCA_963696325.1 uncultured Gammaproteobacteria bacterium
CACGCTGGCATCGAAGGCTGCGAACAACGGCGCGGTGCTTCCAGCCGCCCCGGCGAGTCGTGATTGCCGGCGATGATAACGACATCGAGCCGGGGGACGCGGCCTTGGCCGCGGTGAGGAAGCGGTAGAATTGCTTCTGGGCGGCGGCGGACGGATTGGCGTTATCGAAAATGTCGCCGGCAATCAGCAACGCGTCGGTCTGTTCCGCCTCGACCGTGTCCAACAGCCAGTCGAGAGACGCTGATGCTCGTAACCGCGGTCGAAAGTGTGCAGGGTCTGGCCGAGATGCCAGTCCGAGGTGTGCAGCAGGCACACGATACCGTCCTCCGTTCATCATAGGGTACCTGGCTGATCGATCGCGGCGAGCGGCGGGATACCGCCAAATAACACGATGGCCAGCGAGCCGGCGATGGACAGCCCCTGATGAATCCGGTTCTCCCAAACAATGGCAGCCCCCGCCATCCACACGATAGCCCTTCTCGACAGCACTGTGAATAGCGCCAGGGCCGATAGAGTGAGCGCCGCGCACGGCGCAACAGATAGAACCGTTGTTCATCTCGAAGATTTCCTCGTCGGCATCGAACACAACCTGGTGATCGATGCCGATTTCGCCGAATTCGTTCTCGATGACGGCGCTACGCTTACCGTGCTGGCAAGTCAGGATGTGTTGAGCAAGGTGGTCTTGCCGGCTCCCAAAATCCAGTGAGTACGGTGACGGGTACCTTTTCGTGGCTGGCCATGTCGCACCCCTTGGAGGTTTGCTATCGGGTTAATTCTTCGCCATCGCCGCCGCAAGGGCGGGCACATTGTGACGGAAAATGCCGATATAGGTGTCACCCGGCTTGCCGACAGGGGCCAGCGCATCCGAGTACAAGGTACCGCCGACCACGCCGCCGGCCTCGTCGGCGATGCGCTTGAGCAAACGCGGGTCGCTCATGTTCTCGACAAACAGCGCCCGCACGCCAGCCTGTTTGATCTGACGGACCAGGTTGGCAACGTCCTTGGCGGAAGGCTCGCTTTCGGTGCTCCAGCCCACCGGGGCAAGGAACTGCACCCCATAGGCAGCGCCAAAATAGCCGAAGGCGTCATGCGAGGTAATCACCTTACGCTTAACGGCCGGGACGGCGGCGAGTTGCCCGCGCACCCACTGGTCGGTTTCCTTGAGTTGTGCCAGGTAGGCTTCGCCGCGCCGCTGATAAGCCTCGGCATGGGCCGCGTCGGCCTTGGCAAGGGCGGCGGTGATGTTGGCCACATAGCGCTGGCCGTTGGCCAGATCCTGCCAGGCATGGGGGTCTGTTATCAGGCCGTGGCCGTGCCCCTCATGCTTGTCTTGGCCGTGGCTGTCCTTGGCATGTTCTGCCTCTTCTTCCTTCAGCTGCCGGGGCGGGATGCCCTGGCTCGCTACCACTACCGTGCCTTTAAAATTGGCGGCCTTGATCAGGCGGTCTATCCAGCCTTCGAAGCCCAGGCCATTCACCACCACCAGATTGGCGTTACCCACGGCTTTGGCATCCGCCGGGGTCGCTTCAAAAACGTGGGCGTCTCCATCGGGACCCACCAGGGTGGTAACGGTCACATCCTCACCGCCGACATTCTTCACGAGATCCCCAAGAATGCTGAAGCTGGCCACGACCCGCAGTGGTTCCGCCCAAGCCGTGGGTACTATCAGAACAAGCGCCAAGACAAGATGTTTCAGATAACACCGCATAGGTAACTCCTTCGGTTAAGCTTGCAGATGCCTACTGCGCAGAAATCGGCCACGTAAGCCGTCTTGGCTACCCAGGACGATGGAAACCACATAAATGACCCCGGCGGTGAGAATGATGGCAGGCCCGGAAGGCGGATTGCCGTGGTAGGACAGCAACAATCCCACGTAACCGGACAGTACCGCGATACCCGTCGCAACGGCCGCCATGGTCCATACCTGTTGCGTCCAGAAGCGGGCGGCGGCGGCGGGCAGCATCATCAAACCCACCGCCATCAGCGTGCCCAGGGCCTGGAAACCGGCCACCAGGTTGAGCACCAGCAGCATCAGGAACAGCAGGTGGTAAACCGCGCCATGGGCTTGCACGGACCGCAAGAACTCCGGATCGAAACATTCCACGATCAAGGGTCGGTAAATCACCGCCAGGCTCAACAAGGTCACGCTGGCGATACTCGCTACCAGCAACAGCGACACATCGTCTACCGCCAGAATGGTGCCGAACAGCACATGCAACAGGTCCACGTTGCTACCCCGGGTAGAGACTATCAACACACCCAGCGCCAGCGAGATCAGATAGAAAACGGCGAAACTGGCATCCTCACGTTGTTCCGTGAAGCGGGTCACCAGGCCCGCCAGCAAAGCCACCACCAGGCCGGCAACGAAACCGCCAATACTCATGGCGGTTAGGGAAAAGCCCGCTACCAAAAACCCGATGGCCGCTCCCGGCAAAACCGCGTGGGACATGACGTCACCCACCAAGCTCATGCGCCGCAGCACCAGCAATACCCCCACTGGGCCGCAGCCCAGCCCCAAGGCCAGGCAGGCCACCAGTGCCCGACGCATGAAACTGAATTCCAAAAAGGGGTGGATTAGCCAATCAAAGAGCACGTTCATGGTGGATTTACCGCACACAGCGGGGCTTGTTCATCCCAGGCTTCGGCCATGTGACGGGCGCGCAGCAGATTCGTCGGGGTGAGCACCTGGGCGGTATCACCCCAGGCAATGCCGGATCGGGCCATCAGCAGAGTTTCGGGGAAATGGGCGCGCACCTGTTCCAGATCGTGCAGCACGGCAATCACCGTGCGTTGCTCGCCGTGCCAGCGCCGCACTACCTGTAGCAAATCCGCTGTCGTCCGGGCATCGATGGCGGTAAAGGGCTCATCCAGCAGGATCAGGGCGGCATCCTGCAATAGCATCCGCGCGAACAGCACGCGCTGAAACTGACCGGCTGAAAGACTGTTGATAAGCCGCCGAGGAAAACCATCCAGTTCCACTGCCGCCAGCGCCTTGGCGGCCTTCGTCTTGAGGGCCCCGGTCACGGCGCCAAGTATACCGATGCGCCGCCAATGGCCCAGCATGACGACATCCATGACGGTGATGGGAAAGTTGCGATCGATCTGCGCCTGTTGGGGAAGATAAGCGATATCGCCACGGCTCGGAACGGCAGGTTTGATATGTCCCGTCGTAACCGGCAGCAGGCCCATGATGGCCTTGAGCAGAGTGCTCTTGCCAGCCCCATTGGGACCCACGATGGCTGTCAACGAACCGCTGTTGAATTGGCCGGACAGATGATGTACCGCGGGATGGCGGTCATAACATACCGTCAGATCATCGAGTTGAAGCGCTGGAAGCATGACGTGATTAGTGCAGGGCCCAGGCCACGGCCAGCCACAGTCCCGCCACTAACACAATCGCCCCAATCAACCGTTGAACCACGCCTGTGGCCAGCAGGCTTAAGCCGGTTGTGTATCGTTTTTGCAAGGCTGCATTACTCGCTAAAATCATAACCATGATCAAAATGGTACTTCATAACATAACTCAGCGAAGTCAAAATTCACAAACAATGGCTGCCGGCAGCGCTGGCCAGGTGTGAAGTGGTATCCAGCAGTAAGCCGGTTTCTTCGCCCTCATCCTGCCATTCCTCCTGCCATTCCTCCTGCCAGTCGTGCGCTGTCTGTTCAAATTTGCGTTGATCTTCATGGCGTTTGGGTTTCCGTGCTACTGTAATTATGGCAATACCCGATTGTGGAGAGCTTCGCCATGCGCCTCGTGCAAGGACTGATTCTACTGCTGCTAACGATGACCGGCGTCCAGGCGGCTCCGCCGACCGCCATCCCCGAACCGCTGCGCCCGTGGGTGGACTGGGTACTGCATGGCCAGGAGGAAATGCGCTGTCCCCTGCTTTACAGCGATAGCGTTGGCCGGCGTTGCGCTTGGCCCTCGGCGCTGCGCGTAGCGATCAATGACCAAGGCGGGCGCTTCGAGCAAACCTGGCATGGTGACGCTGCTACCTGGCTGCCGCTGCCTGGCGACCGGCGCCACTGGCCGCAGTCGGTGATGCTGGATGGTACGGCGGCGACGGTGCTTGAGCGCGATGGGCGGCCGGCGCTAAAAGCCGGGCCCGGCGAGCACCGTATCAGTGGTCAACTGGTTTGGAACGCCGTGCCGGAGTCGTTCCGCGTGCCACCTGAGACGGCTTTGTTGACTCTGCTGGTCGATGGCGTGGCGCTCGCCAATCCACGTATAGAGGCCGACGGCGCCGTCTGGCTGCGTGAGCGTGCCGCACCGGCGACGGATATCCAGGATCACTTGGAGCTCCAGGTATTTCGCAGGATCACTGACGGGGTACCACTTATCCTCACTACCCGCCTCAGCCTGCGGGTCGCCGGTCAGGCGCGGGAACTGCAACTCGGGCCCGTGCTGCCGGAGGGCTTTATCCCCTTGAGCCTGACCACCCCCCTGCCCGCCCGCCTCGAAGCCGATGGCCGCCTGCGCCTGCAGGTCAAACCGGGCGACTGGATCGTCGAGATCGGCGCCCGCCACGCCGATCCGGTCGAAGCCTTGCAGCGTCCAGCGGCGGGCGAGCCCTGGCCGGCACAGGAAGTATGGTCGTTCGAGGCGGCCAATGCGGTGCGGGTGGTAACGGTCGAGGGCGCGAGCGCTATCGATCCGGCGCAGACCAATCTCCCGGAGGAATGGCGTGCGCTGCCAGCCTATCTAATCACACCCGACACCGCCTTGAAATTCATCGCCCGCCAGCGCGGCGCCAGCCCAGTACCCGATCAACTCAGCCTCAATCGCAGCTTGTGGCTGGATTTCGACGGCGGCGGTTACACCGTGCAAGATCGCCTGGAAGGGCGCGTGTCCACCGCCAACCGACTGGAAGCCGGTGCCGAACTGCAGCTCGGCCGGGTGGCGCTCGATGGCCAGGACCAGTTCATCACCCACCGCCCCGGCGACACCTCGGATGGCGTGGAATTACGCCAGGGCCAGTTGCAACTGAGCGCCGACGGCCGCTTGCAGCCCCTCGCCCGCGGCGATCTACCGGCGGTCGGCTGGCGATTGCCGCCCGCTCAGGTGCGTACCAGCCTCAACCTGCCGCCCGGCTGGCGCTTGCTGGGAGTCGGTGGGGCCGATGGGGTCAGCACCGCCTGGCTGTACCAATGGACCCTGCTTGACCTGTTTATCGTTCTCATCACCACCGTGGCTTTCGCTCGCCTGTGGAACTGGTGGTGGGGTCTGCTGGCGTTGGCCGGGCTTACCCTGGCGTACCACGAGCCCGATGCCCCCCGACTGCTCTGGCTCAATCTGCTCGCCGCCATCGCGCTGCTGCGGGTGCTGCCGCCGGGACGCTTGCAGACGCTGGTCACTTGGTATCGCAAGCTGGCCGTAGCAGGCTTGGTACTGATGACGCTGGCCTTCGCCATCCAACAGGTGCGGGGCGGCCTCTATCCTCAGCTCAGTTCACCGCCCACGGGCCTATGTGGATGCCAGCCGCCTGCCGGCCGAGGATTTTCAGGCCGTGGCGCCGCCTGCCCGCCGGACCCGCGCTGCTGGAACGCCGGTCCATGGCGAAATCAGCACCCGCCCCCGAACCGTCTGCGGCGCCGTCGCCACGGCTGCGCCTAGGCTATACGCCGGACGTCCAGGTACAGACCGGCCCCGGCCTGCCGCAGTGGCACTGGGGCCGGGCCGAGTTGCGCTGGACGGGTCCGGTACCTGCCGAGGCCCGACTTACGCTGTGGCTGCTGCCGCCCTGGGCCAGCCGCATGCTGGCCTTCCTCGGGGTTGGCCTGCTGCTGGCCCTGCTGGGGCGCGTGCTGGAGGTCCGCCTTCCCCGCCGCGCGCTGCCTTTACTGGTCCTGGGTTTGCTGATGCCCTCGCCCGACGCCCATGCCGATATCCCCTCCCCGGTACTGCTGGAGGACCTGCGCGCCCGCTTGACCGAGGCACCCGACTGCGCACCCCAGTGCGCCGCGCTTGCCAACCTGGCGATACAGGCTACGGCGACCGAATTGCGACTCCAGCTCGATTTGCATGCGCAGGCCGACAGTGCGGTACCGTTATCGCTGGACAGCGGACGCTTCGTAGCGCACCGCATCGGTTTGGACGGCAAGGCGGCGGCGCTCTACCGCGCCGCGGATGGCGGCCTGTGGTTGCGGCTGCCCGCCGGGTTGCACCGTGTTGAAATCGACGGCCCACTGCCGTCCGATCTGCTGACCCTGCAATTGCCATTGCCGATGGCGCCGGGCCGGGTCACTCTCGATCTCGACGGCTGGAGCGCCGACGGCGTATTCGACGGGGTAGCGAGCGGCGCCCAGATTCAACTCAACCGCCAGCGCCGCGAAACCGCCATCACCCTGGAGCCAGGCGTATTGCCAGTGTTCGTCAGCGTCGAGCGGGAACTGGTGCTGGGCATCGACTGGCAGGTGCATACCCAGGTCAGACGCTTGAGCCAGGCCGATTCCGCCGCGGTGCTGGCGATTTCCCTCTTACCGGGTGAGCGCCTCACTACCGCCGGCATTCAGGTCCGCGACGGGCGGGCGCAACTCAACCTGGCACCGGATCAGGATGCACTGGAATGGACCTCCACCCTGGAGCGTTCCGATCGCCTTCAACTGACCGCCGCCACCACCCGTGATTTCATCGAGATCTGGCGGTTGCGCGCCGCGCCGATCTGGCATATCGAGGCCGCCGGCATCCCGGTGCTCCACTACCATGACAGCGCCGGCGAGTGGACCCCGGAATGGCGCCCTTGGCCGGGAGAACTGTTGACCCTGGTGATCAGCCGTCCGGAGGGAGTGGCGGGTAAGGTCGTTACCATCGACCAGTCCATTCTGCGTCTGCAACCCGGTGAACGCGTAAGCGATGCCAAACTGGAACTGACGGTGCGCGCCAGCCGCGGTCTGGACCATTTATTCACCTTGCCGGCGGGTGCGGAACTGACCGACGTGCTGATTAACGACCGCAGCCAGCCCTTGCAGCTCAGGGATCGCGTCCTGACCGTGCCGCTGACGCCCGGCGGGCAGCGGATTGCCGTTCACTGGCGTGATCCGCGGAGTATGACTATGTTCTACCGCACCCCCGCGGTGGATCTCGGCACCGACAGCGTCAATGCGAATATCATTCTGACGGTGCCTCCCGACCGTTGGACCCTGTTTGCCGGTGGCCCCACCCTGGGACCGGCGGTGCTGTTCTGGGGAACGCTGGTCGTGGTGCTGCTGGCGGCTGTTGCCTTGGGGCGATATGCGGGTACGCCGTTACGGAGCTGGCAATGGCTGTTGCTGGGGATTGGCTTGAGTCAGACCGACCTGCTTTCCGCCGCAATGGTGGTGGGATGGCTGTTGCTGCTCGGCCGCCGCACCAGGTTGCCGGAAAATATCGATAACCGCATTTTCAATCTCTTGCAAGTGTTGCTGGCGCTGCTGACCTTGGTGGCGCTGGCGGCCCTCGCTGAAGCGATCCAGCAGGGCCTGCTGGGGCTGCCCGATATGCAGGTCGTGGGCAACGGTTCCAGCGCCAATGAGCTGCGCTGGTACCAGGACCGTTCGTCGGGGTTGCTGCCGCAAGCCTGGACGGTATCGGTGCCCATGCTGGTTTACCGGCTGTTGATGCTGGCCTGGGCGTTGTGGCTGGCTTTCGCCCTGTTACGCTGGCTGGCTTGGGGTTGGAACTGTTTCAGCAGTGGCGGGCTATGGCGGCGCCTGCGATTGCGCAAGGCTTAAGGAGTAATAAACCATGCTCTCGCAAACCACACTGACCATCCTCACGCAGGGCCGGGGCACCTACGAAGTGACTGACCGTGTCCAGGCTGTGGTGCGCGCGACAGGCCTGAAAACCGGCCTGGCCCATGCGTTCATCCATCACACCAGCGCCTCACTGATACTTTGCGAAAACGCCGATCCCACGGTGCGCCATGACCTCGAAACCTTCATGGTCCGCCTGGTCCCTGACGGCGTCGCCTGGCTCGAACACAATGACGAGGGTCCGGACGACATGCCTGCCCATATCCGCACGGTGTTGACCCAGAGCAGTCTGACGATTCCGGTGACAGAGGGGCGCTGTGCCTTGGGAACCTGGCAGGGAATATATCTTTGGGAACACCGTCACGCCGGTCACAGTCGCAGGCTAACCGTCACCGTGCAGGGGGAATGAGATTTTCCAGGGGCTGGCAGGCTTGCGCAGCGGAAAAAATTACCGCGCAAGCCATGCGGATTTAGGGAAATGCCGGTATGGTTGGCTCGGTGCCTTCCACATGCGCCTCGGGGTGATGCTGTCTAACCAGATCGGTGACTTCATCCACCCGATCCTTGGCGACATCGATGAGCATCAGCAACTGCCCTTCCTCAAGGGCGTCATGAAACTTGTCCAACTGGGTATTGGGTATCGACACGCCGATCATGCTCGCTACCCAGGCCCCTGAGACCCGCCCCCAACAGGCTGGTGGCAAGGATGGCGCCACCACCCAGAATCAATCCCGCCGGCGGGAAGGTCACGGCGGCGATACCCGCCAGCAGACCGGTAGCGCCGCCTACGGTCAAACCGCGTTCCAGGGCGGGAACAAAATCGCTCTCTTCAAACAGTCCAGCTTCTGGCAAATTGGCCTTTAACAACGGCGCATGATCTTTAGCAACGATATGTATATGGCGTTCATCAATTCTCGCTAGCAGCAATTCATTGACGATTTGCGTGGCACTTTCTACCGTAGGGACCAAAAAATAGAGTCGTTTCATTATGACTTGCCCTTATCTTCGATGATGAAATTTTATCAATATAAAATTTAGACCCTAATGCTAAAAATTAAATCCTGACCAATCCAAAAGACCCAGCCTCTACTCAACATCCAGCACTCTGGAAGCTACCATGCGCGCCCTTGCCAAAACCCTGCACCCTTCTCCTTACGTGCTGCTCATCCTGACTACTCTGTTCTGGTCCGGTAATTTCGTCCTTGGCCGCGCGGTACACCTGGCTTTTCCACCCATCGCCCTGTCCTTCTGGCGTTGGGTGGTGGCCATGATGATCCTGCTGCCCTTGGCCTGGTCACGGCTGCGCCCGCACTGGCCGTTACTGCGGGATCACTGGAAGATCCTAACACTGTTAAGCATTCTTGGGGTCGTCAACTTCAACACCTTCGTCTACACCGGTCTGCAGTCGACCACGGCTACCAACGCGGTGCTCCTGGTCTCCACCACGCCGGTCATCATCGTGGCGCTGTCTTTTGCCTTGCTGCGCCTCACCGTGACTGGCCGGCAAGCCCTGGGAATAGCCATTTCCCTGCTGGGGGTACTGGTGATCGTTACCAAGGGCGACATGCAAGCACTGCTGGCCCAGCGGATGAACAGTGGCGATCTCTGGATCATGGCGGCAGTGTTAAGTTGGGCATTATACTCGGTCTGTTTGAAGTGGCGCCCCGAGGGGTTGCATCCCCTGGCCTTCCTGGCCGCCACCATGATCATTGGGGTGGTTTTGCTCATCCCCCTCTACTGCTGGGATCTGTCCCGCGGCGCCACCTGGGAACCCAATGCCGTGACGCTGGGCAGCATCGCTTATGTGGCCATTTTCCCGTCCGTCCTCGCCTATATTTTCTGGACCCGCGCAGTGGCGGAACTGGGCGCCAACCGCACCGGCCAGTTCATGCACCTCATGCCGGCCTTCGGCGCCATTCTCGCCATGCTGTTCCTGGGCGAACGGCTGTATCCCTTCCACCTAGTCGGCATTGGCCTGATCGCCGTGGGGATTTATCTGACGACGGGACGCCGATGTTAAGTGTAACGGCCCGACCACATAAGGCGCGGGCGGAGGCCAGACCGGCCCGGGTGGATGCGGTGATCAGATCCTGTGCCAACCGCCCACGCGGCAAGGCTTCGGCCAGGACCAGTCAAAATACCGGCACTGGTGGCTCGCCCAAGCCCTGGCGCCGAAGGCCCAACGCGAGACCATGCTGACGGTGGGTGCGGTAACCCTGCTGGGCAAGCGCCTCGCCACCCCGTTGCAGGTTGACAAATACCTGACCTTGGCGTTGGAAGACGGTTACCGGGTCGGGCAAAGCCGGTCGGTGCGGATACCCTCGAGAGCCGCCTGGCGATTGACCTGAACGCTCTGGAGGCGCGGCTGATGCGTAACGGCTACAATGGTGAAGGTGCGCTCGGAAATCCGCAACGCTAAACTTCGCGAAAGTCGCTCCTTCCTGAGTGGGCAACTGCCACCGGGCCGAACGCAGGCGCTTCACCAGGAGCTGCTTGCGGCCAGCGTGCCGCGGTAGCCGTTCTCACCGCGGGGGTTCCTGGCCGATGTCCTCTGTCCCCTACGGATAGCCAGCCCCGCAGATGGGAGAAAATCTTGACCGCCAACGGCCAAGCTCAGCCTGCCTCAGCCAGTGCCCCCGACGTGCCGCTGCCGGTCCCGGCTGCCGGTTTCCCCATTGTCGGCATCGGCGCCTCCGCCGGGGGGCTGGCGGCGTTCGAGGCCTTCTTTTCCGGCATGCCCGCCGACACCGATCCCGGCATGGCCTTTGTGCTGGTGCAGCACCTGGCCCCGGACCACAAGAGCATCCTCACCGACCTCATCCGGCGCTACACCCGCATGCAGGTCTTCGAGGTCGAGGACGGGATGGCGGTGCAGCCCAACTGCGCCTACATCATCCCGCCCAACCGCGACATGGCCTTTCTGAACGGCACGCTCCAATTGCTGGAACCCGCCGCGCCCCGCGGGCAGCGTCTGCCGATTGACTTCTTCTTCCGCTCCCTGGCCCAGGACCAGCACGAGCGGGCCATCGGCATCGTGCTCTCGGGCACCGGCAGCGACGGCACCCTGGGCGTGCGGGCCATCAAGGGCGAGGGCGGCATGGTCATGGCCCAGAACCCCGCCTCCACCGAGTACGACGGCATGCCGCGCAGCGCCATCGCCACCGGCCTGGTGGACTACGAGCTGCCGCCGGCCGAGATGCCCGCCCAGCTCATCGCCTACGCGGCCCATGCCTTCGGCAAGCCCCCCCGGCCCGCCACCGTCCCGGCGCCCAAGGCCGAGAACGCGCTGAAGAAGATCTTCATCCTGCTGCGTGCCCAGACCGGCCACGACTTTTCCCAGTACAAGCCGAGCACCATCCACCGCCGCATCGAGCGGCGCATGGCCGTCCACCAGATCGAAACGATGGACGGGTACGTCAAGTATCTGCAGCAGACGCCGGCGGAGGTGGACGCGCTCTTTCGCGACCTGTTGATCGGCGTGACCAATTTCTTCCGCGATCCGGAGGCCTTCAAGGCGCTCGAGGAACAGGTCATTCCGAAGCTCTTTGCCGGCAAGCCCGCGGGCGCCGTGATCCGCGTCTGGTCGCCGGGATGCTCCACCGGCGAGGAGGCCTATTCCCTCGCCATCCTGCTCGCCGAACGTCAGGAGGCGATGAAGCAGAGTTTCAAGGTGCAGGTCTTCGCCACCGACATTGACAGCCAGGCGATTGCCACGGCCCGCGCCGGCCTCTATCCGGCCAGCATCGCCGCCGACCTCTCGCCGGAACGGCTGGCGCGCTTTTTTACGGCCGAGCCCGACGGCAGCGCCTACCGCATCCACAAAGGCATCCGCGACCTGCTGGTCTTTTCCGAGCAGAATGTGATCAAGGACCCGCCGTTCTCCAAACTCGACCTGATCAGTTGCCGCAACCTCCTGATCTATATGGGCGGGGACTTGCAGAAGAAGCTCATTCCCCTGTTCCACTACGCGCTGAACCCGGGCGGTTTTCTCTTCCTGGGCACCTCGGAGACCGTGGGCGAGTTTGGCGATCTGTTTGCCGCGCTGGACCGCAAGGCGAAGCTGTATCAGCGCAAGGAAGACTTTCACGGCGCCCAGCGCGCGGCCCTGGGCCGCTTTCTGCCGCCCATGACGGCGATCGATGCGGCGCTCCCGCGGGCCGCCGGAAAGCGGCATTCCCCGTGAAACTGCCGCTGCGCGAGCTGACCGAACAGGCGCTGCTGCAGCAGGTCGCCCCGGCCGGCGCGCTCGTCAACGGCCAGGGCGACATCCTCTACCTTCATGGCCGCACCGGGCTGTACCTGGAGCCGGCCCCCGGCGAAGCCGGAATCAACAACATCCTGAAGATGGCCCGCGAAGGATTGCGGCGCGAACTGACCATGGCCCTGCACAAAGCCGCGGGGACCAAGGAGACCGTGCGCCGCCCGGGCCTGCGCGTCAAAACCAACGGCGACTTCACCACGGTCAACCTGACCATCCGCCCGGTGGCGGCAGGCCCCGCCGCGACGCCTGAGGCGCCCCTGTACCTGGTCATCCTGGAGGAAGCGCCGCCCTTGGATCCGCGAACAGGCGCAGCAGGCTCGGCTTGCAGCCGGGCAGGCGCGGACGGGCCCAGTCGACGGATGCCGACGCGCGCATCGCGGCGCTCAAGCAGGAATTGCGGGCCAAGGAAGAATACCTCCAGACCGCCAATGAGGAACTGGAGACCTCCAACGAAGAGCTCAAATCCTCCAACGAGGAAATGCAGTCGGTCAACGAAGAATTGCAATCCACCAACGAGGAACTGGAGACCTCCAAGGAAGAATTGCAGTCGGTCAACGAGGAACTGGCCACGGTCAACACCGAACTGCAAACCAAGGTGGCCGATCTGTCGCGGGCCAACAACGACATGAACAACCTGCTGGCCGGCACCGGCATCGGCACCGTCTTTGTGGATCATCAACTGCGCATCCTGCGCTTCACCCCCACCGCCAGCCGGATCATCAACCTGATCCTGAGCGACGTGGGGCGGCCCGTGGGCCACATCGTCTCCAACCTGGTCGGCTACGACCGCCTGGTGGCGGACACGCAGGCCGTGCTGGACACGCTGATTCCCAAAGAGGTGGAGTGCAGACCACGGCGGGCGAGTGGTACACGATGCGCATCCAGCCCTACCGCACGCTGGACAACGTGATCGAGGGCGCGGTGATCACTTTTGTGGACATCACGGAGATGGAGCGGACGCGGGAGGCGCTGCGGAAAGCCAATGACCTGCTCCGTCTGGCCGTGGTGGTGCGCGATGCCCACGATGCCATCACCGTGCAGGACCTGGAGGGCCGCATCCTGGCCTGGAACCCGGGAGCGGTGAGAATGTATGGCTGGAGCGAAGCCGAGGCGCTGGCGATGAACGTCCGCGACCGGATCCCGGAGGGGCATGCGCAAGGAAGCGTTGGCCAAGTTACAGCAGCTTAGCCAGGCTGAAATTCTGGAGCCGTATCGCACCCAACGGATCACCAAAGATGGTACTGTCGTGGAGGTCTCGATGACCGCCACCGCTTTGGTGAATGAGGCCGGGCAGATGTATGCGATTGCGACCACGGAACGGGCGAGAGAATCAAAGATGGGCCGAACCGATGGAGGGCCGCAATGAAAAATAAAGATACCGCGCCGAACGAGACCGCCGAACTGCGCCGGCGGGCCGAAGAGATGGCCCGGGAAAAAGCGGCCCAGTCGCCGGAAAACCTGGAGGCCCTGTCGCCCGAAGAAACGCGGCGGACGCTCCACGAACTGCGGGTGCATCAGATCGAACTGGAGATGCAGAACGAGGAACTGCGCCGGGCGCAGGCGGAACTGGACGCCTCGCGGGCGCGCTATTTCGACCTGTACGACCTGGCGCCGGTGGGCTATTGTCACCCTCAGCGAACAGGGACTGATCCTGGAGGCCAACCTCACCGCCGCCAGGTTGCTGGGCGTGGCCCGAGGCGCGCTGGTCAAGCAGCCGTCTGACCCGCTTCATCCTCAAGGAAGACCAGGACATCTACTACCTGCACCGCAAACAGCTCTTTGAAACGGGTGAACCGCAGGTCGTGCGAACTGCGGATGGTGAAAATGGACGGCACGCCATTCTGGGCGCAGCTGGAGGCACCGCCGCGCAGGACGCCGACGGCGCCCGTGTGCCGCGTCGTGCTGAGCGACATCACCGAACGCAAGCAGGCCGAGGCGGTGCTGCGCGAGAGCGAGGAACGGCACCGGACCCTCCTCCAGACGGCCATGGACGGCTTCTGGCTAGTGGACCCGGACGGGCGCCTGCTGGAAGTCAATGAGACCTATTGCCGGATGAGCGGCTACAGCGCGCAGGAACTATTGGCCATGCGCATTCCCGACCTGGAGATCGCCGAAACGGCCGACGGACGTAGCCGCCCGCATCCAGAAAATCATGGCAGAGGGCGAGGATCGTTTCGAGTCCCGGCACCGCCGCAAGGATGGGAGCATTTTTGACGTCGAAGTCAGCGTCCAATACCATCCCGTCGAAGGCGGGCGGTTGGTGGTTTTTCTGCGGGACATCACCGAGCGCAAACGGGCCGAGGAGGAGCGGGAGAAGTTGCAGGCGCAGTTGAACCAGGCCCAGAAGATGGAGTCCGTCGGCCGGCTGGCGGGCGGCGTGGCCCACGATTTCAACAACATGCTGAGGGTGATCCTCGGCCACGCGGAGCTGGCTCTGGAGCAGACTGGACCCGGCGCAGTCCGCTCCACGCCGACCTGCAGGAGATCCACAAGGCCGCCCAGCGCTCCGCCGACCTGACCCGCCAACTGCTGGCCTTTGCCCGCAAGCAGACCATCGCGCCCAAGGTGCTGGACCTGAACGAGACCGTGGCAGGCATGCTCAAGATGCTGCGAGCGGCTGATCGGCGAGGACATCGATCTCGCCTGGCAGCCGAAGGCGGAGTCTGTGGCCGGTCAAGGTGGACCCGTCCCAGATCGACCAGATCCTGGCCAACCTGTGCGTCAATGCCCGGGACGCCATCGCGGGCGTCGGGCAAGGTCACCATCGAGACGGGGACCACCGCCTTCGACGAGGCCTATTGCGCCGATCATCGGGGTTCGTCCCCGGGGAGTATGTGCGGCTGGCCGTGAGCGACGACGGCTGCGGCATGGACGAGGAAACGCTGGCCCACATCTTCGAGCCTTTCTTCACCACCAAAGGCGTCGGGCAAGGGCACCGGCCTGGGGCTGGCCACGGTGTACGGCATCGTCAAGCAGAACAACGGCTTCATCGACGTGTACAGCGAACCGGGACAGGGAACGACGTTCACGATCTACCTGCCCCGGCATGTGGGCAAGGCCGGACAGGCGCGGACGGAAGGCGCGGCGGGACCGCGCCAGGCGCGGCCAGGAGACCATCCTGCTGGTGGAAGACGAGCCGGCCATCCTGAAACTGACCACGATGATGCTCGAAAGGCTGGGCTACGCCGTGCTGGCGGCAAGCACCCCGGGCGAGGCCATCCGCCTGGCCAGGGAGCACGCCGGCGAGATTCAACTGCTATGACCGACGTGGTCATGCCCGAGATGAACGGCCGGGACCTGGCCAAAAACCTGCTGTCCCTCTATCCGCACCTCAAGCGCCTCTTCATGTCGGGCTATACGGCCAACGTGATCGCCCACCACGGCGTGCTGGACGAAGGGGTGCATTTCATCCAGAAGCCCTTCTCCATAAAAGGGCTGGCCGCCAAGGTGCGGGAAGCGCTGGATTATGGAAAAGATTAAGAATCACCAGTCGACTAACAAGACGCTGCACCGGGCGCGGGCGGAACTGAAACGAACGCACCGTCACCTTGATCAAGGGTCCCTACCAGGACACGGAACTGGCCTACTATGTGGTCCAGATCGCCGCCCGCAGCGTCAATGGCATCGACAGTCATGTCCGCGAAGGTGCAACGGTGGAGAGAGGAGCGATCTTCGGGATGATCCGGATCGGCTCCCAGGTGGACCTGATCGTACCCTGGCGTGAGAACCTGCATACTCGGGTACGGGCGGGCGATCGGGCGCGGGCCGGCGAGACTATCCTGATCGACTGAGTGCTTCCCCGCGGGAACCCGGCGGCTCCTATTCGCGGCAGTTTCAGTATACTGAACCCAGGGCGGCGCCTTCCCGCCGCCCACGCCCTGGACGCCACTTTAGGAGGACCGCCATGCTCGTCACTCATGAACATTCCTGCTTGCTGGTCATCGATATTCAAGAACGCCTGATGGCAGCCGTTCAGGATAGCCAAACGGTTATTGCCAACAGCGCCTGGTTGCTGAAAATCGCGAGGCAACTGGAGGTGCCTATTCTGGCCTCCGAGCAATATCCCCAAGGTCTGGGACATACGGCGCCGGAACTACGAGGCCTGGTCCCGGCGGCAAGCATCATGGAAAAAACCTGCTTCTCCTGCGCCGCCGACCCGGCCTGCCTGCAGCGCATCAAAGCCTGCCAGCGCGAACAGGTGATCCTGCTGGGTGCGGAGGCGCATGTGTGCGTGTTGCAGACCGCCCTTGGCTTGCTGGCGGTAGGCAAGGATGTCTATGTGGTGGCTGATTGCATATCATCGCGCCGGCCACGGGACATGGAATTGGCGGTCGAGCGCATGCGCACCGAGGGGGTGCGGGTGGTGAGCCGGGAGATGGTGGTGTTCGAATGGTTGCAGCAGGCCGGCACCGACCGGTTCCGCCAGATCAGCCACGAGTTCTTGCGCTAGTCGCGCCGGCACAACGCCCCTTCTCCTGCCCGAGCTTTCGGGAGGGGAGCGGGCAGGCAGTCAGCTCACTCGAACAATCCCGCCACCGACAGGTAGCGTTCGCCGGTATCGTAACAAAAGGTCAGGACCCGGCCGCCATCGGGGATATCCGCGAGCTTCTGGTTCACCGCCGCCAGCGAAGCGCCGGAGGAAATGCCGATGAAGATGCCCTCTTCCCGGACACAGCGTACCGCGAACCGGAACGCATCCTCGGCCGCGACCTGAATGATGCCGTCCAACAACTCCGGCTTCAGGATCTTCGGGACAAAACCCGCGCCGATTCCCTGAATCGGATGCAGGCCCTTTTGCCCGCCGCTGAGAACCGGGGACGCCTCGGGTTCGACGGCGAACACCTTCAGTTGTGGAAATTTCTCCTTCAGCACCTCGGCACAGCCAGTGATATGGCCACCCGTGCCGACCCCGGTAATGAGATAGTCGAGCCCTTCCGGAAAATCCGCCAGGATCTCGCGGGCTGTCGTCCGGCGATGGATTTCCGTATTGGCCTCGTTCTCGAACTGCTGGGGAATCCAGGAATTGGGTATTTCGGCGGCGAGTTCCTGAGCCCTGGTAATCGCCCCGGACATACCCTTTTCCCGCGGGGTCAATACCAGTTCCGCGCCCAGCGCCGCCAGGTAGCGCCGCCGTTCCAGGGACATGGATTCGGGCATGGTCAGAATCAGCCGGTAGCCCTTGGCGGCCGCCACCATGGCCAGCGCAATGCCGGTATTGCCCGAGGTGGGCTCAATGATAACGGTATCCTTGTGAATTCGGCCCTTGTGCTCCGCATCTTCAATCATTGCCAGCCCGATCCTGTCCTTGATGCTGCCGCCGGGATTGGCGCGTTCGAGCTTCATCCACACCTCAACACGACGATTCTCAAACAGCCGGTTGATTTTGACATGGGGTGTATTGCCAATAGTTTCCAGGATATTTCGCGCTTTCATTGTCTCTTCACCCACCCTTCATAAACATAAGGTTCACGGGAACGCCGTCTTTATCACTTTACGGCAAGCAATGTAAAACCAATAAGAATTTTAAATTTTATTTAAATAACCAATATTACTAAACATTGTTAGCCATACTTTTATAAAGATAGTTTAAGATATTGATAGTATGCGTCAACTTCCTATCGAAACTGTCCTTCCAGACATCCAGGCCTGCCTGCGCAACCAGCGCGCCCTGGTCTTGCAAGCTCCGCCAGGCGCGGGTAAAACCACCCTCGTGCCGCTGGCGCTGCTGCAGCAACCCTGGCTGGCGGGACACGCCATAGTGATGTTGGAACCGCGCCGTCTGGCTGCTCGGGCGGCGGCGGCACGCATGGCGGAACTGCTGGGCGAACCCGTCGGCCATACGGTGGGCTACCGGACCCGCTTCGATAGCAAAATATCCTGCCATACCCGCATCGAAGTGCTTACCGAAGGCATCCTGACCCGCCGCCTGCAAAGCGACCCGGATCTGGAAGGCGTGGGCTTGGTGATCTTCGACGAATTTCACGAACGCAGCCTGAATGCGGATCTGGCACTGGCACTGTGTCTGCAGAGCCAGCAGATCCTGCGCAATGACTTGAGGTTGCTGGTCATGTCCGCCACCCTGGATGGCCAGGCGGTGGCCCGCCTGCTGGGCAACGCTCCCTTGCTTACCTGCCAGGGACGCAGCCATCCGGTCACAATTCACTATCTGCCCCGCGACCCGGATGGCTACAGTGCCGAAACCACCGTTCGAACGGTATTGCGCGCCCTGCGGGAGCAAGCCGGCGACATCCTGGCCTTTCTGCCGGGCCGCGGCGAGATCCGCCGCGTTTGCGGCCTGCTGGAAGCGGACTCGGCCTGCGCCAGCGTGCGACTGTGCCCGCTCTATGGGGAACTGCCGCTTGCCGACCAGCAACGGGCCATCCAGCCCGATCCGCAGGGCCACCGCAAAGTCGTCCTGGCTACCTCCATCGCCGAAACCAGCCTGACCATCGAAGGGATCACCGCCGTGGTGGACTCCGGTTGGGCGCGGTTGCCCCGCTTCGAACCGCGCAGCGGCCTGAGCCGCCTGGCCACGGTACGGGTCGCCGCCGATTCCGCCGAACAGCGCGCGGGGCGGGCTGGGCGACTGAGCCCTGGCGCCTGTTACCGGCTCTGGAGCATAGCCACTCAGCAAACCCTGCGGCCCCATCGCACGCCTGAAATCCTCGAAGCGGATCTCGCACCCCTGGCTTTGGAACTGGCCCAGTGGGGGGTCAGCGATGCCGCCGAGCTGGCCTGGCTGGACCCGCCGCCAGTGGGTGCTCTGGACCAGGCGCGGGAGTTGCTCGCCGACCTGGAAGCGCTGGACTCGCAGGGCCGCATCACTGCCAGCGGGCGCCAACTGGCCGCCCTGCCCCTGCATCCGCGCTTGGCCCATCTGCTCCAGCGGAGCGTTGACCTCGGCTTGGGGGAACTGGCCTGCGATGTGGCCGCCCTGCTGGAGGAACGCGATATCCTGCGCCGCGAAGAAGGCGCCGGCAGCGACCTGACGACCCGGGTGGAAGCGCTCAAGGCCTTTCGCAACCACGGGCGGTCGGAAGGCGCCGATGCATCGGCCTGGGCACGGGTGGAACGGGCAGCCAGGCAATGGCGGGCACGGCTCAAGGGAATCCACCCCTGCGTCCCTCTTCCGCAGAGTGGGGCGGCAGCGTTCGTGACCGGTACACCCGTAGGTCTGCTGCTAGCCCTGGCCTATCCGGATCGCATCGCCCAGCGCCGGGATGGCAGCGCGGACCGCTATCGGCTGGCCAGCGGGCGCGGCGCACGGTTGCCCAAAGACGATCCTCTGGTGGGACAGGACTGGCTGGTGGCCGCGCAACTGGACGCTGGCAATAATGAGGGACGGATCTTTTTAGCCGCACCCGTGGCGCGTGCCGACCTGGAGCAACATCTGGCTGGCCGCGTGCGGGATGAGCCGATAGTGGGCTGGGATATCCAGCAGGCAGCAGTGATCGCCCGTCAGGAACGGCGGCTGGGCAGGCTGATTATCGAGACTCGGCCCCTGAAGAATCCTGCGCCTGCCCAGTTACGCCAAGCCATGGTCGAAGGCATTCGGCGCATGGGCCTGGACAGCCTGCCCTGGACGCGAGATCTCCGTGACTGGCAGGCCCGCATCCTATCGCTGCGGAGCTGGTGTCCCGAGCAAGGCTGGCCGGATCTGTCCGATGATCGGCTTATGGCCAGTCTGGAAGCTTGGCTGGAACCTTGTTTGGACGGCCTCGCTCGCCGCGAGCACCTGCAACGCCTGAGTTTATGCGATATCCTGAAAAGCCGCCTGGACCGGTCACTGCACCGGCGGCTGGAAGCAGCCGCCCCCACCCATCTCCGGGTGCCCAGCGGTTCGCTGCTACGACTGCGTTACACCCCTGGAGAGGCGCCGGTGCTGGCGGTGAAACTGCAAGAACTGTTTGGGCTCGCCGACACGCCGCGGGTAGCCGAGGGGCGGGTGCCCGTTACCTTGCACTTGCTGTCGCCGGCGCAGCGTCCCATCCAGGTCACTCAGGACCTGCGGGGATTCTGGGAACGCACCTATGCCGAGGTGAAAAGGGAACTCAAGGGCCGCTACCCCAAGCACCCCTGGCCGGATGACCCATGGACCGCCATCCCCACCCGGCGAACCGCGTCATGATTGGCGATTTCGCTACTTTAATCTATATTTTAAAATAACCTTCCGTTGCGCAAGCTATCCGCTACAGAACTGGCCAACGGGAATGACAATGGTCAAACCCAAGATTAATCAATTGCTGTGGGATCAGGCGGCGGCCATTCGTTTCAGTGTTATATACGCACTCGTAGCAAGTGTGTGGATCTGCGTATCTGATGCGCTGATCGCCTTGCTCGCCCGCCATCCCCAACAATGGTCAATGCTTCAGACTTATCAGGGATGGGTTTTCGTGGCGGTGACAGCGTTGCTGCTGTATGGCCTGATCAGCAACACCCTGGCGGCCGCACGCGTGCAGCAGTCGCTCCTACTTGAAGCCGCCAGCTCATCCCGGCCGGGGAGCGAATTTACCGTCCCATCGCTCTGGAGCGGGGCGCGAGCACCTATCGTAATATTTTTTCTGCTGGCCAGCGCGACTGGGGTGACCGGCCATATGGTTTACAGCTTTCAGAAAGAAATCTTACAGCAGGACCGGCAGGCTGAACTTCTGGCTGTCGCCGACGCCAAGGTTGACCAGATTTCCAACTGGATAGCCGAGCGCCGTAAAGACGCGGAATTAATCGCTCGAGATCCCTTCATTTCCCTGGAGGTCAAGCGCTGGCTCAGTACGGGGGCAGCGGACGATGACCATGGCACCCGCTTGCTTGCCTGGCTGACCAATCTTAAGGATACCTTCGGTTACACGGCCGTGATGTTAGTGGATGAACTGGGGCGGGTCCGGTTAGGCACGAGCGCCGCACAGATCGATTCAGATGATCGAGCCACGGTGCTCCAGGCAATGCGGAGAGGCCAGGTCATCGTGTCGGACCTCCACCGACAGCCAGCTTTAGGGGAGATCGAAATCGACGTGATTGCACCCTTGGGTCACGCGTCGGCTGGCGATGGCCAATCGATTGGGGCTGTCTATTGTCGAATCGATCCCGGTCGGTATCTGTTTCCGTTGCTTCAAACCTGGCCAATGCCCAGTGCCAGCGCCGAGACCTTGCTCGTGCGTCGGGATGGAGACGACGTGCTCTACTTGAATGAGCTTCGCCATCGCGGCAACACAGCGCTGGTCTCTCGCCTCCCCCTTGGCCTTGAACGGCTCTCTGCCGCGATGGTGACGAAGGGGCAGGCGGGAGTGATTGAAGGTGTGGATTATCGCCAGGTGCGGGTACTCGCGGCCTCCCGCCAGGTCTCTGGAACACCCTGGTTCCTGGTTGCCAAGATCGATGCCGACGAAGTGTATGCGCCCATCCGGATCATGGCCCTGCTCGTGGCGACCTTGGTCGGCGTTTTCATTATCGGGGCGGGCGTGGGTACCGGCCTATGGTGGCGGCAACAGTACGCAAGGTTTCTGGCCGACCACTATCGGGGTGAAATGGAACGCCGGGCGTTGGTGCAGCATTTCGATTCTCTCGCCAGATACGCCAACGATATGATCCTGCTCATGGATGCCGAGGGTCGGATCATAGAAGCGAACGCGAAGGCGATTTCAGCGTACGGGTACACCTGCGAGGAACTGTTGAGCCTGAACGTCAGCGCGCTAAGCGATCCAGACACTCCCAAGGACATCGCCGAGCAAATGCAGAAGATCGAACGCTCCGATGGGTTGGTGTACGAAACCATGCACCTACGCAAGGATAAAAGCCGCTTCCCGGTCGAGGTCAGCTCCAGACTCATGGAGATTGAAGGCAACCGGTTTCTCCAGAGCATTATCCGCGATGTCTCCGAGCGCAAGCGCGCCGAGGAGTTGGCCAAGCGGCGCCAAACCGAACTGGCCCACGTCAGCCGGCTCACTACGGTAAGCGAGATGGCCTCTGGTCTGGCCCATGAACTCAGCCAACCATTGACCGCCATTGCCAATTATTGCGACGCGGCTCTTGAGATATTGCACGCCGATTCCGAACCGCCGGAAAGGCTGGTACATGCTGTCCAACAAGCGCTGGGACAGACCCAGCGGGCGGGCGAGATTGTGCAGCACCTGAGAGAGTCCATGCGCAAGGGCGCCACCGAGAGAACCTGGATCGACTTGAACAACCTGATCAGGGAAACGGTGGCGTTTATTGAACCCGAGGCCCACGCCAACATAGTCACAGTAAACTTGGCATTAACCGACTACTTGCCGCGTCTTTGGCTTGACAAGATTCAGATCGAACAGGTACTCGTAAACCTGTTGCATAATAGTATCGAGGCCATGGATCAAGCCGACAGCAAGGTACGCCAATTGACAATCACGACTCATCTGCCCACGGAGGATACGGTCCAGGTCACGGTCCAAGATACCGGACCTGGCCTGCATCCCGATATGTTGAAACATATTTTCAAGCCATTTCAAACCACTAAAACCAATGGCACCGGTCTGGGACTGGCGATCAGCCACTCCATCATCGAGGCCCACAGGGGGCGCTTGTGGGCCGTGTCCAACACCGACCAGGGCGCTATTTTTCACTTTACCCTGCCGATACCCCATCAAACTGCCAGTACTTGAAACATCCCTCATGAACTCGCAGCCGAAGGTTTTTCTGGTGGACGACGACCCCGCGATCCGTGATTCACTCAGCCTGTCTCTGGAAACCGTGGGCTTGACCGTGGAAAGTTACTCTTGCGCTCAGGAATTCCTGGATGCCTACCGACCGGAACAGGCTGGCTGTTTGGTGTTGGACGTGCGCATGCCGACTATGGGCGGTTTGGAACTTCAGACAGTGCTGGTTGCGAAACAAATTCGTATACCCATTATTTTCATGAGCGGTCACGGCGACATTCCCACCTCCGTTAGAGCTATCAAGGGAGGCGCAGTGGATTTTCTGGAAAAACCGTTCAAGAAAGAGATTTTGCTGGCGCGTATCCTGGAAGCCCTGACGGAAGACGCACGAACCCGTCAGGGGGATGCCGAGAAAGCGGCCATCAAGGCCCGCTTTGCGCATTTGACGCCACGCGAGCGGGAGATAATAGCGCTGGTGGTCACCGGCAAATCTAATAAGGAAATTGCCAGGCAACTGGCGATCAGCCGCAGGACCGTCGAGACTCACCGCGCCAGGATCATGGAGAAAATGGCGGCCAATTCACTGGCCAGTCTCGTGGCAATGGCAACAACCTTCGGAATCCATGACTGAGCCGGCAATCGATCCCCGTCCGCGGTAACGAAGGGACTCCCCCAACGGACAGGACGCTATCCGTATTATTACTTACGTACTCGCACGAATTTCCTCGAGTTACATTGTGATATATAAGTTTATGTACTTGTAGAAATCCGATTCTTATTCGACACCACAAGGGGATAAGCAGTGATGAACAGCACGGTCAAACAGGCAAGACAGAACCCTTGGACAGCACAGTCAAAGGAGCTGCCGAAGGCCGCTCCGGTTCGCAATCTGAATTTGCCCCAAGAAGAGCAACAGGCCAAAGATTATTGTATTGAATGGGCAATGCCCACTACCCAAATACGGAACGATACGGCGGTTATCAAGAAAAATTTCAGCCATGAAAGGAAAGACGGTAAGGGAAAGTACTACTGCGAATGGGATTGAACATCCCAAAATCTTGGTAGACCCATATATTTGTGCTAACCCTCCTGCAAAATGCCGTGGCGCATGGCTAGATGCGTGAGCGCCACGTCGTTGTCCACTCCCAGCTTGGCATAGATGCGATAGCGGTGGGTAAAAACCGTCTTGACGCTGATATTGAGTGCTTCGGCAATCATTTGCGGATTGTGACCCTGAGTCAGCAGCATCATGATCTGCAGTTCTCGTTTGGAAAGGCTTTCCAGGGGCGAGTGGCTAGCGCCGGGCAGGCCCGCCAAAGCCAGGTCGCTAGCTATGTCGGCGGCGAGATAGGGCCGACCCCTAGCGACCAAACGCACCGCCGCTAACACCTCTTCCGCCTTCCCGCCCTTGGGCAAATATCCCAGCGCGCCCGCCTCCAGCAGACGCCGGGGATAGGGTGCCTGGGAGTGCACCGAGATAACGATGATTTTTGGCTTGCACGGCAAAGCGCTGAGGCGCTGAGTTGCCTCTATCCCTCCCATGCCGGGCATTTCGACATCCAATATGATCACATCGGGCCGCACCTGCCGGGCTCTTTCCAGGGCCTCCTCGCCATTACCTGCTTCGGCCACGATTTTTATATCCCCGGCCTCACCCAGTATTTTCCCTAAGGCGATACGGATCAATTCGTGATCATCAACCAGCATTACATGAATCATACTTCATTATGCGCTGCAAATAGCTATTTTACCAAGACTCTATTGGTGTTCATTTTAACATCAGAATGCCTTGCAATAGCGCTATCACTGGGTGCGCAACCACCCATTCCATGCGATGATAAAAGCTGTCAGGTTACTCAGAATCAGTATATTTCACTATGCTCCAAACCGCCGTGCCAGTCATTCTCGATCCGCTTCATCCACCACTGCCCAAAGGCGCCATTGATACGGTTCACTGGGGCCAACTGCATGGCGGCAGCGATGCCCTGCTGATCGCCACAGCCGCGGCGCGGCACCCGGGCCTGGTACTGGCCATCGCCCCAGACAGTGGCACCGCCCTCCGCCTGGAGGCGGAGCTGAACTTCTTCACTCAGGATAGCTCCTTGCATACGTCGGTCTTCCCCGACTGGGAGACTCTGCCTTATGATATTTTTTCACCCCATCAGGACATCGTTTCGCAACGGCTGACCACGCTCTACCGCTTATCCTCCCAACACCAGGGCATTCTGATCATCCCGGTGACGACCCTGGTGCAGCGTCTTCCCCCCGGTCTTATCTGGATGGCCACGCGCTGTTGCTTAGCACCGGTGAACGTCTGGATCGGAAGGACTTCCGGCAACGCCTGGAAGCGGCGGGCTACACTTGCGTCTCGCAAGTCATGGAGCACGGCGAGTTCGCCATTCGCGGATCCATCATCGATTTGTTCCCGACCGGCAGCGAGCAACCCTACCGCATCGATCTGTTCGATGACGAGGTGGAGAGCATTCGCACCTTCGACCCGGACAATCAACGCTCGCTCGCCAAAGTAACCGCCATCGAACTGCTGCCAGCGCGTGAATTTCCCTTGACCAAGGATGCTATCACCTGTTTCCGGCAGGCTTTTCGCGGTTGCTTCGAGGGCGACCCTCAGCGCAGCCTCATCTACCGGGAAATCAGCAACGGCATTGCCCCCGGCGGTATCGAGTATTACCTGCCCCTGTTCTTCGCAACTACCGAGACCCTGTTCGACTATCTGCCAGACGCCACGCTGGCGATCAGCCTGGAAGGCGTGGCGGTGGCCTTGGCGAACTTCCAAGAACAACTGCTGGACCGCTACGAGCAGCGCCGCCATGATAGCGAGCGCCCTCTGTTGCCGCCCCAGCGGTTGTTTCTAGGCGCCAATGCCGTACAGCAGGCACTGGCCGGCTATCCGCGTATAGAGCTTCGGCGCGAAGCTATTGATGAGGGCATAAATTTTTCCATCGCCCTACCGCCAACACTGCATTTCCAGGCCAGGTCAGAGCATCCCGCCGCCGCATTACAGGCTTTCCTGAAGGATTTTCCGGGGCGGGTGTTGTTTACAGCCGAGTCCGCCGGACGCCGGGAAGCCCTTCTGGAGACCCTGGCTAACTGCGGGCTTCGGCCCAAGCCCTGCAAGGCTTGGCGAAACTTTTTGGACTCCCAGCAACGGCTGGCTATCACAGTCGCCCCGCTCGATCAGGGGCTGGTGCTGGAAGAACCGGCCTTGGCCATCATCACCGAGACACAACTGTACGGTGAGCGGGCTCGGCAAACCCGCCGCCGTGGCCCGGCCCGCGATACGGAAGCCATCATCCGCAACCTCATCGATCTAACCATCGGCGCCCCGGTGGTTCACGAGGAGCATGGGGTTGGCCGCTACGCGGGCCTGCAACGCCTGCAGGCGGCGGGCATAGAAACGGAATTCGTGGTGTTGGAGTACGCCGAGGGCGGTAAACTCTATGTGCCGGTGGCATCCTTGCATCTGCTGAGCCGGTATACCGGGTCCTCCCCCGAAACCGCTCCCCTGCATAAACTGGGCAGTGACCAGTGGGCGCGAGCCAAGCGCAAGGCGGCCGAGCGGGTCCGGGACGTGGCCGCGGAGCTTCTGGACCTCTACGCCCGCCGCCAAGCCCGGCCCGGCCATGCCTTTAACCCCAGCGGGTCCGACTACGCCGCCTTCGCCGCCGCGTTTCCCTTCGAGGAAACCCCCGATCAACAAACGGCCATCGACGCGGTTCTGGACAACATGCGCGCGGGCGAACCCATGGATCGCGTGATCTGCGGCGACGTGGGCTTCGGCAAGACGGAAGTCGCCATGCGCGCTGCCTTTCTGGCCGTGCAGGATGGTCGCCAGGTGGCGGTGCTGGTGCCTACCACCCTGCTCGCCCAACAGCATTATCAGAACTTCATCGACCGTTTCGCCGACTGGCCGGTCCAGGTGGAAGTACTGTCCCGGTTCCGCTCCAAGAAAGAGCAGGACGCGATACTGGACGGGCTGGCGAAGGGCAGCGTGGATATCGTCATCGGCACCCACAAGCTGATTCAGGATGGGGTAAAATTCAAACGCCTGGGACTGGTCATCATCGATGAGGAACACCGCTTCGGGGTGCGCCAAAAGGAGCGCCTCAAGGCCCTGCGGGCTGAGGTGGATATCCTGACGCTAACCGCCACGCCGATTCCCCGCACCTTGAACATGGCCATGGCCGGATTGCGCGAACTCTCCATTATCGCTACCCCGCCAGCGGGCCGGCTGGCCGTGAAGACCTTTGTGGGGGAATGGAATAAAGCGCTGATCAAGGAAGCCTGCCAGCGCGAACTCAAGCGTGGTGGCCAAGTGTATTTCCTGCATAACGACGTGGAATCCATTGAGCGGCAGGCGCGGGAACTGTCGACCCTAATCCCGGAGGCCCGGATCGCGGTAGCCCATGGCCAAATGCGGGAGCGGGACCTGGAACGGGTGATGCTGGACTTTTATCACCAGCGCTGCAACCTCCTGGTCTGCTCCACCATCATCGAGAGCGGCATCGATGTGCCCACGGCCAACACCATCATCATCAACCGGGCCGACAAGCTGGGCCTGGCCCAGTTGCACCAGTTGCGGGGCCGGGTCGGGCGCTCCCACCACCGGGCTTATGCCTATCTCATCGTACCTCACCGTAAGGCCATGACTCCGGATGCGGTCAAACGCCTCGAGGCCATCGAAGCCCTTGAAGATCTGGGCGCCGGTTTTATGCTGGCCAACCACGATCTGGAAATCCGCGGTGCCGGCGAGTTGCTGGGCGATGAGCAAAGCGGGCAGATCCACGAGATCGGCTTTACCCTTTACATGGAACTCCTGGAACGCGCCGTCAAAGCCCTCAAATCCGGCCAAACACCGGATCTGGATCATCCCCTGGACCACGGTCCGGAAATCGATCTGCAGGTCCCCGCCCTGATCCCGGATGACTACCTGCCCGATGTCCATACACGGCTCATCATGTACAAGCGCATCGCCAGCGCCCGCAGTGCCGATGAATTGCGGGAGTTACAAGTGGAAATGATCGACCGCTTCGGCTTGTTGCCGGAACCGGTCAAGACTTTGTTTCGGATCACGGCGCTTAAGCTCACCGCCACCCCCATCGGCATCCGCAAGATCGAGGCCGGCCCTAGGGGTGGCCGCATCGTATTCGGCACGGAACCCAATATCAATCTGCCAAAACTCCTGGAGCTGGTGCAGAAGCAGCATGTGACCTATAAATTGGACGGTCGGGACAAACTGCGCATTAACCGGGAAATGCCAAATACCGAGGCGCGGTTGCGGGAGGTGGAAGGCCTGCTGGAGACGGTGGGGGTCGAAAAATCAGCATGAGGGGATTGAACTGGCTAAATGTGGTTTCCGCAATTGCTTTGTTCACTGGACTGGACTGGACTGGAAAACTGGTATGGCAAGCTTGGCTACAGGGTGTGGCGCCAGTACAAGATGACCTGTAATTCATTGTAGAGATATAACTCCACGCGGGAGCCCAACGTCGCCAAAGAAAGTCACATCATCGGAATCGCCTGGCGCAGCAGGGCTTTTATCTTTTCCATACCGGCCACCAACTGGCGCTGAATCTCCTCCATGGTGATATCCCCTTCGGTCTTGCCCGCGGCCCAGTTGGCAACCACCGCGCAGGTGGCATAGCACAGGCCGATTTCGCGGGCCAGGGTCGCCTCCGGCATACCGGTCATGCCCACGATATCACAGCCATCGCGTTCCAGCCGCCGAATCTCCGCCGCTGTCTCCAGTCGCGGTCCCTGGGTCGCCGCGTAGGTGCCGTGCTCGCGGGCATTGAGGCCAGCCTGGCGAGCTGCCTGGATCAGCTTCAGCCGCAGTTCCTCGCAATAGGGATGGGTGAAATCGATGTGTGTGACATGGGCAAGATTATCTTCGAAAAACGTATGACAGCGCGACCACGTGTAATCCACGATCTGATCCGGAAAAACCAGGCAGCCTGGCTCCATATCCCCGCGAATGCCCCCTACCGCCGCCACGGCGATCACCCGATCCACGCCGATGTGGCTGAGCGCCCATAGATTGGCCCGGTAATTCACCTTGTGAGGAGGTATGGTGTGGGCATAACCGTGCCGCGCCAGGAATACCACCTGTTTGCCGCACAGCTCTCCATAAGTCAGCGGTCCCGAAGGCTCCCCGTAAGGGGTGGAAACCATCTCCCGGCGAGTGATCGCCAGGGTTTCCAGGGAAGTAAGGCCGGTACCGCCGATGATTGCCAACAGTTGCGCCATTGAGCGGGTGTCCTCGGTTGGGCGACAAGAATTTCAGTTGAGAGGGGGGACTTCAATCAGGGTAGCGATGTTTCCCTGACGGCATAGATAGCGGGCAGATTGCGCCAGTAGCCCTTGTAGTCCATGCCGCAGCCGAAGACATAACGGTCTGTCACCTCCAGACCGATAAAGTCCACGCTCAAGCCTGGTTCCTTGCGGTCATGTAGCTTGTTCACCAGCACCGCGCTGAGGACCTCGCGGGCGCCGCCTCGGTGCAACTGCGCTAGGATAGCCTTGAGGGTGATGCCCTCGTCGAAAATATCATCCACCACCAGCACCACCCGCCCAGCTAGCGGAACACTCGGACGGACCAGCCAGCGAATTTCGCCGCCGCTGGTCATGCCCCGATAACGGGTGGCGTGCAGGTAGTCGATCTGGCAGGGGAAATTCAGGCGCACGAGCACTTGCGCACCCGGCAGCAAGGCACCGGTCATGACCACCAGCACCAGAGGATCACAGTCCTTGAGGCGGGCAGTGATCGCTGCCGCCAGGCGATCCAGAGCCGCCGTCACGGCTTCGGCCGGGCACAGCAACTCCGCATCGCGCAATACCGCCAAGGCTTGAGCAGCGTTGATGTTGCTCATGGCGAGTCAATACGTGAAGGTGACGGTATCGTCGTCCATCGCCTCGCTGATGAGATAAGCAGAGCCGACGATTTCCTCTACCTCGGGGATTAAATTTTCGCCCCAGCGCTCTACGCTGGGCGCGCATACCTTGAACTTGACGCCAGCCTCGTGAGCATCCTTAATCACGTCATAGATGGTCCTAGGGTCATCTTTCATGAGGGCAATACCCTCAGCCACGCCCTTGATCGCCAGTTCGCCCGCCCGTCCGGATAAAATAACCTCCACCTCGTATTCCATGGCGGCGGCGACGGTGGCCTGCGAGAACGGCGCTGCTATCTCGGAGGGATTGCTGGTATCGGTATTCACCATAACGATCAGTAACTTGTCAGCCATTAGGGTTCTCCATTGGGAACCGCGGCATTATAGGAGCATCCCCCCTGCAAAACCAGTGCTCTGAATGTTGTGCCGCGCTAAAGATACGCCTAGATATCCATTTCCAGCAGCGGGAAAGCATCGTAGTCCTGCACCAGGCGCTTCGCTCTTTGCCAGGCTTCATCCTTGCGCATACGCGCCACAGTCAGATGGCCGCGGCCATGCAGGCGGGCCAACCGCAGGTGGGCCACGGGGTCCTCGGGGTCTTTAAGGTTATGGAGGATAACGCTGGCGGCCTGCCGGTCGTTACAGACCAGTACTATGTCACAGCCCGCGGCCAGGGCGGCCTGAGCCCGCTCCGGTGGCGAACCGGCCACGGCGGCGCCCGCCATATCCAGATCATCGCTAAAGATGGCGCCCTGAAACCCCAGGCGCCGGCGCAGAATATCTTTTAGCCACACCGGAGAAAATCCCGCCGGCAGCGCATCCACCCGAGAATACACCACATGAGCCGGCATAATGCCCGCCACGCCGTAATGGATCATGCGTTCAAAAGCCAGTAGATCCTCGGCGGCCAAGTCCTCATAAGGACGGTCATCCGCGGGCAGTTCCAGATGGGAATCGGCTGCCACGCTACCATGGCCTGGAAAGTGCTTACCCACAGCTTCCATACCCGCCTTCTGCATGCCGCTCATATACGCATGGGCCAGGTCGGCGACAATCTCGGGATCGCGGTGAAAAGACCGGTCGCCGATGACGCCGCTGACCCCGCGCTCCAGATCCAACACCGGGGCGAAGCTGAAATCCACTCCCACCGCGCGCAACTCCGTAGCCATCAGCCAGCCGGTGACCCGCGCCAGTTGCTTGGCGCGCATTCGGTCGCCATCGTAAATCTCCCCCAATCGGCGCACCGCCGGCAAGCGCGTAAAGCCTTCGCGAAAGCGCTGCACCCGCCCGCCTTCTTGGTCCACCGCCACCAGCAACCGAGGGTGGCGCAGGGCATGCAAAGACTCCACCAAGGCTGCCACCTGCTGCGGCGAATGGTAATTTCGGCCAAACAGAATAACGCCGCCTACTAACGGGTGGCACAAAATGCCTTTTTCCTCGGCGGTTACTTCCAACCCTTCCAAACCGAGCATCACCGGACCTAATGACAAGCGTTATCCCTCGCAGGCTAAGCCAATGGAACAATTTCTTATCATAAAGATAATTTCCCCTAAGCTTATAGTCGGAACTTGAATAACAGCGCAAATCCCTGAACAGACAACACTTATACTATCATTGCAACGATAAATATTCAGTAATTTGAAATTCATGGCAACAGGGCCTGACCTGGTAAAAATAGCAAATGGTTCTCATAGGCAGTCTGGCGGCAGGCGGGGCGTATGTATTCAACGAGTATCGACAGGATTGACAAGCATCACGGCATAGACGAAAAGATCCATAATGCCCTGATTCAATCGCGTTTCACTCCAAAGAGGCTAGTGACCCACTAAGACACCATGAAACATTCGCATGCAGGAGCCAGGTAGCCCATCCTGGCCAGTGGTAATATCCGCGTGCGCTTCGCAAGGAGGCTTGCCAAACAGCGCCCGCGGATCTGATGATAATGCGCTTTTTACAGCCGAACCATTGGCTTTTATTCCATGCATTTTGAGATACTCCAGACAGACGGTCCCGCCCGCCGGGGACACTTGAGCTTTAGCCGCGGCAGCGTGGAAACCCCAGCTTTCATGCCCGTGGGCACGTATGGCACGGTCAAAGCCATGACCGCTGAAGAGTTGCAAAACCTCGGGACCGAAATCATTCTCGGCAATACTTTCCACCTGATGCTGCGCCCCGGCGCGGAGATCATCGGCCTGCACGGCGATCTGCACGGCTTCATGCACTGGGAGGGCCCTATCCTGACCGATTCTGGCGGCTTCCAGGTGTTCAGCCTGGCGGCCACGCGCAAGATCAGCGAAGCGGGAGTCCAGTTCCAGTCGCCGGTGGATGGCCGGCGGGTGTTCCTGGGGCCCGAGGAATCCATCGCGGTGCAGCGGGCGCTGGGCGCGGACATCGTGATGATCTTTGATGAGTGCACCCCCTACCCCGCCAGCGAGCGGGAGGCCCGCGCATCCATGGAACTGTCCCTGCGTTGGGCCGCGCGCAGCAAGTTGGCGCACGCCGCCAGTCCCGCTGCCTTGTTCGGCATCGTGCAGGGGGGAATGCATCCCTCGCTGCGCGAACTGTCCGCTGCCGGGTTACGGCAGATAGGCTTTGATGGTTACGCCATCGGCGGCCTGGCCGTCGGCGAATCCATGGCAGAACGCCTCGCGATGCTGGAGATTACCATACCCCTGCTGCCAGCCAGCCCACCTCGCTATTTGATGGGCGTGGGCAAGCCGGTTGATATCGTCGAGGCAGTGCGCCGGGGCGTGGACATGTTCGATTGCGTGCTGCCCACCCGCAATGCCCGCAATGGCCATTTGTTCACCCGCCTTGGGGACATCCGTATCCGCAACAGCCAGTACCGGTTCGATACGCGCCCCCTCGATCCAGAGTGTGGCTGCTGCACCTGCCGTCACTATAGTCGCGCCTATCTGCATCACTTGGACAAGTGCAAGGAAATGCTCGGCGCCCGCCTCAATACCCTGCATAACCTGTACTATTACCAGGAATTGATGGCCGGCTTGCGCGCGGCCATCGCCGCGGGGCATCTTGAGGACTTCATCGCAGCCTTTTACGAAAGGCGCAATCAAAATCCCGCGCCCGTGTATAATACCGGCCTTTGAATAACGCGACCCACGGCCTTTTATTCATTCGCAAACACCCATTCAAGGAACCATCATGAGCTTTTTCATCTCCGACGCGCTGGCTCAAGCCGCTCCCCAGCAGGGCGCGGGCTGGGAAGCACTGCTCTTTCCCATCCTCCTCATTGGGGTTTTTTATTTTCTGATGATCCGCCCGCAGACCAAGCGAGCCAAAGAACACAAACAGATGGTGGAAGCCCTCAAAAAGGGTGATGAGGTAGTCACCGGCGGCGGCGTACTGGGCCGGATCACGGAGGTGGGCGAAAATTTCGTGCAACTGGAGGTGGCTGAGGGCGTTCAGCTTAAGGTACAGAAGAACGCCGTCGCCTCGCTCATGCCTAAAGGCACCGCTAAGGGCGATCTGTAGCCACCGACGGTCTCGCGAAGGAAGCTCCGATCATGCTGAACCAATATGCTTGGTGGAAATATCTCATCATCGGTCTCGTTACCATGGTGGGTATCGTTTACGCCCTGCCCAATCTGTTTGGCGAAGATCCGGCCGTGCAGATTTCCGCGTCACGTGCCACGGTGGCGGTCGACCAGGCTCTGCAAAACCGGGTCGCTGGCAGGCTCGATGCGGGAAAGCTGGTCTACAAGCGCATGGAAATGGCCAATGACCGCCTGCTGGTGCGCTTTGAGGATACCGATACCCAGCTCAAGGCGGCCGACCTTATAAAGGAGATGCTGGGGCGCGACTTCGTGGTCGCCCTCAATCTGGCACCCGCCACCCCGGCTTTCATCCAGGCGTTGGGCCTGCGACCGATGTATCTCGGCCTGGACTTGCGCGGCGGTGTGCACTTTCTCATGGAAGTCGATATGGACGCCGTGTTAAAGCAGGTCGAGGAAGGCAACGTCGATGCAATACGCGCCCTGTTGCGCAATGATAAGGTGCGCTATGTCACGGTGGGCCGTGAGGGAACTGGCGGGGTGCTGGTCAGCTTTCGCGAGGCCGCCGAGCGGGACAAGGCTTATCCATTGCTGCGCAAGGAATTCCCCACGCTGGAGGTCAACCCAGCTGAGGGGACCGACAGTTTTGGTATTCGACTGACCCTCAGTCCACAGTTACTCATCGAGAAACGCCGCTTCGCCTTGCAACAAAACATCACCACCCTGCGCAATCGCGTCAACGAGCTGGGGGTGGCCGAACCCATCATCCAGCAACAGGGCGACAGCCGCATCGTGGTGCAACTGCCCGGCGTTCAGGACACCGCCCGCGCCAAGGAAATCCTGGGTGCCACCGCCACGCTGGAGTTTCGGCTGGTGGACGAAGAGGGTGATGCCACCCAGGCGGCTGCCAGCGGTCGCATCCCATTGAATTCACGCCTGTATCGAGAACGCAATGGCCGCCCTATCCTGTTGCAGAAACGGGTCTTGCTAACCGGTGATTACATTACCGATGCCGCTTCCGGCCTGGACCAGCAGACCAGCGGGCCGGCGGTATTCATCACGCTGGATGGCCAGGGGGCCAAACGCTTCGAAGACGCCACCAAGGACAATATCGGCAAACTGATGGCGGTGGTCTTCATCGAGAACAAGACCGAAACTCGGCGGGTGGATGGAGAGGTAAGGAAAACCCCCATCACCGTGGAAGAGGTCATCAATGTGGCCCGCATCCGCGACCGCCTGGGCCGGCGTTTTCAGATCACCGGCCTGGAGGGCACCAAAGAGGCCCGTGACCTGGCCCTGTTGCTGCGCGCGGGGGCGCTGGCTGCCCCCATCGAAATCATCGAGGAGCGCACCGTCGGTCCCAGTGCCGGGCGGGAAAACATCGCCCAGGGCTTTCGCTCGGCTATCATCGCTTTTGTTGTCATCCTGGCGTTCATGGGGCTGAGGTATCGTCTATTTGGCATGGTCGCCAACCTCGCCCTCGCGATTAACATCGTCCTGATTGTCGCTACCCTGTCCATCCTGCAAGCCACGCTGACCTTGCCGGGCATCGCCGGCATCGTCCTGACCATGGGCATGGCGGTGGATGCCAACGTGCTGATCTACGAGCGCATCCGCGAGGAGCTCAGGTTGGGCAATACGCCCCAGGCCGCCATCCATGCGGGCTTCGACAAAGCCTTCGCCACCATTCTCGACTCCAACCTCACCACCCTGATCGCCGCAGTCGTGTTGTTCGGCCTTGGAACCGGCCCTATCAAGGGCTTTGCGGTGACGCTAAGCATCGGCATCATTACCTCGATGTTCACGGCAGTCATGGGGGCACGCGGATTGATCAATTACATCTACGGCGGCCGCCGGGTGGAAAGGCTGTCTATTTAGGCGGAATCGGCTATGCAATTGCTAAGCGGTAATACCAATCATCAACTTTATGGGCAAGGGCAAGACTCGCTTTGAGCCTGTCCGTGCTGATGTTGGCGGGGTGCGTGGTATCCCTGTTGATACGCGGCATGAGCCTGGGGCTGGATTTCACCGGCGGCACCGTGATCGAAGTGAGTTATCCCGCATCGGTTGAAATCCCCCTGGTCCGCGATACCTTGCAAAAGGCCGGCTTCGGGGATGCTCAGACCCAGCATTTTGGCACCTCCAGTGACGTATTGATCCGCATCCCACCTCGGCAGGGACTCAACTCAGCCGACCTCAGCAATCAAGTGATCAATGCCCTCAAGGTCATGGAAGGTGGCGCCGCCGTGGAGATGCGCCGGGTGGAGTTCGTGGGACCCCAAGTCGGCGGCGAACTGGTCGAACAAGGCAGTTTGGCCATGTTCATGGCCTTGCTGGGGATTCTCATTTATGTGGCTTTTCGTTTCGAATGGCGACTGGCCGTGGGCACCATCGCCGCCACGGTCCATGACGTGGTTTTCACGGTAGGGGTGTTTTCCCTGTTGCAGATCGAGTTCGATCTGACCGTCCTGGCGGCGGTCTTGGCGGTGATCGGCTATTCCGTCAACGATACCGTGGTGGTGCTCGACCGGATTCGCGAGAATTTCCGGCGGATGCGCAAGGAGACTACGCTGGAAGTCATGAACTCCGCCATCAATCAAACCCTGTCCCGTACCATCATGACCAGCTTGACCACCCTGCTGGCGGTCATCGTTTTGTATTTCTTCGGTGGTCCGGCCATGCGAGGTTTCTCCATAGCCATGATCATCGGCATCGTGGTGGGCACCTATTCCTCCATTTACATTGCCAGCGCCACCGCTCTGTATCTGGGAGTCAGCCGGGAAGACTTGCTGCCCAAGGCAAAGGCGGAAGTAGACGGTCTGCCATGAGCGGAGCACACTGAGAAGCATCAGCCCTCAGTACGGTCAAGATGCGCGGTGAGGGGGGGTTAAAGCATCCCTGACAGTATGGAAAAAGCAACTTTTGATGGGCGAGGCCCGGAACCACCGCGTAAAGCGGCAGCCGGCGCTGCAAAACTTGCCACCGCGCGGACACCGCTGCGGACTATTCTGCGGTTGTTTGGCCTGTTGCTGGTCCTCTTCAGCGTCAGCATGCTACCGCCGATGCTGGTGGGTTGGTGGTATGCAGACGGCGCCATCCTGCCATTCGCCGAAGCCGCTGGACTGACGTTGACGCTCGGCCTGCTCTGCTGGCTACCGGTGCGCCGTCTGCGCTCGGAACTGCGCAACCGCGATGGGTTCGTGGTCGTGGTATTGTTCTGGGTGGTATTGTCGCTGCTGAGCGCGCTGCCGTTTACGCTCGCGGAACGGCCTCACATGCACTTTGTCGATGCCGTCTTCGAGTCGGTCTCCGGGCTTACCACCACGGGTGCCACCATACTCTCTGGCATCGACACCCTGCCACACTCAATCGTCTACTATCGGGCGCAGTTGAATTTTCTCGGTGGCATGGGCATCGTGGTGCTGGCGGTGGCCCTCCTGCCCATGCTGGGCATCGGCGGCATGCAGTTGTATAAGGCCGAGACCCCTGGCCCCATGAAGGACGAAAAGCTCACGCCGCGCATTACCGAAACCGCCAAGAACCTCTGGTACATCTACGTAGCGCTGAATGTGGTCTGCACGCTGGCCTTTTGGCTGGCGGGCATGAATCTTTTCGATGCCGTCTCGCATAGTTTCGCCACCCTGGCCCTGGGCGGTTTTTCCACCCACGACGCGAGTATCGGCTTTTACCAAAGTCCAGCCATCGAGATCGTCGCCGGGATGTTCTCTTTGTTGGCCGGGGTCAACTTCGCTCTGTACTTCCTCGCCTGGCAGTCACGTGACCTGAAACAGATCCTGCATGATCCCGAGTTCAAGCTATACATCAAGGTGTTGGGGTCGATTATCCTCTCCACCTGCGCTTATCTCTACGTAAACGGAACCTTCCCGCTTTGGCCGGCCATCTATCACGGTTTCTTTCAGACTGCGTCGATTGTCACCGACAACGGCCTGGTAACCGCCGGCTATCCTGAATGGCCATTGTTCGTTTCCCTGCTCCTACTGCTGGGCAGCTTCTTCGGCGGCTGCGTCGGTTCCACGTGCGGGGGGATCAAGGCGATGCGTTTCCTATTGCTGTACAAGCAGAGCGTGCGCGAGGTCAAGCTGCTGATCCGCCCTACCGCCCAGATCTCGGTCAAGTTGGGTAACCGGCCCATGCCGGATCGAGTCATGCAGGCGGTATGGGGATTTTATTTCCTGTACATCTTCAGCTATTGTTTTTTCTCGCTGGCCTTAACGGCTACCGGCGTGGACCTGGTTACCGCGTTCGGTTCGGTGGCGGGGTGCCTCAATAATATGGGGGTGGGGCTGGAAAAACCGCCTCTAACTTCAGTTCTTTGAGCGACACGGCCACCTGGCTATTGTCGTTGTCGATGCTGGTAGGACGCCTGGAAGTCTTTCCCCTCCTGCTGCTGTTCCTGCCCGACTTCTGGCGCTGACGAAGCTTGTTCAGGAACCACCACCATCCCCCGGTTTAAGGGCTGTGAAAACCCATAAACCTGCGCCTGTCCCTGGTTGTGTGGGTAAGCAGTGTTTGGTTCTGATGGCTAATCGGTATCAGTCACTGTCGCGCAATACCTTGAGAGGGTCCGCTTCATCCGGGTGGGGTATAGCCCGGCGTTTCAACGAACTCTCTTGACCTTGCCCCAGATCTTCGTCTACGCCCCTGATCACCAACCGCGACCACACCGCGGCGATGACCCATAACATGCACCCCAGCCAGATAATAAACCAGCGGGATGCTTCCCAGTCATCCAGTTTCCCGCCCATCATCCAATAAACAATAGCCACCAGGCTGGTAAGCCAAAACACCCCGATGGGGGCTGCAGTACAACCGGCGCATCCATAGCGGGCGACGGCAGCGGGCGGGATAACAAAAGCCATAAGGGTTCTAGTCATTAACATCCTCCTAACAGGGTCTCAACGCCCATAATTAACATCTTAAGCTTAAGATCATTAAGGTTTATGGAAATATCCTTAACATGAATATACATTCAACGCAACGATTGTTTTATCAAAAAAATCCCCAAAAACCGCCGGTTAAGACACAAGCGCCCAGCGAATCGCCGATTTTAACGGGCCAGGGCTGGCGTCAGATGCGGTTGGATATCCTGTAGCAGCGCCTTGAATATTTTTGGATTACCGGCCACAACGTTACCAGTTTTGCAAAAGTCGG
>CAVOJV010000010.1:0-56436 GCA_963696325.1 uncultured Gammaproteobacteria bacterium
CTGCTTTCCCCGTCGCTCCACGAACTCCTGGTCGAACAGGGTCAGGCCACGCGCGGGGTCCTGGCGGACCGACTCAATCAGGGTGATGCGCGTCTGACCGCGGCCCACCTGGCCGCGCAGCTTCATCCGGCGCTCGTAGGTCGGCCACGAGGGCAGGTCCGACACGAGATCGATCCCGAGGGTGCCGCCCTTCGCAAGCACGCGGTGGACGGCCGTGAGGGTCCCGTCCAGCGTGGCGTCATCGAGCAATGACTGGAGGATGCCGTACGGCGCGGCGACCAGCGAGAAGTGTCCCTTGGGGAACGGCAGGAACCGGACGTCGCCGCGAACCAGGTGCAGCGCCCCGGCCAGCTTCGAGCGCCGGGCCTTCTTCCGCGCGCGGGCGAGCATCGTCTCCGATCGATCGATGCCAACCAGCGTGGCGCCGTCCTTCGCGACCGGTATCGCCACCCGCCCCGTGCCGCAGCCGAGTTCGAGGATGGGACCTCTTCGTCCGCGCGGCCATCCGCTGCCAGAACCGGATGTCGCGCCGGCCCATCGTCTGGGCGTTCTCCCAGTCGTAGAACCGCAGCTCGAAGCGTATCCCGTGTCGCATGCTATCATGAGTTCTCGCTGCTGGAACTGGCAGCGGCAATCTCCCACTTGGATGTGATCACGGTCTCCAATACCGGCCCCATGCATCTCGCCGGACTCGTCGGCACCCCGTTGGTTGCCCTCTTCAGTTCGGAGTCCTCAGAGCCCGAAGAAATGGGAACCGCTCGGCGGGCGAAAGACAATCCTGCAGGCCCCTTGGCCGGAAGGGGAGTCGGACGTGTGGCTCCCGCACCATGCTTGGGAACACATGTGCCAGATTTCGGTCGAGGAGGTCGTGCAGGCGAATCTTCGCGTTCTCGAGGACTTGAAGACGACGTTGTCGAAATCGGCCTCGTGGCCGCAGCCAAGATAGGGGTAGGGAGGACCGGTTGTGTACCCGGCCCCCCCTCCCTCCGAACCGTACGAGCGGTTTTCCCGCATACGGCTCTCCAGTTGGTGGTTTACCTGCAAGAGGATTGAACGAAGCGATCATGGGCGATAGCCAGGCTGTACAACCCCTGTTCGTCGAAGTAGGCGTTGGGCCCTCCTCGCACTCCTTGTTCGAGTGTCGTCAACATGCGGTCCGTCCAGACGCTCGGGTTCACCCAGTCCCTCACGGACGAGGGCTCTCCGGTGGGACTAGCCGTATACGGCACTATCTCCGGTTCGTAATTTCTTTCCCTGCGTTGGGACATCTCACATCCACCTTCCTGCACCCCTTCGCTCCTCCGGCGTTACCCGGATTCATCGCTACATTGGGTGCTCTTCACCCTGCGTGGCGGGCTCTTCGGCTCTACGAGCGTGAACACCCACCTGTTTCCACGCAGGTTTACCTGCTTACCGCGTTTGACCTTCCGACCATTCCGTCTCCAACCACCGCATTGCCATTTCGTCACGGTCGCTTTCACACGTTACTTCACCGCCGTGACTTGCCGTGTCTATCCCCCGGGCAGACCTCGAAGGTCGGCGGGATTGCCGTCGCACGGTCAAGGGTTCGGACATCGCTAGGAGCCTCCCCGACAGGCTTGGCCGAATCGAGTTCACTTGCGTTACGGACTGGTCATTCGTCTCAGGTTGCTCTCCACCTTTCCTCACAGAAACGCAGTTACCACTTTCGACTACAGGCCGGTAACGTTAGCCTGAGAGGGACTTTCACCCTCCTGATCAAACGCCTTCACAGGCGCACTAGCTTGACTCTCCGAGTCGGGTCCGTTGTCTCCCCCAGCCCGGATTATTCATGGCCTCACACTAACCCGACGCGTAAGCGAGGGCGAAGCCACAGGTTGCCCTCGCTTACGCGTCGGGTTAGTGTGCAGCACTCTGTCGGAGAATGTCCGGGGTGTCATGAATAATCCGGGCCAGTGAAGCTGTCACCGACAGCTGCCAGAATCTCGAAGAAAACGCACGTTTTCGAACTGCGGCTTCACCGGCCGCCGCACAGCCAGCAACCAGCGGGTCAGGCTGCAGATATGCGCGCGACCCAAGAAAGCGTTGCTTTTCAGGCTTAACGCTATACCGTCCCGACAGACTATGAGAAACGCAAGCAGTGCAGACAGTGACAGCTTCACAGGGGTGGTCCGTTGTCTCCCCGACTCGGAGAGTCGGGCCACACAAAGGAAGGAAAACACAGCGGCATGATGCCCCAAGGAATCAACATCTGCGGCCCCGTCAGCGCAGACGAATGGGATCGGTGAGGCCCTTCGAGGCTTCATCCGCGCGGTACAGTTTTCGCGATTACCCCACTCCTTGAATGACCTTCTGCACGACGCTCAGTCGCTGGGCCGCGGATCGAGCGATTTGGTGGGAAACATCCCGTACGGACTGAGCTGCCTTTATTTCAATCCGAATGCCATCCGTAAAAAGTGGTGGCCACCGTATGCCGCCGCCTATCTGCCGCATCGACACAGCGTTGGCTTCTGGTATTGGGAAACCAATCGGCTGCGGGCTTCCTGGCAGCGCATGCAAACGCCACTTCGACGAAATCTGGACGGGATCCGAATTCTGTCGGCACGTGTTCGAGGCGGAATTGCAGATGCCGGTGACCGTGATTCCGCCGGTCGTCGAAGTCACGGCAGAGCGAGTGGAAGAACCGCCGCTGCTGATCCCTGCCGGCGTATTCGTCGTCCTCTGTTGCTACGACTATCGTTCGTGCGTGCAGCGCAAGAACCCCGAGGGGGTTGTGCGCACGTTTCAACAGGCATTTCCGCAGCAGTCCAACGTCCTGCTTATCTTGAAAGCCCGCACCAGCGGGCTCAAGCGGCGACTGGCGCGGCAGCATCGCCGCGTCCAGCGAGTGGTGCACGGCTTTTGGCCGTTCTGCGCGGCGACCGAAGAATTGTGCTTCTGGGGGATGATCTTTCCAGGGGGCAGATGTGGGGCCTATTCCGCCGTTGCGATTGTCTGGTTTCCTTGCATCGCAGTGAGGGTTTCGGCCTGCATATGGCGGAAGCCATGTACTTGGGAATCCCCGTCATCGGCACGGGTTATTCCGGCAATCTGGACTTCATGCGGGAGGACAACAGCTATCTCGTCGGTCACGAGTTGCGTCGCGTGCCGCGCGGCACGGGACCTTATCCGCCCGGAAGCTACTGGGCGGAACCGGACACCGGCCATGCCGCCGAGCTGCTGAAACGCGTCTACAGTCACCGCGAGGAGGCTCGCGAGAAAGCACTCCGCGGTGCAGCCTTCATTCGTCGGCAGCACTCGCCAGAAAGGGCCGGCCAGGTCCTGCGAGAACGTCTGGCAGCCATCTGGGGCAGCACTGCCCAGCAATTGCTCGACGCCACTGGCCTACTGCCACCGCCTTGCGGCGGATCTGCGGCTGCCTGATTCGAGAGAGCGAACCCAACGCGGATACTGTGCACGGACCGCTCGACGAGCCCGGATTATTTTTTCACTGGCCCCACACTAACCCGAAGCGTAAGCGAGGGCTACGCCACAGTTTCCCTCGCTTACGCGTCGGGTTAGTGTCCGACACTCTGTCGGAGAATGCCCGGGGTCATGAATAATCCGGGCTAGGCATGCGGACCATTGACGGCGGCCCAGGGGCACTTTTTCCGATCGCCGAGGCACGGCTCGTCACCGGCATAAACTGCGGGTTCGTGCTATCCCTTTCTTCCCAACATCCAGTCCAGCGCGTCGGAAGTCTGGTAGATCAGTGCTTCGGGGTAGTGAGTGAACGGGTGGAAATACTCGAAGGTGAGGTAGCCGCGGTAGCCGATCTTGTCGAGTGCTTCCATCACGGCGGGCCAGTTCGTGGTGCCGTCGAGCAGCGTCCGAAAGGTGTGGAGGTTGAATTCCTGGGTCCGCTTGTCCCATTCCTTGAAGTGGATGTTCTGGATGCGTTTGCCCAGCATGGGCACCCAGTGCTCGGGGAACTGGTACTGCATGATGTTCCCGGTATCGAAGTGGATTTGACGAACGGTCGCTGCCAAAGCTGTCCACGAATGTCGACCATCTCCTGCGGGCTGAAGAGGAAGCCGTTGACGAAGATGTTCTCGATGTTGAGGTAGACGCCCGCCTTTTCCGCGGCGGGAAGCAGCTGCCGGATCGCCTCGCCGGGCCGCTGATCGCAGACGTCGTTGGGCACGGGTTGGAATCCCTCGACCCAGGAAGCGTAGCCGCGCCGGGCACGACCAGCAGGTTCTCGGTGCCCAGCAGCTCTGGCGGCTTCGATCATCTTCGAGCGCCAGTTCGATCGCTTTGTCTCGCCGCGCCGGGATCGTTGTGGGTCAGCGGATAGGGCCAAAACAGGAAGGAGCACACGCCGCTGATGGCGATGCCGACGCGTTCGGCCAGTCGCCGGATGCTGCGATCTCTCCGGCGGGCGACTGGGCGGAGAACTCGCCCTCCAGGGCGAAATTGATTTCCACTGCGTCGAATCCGGCGTCCTTGGCCAGCTCGAAGCATTCCTTGAGCGACCATCTTGTCGGGATAGGGAAACGCCCAGAGGTTGATCGATTTCTTCATGTCGTAACGGCGGGGCGGCGTTTGCGGCTTGGACGGTCCCGCGACGGCCAGCCGCTGCTCGTCGCCCCTGCGACCAGTCCCTGCCGCGCGAGAAACGGCTCGCCGCCAAATGCCGCCGTGTCACGCGAGTAACTCTCGCCTGGCCAAGGTCCGAGCCGCATGCGAGTTCCGACGCTGGTTCCGTATCGATGATTCATCGCCAGTCTACAGGTACCGATTGATCAGGTTTTCGAGCATCTCCTGACGGCCGCTCTGGTTGGGCGAGATGTCGCCTTTCTGGAGCATGTAGGCCTCCAGGGCCTTGAAGTCCGCTCGGCCCGATTCGATGTCGGCGCCGATGCCGCTGTCCCAACTGCTGTAGCGCTGCTTGACGAAGGCGGCAAGTTCTCCGTCGGCACGAATCGCTGCGGCGATTTTCAGCCCTCGCGCAAAAGCGTCCATGCCGCCGACGTGCGCGTGGAACAGGTCGACCGGCTCGAAGCTCTCGCGGCGCACTTTGGCGTCGAAATTCACGCCGCCCGGGCACAGCCCACCGTACTTCAGCAGGATGAGCATGATCTCGGTCGTCAGGTAGTAGTCCGTGGGGAACTGGTCCGTGTCCCAGCCGAGCAAGCAGGTCGCCCGTGTTGGCATCGATCGAGCCCAGGGCTCCCTGATGGCCGGCATAATCCAGCTCATGCATCATGGTGTGGCCGGCCAAGGTGGCATGGTTGGTCTCGATGTTCAGCTTGAAGTGGTCCATCAGGCCGTAGGCCCGGAGGAAATTGATGCAGGCCGCGGCGTCGCTGTCGTACTGGTGCTTGGTCGGCTCCTTCGGTTTCGGCTCGATCAGGAACTGGCCCGTGAAGCCGATCTCCTTGGCGTAGTCGACCGCCAGGTGCATGAACCGGGCCATGTGGTCCAGTTCCCGCTTCATGTCGGTGTTGAGAAGATTCTGGTATCCCTCGCGTCCGCCCCAGAACACATAGTTCACGCCGCCCAATTCCTTGGTGACCTCGAGGCACTTCTTCACTTGTGCGGCGGCGAAGGCAAACGCGTCGGCGTTGCAGCTGGTCGAGGCGCCGTGCACGTAGCGCGGATTGCTGAACAGGTTGGCCGTGCCCCAGAGCAGCTTGATGCCGGTCCGCTGCTGCTCTTCTTGCATCACCTTCACCACGGCGTCCAGGTTCTTGTTGGTCTCCGCCAGGTTCTTCCCTTCCGGGGCCACGTCGCGATCATGAAAGGCGTAGTAAGGCGCACCGAGTTTGTCGATGAACTCGAACGCGGCCCGAACGCGACGGATCGCGTTGGGCAACGAATCGCTGCCGTCGTCCCACGGCCGAATCATGGTCGCGGCGCCGAACGGATCGGCGCCCGTCCCGCGGAACGTGTGCCAATAGACGACGCTAAAGCGGAAGTGCTCCTTCATCGTCTTGCCTTCCACGACTTCGTTCTCGTTGTACCAACGGAAGGCAAGCGGGTTCTTCGAGTTCGGACCTTCGTAACGAATCTTCGCAACCTCGGGAAATGCTGACATACGTCGCTCGCTTCATCCTGCTGCCGTGGAAGAGAAATCACCCTTTCCGACGCGAGTCATCGTGGCAGATGGCCTGCTATCTCGCAAGGGCCGAGTACTTCCTGCACGGGCCCCTGTTGGGCCAACTTATGCGCGGGCTCCCGACCCCGCACCTCCGCCGACAGCAGTTCTCCCAACGCGGGTTACGCCGCAACCCAAGTCCCCTTCCCCACGATACGGTGCGTCACTTCGGTCTGGCCTGCTTGCCGGCTATTTTGGCACGACCCAGATATTGCGGAAGACCACCGGATTGCCGTGGTCCTGCAGGAAGACTCCCGCTTTCTCCGGACCTTCGGCCATGCGGCCCGGTGTGGCGTCCTTCAGTTCCAGATTCTCGTGGATGACGACACCGTTGTGCCGGACGGTAATCCGTGCGTTCGACGGTCTTTTGTCCTTGCTGATTGTACCGGGCGGCCGTGAAGTCGATATCGAACGTTTGCCAGGAAAGCGGCGGGAAGCACATGTTGACCAGCGGCTTGCCGAATTTGTAGATGCCGCCACATTCATTGTCTTCGCCTTCCAAGCCAAACGAGTCGAGGACCTGCACCTCGTAGCGGCTCTGCACGTAGACGCCGCTGTTGCCGCGCGCTTGGCCCCGAGCTTCGGGCATGAACGGAGTGCGGAACTCGATGTGCAACTGGTGGTCGCCCAGCGTTTCGACGGCTCGTGCAACCTGATGCGGCCAGCAGGTTGCCATCGACGAGTCTGCCTTTTTCGAATTTCTCTGCAGTGCTGCCGTCAAACAAGACGATCGCCCCCGCAGGAGGTTTCTGGCCCAGCGTAGGGCTCTTGCGTTCGACTTTCTTGAGCGTGCCCAGCGTCCGGCCCTCGTTAATCACCGTGATGACGCCGTCCTTCAGCCTGGCCGTTGCCCCCTCGACCTGGAAGACCACTTCGCCGTTCTCCAACTTGCTTTCCGCCGATTGGGTCTCGCCGCCTCGCTGCCAACCCGCCCCGGGAAGTCCGCCGACATAGCCGACGGCACGAAACTGCCCTTGCCCCAGGGCGATGATCTGAGCGCCGTACTTGCGTGCTCCCTCATTGGTTTGCACTTCGCCCACGTACTCGCCCTGAATCTGAAACTCCGGACCCGCCTTCTCCGGATCGGTGAAGGCAGGCTTCTTGGCCGCCGCGGCAAACAAACTGCATGTCAGCCCCACGACGACCAAGGCCGCACACGGCCCGACAAAACGTCTCGGCATCGTTCAGATACTCCAGCCAGCGATGGTGCACAGAAGGATTCGTCAAATCCAGCAGACCGGACATTTTGAGCTGCAACCTCGGCCAGGCAAGTACGGCGGCAAGCCGTTCGCCAAGTCCGAGGCTACCGAACCGGTTTGGTGCACATTCTCGACCTGAGACCGCAGTCGCCGTCAGCGAGCGTCCCTGACGGCGACTCGCAGCCGGCAGACGCGAAAGCGAGCTTGGCCTCCTTGGCTTTCGCTACCGGATTGGCTACAATCCGTCCCCCTCAACGTGTCGATCGCAACACCTGGATCCGAAGGCGAGACATCCTGCGGATCCGCTGTTGCGATCCGGAACGTGTGGTAGCTAGTCAAGTGTTTTGATTGGAAATCCATGGGTTCGGCAATTGCGTTTCCAGCAAGTTGGTGGCTTATGAAGGTCGCGATCCTCAAGGAGACTTTTCCAGGCGAGCGGCGAGTTGCGGTGGTCCCTGCGCATGTCCCGCAGCTGATGAAAGCGGGAATCGGCGTGGTGGTCGAGTCTGGGGCTGGGCTCTCTGCCGGTTTCCCGGACAAACGATATGAGGACAACGGCGCCTACATCGTCCAGGAACGGGCGGCGGCCTTGGCGGCCGATGTGGTCCTGCAAATCCGATGCCTTGGTGCGAACCCCGATTGCGGACGTGCCGACCTGCAGCACTTTCGAGCGGGCCAGGTGGTGATCGGCATGTGCGATCCGCTGGGATCGCCGGCGGCCGTGCGTGAGATTGCGCAGACCGGGGCGACCCTGTTCGCGTTGGAACTGATGCCTCGCATCACGCGGGCTCAGAACATGGACGTGCTCTCGTCGATGGCGACCATCGCGGGGTATCGCGCCGTGCTTCTGGCTGCTATTGAGCTGCCCAAGATGTTCCCGCTGATGATGACGGCGGCAGGTACGTTGAATGCGTCGCGCATGCTGATCCTCGGCGCTGGTGTGGCGGGGCTGCAGGCGATTGCAACCGCGAAGCGATTGGGGGCCGCGGTCCGCGCTTACGACGTGCGCCCGGCTTGCCGCGAGCAGGTAGAAAGCCTCGGTGCACGGTTTGTCGAACTGAACTTGGAGGCTGCCGACGCAGAGGACAAAGGCGGTTATGCGAAACAGCTGGGTGAGGAGTACTATCAGAGGCAACGCGAGCAGTTGGCTCACGTCGCGGCCGACAGCGACGTTGTGATTTCAACCGCGCTCGTTCCCGGCAAGCCATCGCCCCTGCTCGTCACGCGGGCTGCGGTCGAGGGCATGGATCCAGGAGCGTGATCATCGATCTTGCGGCGGAGCGCGGTGGCAACTGCGAACTGACCAAGCCCGATCAGCGCATCGTTCACAACGAAGTCCTGATCCTGGGGCCGACCAACCTTCCGTCGGAAGTGCCTTACCACGCCAGCCAGATGTATTCGCACAATGTCATCCGGTTCCTGTTGACGCTGTTGAAAGACGGGCGGGTCACGATCAACGAGGATGACCAGATCGTGCGGGAAACGCTGGCGGCCCGCGACGGCAATGTGGTCCAGCCACGCCTCCGGGAGCTATTGGGGATTTAGAGGAGGTACAGAGTATGGCCCGCTCCAAGAAAACTGCAACACACGGTGCGCGATCCGCGGGGGAAAAGGGGTCAGACCCGAATGGCACTGTCCTGGGTGCTGCGCACAAAGGGGTCGACCAGTCTGCCCCCTTTCCTCTCAGTGTGCTTCCTCGTTGCTGCTGCAATTTTTTTGGAATGCACATATGCCACGCCATATGCCACCCGAATGCAAATCGCTTGCCGCCGCGACGACGGCGTTGGTCTTGATCTTCGCCGGTAGTCTCGCGGTCGGTGCTGAAACGTCGGCATCGACCGGCGACTGTCGCACCCGGTTCGATCGCCAATTCCGGCGGCGAATCAGCGCCGGCGGAGGCAGGTGCGCCGGGCGTGACGAAGGACAAGTCCCCCGCCACCGAAGTCGGTGTGGCCGCGGACGTCCCGTCAGGCCGGGCGAGCCGGGCACTTCCGAAGCCGGCACCTCACCGGCATGCCATGTACGAGCGCCGATGCGCTGACGGCCCTCTACATCCTGATGCTGGCCGGTTTTGTGGGGTTGAGGTGATCGGGCGGGTATCGCCGCTGCTGCACACACCGCTCATGTCGGCGACCAATGCCATTTCCGGAATCTCGCTGGTGGGCTCGCTCGTGGCGGCGGGCAATTCGGAGCTCGGCACGCTCAGCAACGTGCTGGGGTTCATCGCGGTCACCGCTGCGACGATCAACGTCGTCGGCGGTTTCCTGATCACCGATCGGATGCTGCGGATGTTCAAGTTGCGAGGGCAAGCCGGCAATGAGTAGCAGACAACTGATCCTGCAGCTCTTGTACCTTGCCGCGTGCGTGCTGTTCATCCTCGGGCTGAAAGGCCTGAGTTCGCCGAAGACGCGAACGCGGAATGAACCTTGCCGCGATCGGGATGTTATTGGCGGTGGTCGGGACCCTGTTCCATCACGAAATCCTCCGGTACGAGTGGATCATCGCCGGTTTCGTGATTGGTTCGCTCATCGGAACCGCCATGGCCGTCTACATGCCGATGACGGCCATGCCCCAGCGAATCGCGTTGTCACACGCATTCGGGGCGTTGGCCGCCGTGCTCGTCGGCATCGTCGAATTCCACCGCGAGGGCGAGGTTTCAGCCGAGCGATGATGGGAGCCATCGGGTTTGAAGTCCTCTTCGGCGCCTTGACCGTCACCGGGAGCTTCATGGCGTTCAGCAAGCTTCAGGAACTCGTGCCCGGAACACCCATCACGTACCGGTACCAGAACCCGTCGAACATCGCCTTGTTTGCGGCGACCGTGGGCCTGTTCCTGCTTGATGGTCCTCTTTCCCGGTTTCGTCGGGACGGGCGTGTTCTTCTATCTCATGATCATCTCCGGGCTGGCCATCGGTGTCCTGATGGTCCTGCCGATTGGTGGTGCCGATATGCCGGTGGTGATTTCCTTGCTGTTTGGCCCAGGCCATAGCCCTGATCGGTATGCATGGCCTCCAGGGCATGGTTGGGTGACACGGTGGTGATGAAGTTGGAGTAAACGATACCACCCTTCATCAGGTTCAACGCGCCGTGGTTGAAATTGTCGCGCAGGCGATCGAAATTGTAGAAATGCGCGGGCCGGCTAAGCCCGGTGGCCGACAGAATATACTCACCGGTCACGCCCTGATGCTTGAAGTTGTGAATGGTGTAACAGACGCGTTGGGTATGCATGCCATGACCCTGATACATTTCATACAACATGACCGGCACCAGCCCCGTCTGCCAGTCGTGGCAGTGAATGATGTCGGGGCGCCGGTTGTCCTGCAGCATGAACTCCATGGCCGCCTTGCTGAAAAAGGCAAACCGGGTGACGTCATCCGCGAAGCCATAGAAGTGGGGTCGACTGAAAAAGTTTTCCGGGGAATGAGGCTCGATGAAAAAGCACTTGCGCCCATGCACGAAGCCGAACCATACGGAGCAATGAATAGCGCCGCCATACCAGGGCACCCATAAGTCCTTGCGGGTGACATGGAGACCCCAGATCTGGTCATAGCGCATGCAATCGTACTTGGGCAGAATAATTTCTACTGAATTGCCCCGTATTTCCAACTCCCGACTGAGCCCGAAGACTACATCGGCCAAGCCCCCGACTTTGGCCACGGGAGCACATTCGGAGGCAACCATTACGATATACATAAGAAATCCTTACAAATCCTTAGAGGATGGAAAGTAGATACAGAGAATATCCCAGCAGCTCAAGAATTAAGCTGGCGCAAGGCATGCTTAAGCGGACCGTTTTCAGCGCCCGAAGCATCTCGCGCGGTGACCATGACAAGGCCCTGGCCAGGCCGCAGATCGTAGGCAAAAGGCTTGGTGGGGATGTAGTCCAGCGGATACTCCGGCGACACATCCATGAGCGGCGCCCCCGCCTGTACGTAGGTATTCAGGTTCTCAGTATAAAAATGCTGATGATTCCAAGGATCCTTGTTGAGGATAACCAAAGCCTCTTCAGGCGTTTTCGCGGAAGCCTTCCACAATAGCAGCACATTGGAATTTTGATAGGGTATGACACTGGTGGGACACTCTTCCTGAAAGATCTGGTGGCGTTTCTTTACGGCATTAACACTTCTTATGAAGTCACCTAAGTCCACCGTGGTCTGTTCCCAATCTTCGGGCCGCGTGGCCACCACATGCAGGCGTTTGCGGAACCCGAATTCATAACCCATGGGCATCATGACACCCGCGGAAAACAGGGCAGAAAACAGATAACGTTGTTTCAGGGCCGCCTCATTGCCATTCATCTCCTGATACAGTCTTTCCGTGTCGTGACTTTCGGGAAAGCTTATCGAAGCCGTGATCTCACGGACGATCTGGTACTGCGCCAATAGCCACGAACCGTTGAAATCCCACCATTTGGCACTGTTAAAGACATAATCAAAGCCCGCCTGGGCGGTCTCCTTAGTTTGATCGGCCGTGCAACCCAAGGTCTCGGCAGTGAAAACAACGTCAGGATAGCGACTTTTAATGTCGTTAATCAGCCGCTGCCATATATTGCGGGGCAATTGATATGCGGCATCGCAACGAAACCCCTTAAAGCCGAGCCGAATCAGGTATTCAACCACCTCCCGGCAATAACGGTAGAGTCCCTCGCGATCCGAGGAGTGCTGATGATCGAAACGGATCAGGTCACCCCATACGATTTTCCTGCCATCCTCGATACAAGAAGGATGCGCGATGCTGCCGTCTGGCTCGCGCACGAACCAGGCGGGATGCTGCTCAGGGAGTTTGGAATCCACGGCGCAATGATTGATGACCAAGTCCACCATCATCCTGACCCCATAACGCTCGGCAGTTTGCGTGAGTGCTCGCATCTGCTCTTCAGCGGAATGACTGGAGTTCGGATCGACAATCCTGGGATCTAACTGAAAATAGTCAGCGATGGAATACAGGCTTCCCGACATCCCCGGCTTTTGAATGGGATTCACGAAAATCCAGTCGAAACCCATCTCGGCGGCGCGCTCGAGATGCGGCTGCCAGTTGCTCAGCTTCCCCGCCAACAAAGGAAACAGGTTGTAAATAATCATCAGCTACCCCTTGATTTTAAGCTTTTTTTAACTCGCAAGCAGCGCCTTGGAGATAACCGCAGGATGCATTTTTCCAGGCGGCGGGATCAGTAATAGGCAATGACTACCTTACTGCGGCATTATCCAGATTGGACCACGTTTTTGGCTCAAGTGCTACCCGTCCTGCTCACCTTAGTAGTTAGGGCCTACGCAGACATTACGTATTTTGTGCCATAAGGGTATCGTTAACCACAATATATTGTGTTCCATGTAAAGTCTTGCGTAAATCCTGACAGTGATTAGCTTGTCTCACTGGCAATGACCACAAAGCCTCCTTTAGGAAAAAACAGGGGACGCACCCGATTTAAAGAACTCCTTAATCATGCACAGACCCTTTAGCAAGGGTTATAATGGACAAACTATAAAGCAAATCTGTTGCTTGCGCCGACCATACACAGAGCGATCCCCAGCAAGTGCGCAAGCAAAGATAACGAACTCAGGTAGGCGCTAACCTTACTTCAAGGTCTCGCCGCATTACGAATATATAATCTTTTATAAGAATTTGATCGAATATTCCTGCTCCCCTGGCGGAAAATGGGTTTTTTTACTCGCAACTTGGACAAAGCTCGTGACCAGCTCGATAATGAATACTGAACTGCAAAAAATCGCCGAATCCCGCCATCATGATCCTTTCGCGGTGTTGGGCAAACATCCGGTGGGCAAAGGTATTGTGGTGAGGACCTTTATGCCCGGCGCCAGCGCGGTAACCATCGCCGATGGAGAACTGCCTATGCAGCGCATACCCGATTCGGATTTCTTCGAATGGCATGGCGATGCGGGCAGTATTCCTGACCGTTATCGGCTGTTGTGGCGTGATACCCACCAGCACGAACATATCCGTCACGATCCGTATTGCTTCCCCCCCCAGATTTCCGACTTCGATATGCATCTGTTCGGCGAAGGTAAACACTGGCATGCCTATCGCTTCCTGGGTGCACACGCGCATACCGCGGACGGCGTGGCCGGCATTCTGTTCGCGGTATGGGCTCCCAATGCCGAGCGCGTCAGCGTGGTGGGAACCTTTAATAACTGGGATGGCCGAGTCCATCCGATGCGGGTGCGCGGCGGCAGCGGTGTGTGGGAATTATTCATTCCAAATCTGACCAGCGGGGAATTTTACAAGCTTGAGATCCGCAACCGTCATTCCGGCGCTATCCTGCTAAAATCCGACCCCTATGGACAACAGTTCGAAATGCGCCCCAGCACGGCCACCATCGTCGCCGACGACACGCCTTACGCCTGGACTGACGCCGCGTGGCTGGCCAAGCGTGAGGCCAACGATTGGCTACATACTCCCATGTCCATTTACGAAGTTCACTTGGGCTCCTGGCAACATGGACCAGAGGGGGAGTTTCTCAACTACCGGGAACTGGCCCACCGACTGGTCAGCTACGTGACCGAACTCGGCTTTAGCCACATCGAACTGATGCCCATCACCGAGCATCCCTACGATGCCTCCTGGGGCTATCAGACTACCGGCTATTTCGCCCCGACCAGCCGGTTCGGCACCCCTGAGGATTTTCGCTACTTCATCGATTATTGCCATCAGCACAATATCGGCGTGCTGCTGGATTGGGTGCCGGCCCACTTTCCCAAGGATGCCCATGGGCTGGCACGCTTTGATGGCGAGGCTTTGTATGAACATGCCGACCCCAAAAAAGGCGAGCACCTGGACTGGGCTACCCTGATCTTCAACTTCAACCGCTACGAGGTGAAAAATTTCCTCCTGTCCAGCGCGTTGTATTGGCTGGAGGAGTTTCACCTAGATGGTCTGCGGGTGGATGCAGTGGCCTCCATGCTGTATCTGGACTACAGCCGCAAAGAGGGCGAGTGGATTCCCAATCAGTACGGTGGCCGGGAAAACCTGGAAGCCATCGACTTCCTGCGCGAACTCAACACCGTGGCCCACGGCCAGTATCACGGCGCACTCATCATCGCGGAAGAATCGACCTCCTGGCCGCAGGTCACCCGGCCTACCTGGGTCGGTGGTCTAGGGTTCAGCATGAAGTGGAACATGGGCTGGATGAACGACACCCTGAGCTACATGTCCCAGCAACCCATCCACCGCAAATACCATCACAACAATCTCACCTTTAGCATGCTCTATTGCTTCACCGAGAACTTTCTGCTGCCCTTCTCCCATGACGAGGTGGTGCACGGCAAAGGCTCCATGCTGAACAAAATGCCGGGTGATGAGTGGCAGCGCTTCGCCAACCTGCGGGTGCTCTATACGTATATGTTCACCCACCCTGGCAAGAAGCTGTTGTTCATGGGCTGCGAATTCGGCCAGGGCACCGAATGGAACAGCGCCAATACGCTGGACTGGTACGTGCTGGATTACCATTTTCACCGGGGGCTGAAACAACTGGTCGGTGATCTGAACCGGATTTATCACCACTACCCGGCTTTATCCCGCTACGATTTTGAATGGCAGGGATTCGACTGGATCGATTGCCACGATGCGGACCAATCCGTACTGAGCTACTTGCGCAAGAGCGAGGAACAGGACCTGGTAATCGCGGTGAATTTTACTCCCGTGCCAAGGCATAATTACCGCATAGGCGTGCCCCAAGCCGGCGCCTACAAGGAAATTCTCAATTCCGATTCCTCACTCTATGGCGGCGGCAATGTGGGGAACGATCAACCGTTGGTCGCTGAGGAAATACCCTGGATGAACAGGCCCTACTCTCTGGTGATGACCTTGCCGCCCCTGGCCGGCATCATCCTCAGGCCCGAAACCCCCAAGCCGAAGCCGAAAGCGGTTGAACCAATCGCCGAGGCCGAACCAACCGAAGCGGCTGAGTCCACGCTGGAAACGGCTCAACCCAAACCCGCGAAAGCCAGTGCCAGCGTCAAAGAATCCAAACCCAAAGAGGGATAAACCCTTCGCAGTTTGTCACTACATGCCCTTCTAACCGGGTCCCTGGATGCGCTCCCTGGACCCGGCGGGTTTTTCTCCTGGCCATGCCGACGGACTGCGTTATCGGCGAGTGCGGGAGAACCGCTGTAGACGAACTCCTTCAGGAGATTGCCGCGATGACCAGTAGCTACCTGGTTTGCGATATGTGCGGTAAGTTCGGACCACCCGCCGCTTTCATCACCGAGCATGGCGCGCGCCTATGCTATCAATGCTACTACTATGGCGATAACGAACATGCCAAAGAACAACAGCATGAAAATCGCCGAGAAAGCCCGCCCATGGAAAGACCTAGTGAAAAACCAGGCTAAGTGCGTCCCTCAGCACCGCCAGGACATTAGACCATCACCTGACTCCCGCTCTCCACACCTCCACACCGGCTGAGTCTCAATGGGCGTTAAAAAAGACTCATCTGGTTAATCGTCTTCATAATAATGCCGGTGTCGGTAGTGCTTCCCGTGGTAACCTCCCCTGTCCACATAAACCACCTCGCGTCGGGGTCTATAGTAGTGGCGGGTCGTAAGGGCGGTTCCCGTGGCCCCCCCGATCGCGGCACCCAGTATGGCACCGTTACGTCCACCTACCTCCGAACCGATCAGGGCACCCACCCCTCCACCCAGCGCGCCGCCGAGCACTGCATCGGTGTTCAGGCTACCCGCCAGCAGCGGTGCTGGTACAAGTAGTAGCAGGGAAATCAGGGCAGCGGAACTAGTTCGCATACGGATACACCTCATTTCTTACGAATGAATACCAAGAACTCTAAGTACAGGGCCACCGGTAACATCACCATGCAGCCATCAATTGATTCAATAAGGTTAAGGATACGTCAACGGCTGTAATCGAGTCCATAGTTAAGTGGCCGGATTGAAGTTTGCCGAGCTTCGTGGGTAATCAGGTCTCTTCTCGGTCGTCCCTCCGAACGCAGGAAAACCGGGGCTTGGCCCCTGGTTGACGACAGATCACCGCAAATAGTCCGGTACGTTCTATCGATCATCAGGACGATCACGGTCCTGATGGGAGGCGCGCCACCCAGCGCGCACGGTGACGTACCAGGTGCCGTCCTGGAACTGGCTGACCTCTCCGACGTTGACCCAGCCCCAATCCTCACCACTTGTAGTTGGGTCGCACCGTGACCAGAGCAACCCAACCATGATGCAGAATCCTGGGTGATCGGGGGCGCCGCGACTAGTGCAAGCAACCATAGAGATGTAACACGACCATGCCCGCGCCCAGGCTCTTCAATACATAGGCTGAATTCCAGCGCAGGAAGGCATATCCATCGATGCCGTAGCGACCCTGCATGGCCAGATGCAGGCCCGATAAGGGATTGGCCGGAATACCGATACCCCAGGCCATCAAAGAAGTCATCGCCAGCAGGGTAGGCGGCGGGTGAATGGACGCCAGCCAGGTGCCGAAGGTAGCGATGGTGATGACGGGGTGCACGCCAAAGCTCGACAGGCTCACCATTACCAGCAGGAGCAGGCTGGCCTGCAAGGGACCGAAGCTCGCAAAGGGCGCCCATTGCCCCAGCGGGGCCAGCGCGCCGGTCAAACCGGCGGCCAGCACGCCGGCAGCCAGAAACAGGACCAACTCACCAACGGTTTCCGCCAATCGCCTGTAGACATGCTCACGCAAGCGGGGCAACGTGCCCTTGCCGTGGCGGGCCAGCAGAATGATCAAGGTCAACAGAGGCGCGCTCAGGGAGATGACGGCGATTATCTGCCAGCGCGGGTTGACAGCGCGCGCCGCTAGCACGGCTGCCACCAACAGGCAGGGTATCCACAAGGTACCAAAGCGCAACGGATAGCCGATAAAAGGAGCGCCCCGTACCGGTCCCGCCGGTTCCAGTTCACGGCCGGTTATCCACAATGACAGTGCCGCCATGGGTAAACCGGCCAGCATCAGGTCATGGATATCCGCTCCCGGAGCGTAGGTCAGGGCGGCGGCCATGGCTGCAAAGAACGGTGACCAGAAAGCCGCCGCCGCGAAACCGCGGGATAATACCAGCGCCCGCCGTTTGCCGAGCCGGCCACGGGTGGCCATGCGGTCGCCCAGGATGAACACCGTGGACATATTGACCACCGAGCCAAATAAATGCACTCCCAACAGCGTCCGCCACAGCGCTGCTCGTCCGCGCGGCAGGCGGGCAGTTTTGTCGCCCTGCTCTGGTAGCGTCACCAGGCGCAGGAAGGTCACCGACACCAGCAAGCTGATCAGAGCCTGATTGCTGGTCAACACCGGGCGCAAATCGACAGGAACACCCTGTAGGCGGCCCCAGAGCAGACCGCTCATACCCGCACCTACCAGCCAGGCGGCTTGAATACGCTGGCGCCGCCCCACCCGATACCAGAGCAAACAACCCGCCAACCAAGCCAGCACCCCAGCCGGCAGTAAAGGAAAAGCGGGAATGAAGCCCTGGAGGATGGAGACAACTATCATCGCCGTCAGCAGTATGCCAGCCATGGCGTCGCGCTGGGTTGGGTTGAAGTAAATACGGTGAACCACGCACTTGACCTTTTTCACGAGAGCGATGAGGCAGACATTTTACCCAGTTCAGTGCTCATTCATATTATTGGTCTATAATGCCGGACAGTCTGGACCACACGGGTATTCCATTAGCAAGACGGTAGGAGGTTTAAGAGCATGCAAAGCTTGAAGACAGTTCGTGTCGTAACAGTCGCTGTATTGGCCGGAGCACTGGTTAACGGTTGCGCCTCTAGCATGTCTGGTAGCGCCTATACCCGCGAACAAGCCCGCCAGCAGCAACAAGTGCAATTGGGCGTCGTGCAAAGTGTCCGCAATGTCCTCATCGAGGGCACCAAGAGCGGTGTGGGCACGGCAGCCGGCGCTGCGGTCGGCGGTGTCGCGGGTAGCAACATCGGCGGCGGCAAAGGGCAAATTTTAGGGGCGATCGGCGGCGCCGTGCTCGGCGGCGTGGCTGGCGCCGCCGCCGAAGAAGGGATCACCCGGCAACCGGGACTGGAAATCACGGTACGGTTGGACAATGGCCAGATGACAGCGGTGACTCAGGCAGCCGACGAAGGCTTCAGTCCCGGCGAACGGGTCCGGGTCTTGACGGGTTACGACGGCACCGCTCGCGTTACTCATTAAACCGGTTTTCTTGCCGTTCCACCCGGCCGTTCCCGACCGGGATCGGTCTGATTGTGCGCTAGCCAATGCCAGCGCAAACACAAGGATTGCCGCTGAGATAAGGATATGACTCAACCCAGCAAGTCGCGCTCCCCCTCCTCTATCCTGCACTGGGTCTCGCGCTCCTATTTCCTTACCGCGCTGTTGCCCGTCCTCTTGGTGGAAATCGCGATCATCGCCATCTGTCTGCTGGCCAATCACGTCATTACCCAGCAGCAAAAGGAGGCCGTACGCGCCTTAGCCAAGGACGAACTCACGCGCATTGTGCAGCGAGAGGCAGTGGCTATCCAAACCCAGCTAACAGCCCGAAAAGAAAGCGTCGCGGGCTTGAACAACGTCCCCGCCGCCATCACCGACAGTATCGTGAATCTGTCCATCCCTTGGCAGGGTTACGGGATGTTGATCGGCCGGGATGGCACTCTGCTGGCCCTGTCGGGAGTTGCGGAACCCGACTGGGGTCTCCAATCGAGCGAGCAAAACTTGCCGAAACCCGCGTCGTTCAATTTTTTCAAGCGGACGGAATTGGCTGATCTGGGCAAGCAATTTTCCGACCATGCGGTGGGGACAGCGGAAATCGATCTGAATGGCACCAAATTGGCTGCCTGGGCCACGATCCCGGAAACCGGCTGGCGGTTACTGGCGTTGGTACCGCAAACCAAACTCTATGCCCAGAGCGATGCGCTGAGCCAACAATTATTCACCGTCGGCACTATCGTAATTGGCAGTCTGCTGCTGTTCTGCGCCCTGTTTGTGGTAGTGCTTTATCGGCGCACCCGCACGCTGGCCAACGCTCTGTCCAGCCCCTTGAATGCCATTGATACCTTGGTAAAACGGATCGGGGAAGGCGACTACGACCAACCCGTGCCCGCTTTCCCTGTCATCGAACTGCAAAATACCGCGGTTGGGCTGGTGGAGATGGGGCGCCAACTCGGTCTCACCAATCGGCGCCTGCTGGCCGCCCACCACCAAACCGAGCAAGCCAGAGACGAGGCCCTCGAGTCTTCGCGGCTAAAATCGGATTTTCTGGCTTCGATGAGCCATGAGATCCGCACACCAATGAATGGCATTCTGGGCATGATCGATCTATTGCTGGATACCCGCCTGCAACCCAAGCAGCGGGAATTCGCGCTGGCGATTCAGGAGTCCGGAGATTCACTGCTGCGCATCATCAACGATATTCTGGATTTCTCCAAGATTGAGGCCGGCAAGATCGAACTAGCCGACCTGCCCTTCTCCCCTCTAGCAGTGGTGGAAGGCGCTGCCGATGTGCTCGCTCCCAAAGCCTATGAAAAGCGTTTGAAATTGATGACCTTCGTGGACCCCGTTATTCCAAACAGCGTAGCCGGGGATGAAGGCCGGCTGCGGCAGATACTGCTAAACCTGATTGGCAATAGCGTAAAGTTTACTGAACATGGCGAGGTCACGATTCGGGCCACTCTGGAGCAAACCACCGATCGTTATGCCGTGCTTTGCTTTACGGTTGCCGATACAGGCATTGGCATTCCGCCGACTGCCCACCAGCGCTTGTTCCATCCCTTTACCCAAGTAGATGGATCGACGGCGCGCCGCTATGGCGGCACCGGGCTAGGGCTGAGCATTTGCAAGCGGCTGGTCGAACTAATGGGAGGAAATATCGGCGTGGAAAGCCAGGCTGGTATTGGCTCCACCTTCTGTTTTAAGGTACCGTTCCGGCTGGCTGGCGATAGCGCCCAGCGACCACACGCCACTACCGCAGATGACGATCTACGGGTACTGGTGGTGGAACAAGGGAAGCATAGTCGCGCAATTCTGAGTGATTATCTACGCTCCTGGAAGGTGGAGGTGACCGCCGTCCCCACCGTGAACGCGGCCATCGTCACGGCGCGAGCGGCGAAGAGCAGGCCCTTCGATCTTGTACTGATTGGGCTTTCTCTGGAAAACGAACAGGCGGGAGGCACGCTGGAAACCCTGTTCAGAGAGCCGGCGATAACTGCCATCCCACGGATCTTGCTTGCCGACCTGGACCAAAAAGGCTTAGGCCCGAAAGCCCGGGAGATGGGCTTTGACGCTTATCTAGCCAAACCGGTACACCAGTCGCGGTTGTTCGATTGCCTGGCAACGGTATTGAGCAATTCAGCCGCCAGAGACCCGGATTCCACGTTAAGCGCAGGAAACACCATCGACCCCAAGACGTTACCGTTGACCCTCGGCCAGCCCCACATTCTCCTGGTGGAGGACAATGCCGTAAACCAAAAAGTAGCACTCAGCCAATTGCGTAAGCTAGGCTATAGCGCAGAGGTGGCGGAAGATGGGCACGCTGCCGTCGAGAAAGCGCTGTCGCAGTATTACAAGCTCATCCTGATGGACATCCAGATGCCCATCATGGATGGCAGCGAGGCCACGCGCCTGATCCGGGAGGCGCAAGCCAAGCGCGGAGAGCGTTCTACCATCGTCGCGGTGACCGCCAACGCCATGGAAGGCGATCGGGAGCGATTCCTGGCTGAGGGCATGGATGATTACCAGAGCAAACCCTACCGGATGGCGGAACTCAAAGTGCTTTTGCAGCGCTGGCTGGCGTAGCAATTCAATAATCCAGCCTTACCCCGCTCTCTCCCACCAGACCGCGGAGTTGATTCAACAAGGCGTCGTCCGGTCGCACATTCCAGCTTCGGTCGAAAGCGATCTCTGCCCTGACGTCCGGCCGCGCATACTCCACCCACACCGGGCAATTGCCGCGCCGGTAGGGCTCCAGGGCAGCGGCTAAATGCTCCAATAAGCCATTATTGAATCGGCTGGCGTCCAGTGTCAGCAGCAACCGCCGGGCATATTCGTCTCGGGCGGCGGCAAGATCCAACACCCGCTCGGCATTCAGGCGCCAACTACCGGAGAAATCATCCCAAGCCAATCCCCCCTGCACCACCAACACGTTGTCATTGGCAATAATATGCCGATACTGCTCATAGACCTCGGGAAACACCCGGATTTCCATGCGGGCCGTGCGGTCATCTAGCGTAACGAAGGCCATGCGCCCACCCCGGTTGGCATTGCGGGTGCGGATACCCACCACCAGTCCAGCGATCACCACCGGTTTCTCGGCAGCCCTGCCAAAACGTCGAGTTTCAGGTGCGCCGTCGCCCTCGGTACCGATATCCGTCAGGCGAGCGCTGATGAAGCGTTTGAGTTCCGCCTCGACGCGGGTAATGGGATGGCCGGTCAAATACAGACCTAAGGTTTCCTTCTCCCCGGCGAGGCGTTGCTCTTCATCCCAGTCCGGGAACTCGGTCGGCGCGACGGCAGTCTGCGCCGGAACGCTGGCGGCGGGTAAACCGAACAGATCGTTCTGGCCAGCAGCGTCATTATGAGAATTTTGCTCGGCCAGCCGAAAAGCTTCCGGCAGTTGCGACATCAGGGTGGCGCGGTTGCAACCCAGGCAATCCAAAGCCCCGGCGCGCAGCAGAGCCTCCAGCACGCGGCGATTGACCTTGTGCAGGTCCACGCGTCGGCAGAGATCGAAGAGATCCTGAAACGGCCCCCGCCGGCGTTCCTCCAGCGTACCCTCGATGGCGGCTTCACCCACCCCCTTGATGGCGCCCACGCCATAGATGATCCGATTTTGCTCATCGACAGTAAACCGGAATTCGGAAGTGTTGACGGAGGGCGGCACCACCGCCAATCCCATCCGACGGCATTCCTCGATGAATACCACCACCTTGTCGGTATTATCCATGTCCGAAGACAAGACCGCCGCCATGAAGGCGGCCGGATAATGAGCCTTGAGCCAGGCGGTCTGATAGGATATCAGGGCGTAGGCGACACTATGACTCTTATTGAAACCGTAACCGGCGAACTTCTCCATCAGATCAAAAATATATTCGGCAGTGTCAGGTTTTACGCCGCGCTCCAGCGCGCCTTTCGTAAACACCGCCCGCTGCTTGGCCATCTCCTCGGGCTTCTTCTTGCCCATGGCCCGGCGCAGCAGATCGGCTCCACCCAGGGTATAGTTAGCCAATACCTGGGCAATCTGCATCACCTGTTCCTGATAGAGGATTACGCCGTATGTAGGTTTGAGAATGGGCATCAGGTCCGGATGGGGATATTCCACCTTGGCGCGACCGTGCTTGCGGTCGATGAAATCCTCTACCATGCCTGATTGCAGGGGACCTGGCCGGAATAGCGCTACCAGAGCCACGACATCCTCGAAGCAATCCGGTTGCAGGCGCTTGATCAGATCCTTCATGCCACGAGATTCCAACTGAAAGACCGCCGTGGTATGGCAGGCCTTGAGTAGGTCAAACGTGGTCGTGGAATCCAGGGGTATAGCGGTAACATCGAGGGGAGCCTCACCCCTGGCCGCACGTTGGCGGTTGATGGTCTGCACCGCCCAGTCGATGATAGTTAGGGTGCGCAGCCCCAAAAAATCAAATTTCACCAACCCGGCGGACTCGACATCATCCTTGTCGAACTGGGTCACGATGGCCTGGGAGCCCTGCTCGCAGTATAACGGTGAAAAATCCGTGAGTTTCGAAGGGGCGATGACCACGCCGCCCGCATGCTTACCCACGTTGCGGGCCAGCCCCTCCAGGGAGCGGGCCAGATCCACCAGGGTCTTTACTTCTTCGTCGCCCTCGTAGGCCTTGCGGAAGTCTTCTTCCTGTTCCAGCGCCTTGTCGAGGGTGATACCGATCTCGAAGGGGATGAGTTTGGCGATACGATCGACAAAACCGTAGGGATGCCCCAATACCCGTCCTACGTCCCGCACTACGGCCTTGGCCGCCATGGTGCCGTGGGTGGCGATTTGCGACACCCGGTCGCGACCGTAGTGGTGGGCGACATATTCGATGACCCGGTCACGACCCTCCATGCAAAAATCGATGTCAAAATCAGGCATGGACACGCGCTCCGGGTTCAGAAAGCGCTCGAACAGGAGATCATAGGCCAGCGGGTCAAGATCAGTTATCCCCAAGGCATAGGCAACCAATGAGCCAGCCCCGGAACCGCGCCCCGGTCCAACCGGCACACCGTTATCCCGCGCCCACCTGATAAAGTCGGCCACGATCAAAAAATAGCCAGGAAACCCCATCTGATTGATGACAGTAAGTTCGATCTCCAGGCGTTCATCGTAAGGCTTGCGGCGTTCAACAAGGTCCGGGGCATTCACGTCCAGCAGGCGCGGCAAGCGCTTCTCGAGGCCGGTATGGGCTTGCAGGGCAAAGAACTCCGCCGTGGTCATTCCCTCTGGAACTGGGAAATCCGGCAGGAAATTTTCCCCCAACCGTATATCCAAGTTGCAACGCAGGGCAATTTCCACGCTGTTTTCCAGGGCCTCGGGCAAATCGGCGAAAAGTTCGGCCATCTCCGCCGGGGTGCGCAGATACTGTTGATCGCTGTAATAACGGGGCCGGCGTGGGTCGGCCAGGATGCGGCCTTCATGAATGCACACCCGCGCCTCGTGAGCCTCAAACTCCTCGCGCCTGAGAAAGCGCACATCGTTGGTAGCCACCAGTGGGGTCCCCGTAGCCAGCGCCAACTCCACGGCGGCGTGAGTATATTCCTCTTCGTTCGGCCGGCCGGTACGCTGCACTTCCAGATAGAAACGGTCCGCGAACAGCCCCAGCCAATCGCCCAGCACTGGCTGCGCTTCGACGCCATGGCCATTCAGTAAGAGCTGGCCGAGCTGCCCTTCACGCCCTCCCGATAGGGCAATCAATCCCTCCGTGTTGCCCTGCAGCCAGCCCCATTCGATGACCGGCACGCCCCGCTGCTGGCCTTCCAGATAACCGCGGCTTACCAGTTGGGTCAGATTGCGATAACCCACGAAATCCTGGCAGAGCAGCACCAGCCGCGCCGGATCCGCCTGATCTCGACGCACCCACAGCTCCGCGCCGACGATGGGCTTTACGCCAACGCTTAGAGCGGCCTTGTAAAACTTGATCATGGCAAACAGATTGCTCATGTCCGTTACGGCCACCGCAGGCATACCAGCGGTGGCCACCTGCTTGACCAGGGGCTTGATGCGGATCAAGCCGTCCATCAGGGAATATTCGGTGTGCAGGTGCAAGTGTATGAAAGTCGTGGCCATGCTCATGCCTCACGCTTCAGCACCGCCCGCACGGGAGCGAAGGAGCGGCGGTGTTCTGGACATGCCCCGTGAACCCTGAGCGCCTCGATATGAAATTGGGTCGGATAGCCTTTGTGGCGATCGAAGCCATAGTGCGGATAACGGGCGTGCAGCGCCAACAGTTCGCTGTCCCTGGCCACCTTGGCCAGAATGGAAGCCGCACTGATGGCCACCACGCTGACATCCCCCTTGACGATGGCCTGTACCGGGCAGGCCAGCCCAGGACAGCGGTTGCCATCTACCAGAACCTTGCCGGGTGCTACGTGCAAACCCGCCACCGCCCGCTGCATGGCCAGCAAGGTGGCCTGCAGTATATTCAGGGCGTCGATCTCCACCACCCCGGCGCGGCCCACCGCCCAGGCCAGGGACTTGGCGCGGATCTCGGCGGCCAGCCGCTCGCGTTGGCGCTCGCTCAACTGCTTGGAATCAGCCAGCCCTGCGATAGGCCTGGCGGGATCGAGGATCACCGCCGCCGCCAGGACCGGACCCGCCAGCGGCCCGCGGCCCGCCTCATCGACGCCGGCAACCAACAAGACAGGTGCGGTGCAGGTCTGTTCACGCATGGATTTTAAAATCGGCAAGTTAATCCAATAAACCGGCGATGGCCGCGGCGGCCTGCCGGCTGGCATCACGGCGCAGGCCATCATGCAGGGCGGCAAACTCCTGCTCCAAGCGGACGCAACCTGCCCTGTCATTCAATAAATTTAGCAGCGCTGGCCCAAGATTCTCGGCGGTGGCGGCATCCTGAAGGAACTCTGGCACCAGATCCTGCCCCGCCAGAAGATTGGGCAGCGCGAAGCGGGAAATGGTAACCAACCGGGCGGCGATCCAGGCAGTGAGTGGCGCGACTTTATAGGCCACTACCATTGGCCGTTTCAACAACAAAGCTTCCAGAGTAGCCGTACCTGAGGCCAGCAGGACCAGATCGGCGGCGGCCATGACTTCCCGGGAACGGCCATCCACCAGGAAAACGGACAGTTCAGCGGCACGCTCTCTCAACAGTCTGGTCAGAACCGCGCGGATGCGGGGGGTGGCAGCGGGAACGGTAAAAACGATATCCGGCCAGCGGCGTCGCAGCCAGAGGGCGGTATCGATGAACAGCGCTCCCAAGCGCTGCACCTCGCCGAGCCGACTGCCTGGCAACAAGGCCAGCACCGTTGCGGACGGCGCCAGTCCCAAAGCACGTCGCGCCGCCGCGCGGTCGGTCACGAGCGGGATCTCATCGGCCAGCGGATGGCCAACATAGCACACCGGAACCCCATGGTCCCGGTAGAACGCCGCCTCGAAGGGAAACAGGGTCAACATCAAGTCAACTGCACGGGCGATCTTGCGCACCCGCCCCGGACGCCAGGCCCATACCGAGGGGCTCACGTAGTGCACGGTGGGGATCCTCAAAGTCCGCAGGCAGCATTCCAGGGGCAGATTGAAATCCGGCGCGTCGATGCCGACGAACAGGTCTGGAGGAGTGGCATTAAAGCGCTGATACAACGCCCAACGGATCCTTATCAGCGCCGGGAGATGGCCTAAAACCTCCACCAATCCCATCACTGATAACGCTTCCAGAGGGAATAGGCTGCGCAGACCCTGCGCGATCATGCGCTCGCCCCCGATTCCCTCGAAACAGGCCTGGGGATAGATCTCCCGCAAGGCCACTAGCAAACCTGCCCCCAGGATATCGCCAGAGAGTTCGCCCGCCAGCATGGCGATTCTCATCGGTGCTTTCCTTGCAGCCAGCGTTAGCGCACGATCCCGCGGGTGGACGATGCCAGAAAATCTACTAAAATCGTCAGCCGGGGGAAATCTTTACTGATAGCACGCACCCGGCGGATGGCCTCGTCGAGCTTCAATTGAGACCGGTAGATCGTCTTGTAGGCATGGCGGATGGCACGAATCTCCTCATCCGGGAACCCGCGGCGCCGGAGACCTTCGGCGTTGATGCCATGGGGCTCGGCGCGGTAGCCCGCGACCATGACGAAGGGAGGCACATCATGATCCACGCCGCAGGCAAAGCCACATAAGCTGTGGGCGCCAACCCGACACCGCTGGTAGACCAGCGCGAAACCACCGAGAACCACGTCATCTTCCACATGCACATGACCGGCCAGGGAGGCCCCATTGGCGAATACCGTACGGCTGCCTACGATGCAATCGTGGGCGACATGCACATAAGCCATGATCCAGTTATCGTCTCCGATCCGGGTAGCACCCGCATCCTGAATTGTACCGCGATTGATGGTGCAAAATTCCCGGATCACATTGCGGTCGCCGATTTCCAGGCGGGTTTTCTCGCCCGCATATTTTTTATCCTGGGGAATTTCGCCAATGGAAGCGAACTGGTAGATGCGGTTGTCTCGGCCGATCCGGGTCGGCCCCTGAATGATGACATGGGGACCGATCCAGGTGCCCTCGGCGATTTCCACCTCGGCGCCAATTACGGAGAAGGGCCCCACTTGGACATCCGTTGCCAATCTGGCGCTGGGATCCACCACGGCGCGTGCATCAATCACAAGTCGATGGCCCGCTTAGCGCACATTATATCAGCGGACGCGACTACCTTTCCGTCCACTGTGGCTTCTCCCGCAAACTTCCCAATGCCGCGTTTGATCCATTCCAGCGAGACCTTGAGAATCAACTGATCGCCGGGTTCCACCGGGCGCTTGAAGCGAGCCTTGTCAATGCCGACAAAGTAATACATGGTATGTTTGTCCGGCTTTTCCCCCTCGGTCTTGAAAGCCAGGATACCGGTGGCCTGAGCCAGCGCTTCCAGAATCAACACACCCGGCATAATGGGGCGCTGCGGAAAATGTCCCATGAAGAACGGCTCATTGTAGGTGACGTTTTTCAAACCTGTCAGCGACTGCCCGGGTTCGATGGCCAGCACGCGATCGATCAACAAGAAAGGATAGCGGTGCGGAAGGTATTGCAGTACTTCGGCGATATCCATTCCGGTCAAGAGTATGTCCTCACTCAAGCGACTCTTCTGGGGATTTCTTTTTTCCCAACGCCTGCAGCCGTCGGGCTAGCTCGTCCAGTTGGCGCAGCCGCGCGCTGATTTTGTTCCATGCCCGGTTCGGCTCCACGGCCAAACCTGACGAGTAGACGCCCGGCTCAGTGATTGACTTGGTGACTAAGGACATCCCTGTAATATGCACATTATCGGCTATCTCTAGATGCCCCGCGATGCCCACTCCGCCACCCAGGGTACAGTAACGGCCAATGCGAACGCTGCCAGCAATACCGACACAGCCAGCCAAGGCCGTATGGGCGCCGATGTGAACGTTATGGGCAACCTGAATCTGGTTATCCAGCTTTACACCCTGCTCGATAACCGTGTCTTCCAAGGCACCGCGATCGATGGTGGTATTCGCACCGATTTCCACATCATCCCCGATATGCACGCTACCGAGTTGGGGAATCTTTATCCAGCACCCATCCTCATTAGCGAGACCAAAGCCATCACTGCCGATCACTGCGCCGGGATGCGCTAACACTCGCTGACCCAGGCGCACGCCATGGCAAAGGGTAACGTTGGCCACCAAGTGGCTCTCCTCACCGATCCAAGCCCCTTCGCCCACCACACAATTGGGACCCACAAATACCCCACTCTCAATCACCGCACCGGCTTCTACGGTGCACTGAGGACCAATCCAGGCACTCTTTGCCACCTGAGCGGTGGGACTGACCCAGGCACTAGGATGGATTCCACTCGCCGCCTTCAACTGAGGCATGAACAAAGCGGCCACTCGTGCGTAGGCCACCTGGGGATTGTCGGAAAGCAATACCGGCACCTTGCAAAGATCCGCCTCTCGCGGCGAGAGAATGACGGCACAGGCTCTGGTCTTCCTTAAAAACCGCCGATAACGAAGGTTGGTCAGGAAGCTGATTTGATCCGGTCCCGCGTTCTGTAGTGTCGCCACGCCCTTGACTGACAGCGCGATATCGCCACCGCATAACTCTGCGCCTACGGCGGCGGCCACTTCACCCAACGTCATCACCATGGCGAGGCTGTGAGGCTTTGCCGTTATTTTTTGCTGGTCAGGCGGCTTAACACCTTATCCGTGATATCCACCTGCTTGCTGGCAAAGACCACCGCCCCATCGTTGAGGATGAGATCAAAACCCTCCTCCTTGGCCAGGTTATTGATAATCTCGACGATCTGGCGTTGAAACTTGCCAAGTTCCTCATTGCGGCGCAGATTGACATCCTCGCGAAACTCTTCCGTGGATCGCTGTAATTCACGCCGTTGCGCGACAACATCACGCTCCAGATTGCGCTTTTGGGTCTCACTCATCACGGCGCCATCGGTGGTCAGCTTCTGCTCCATGCTGCGCAGCGACTTCTGAGCATCGACCAAACCTTTCTCACGCGGTCCAAATTCCTTTTGCAACCGTTTGTTCGCGTCCTCAGCCTGCGGTGCTGTACTCAGGATCTTGGCGGTACTGACAAAACCTATCTTGAGTTCTGCCGCCTGCACAGCAACAGTCTGCAACAGCAAACCACTTAACATCAAAAACAGTATACGGATACCCTTCAAGGCAGACACTCCCAAGTTAATTACAGTAGGTAATAAAACGGGTTTTATAACCCGCCAGTCGGGGAACTTCCAGGCCCATGGTGTCGCAGCCAACCTCCGTGGCAGCCAAAACCACCCACCCAAGACCACCCCTGCGCACCGACCCTTAGCAGTTCACACTTGCTTTAAAACGGCACGCCAAAAGAAAATTGAAAGTTTTCCGTTTCGTCACCAGACTTCGAATTCAAGGGAGCAGCCAGGCTCAGTACCAATGGTCCAAGTGGGGATATCCACCAGACCGAGACGCCAGTCGAATAGCGCAGTTGGCCCGCATCGAAATCCCCGAAGGTAGCAAATACATTACCTACGTCCACGAAGGTGGCCAAGCGCATATTATTCGAGTCGCGCAGAAAGGGTACCGGGAAGTTGACTTCAGCGTTACCCACAACCTTAAAACTCCCGCCACTCGGCTCCCCGTCGGGGTATTTCGGTCCCAGAGTATTACTTTTATAGCCGCGCACCGTGCGCAGACCGCCCGCATAAAAGTTTTCAAAAAACGGCAACCCGTCGGTACCAGCATAACCATCGCCATACCCCAATTCGCCACCCAGCGATAGCGTCAGTGATCTGCTGAGCGGAAAGTAAGAAGTATGTTTATAGCCCAGCTTGTAATACTCCAGGTCACTGCCGGGGACGGTGATCTCACCCAACAGGCGGTTGAAACTGCCACGATCGGCAAAAATAACGCGATTGCGGGTATCACGCACCCAACTGGCTTCCAGTGGGAAGTCCTGATACTCATTACCGTTGACGGCCAGGTATGCAAAGATTTCCAGAGGGGTGGAAGTTGTGGTTTTTATCTGCGTATCCGTGTAGGCGATCCCCACATTCACCACATCAAACTCGTTGAGGGGAATGCCGAAATTCACCTTAGCCCCATAATCGTCAGCCAGATAGCTTGCCACGTTGTACTGAGCAGCATCCCTCTGCCGGTAATACAGTCTAAACCCCCGGCTTATGCCGTCGGCGGTGTAATAGGGGTTATTGTAGGTAATGTCATAGTTGGTGTCGGCCTGGCTATTGTTAAAGATCAAACTGAGCTGGTTGCCAGTGCCGAGAAAATTATTCTGATTCAAGCTGGCATTGAACAAAACGCCGGCATCCTGTCCATAGCCCACGCCAAAAATGAAATTGCCCGATGGCCGTTCGGCTACCGTATAGTTGATGTCCACCTGGTCGGTGGTGCCGGGCACGGCCGGAGTTTCCAGGTCAACACTTTCCAAATACGACAGCCGTTCTAGACGGGTCTTGGAACGCTTCACATCCTTGGTCGCAAACCAGGAGCCTTCCGTTTGCCGCATTTCCCGGCGCAAGACCTCGTCCTGGGTCTTGAGATTGCCCTTAAAGTTGATGCGTCGCACGTATACCCGCTTGCCGGGGTCCACGACAAACGTCAACGCCACCTTCTTGTCCGCCTCATTGAGTTCCGGCACCGTATTGACGTTGGCGAACGCATAACCCTCATCGCCTAAACGATCGCTGATAGCCTTGTTGATGTCGGTCAGCTTGCTGCGGGAAAACGTGTCTCCCGCCTTAAGCGTGACCAGCTTGCGAAGCTCTGGTTCCGGAACGATGAACTCCCCCGCCAAACGCACATCTTGGATGGTGTAACGGTCACCTTCCGTGATGTTAACGGTGATATAAACATCTTTCTTGTCAGGAGTGATGGATACCTGGGTAGAATCCACCGTGAACTTTAAGTAACCGCGATCCAGATAAAAGGAACGCAGCGACTCAATATCCGCTGCCAGCTTTTGTTTGGAGTATTGGTCATCCTGGGTGATGATGGATAAAAGACCTGAAGTAGAGAGTTGCAACTCGCGCAGCAATTGCTTATCACTGAAAGCCTTATTGCCAACGATATTGATCTGACGGATACGGGCCGCCACACCCTCGGAGATGTCCAGGTTGATGGCAACCCGATTACGCTCCAGCGGCTTTACCTCAGCATTCATTTTTACCGCATACTTTCCCCGGCTGTAATACTGACGTATCAACTCCTGCTCCACCTTTTCCAGCAGCGAGCGATCAAATACGCGGCCCTCCACCAAGCCCACATCCACCAGGGATTTCGTCAGGTTTTCAGTAGAAATATCCTTATTGCCAGTTATATTCACTTCGGCAATGGCTGGGCGCTCGGTCACGGTGACCACCAACACATTGCCTTTTTGCTCCAGACTGACATCGGTGAAAAAACCCGTCTGGAACAGCGCGCGGATAATTGCTGGGTAATCCTCTGGCTTGACCTTAGAGCCCACTGATACCGGCAAATAATTGAAGACGGTACCGGCGGAAATTCGCTGTAGTCCTTCAACCTGAATATCTTGGATGACGAAATCAGCGCGCGCCCAACCGGACACCAGCATACCAGCCAACAATAAAGTGCGGATTTTGTTCATGAGCAAATGTTTTCAGGGCCACAACTGGTCATTACTATTATCCCAAGAGACGGGAAAAATCGTTAAATAGGGCCAAACCCATTAGCAGCATCAACACAATGATGCCCAGACGCTGGCCAAAATTTTGTATGGTGTCCGACAACGGACTGCCCTTCACTAGTTCAATAAGGTAATACAATAAATGCCCTCCATCCAGTAGCGGCACCGGCAATAAATTCAACACCCCGAGACTGACGCTGACCAAGGCCAGAAACGACAAGAAAGCGGTCCAACCGATGCTAGCGGACTGGCCAGCAAACTGAGCAATCGCAATTGGCCCGCTGATGTTATCCAAAGAAGCCTTGCCGATCAGCATCCTTCCCAGCATGCGCAAGGTGAACAGCGACATATTCCAGGTTTTTTTGGCCCCTTCCACGAGGGCCTGCAACGGTCCGTACCTTACCACGACTTGGAGTGTTTCAGCGAAATCATCGGGCACTTTGCCGTAGGCATTGATCAACCCGATGGTACCTTGCGCAGTCTCCACCGCCTCGGGTATGACTTTCAGGGATAAGTCTTGACCCTCGCGGTCGATACGCACGGTCAATGCTTGACCGGGCCGATCCCGCACATAAGCTGCCCATTCCTGCCAATCGTTGACCACCTTCCCATCCACAGCCAGGATACGATCTGCCGGTTGGAAACCGGCGCGTGCCGCTGCGCCCCCCGTTTTCAACCGTTCGATCACCGCCGGAAAATGAGGCCGCCATGGGACCATTCCCACCCGTGCAAGCAAGTGGCCGTCTTCCGACAGATCTTCCATACTGCGCAGATCCAAGCTGCGCTGGCGCACGCGTTCGTCGGCATCGCGCACCTGCACCGGTACTACCCCCCCAGCCATGCCCTGCTCCAACAGGGCCAGGCGAAAATCATCCAGAGTCTGGATCGCGTCATCATCCACCGCCATGACCAGATCGCCCTTCTGGAAGCCGCCTGCTGCGGCCACTGAGCCTGGCACAGGCTCGTCCAATAAGGGGCGAAGATCGGTAACGCCGCCCATAAACATGAGTGCGTAAGCGAAGATGGCGAAAAAGAAGTTGCATAGGGGTCCGGCCAGCACTATGGCAATCCGGGAACTCACGGACTGGCGGTTAAAGGCCCGATGCAGTTCCTGCGCATCGACCTCGCCTTCTCGTTCATCCAACATGCGCACATAGCCGCCGAGCGGAATGACCGAAACCGTATATTCGGTGCCGTCCATTTGGCCGCGACGCAACCATAGAGGACGCCCAAACCCTATTGAAAAGCGCAAAACCTTCACGCCCAGGCGACGGGCCACCCAGAAATGGCCAAATTCATGAACCGTGATCAGGATACCCAGAGTGGCTCCTAGGGCCAGCAGGGAAAACAGGGAAGACGTCAGCAGCTCACTCATGGTGGCCTCCAGTCAGCCGGCTAATTTGCTCACTCGCAAGCTGGCGCGCAGCAGCGTCGCTTTCCAGTATAATCTGCAACGACGCGGCATCCTGGATGGGCATGCGTTCCAGCGTATACTCGATTATCCGGGCAATATCCGTAAAACGAATCTGCCGCTCCAAGAACGCCTGTACCGCCACCTCATTGGCGGCATTGAGCACGGCGGACGCCGTGCCGCCCGCCGCCATAGCGGCGAAAGCCAAGCGCAAACATGGAAAGCGGATAAGATCGGGGGCCTCAAAATCCAGGCGCCCCACTTGAAACAGGTCTAGTCGATCGACGCCGGAGGCTATTCTGCGTGGCCAAGCCAGAGCATGAGCAATCGGTGTGCGCATATCGGGATTTCCCAACTGAGCAAGCACCGAGCCGTCCACATATTCCACCATCGAGTGAATCACGCTCTGAGGATGCACAACCACCTGGACCTTTTCTAGTTCAATGTTAAACAACCAGCAGGCCTCGATAACCTCCAGCCCCTTGTTCATCATGGCGGCTGAATCCACGGAGATTTTTCGTCCCATATTCCAGTTGGGATGAGCGCAGGCTTGCTCCGGGGTCATAAAGGCGAGTTGTTCCAACGGTTTGTCTCGAAATGGCCCCCCCGATCCAGTCAGCAAAATCCGGGTAATGCCCAGGGCGTCGAGATCAGCCGCTAATCCGGTCGGCATGCATTGAAATAGCGCGTTGTGTTCGCTATCGATAGGCAGCAGCTCAGTGCCGTTCCGACGCACTTCGTCCATAAAGATACGCCCCGCCATGACCAGCGATTCCTTGTTGGCCAGCAATACGCGCTTACCGGCCTGCACCGCCGCCAGCGTAGGGCAGAGCCCCACCGCTCCGACAATAGCCGCCATGACATAAGGTGCCTGGGGCATAGACGCGACAAAATTCAAGCCGTCCACGCCACTCAATACCCGAATGTCACGGCCCGCTGCGCGCAAGCGGTCTCGTAATTGCTGAGCCGCGTCGGCATCCCGCATCACCGCATACTCAGGAGCGTACTCCAGGCACTGCCGGCATAGGCCATCCACATTAAGATTGGCGGTCAGGGCGATGATTCGGAAACTTTGGGGATGGCGCCGTAACACATCCAGCGTACTGATACCTATGGAACCGGTAGAACCTAATATAGTAACTCCGATAGGCGCTTTGGATAAGGCAAGGGTGGATTCGGCGAAGCCGTCGGCGGGCAGGCTCGAACTCACGCGGATAATCCTTGTACACCCAATAGGAAAATAGGCGCGGCCGCCATCAAGCTATCCATACGATCCAGAATACCGCCATGACCCGGCAATACATAGCCGCTGTCCTTGGCGCCATGCTGCCGTTTGAGCATGCTTTCAAGCAGGTCGCCGGCGATAGAAAACACGACCGTTACCATGCAAATCAGGATAAACTGAGGCCATTGTCCCGGCCCCAGGCCAAACACCATTGCGCCGAGCATGGCAAATAGCAAGGTTGCGGCAAGCGCTCCAAAGGCGCCTTCCCGGGTCTTGCCGGGACTAATGCGCGGCGCTAGCTTGTGATATCCCCATCTGCGGCCAACAATGTAGGCGCCGCTATCGGCGATCCAGATCAGTAACAGCAGAAACAATACATAATCGGGACCAAGGGACGGCGCTCTGCGCAACCCCATCAGCGCTGCCCAGGCCGTCACCAGGGTAATGAGGCCGGCCAACTCCCAGGCCAACAACGGGTCTCTAATCTCGGGATTGGCTGCATACCGCCGCAGCCATGCCAACACATAACACCAGTAGGCACAGGCCAAGGCCAATATAGCCCACGAGAAAGCCTGGCTTTCCAGTAATGACCAGACCAGCACCATAAGGCTGAGCACCAGGATGCAGTAACCGACCCGGCCAACCGACCTGGACAGCCCCAACAAACCGCCCCACTCCCAGGCACCGAGCAAGACGAATACCAACAGCGCGATGCCGAACCACATCGTCGGTAACACAAGAGTTCCCGCCACCACCAGGGTCCCCAGGATGGCAGCGGTAAGAAGACGCTGCTTAAGCACCGCCGCCCTGCTCTACCTGCTCACCGGTTTGACCGAATCGCCGCTGCCGCTTCGCAAAAGACAGGCAAGCGGCAGCAAGGTCTTTGGCGTCATAGTCTGGCCATAGGCGATCGGTGAAATAAAATTCCGTATAGGCCATCTGCCAGAGCAGGAAATTGCTGATACGCTGCTCACCACCGGTGCGAATAAAGAGATCTGGCTCCGGCAGATCATGTAAACACAAGCGTTCGTGCACGCATTCGACAGTGATATCTTGCGGGTCCAAACGTCCTTGTTTAACCTCCTGCGCCAATTGCCGGGCCGCCTGGGTAATATCCCAGCGCCCGCCGTAATTGACCGCGATTACTAGTGTTAAACCAGAATTAAACGCCGTCCGCGCCTCGGCTTGAGTGATATGCGCTTGCAATGTCTCTGGAAAAGCCTTGCGGTCGCCGATAAAGCGCAGGCGCACATTATTGCTCTGCAAACGGCGCAGATCCTTGCGCAGGGTCGTGAGAAACAATTCCATCAGCAGGCTCACTTCCTGCTGGGGGCGCCGCCAATTCTCGCTACTGAAGGCAAATAACGTGAGCACTTCGACACCCTGGTCTATGCAAGCCTTAACAACCCGCTGGACGGCTTTGACGCCTTCGCGGTGGCCGGCGGGACGCGGCAAGAACCGCTGCTTAGCCCACCGCCCGTTGCCATCCATGACAATCGCCACATGGCGAGGCAAGTTTGTCCTTCTTGACGTCGCTGGTTCGCTAGTATCGGCGGGCATTACATCCACTATCAGGTTCTTTACTTAGGGTAACGGGAGTAGAGTAACGGGAGTAGGGTAACGGGAAGGACTCAAATTTCCATCAACTCAGCTTCCTTAGTCTCCAGCACCTTTTCTATTTCACCAATGTATTTATCGGTCAGTTTCTGAATATCATCTTGAGCGCGGTGTTCCGCATCTTCCGTAATCTCTTTCTCTTTAAGCAGCTCCTTGAGAAGCGTGTTGGCATCGCGGCGGATATTGCGTATCGCCACCCGCGCTCCCTCTCCTTCATGCCGCACTACCTTCACCAGGTCCCGGCGGCGTTCCTCAGTCAGGGGCGGCAAGGGAATCCGCATAACGGTACCTGCCGTGACAGGATTCAGTCCCAAATCGGAGGCCAAAATAGCCTTTTCAACGGCCGAGACCATATTTTTTTCCCAGGGCGAGACTACCAAGGTACGAGAATCGCCCACCGTGATAGAGGCAACCTGATTGAGTGGCACCTCGGAACCGTAATAGTTGACAGTAATATGGTCCAGCAGACTAGTATGGGCTCGCCCGGTGCGTAACTTGATAAGCTCATGCTTGAGACTTTCAACACTTTTCGCCATCCGGGAAGCAGCTTCTTTTTTAAGATCGTTGATCATCTATCGTTAACCCCGCACCACGGTTGTACCCACGTTCTCTCCACCCACAAGCCGCATTAGATCGCCGCGCCGGTTCATATTGAACACCTTCAGGGGCATGTCATGCTCTCGGCACATGACAATGGCGGTAGCGTCCATGACCTTTAGCTTGCGGTGCAAGGCTTCGTCGTAGGTCAATTGTTCATAGCGCCACGCATCCGGTACTTTGACCGGGTCTGCCGAATAGATACCGTCCACTTTGGTGGCCTTGATCATCACTTCGGCGTTAATCTCGATAGCTCTCAGACTGGCTGCGGAATCGGTGGTGAAGAAAGGATTGCCAGTACCTGCGGCGAAAATCACCACCCGACCCTTTTCAAGGTGGCGGATAGCGCGCCGCCGCAGGTAATCCTCGCAGACCTCATTGATGCGGATGGCCGACATCACCCGGGCAAAGATGCCCAGGCGTTCGAGGGCATCCTGCATGGCCAGCGAGTTCATTACGGTAGCCAACATACCCATATGATCAGCGGTCACGCGGTCCATGCCGGCTTCGGCAAGCCCGGCGCCCCGAAACAAATTACCACCACCAATCACGATGCCAATTTGTACTCCCAGCCGATTGAGTTGCGCCACCTCTTCCGCAATCCGGTTGATAACCTGAGGATCGATACCATAATCCTTATCCCCCATCAGCGCTTCACCACTGAGCTTCAACAGAATCCGTTTATAAACTGGGTGTAATTCCTGCATGAGGTTTGTAGAACCTTGTCGACCAGCGATAGCCGAAGATTGTACTGCTTTACAGCCAAGGAGTCAGCCCAAGTAGGGTATTTCGCCATCCCGCGACGGTGAACCATCAAGTACCGCGCACCTGCGCCATCACTTCCTCGGCGAAGTTTTCGGACTTTTTCTCGATACCCTCGCCCAGTTCAAAACGCTGGAAGGCGGTAACGCGGGCTTGCGCAGCCTGAAGCAATTTTGCCACGCTCTGTTCGGTGTCCTTGACAAAGGGCTGCCCCAATAAGGTTACTTCAGCCAAGTACTTACGCACTCGGCCTTCCACCATTTTGGCGATGATATTCGCTGACTTGCCACTTTCCGCGGCCTGCGCGGCATAGATTTCCCGCTCCTTGACTAGCAGTTCCGCAGGCACCTGATCATCGCTTACGCAGATCGGTTTGCTGGCGGCCACATGCATAGCAATATCTTTGGCAAGCTGCTGGTCCCCCCCGCCCAGAATGACCAAAACACCAATACGGCCACCGTGCAGATAACTGCTCAGAATGCCATTCTGGTTAGTGTAACGAGCAAAGCGGCGCACGTTGATGTTTTCGCCAATCTTGGCGATAAGTTCCCGGCGCACCTGATCGACGCTCTTATCACCCTGCAAAGGCATCGCCAACAAGGCGTCCAAATCCCGAGGGTCGCGATGCAGAACCTGCTCGGCGACGGCCGTAGCGAAATCCTGGAAGTCCTTGCCTTTTGAAACGAAATCAGTCTCACAATTGACTTCCACCATAGCCACGGCGCTGCCGTCATCGGCCTGGCGCACGATTATCATCCCTTCGGCGGCGGTGCGGTCGGCCTTTTTATCAGCCTTGGCAAGACCGCTCTTGCGCATCGTCTCAACGGCAGCCTCGATATCACCATTGGTTTCTTGCAAGGCTTTCTTGCAATCCATCATGCCAGAACCGGTGCGCTCACGTAGTTCTTTTACCAACGCCGCAGTAATCTGTGCCATGTTTTTTACCTCGACAGAATTGAATTCTCATAAATCTCTGGCCCCCTCGACATCTGCCGAAGGCTTAATTCTTATGGAGATGCGGGGGGCATCATCGAAAATACCGAAAAGGCCCGCAGGCTCTAGGCGCGCGGGCCTTTTCGGTGAGCTCGGGAGAACCGACTCAGTCGGCAGCCACTCTATCGCCGTTCTCAGCCACAACCACCTCGCGAATTTCGACGAACTCTTCGCCGTCTCCATCCAGGTTGGGCAGATCCAAACGACCTTCCAAAATAGCCGTGGCGACGCCTTCCGCATACAGGGCGACAGCGCGAATCGCGTCGTCATTACCGGGGATGACATACTCCACCCCGTCTGGGGAATTGTTGGTATCCACCACACCGATTACTGGGATGCCCAGCTTGTTGGCCTCTTTGACGGCGATTTTTTCATGACCCACGTCGATCACGAACAAGGCATCGGGCAAGCTAGACATGTCCTTGATGCCACCCAGGCTACGTTCCAGCTTGTCCATTTCCCGCCTGAGCAGAATGACCTCCTTTTTGGCAAGCCGATCGAAACTGCCATCCTGAGACATGATTTCTAAATCTTTCAGACGCTTGATAGACTGGCGCACCGTCTTGAAGTTAGTCAGCATACCGCCGAGCCAGCGATGATTGACGTAGGGCATGTTGCAGCGGATGGCAGCCTGGGCAGTGGCCTCACGGGCGGAGCGTTTAGTGCCAACGAACATTATCTTGCCACTTTTGGAAGCCAGCTTACCCATGAAGTTCAGGGCATCGCTGTATAGGGGCAAAGTTTTTTCAAGATTCACGATATGAATCTTGCTGCGCGCACCGAAGATATAGGGCGCCATCTTGGGATTCCAGTAACGAGTCTGGTGGCCAAAGTGAACGCCGGCTTCCAGCATCTGGCGCATGGAAACAATCGCCATCGCAATTCTCCTCATGGTTAGGGTTGGGCCTCCCTACATCCCATGCAACGACCCCGTGGGGCACCCGGTTGCATGTGTCGACGCAGGTGAGGATTTGTTTGATTTGCCGATTAAGCGCGCGCTTTATACCATATTTTGCTCTGCAAAACCAAATGAACCGCCACCCTGGGATAGTGTCTCAGGGCTTGCTACCCGATAACCGCGCAGTCACTTGTCGCTCTTGAATCGTCAAGGAACACCCCCATGAGCAGCACCATCAAGACGCCCGAAGAAGTTGAAAAAATGCGCATCGCTGGACATCTGGCGGCGGATGTCCTGCACATGATCGGCCCCCATGTGCAGGATGGCGTGACCACCGAGGAATTGGACCGCATCTGTCATGACTACATCGTGAACCACCAGCAGGCTATTCCCGCCCCTCTCAATTACCGGGGCTTTCCGAAATCCATCTGTACGTCCGTCAATCACGTCGTATGCCATGGTATCCCTAGCCAAAAACGTTTGAAGCGGGGGGACGTGGTGAACATCGACGTCACCGTCATCAAGAATGGTTATCACGGCGATACGAGCAGGATGTTTTTTGTGGGCGAACCGCCTATCATTGCCCGCAGGGTCTGCACCATTGCCTACGAGTGCATGTGCATCGGTATTACAATGGTGAGACCGGGCATACGTCTAGGGGATATCGGTTACGCCATCCAGCAACATGCCGAAACCAACAACTGCTCTATCGTGCGCGAGTATTGCGGCCATGGGATCGGTCGGCGCTTTCATGAAGACCCCCAAGTATTGCATTACGGCAAACCGGGACAGGGTGAGGAATTGATACCAGGCATGACCTTTACCATCGAGCCCATGGTGAATGCTGGCAAACGTTACACTAAATTGCTTCCCGATGGTTGGACCGTAATCACCAAGGACCATAGCATTTCAGCTCAATGGGAGCATACCGTGCTGGTGACGGAAAGCGATTTCGAAGTGTTGACACTGCGCCCTGGCGACGCTCTGTAATCCGCGCCACTCATTAGTCAGGATCTAGGTATCTGTATGTCCACCTTGCAAGTTCCGCAGACGTTGCATTTTACCGACCAGAATATTCTTGACGGTACTGCTTTCGATCGAGAACTTGCCCACAGCGGCAATCCGCTCAAACTGTTCCGCGAAACCCTGAAACACGGCGATGCAACCCTCAAGCTGCTGTTTTATCAGGGAGTGCCGGCTTATGAACTGGTGCCGGCCCGCGCTCAGTTTATCGACGAACTGTTGCGACAGGCATGGGCGCATTTCTTCGAACCCGATCCCGTCGACTTGGCACTGGTGGCGGTTGGCGGCTACGGGCGCGGCGAATTACATCCCTCCTCCGACATAGACATCATGGTGCTCACGGCCGATAACGCCAATTCCGAGCGCGACGAGGGCTTGGAGAGGTTTCTCGCGTTTCTCTGGGACATCGGCCTGGAAGTAGGCCAGAGCGTGCGCACCCTCGAAGATTGCGTCCGGGAGGGAGCCGCCGACGTTACCGTGGCTACCAGTCTGATGGAGGCCCGGTTGTTGGTTGGTTCCCCCTCATTGTTCAAGCAGATGCGCGCGCAGACGGGACCCGACCGCATTTGGCCTAACCGCGCATTCTTCGAGGCCAAACAGAAGGAACAACAAAAACGCTGCCATAAATTTAACGACACTGCCTATAATTTGGAGCCTAATGTCAAGGAAGGTCCGGGAGGGCTGCGCGATTTGCAGATGATCGGCTGGGTGGCCAAACGCCATTTTGGCGCCACTACCCTCCACGACCTAGTGGTCCACGGCTTTCTCACGGAACGGGAATACCGGGAATTGATCGATTGCCAGAACTTCCTCTGGCAGGTGCGCTTCGCTCTGCATGCGCTGACGGGGCGCCGTGAGGACCTGCTGCTGTTCGATTACCAGGGTCGGCTAGCCCAGCAGTTCGACTACCATGATCAGGGCGACAACCTGGCCATAGAACAATTCATGCAGCGCTACTACCGCACCATCATGGCGCTGAGCCGGCTCAACGAAATGCTGCTGCAATTGTTCGAGGAAGCCATCCTGCTGGCTGATGAACCGGGCGACCCCGTGCTGATCAACAGCCGCTTCCAAGCCCGCAAGGGATATCTGGAGGTTACCCGGTCAAACGTCTTTATCCGCTATCCATTCGCCCTGCTCGAAGTCTTTCTGGTACTACAGCAGCATCCAGAACTCAAGGGCGTGCGCGCCTCTACTATCCGCCTGATTCGCGATCACCTGTCCCTGATCGATAAAAAATTTCGCAATGATATTCGCTCCCAAACCTTGTTCATAAAGATCTTGCGCCAGCCCTACGAGGTCACCCGGCAACTGCGGGCCATGAACAATTATGGGGTATTGGCCGCCTATCTACCTGAATTTGCTAATATTGTCGGGCGCATGCAGTACGATCTGTTCCACACCTATACCGTGGACCAGCACATCCTGTTTGTGGTGCGCAATCTGCGAAGATTTTATGTACTTGAATTTGCTAGTGAATTCCCGCATTGCAGCGCCATTATTCGGAAGCTGCCCAAACCGGCGCTGCTGTATATCGCCGGGATTTACCACGACATCGCCAAAGGTCGCGGCGGCGATCACTCCGAACTGGGCGCCGTGGACGCGAAGAAATTCTGCCGCCGGCATGGACTCAGTAGAATTGACACGGGATTGGTAAGCTGGCTGGTGCGCAGTCATCTCACCATGTCCTTGACTGCGCAGAAAAAAGACCTCGATGATCCGGAAGTCATCAACAATTTCGCGCATCGCGTGGGTGACCAGCTGCATCTGGACTACCTCTACCTGCTTACCGTCGCCGACATCCGCGGTACCAATCCCAGACTCTGGAACACCTGGCGCGCCTCTTTACTATGGCAGCTTTACGAGACCACCCGGCGTGCCCTGCGCCGTGGGCTGGGCAATCCCATCGACGTCAAGGAGCGCATCCGGGAAATTCAGTACCGGGCCCTCGCGCAATTGCGCACTAGGGGTATCGATGAAAAACGCATTAAAGAAGTATGGCGAGGTTTCGGCGATGACTACTTTATGCGTTACTCGGCCGATGAAATCGCCTGGCATACCCGCGCCGTCATTAAAAAAACCGATGCTGAGCGTGCTCTGGTGCTGGCGCGCCAGGATGATGTTCGGGGTGGCACAGAGATATTTATCTTTGTTCGCGATCAGGAGGCCATTTTCGCGCGCATGGTATGGACCATGGACAAGCTTGGCCTGACCGTCATGGATGCCCGCATCATTACCAGCCACTATGGTTATACGCTCGATAGTTATACCGTGCTGGAGGACTCCGGCGAACCCATCTGCAATCGGGAACGGATCAAGGAGATCATTACCACCCTGTGCCGGCAACTCGATAATCCCGATGCCAACCTCACCTACTCGAACCGGCGCACTCCAAGGATTTTGCGGCACTTTCAAACGCCTACCCAGGTTTCCTTCACTGACGATGAACCGAACAAGCGCACGGTGATGGAGATCGTCACGGCTGACCGCCCCGGCCTGCTGGCCCGCATCGGACAGGCTTTTATGGAGTGCGGCGTACAATTGCAAAACGCCAAGATCGCCACCATCGGTGCCCGCGCCGAAGATGTGTTTTTCGTTACCGACCGCGATTGCAAGCCTTTGCGGGACTCGCAAAAAGAGGCTCTACGAGAGACACTGGTTCGACTGTTAGACGACCCCCCGGCGCCAAGCCACTAGCGCCACAGAGTGCAAGAAGCAATCCTGGAGTTCGATAGAGAGAAGTAAAGGGTGTGTAATAAAATCGTAGCACTTCAGGCTTATAGTGCCTCCAGATACGCGATTAGCTCTCTTCATCCGTATAATTTGGAGGTTGTTGTGATCAGTAAAAAACTCGCCCTCGTTGCCGCGATCACTGCTGCGGTAGCCGGTACCGCTCACGCCCAATCAGCTCGCGATTATTTGTTTATTGTTGGTTCGTCTACCGTCTATCCGTTCTCGACGGTGGTAGCCGAGCAATTCGGCAAGACGACCAAATTCAAGACCCCGAAAATCGAGTCCACCGGTACTGGTGGTGGTTTGAAGTTGTTCTGCGCTGGTGTTGGCATTGAGCACCCGGATATCGCCAACGCCTCCCGCCGCATTAAGAGTTCCGAACTGGAGATGTGCGCTCAAAACGGCGTCAAGGAGATCGTCGAGGTCAAAATCGGCTACGATGGCATCGCCATTGCCAACTCCAAGAAGGCCAAGCATTTCACCTTGACTCGCAAAGAACTGTTCCTAGCCCTGGCCAAGAATGTGCCACAGGCCGGCGGCGACAAACTGATACCCAATCCCTATAAGACCTGGGAGGAAATTAATCCCGACCTGCCCAAAGCCAAGATCGAGGTCATCGGTCCGCCGCCCACCTCTGGTACCCGTGATGCCTTCGTTGAACTCGTGATGGATCATGGCTGTAAAGAGTTCCCCGCCATCAAGGCGCTAGAGCAAAGCGACCCCAAAGCCTTCAAGGCGGCCTGTCAAACCGTGCGTGAGGATGGTGCCTACGTCGAAGCGGGTGAGAACGATAATTTGATCGTTCAAAAGTTGGAGGCCAACCCAAATGCACTGGGTATCTTCGGCTACAGCTTCCTGGAGCAGAACACCGACAGGATCCAGGGCTCTCATATCGATGGCGCTCAGCCGACCTTTGAAAACATTTCCTCGGGTAAGTATCCGGTGTCGCGGCCGCTGTATTTTTACGTGAAAAAAGCCCACGTTGGCGTCATTCCTGGCATTAAAGAGTACATTGCCGAGTTCACATCCGATAAGGCCATTGGACCCGATGGCTACCTGTCCGACAAGGGCCTTATTGCAGAGCCTGACGCCGAACGGAAACAAGCAAAAGCCGAGGCAGACCAATTAAAACCTCTGTCTCTCAAGTAAGGGATCGGGCGCAGAACCAGCTCGGCGGACGGGTCATGCAACTCGCTCCGCCGTTCTACTTGGTCGCCATTCATCAACCGCACTCAGCGTGAGCGTCAATCCATGCTCTCTTACCTCATACTGCTGCTTCTGATCCTGACCACCGCCAGCTATTACCTTGGGCGCAGCCGTTCCCTCGCCTCGGTAAGCGGTCGCACCCAGGACTTACACTCACTGCCCAGCTATTATGGGTTTTTCACCGCGCTTTGGTGTGGCCTACCGGCGTTGATCGTATTTGTTTTCTGGATAACTTTTCAACCTACCATCATCACCCATCTGGTTGTTGCCGGGATGCCTCCGGAAATTCAAGGGCTTCCGGAGGCGCAGCTCAACCTGGCTATTAATGATTTAAAGAACGTCGTTAGCGGTAACATCGTCTCCAGCAATCCAAACCCGGCGATGCTGGCTGCCGCCGAACACTACAAGAATCTGCAAACCATCAGTTCCGCAGCGCTCTGGGTAACCGTTCTGGCGCTGGCTATTGGAGGCATCGCTTATGCACGGCGCTCCATCGCGCCGACGTTGCGCGCTCGTAACAAGGTGGAAATGACCATCATGGCGTTTTTCATCGCCAGTTCCACCATCGCCATTTTCACCACGATAGGTATTGTCCTATCGGTACTTTTCGAGTCCCTCCGCTTCTTTCAGAAAGTTCCGGTGACTGAGTTCTTGTTCGGGCTGCAATGGAGTCCACAGACTGCGCTGCGCGCCGACCAGGCCGGTTCATCCGGAGCTTTTGGCGCCGTGCCTCTGTTTACGGGCACCCTGCTGATTTCCGCCATTGCGATGCTGGTTGCCGTGCCTCTAGGACTGATGTCGGCACTTTATTTGTCCGAATACGCAGCCCCCAAATTCCGGGCAGTGGCGAAACCCATACTGGAGATCCTGGCGGGTATTCCTACCGTCGTCTATGGTTTTTTCGCGGCTCTGACGGTAGCACCCATCGTTCGCGATACCGGCCATCTGCTGGGCTTGAACGTAGCCTCCGAAAGCGCGCTGGCTGCTGGCTTGGTAATGGGCATCATGATTATCCCGTTTGTGTCATCCTTGTCCGACGATGTCATCAATGCGGTTCCCCAAGCGATGCGCGATGGTTCCTACGCCCTGGGCGCTACCCGCTCGGAAACCATCACACGGGTCATCCTGCCGGCGGCGTTGCCAGGTATCGTGGCCGCCATTCTGTTGGCTGCCTCGCGCGCCATCGGCGAAACCATGATTGTCGTCATGGCGGCGGGTATGGCAGCCAATCTCACCGCTAATCCACTGCAAGCAGTCACCACGGTAACGGTGCAAATCGCGACGCTGTTGACGGGCGACCAGGAGTTCGAAAGCGCCAAGACATTGGCAGCCTTTGCCTTAGGTTTGGTTCTGTTCACGGTCACTTTGGCACTCAACGCCATCGCCCTCCACGTGGTCAGAAAATATCGGGAACAGTATGAATAACAGTAACCTTACGCCTGCCGTGGCAAATACTACCGCCATCATTACTGCTGGACTCAAGCACCGTCATGCGGCCGAAAAGCGCTTTAAATTATATGGCTTGATTGCCATCACCCTCGGCCTCTTATCGGTCCTGCTGTTATTTGTCGATATCATCAGCAAGGGCTACCCGGCCTTTCAGCAGACCTTCGTTAAGCTGGAAATCAAGTTTGACGAGGCTTCCCTGGACCCCACCGGCAGCCGTGATCCGCAGGTATTGGCCAGCGCAGATTACGGCGCGTTGGTAAAAGCCGCCCTGCGCGAGCTGTTCCCTGACGTGGCGGGGCGGGAAGAACGCCGGGCGCTGTATGGTCTGATCAGCTCCGGCGCCAGTTTTCAACTACAGGATATGGTGCTCAAGAATCCCGCACTGATTGGCACCACTCAGTCCGTGTGGGTTCCCGCTGCCGCCACGGTGGATACTTTTATCAAGGGTGGTATCGACCGGGATACAACGGAAATCAACCGTTCCCTTAAGGACAACCAAATCGTCTGGATCGATAAGCTGGTTGCTTCAGGGGACGTGGAAAAACAGTTCAACAAGGCTTTCTTTACCAATGGCGACTCCCGCGAACCGGAATTGGCGGGTATTCGCGGCGCGCTCATGGGTTCCATCTACACGCTGCTGGTGACCATGGCACTTTCTTTCCCGATGGGGGTGGCGACGGCCTTGTATCTGGAGGAGTTCGCCGCTAAAAACAGATGGTCCGACCTAATCGAGGTCAATATCAACAACCTGGCGGCTGTGCCGTCCATCATCTACGGACTGCTGGGCTTGGCTGTATACCTGCAATTTTTTGGCCTGCCGCGCTCGGCACCCTTGGTGGGTGGTCTGGTGCTGACTCTGATGACACTGCCCATCATCATCATCGCCAGTCGCGCCGCGCTGAAATCGGTGCCGCCATCGATACGCGAAGCTGCCTTGGGGATGGGTGCATCAAAGATGCAAATGGTCTTTCATCACGTTCTGCCACTGGCCATGCCTGGCATGTTAACCGGCGCCATTATCGGCATGGCCCATGCTTTGGGCGAAACGGCGCCCTTGTTGATGATCGGCATGGTCGCTTTTATCGTGGATATACCGCACGGCATCCTGGACCCAGCCACGGTGTTGCCCGTGCAAATCTATCTGTGGGCAGACCTTCCAGAACGGGCGTTTGTTGAGCGCACCTCGGCCGCCATCATGGTGTTGCTCGCCTTTTTAATTACCATGAATGCCGTGGCCGTTATCCTGCGCAGACGCTTCGAGCGACGCTGGTAGGACCCGGTCAGAGGTAGATAGATGAACGCTGAAAGAGGAATGCTATGAATACCGCAACCATTCAAGAGCGAATTAGCATGGCAACAGGCATGCAACCGGACACCAAAATACAAGACAAGCCCATCGCCAAAGTCGGTTATGAAGACCGCAGGACGGTTGGAGAGATCACCGTCGACAACCCCAAGATGACTTGCCGCGATGTCAACGTTTACTATGCTGAGAAGCACGCCATCAAAAATGTGACCATCGACATCGGAGCCAACGAAGTCATCGCGTTTATCGGTCCGTCGGGCTGTGGCAAATCCACTTTTCTGCGCTGCTTGAACCGTATGAACGATACTATCGACATCTGCCGGGTAACCGGCCAAATGGTGCTCGATGGCCAGGATATCTACGACAAGAATCTGGACGTGGTGCAGTTGCGCGCCCGCGTGGGCATGGTATTCCAGAAACCCAACCCCTTTCCCAAATCCATCTACGAAAATATCGCTTACGGTCCCCGCATCCATGGCCTCTCCAACAGCAAGGCCGAGCTTGATGAGCTGGTTCATAAATGTCTGCAGAAAGCAGGTTTATGGGAGGAAGTCAAAGATCGGCTGGATAATCCTGGAACCGGTCTCTCGGGCGGCCAACAGCAGCGTCTGTGTATCGCCCGCGCCATCTCGGTCAGTCCTGAGGTGATCTTGATGGATGAGCCCTGCTCTGCCTTAGATCCTATCGCCACGGCGAAAATTGAAGAACTGATGGACGAGCTCCGCGAGAACTACACGATCGTCATCGTTACGCACTCCATGCAGCAGGCCGCCCGTGTTTCCCAGCGCGTAGCCTACTTCCATCTAGGCGATTTGATCGAGGTGGGCGAAACCGAGCTGATCTTCACCAATCCCCGCCATAAGCTGACCGAAGATTACATCACCGGCCGTTTTGGTTGATGATATCTCGCGCAATGCAGGCGGTCATGAACAATGGCAACGTCGGAGGAGAACTTTTAAGTATGGCTATAGGCACAGGCGAACATACCGTCAAACGTTATGACCAGGAACTCTCGCAGTTGCGCGGCCTGGTGCTGGAGATGGGCGGCTTGGTGGAAGAGCAGATCAAGAGCGCAGTGAAGGCACTGGACGATGAGGACTTTAAAACTGCCCGGGAAGTGATTGCCCGCGACCAGGTGGTCAATGGCCTGGAAGTCAAAGCCAGTGACCTCGGCATTAGCTTGCTCGCCTTGCGCCAACCCGCTGCCAGCGACCTCAGGCTGATCATGTCTCTGTCCAAAATCATTACCGACCTGGAGCGTATCGGCGACGAGGCCGAGAAGATCGCTCGCATGGTGGTGCACATCTACGACAGCAGCAATAGCCCGCCGAGCAACCGGCTGTTTCGGGATGTGATGACCATGGCGCATCTGGCATTGAACATGCTCCACGACGCCATGGACGCCCTGGCGCGCCAAGATTTGGAGAAGGCCGTGGAAGTCACCCAGGGCGACGATGAGCTGGACCGGGAGTATCAATCCGCGTTACGCCGTCTGATGACGTATATGATGGAAGACCCTCGCACCATCGGTCACGGCATTGATGTCATGTTCATGATCAAAGCGCTGGAGCGCATGGGCGATCATGCCAAGAATATCGCCGAGTACATCATCTACCTGGTCAGGGGCAAGGATGTACGGCATCAAAGCAATATCAGCGATTTGACCAAGGACAATCCACCGGACAAAGACGCTCCCAAGGTGCGCTAACCGCTTGCCCTGCTTGGCTAGAGGGGGTTTGCTAACCCCTCTAGCCCCGGCGGCGATCCATTATCACGGGTGCCGCAACCAGGTGGCATGTTTGCTGCGGATGTCCTCGAGCACTTCCAGGTCAATCAGATCGTCCTCTCGGATACGCTCGTCATAGTTTTCCCAACCCATGAAATCGTGCAGGGCCTTTTGGGTGGTCGCGTCGAAGATCCCGGTGGCAGCACCCCTGTAGAAGCCGCGGGCGCGGAGAATCTGTTGCAATTCATTAGCAATCGCCATATCCACAGGGACGAGATTGGCGGGGTCGCTGCGGAAAAAAGTCAGGCGGTGCAGGGCGTAAAGCCGCGCCAGTTCCTGAATGGGGGCAGGATGATCGTAGACGGAAATATCCACATAGCGGTCATCGAAACCACCGTAGCCGCCACCCTCGCGCACCACCAGTAGAGCAGCGGACTGTTGGCCGCGGCGGTCACCACCAGCCGCCTGACCGGCAGCGAGGGAGGCGAGCAAGCGTTCGCTGAGCGGTCCCGCCGTCCGCCGAAAGGCTTGCGTCATGTCTTTCAAAACGGATTCCCCCGCAAGGGTGTTGCCCTGTACCGCAAAATGCTCCCCGTTCAAGCCACCCGAGTAAGCGAAGCAGCGAGCCCCAGTGAAGTTGGCGACACGTCCATGAGTGTCGACAATTCCCACCTGCCGATAATCCCGCTGGGAGTCGTTGCCGGTCAGGATATCGATAGCCTGCTGCGGCGCCGCTCCACTGTCCAGCAGCGCCAGTCCCTTGGGTCCATAGCTGGTATTGCAGTAAGACTGGGTCGCCACCGCGCCAATTCCGGCTCGGGCAAAGGGAATGGTCACGCCCACGTTGGGAAACTTGGATTGCACCGCGACCCCCAGGTCACCATTAGCAGGATCGAATGCCACGATCGAAAAAGTCACTGACGGATCTCTCTCCCTAATCACTCAAACGAGCAGACTAAACGGCGTCTGCTGACAGAACGCTATCTTCCGGTGCACAGCCATGTTCCTGCGTTGTCAGGCAGGCTCATCGTGACGCAGCCATTCGCATGGGAACCAATTCCAACAACGGTTCAACAACAGGCGGTTTATTGTTAACGGCTCGCAACAAAGTCCAATAACCAAGCAGATTGACGGGGGTACTGGTTATCACGTCCAGGCCCGTTTCCCGTATAAAATTTTTGAGGGAAAAATCCGGGCGAAACCCCAGCATTTTCGATAAAGGTGCAATCAGTTTCTCCATGCCACCGATGACCGGGTTGGAGCTGTGGAAATGGTTGACGATAAATAACTCGCCACCGGGTTTGCAAACCCGGTGCATTTCTTCCACCAAACGCTGGGGATGGGGCACCACGGAAGCAACATACATGGCAACCACTTTGTCAAAGCTGTTGTCCGCAAACGTCATCTGCTCGGCATCCATTTCGAATAACTCCACCTGCTTTAGATCGTCTCGTTTCTTACGTGCCCGGGCCCGCGCAAGCATCTCGGCGGACAGGTCAATGCCGGTAATGGTCACGGTTGACGGATACATTGGCAAAGACAAACCAGTCCCGACACCCACTTCCAGAATACAGTCCCCCGACTGACAGTGTATTGCATCGATAACCGCTTTCCGGCCTGGCTGAAACACCGCACCAAAGTAGAAATCATATCCACGAGCATAGCGTCGATAGGACTTCTGGATCGCATCGATATCCAAATTTGTACTCCTTAACTTGTCTGGGACACCAGACAATGATCTTTAGTAATTGCAGAATATGGCAACGCCACGTAGAAAAACCCCTTGATCGCAGTCATGCAATCAGTTCATCAAAACATTTCCTCCCAATTGTACCCCTAGGCCCTTCCCTACATAAAGCCCGTCAAGCCACGTTTGCCAAGTGGACTATACACTATATCCGCCCGCCATCTTAAGAAACAATCGCACTGAGGTGTTATCACGCGCCCTTGATTAACAACAACTCCTTATTGTTCAAACCATACCGCTGCAACTACTTCCCCTTAAAACCCATCTTCCAGAGCCAAAATCTAGTAATTTTTTGTCGGTCAATAAGATACGTTAATCTTTGGCTTCTTATGTGGTCACTAAGTATTCAATAATTGACTTTATATTAATAATTTGGACTTTGGACAAATTTAACTGGCAGGATAAAAAAATCGTTCAGTCTCGTAAAATGAGAATGTTATAAACCAAAAGCCAGGAGACTGAACGATGTTAAAAAAATCACCGACACCGTCGTTGGAGCTCTGACGAACTTCCGGCAACGGCTGTATGACTTGTTTATTTACCGGGCAGACGCCCTCTTCAACCTGCTGGACAGTCTGAGTGGGAACACGACGGCCCAATCGGTGGTGGAACTAAGTCTCAACGCCCCCTTTACCCGGCAGTATAGCAGCCTGCACGATGGAGTGGATAACCTGCGGCTGAGGGGGTCCAGTGCGGAGATGGCGCCCGCGGCTACGGGTGCGCCGCCGATGGACTGGGTGGGGTTGATCGCGGACGCGCTACCCCGTCCAGCCGAGCGTCCATTCTGGCTGCTGGGGCTCGATACCACGCCAGCGGTGCGACCCTTTGCCGAGCCGTTGGCGGACCGTGGCGTGGTCTATTACCCGAACCCGGCGCCGGGCAACAAGCCCATTGGAGTAGGACACCGCTACTCGGTGTTGGCCCTGCTGCCGGAACGGAGCCCGCGGGAGGCGCCCTGGGTCGTGCCCCTCAGCTGTGAGCGGGTACCCACGGCGAAGAAGGCCCGGGAGGTAGCGGTAGAGCAGGTGGTGGACGTGTTGACCCACCCGCGGCTGCCGTTGGGGCGGGAGCTGAGCGTAGCAGTGGTGGACTCGCACTACCGCCAAGCCACTTACCTGAGCCCGGTCGGCGGCTATAATCAGCACGTGGTGATCGCGCGGCTGCCGGTCAATCGGACGCTGTACCGGGTGCCCCCTCCCGGCGCCAAGCCGGGACCGGGTCATCCACTTTGGTATGGGGATCTGGTCAAACTGTCGCGGGCGGAGACCTTGGGACCCCCGGACGACGCTGCGGAACTTGACTGGTATACCCGTCAGGGGCGACGGTTACGGGTTCAACTACACCGCTGGCAGGACCTGTTGATGGGTGGCAAGCGCGGCGCACCGATGCAGGAACGTCCGTTCGACCTGATCCGCGCCACGGTGACAGATGCGCAGGGCAAGCCGCTGTTTCAACGTCCGCTGTGGTTGCTGGTGCTGGGTTCGCGACGGCGGGAGGTCGCCCTGGTCCAGGCGTATCAGGCGTACTGTCAGCGCTATGATTTGGAACACTTTTTTCGGTTTGGCAAGACCAAGCTGTTGCTGGACCGGTATCAGACCCCTTGTGTCGAGCACGAGGAGCACTGGTGGCAGTTGGTCTGTCTGGCCTATATCCAGCTGTGGCTGGCCGCTCCCCTGGCGGTCTGGCTGCCCAGGCCGTGGGAGCGCTATTCTGTCACCGAGTCCGCGCGGGCGGTGCCTGGGCCAGGGCAGGTGCAGCGGCAGTTCGAGCGAATTATTCGGCAGATTGGGACACCGGCCCGGTTGCCCAAACAGCGGGGTAATTCCCCAGGGCGGACGCCGGGATACTGTCCCGGTTCCCGTCCACGCCAACCGGTAGTGTTCAAAAGCAGGCCTTCCCTTAAAAAGGCGGCTTGAGGCGCTCGGAAATCCTCTCCGGTTCATCCGGAATGGCCGCTTTTTCAAAGCGGAAAGGGTTAGGTTTGTCCAAAGTCCAATAATAATATATACACTCTATAATACTCGACTTTGGCCATTTTTGCCGATAGAGAAAGCCCATAGAATATGGCTTTCAGAAGCAATAACTTAAAATTCGTAAAGTCAACGTTTTTGCGTGATATGCTCTAATTGGGACGTTACTCTGTTAAACCACGATGGATTCTGGGCTGCCTCATGTGGAAAATGGCCAAAGTCGAGTAATAGTGGTCACTATTTTTATCGACGATCCTACCTGTACGCGCCAAGGCAACGCCTTTCGACGCGTCCTGTTGCGCACCTCCTATCGCGTCAACGGCCAAGTCTGCCATGATACCCTGACGAACTTGTCTCACTGCTCCAACGAAGAGATCCAAGCCCTTAAGCTCGCCCTTAAACACAAGGGCCAATTGACTCAGCTGGGGGTGCTCAGTGAGGCGGTGCGCACCCAGCAGGGCTTAGCAGTGGACGCGGTCTGGGTGTTAGACTAGTTAGCCAAACGGCTGGGACTGGTCAAGGCATTGGGGCGAGGTCGCCCTGCAAAATTGTTGTTATGGCTGGTCTTGGCGAGCGTTATTGCCCAAGGGTCCAGGCTGTCGGCCGTGCGCTTGGCGCAAGCTCATGCCGGATGTGACATCCTGGCACTCGAGGCCTTTAACGAACTCCTCAGTCGCAACTTCTCGGTCTAATCGTCGGACAAGACGGCCCGCGGCTGATTATTGATCCAGCCGGTCAAGCGCCATCTAAGCGGGTGCTTTGAGTGATGATTCAGGAGACCGCAGGCGGATCGGCTGGTTCCCCCTCTTCAGTGCCCTGGAAAGCGCGCCGGATCTGCGCGATGAGGCTGCTGGGTGGGAGATCGAGGAGTTGTTTGAGGACGAGCATGACCAGGACCTGGCGGACGGTTTTTTCCGACGGCAGGTGGCGTGAGCGAGTCCGCAAATAGAGTTGATGATGTTGCCAGACCTCGGTGCCAAAGCGCAGGGCGATTAGTTGCAACAACCCCTGGGCGACCAGCGCGCAGAAGACGAAAACTTCATAGGCTTGCCAACAGGCGGCGACGGTGGGTTGATGCTCAGCCGCAGGGGTCTTCAAGGAGCGATTCGGGGTAGGACGGCGGGCGTGGCGCGGCAAGCGCAGGGTCCAGAAGTGAAAACGAAAGGCGCCGAGGAGATTTTTCAAGACGGCGAACAGGATTTCGATATACCATCCCTAATGCCGCTATAACATTGACAGGCCCAGAGATTACGCCGATTGTAGGTCGGGAAGCGCTATTGGCGCTAGTACACTGGCTAGCGAGGCGAACTGACCATGACTCAGCAATTGACGGGGGTGAACTGGGCGGCGATTCCGCTCCGACAGCAACGGCGGCTGATTGCGCGGGTGGGCCAACTGGCCCATCGCCGGCTCAGCCTCACCGCCAGGGAGGATCGGAGCGATGAACGGCCTAGGGGCTTTATACCCCAACGAGAGTGGCAAGATTCAAGGTTACCGCCGCGATCGACTGGCGGTGGTGTACGTGCGCCAGTCCACGGTGCAGCAAGTGGAACGGCATCAGGAGTCGACGCGGTTGCAGTACGGCCTCGTCGCACGGGCGCAGAGCTTGGGCTGGGCCCCGGCGCGGGTGCTGGTGATTGATGATGATTTAGGCAAATCGGGCCGCTCTGCCGAGGGCCGTCCCGGCTGTCAGCGCCTGGTGGCGGAGGTGAGCCTGAATCATGTTGGGCTGGTGCTCGGGGTGGAGATGTCGCGCTTGGCGCGCTCGTGTCGGGACGGGTACCAGTTGCTGGAAGTGTGTGCCTTGTTCGGCACCCTGCTGGCTGATCTTGACGGAGTCTACGATCCGAGTGCATACCATGATCGGTTGCTGCTGGGGCTACAGGGCATGAGGTCAGAAGCGGAGCTTCACGTTCTCAAACAGCGCCTGCTCGCCGGGAAACGGGCCAAGGCCGCGCGCGGCGAGTTGGGCATGGCGGTGCCGATGGGCTATCTCCGACGCCCTTCGGGCGAGGTGGTGAAGGATCCGGATGAGCAGGCCCAGGCGACGATCGACCTGATTTTTGTGCAGTTCGAGCGCCGGGGGACGATCAACGGGGTGTTGAAGTACTTGGTCGGGAACGCCATTCAGTTGCCGCACCGAGTGCGCAGCGGACCCGGCCAGGGCGATCTGCAATGGCACCGGCCAAACCGGGTGACGTTGAGCAATCTACTGCACAACCCCATTTATGCGGGAGCCTACGTCTACGGGCGCCGGCCGATGGACCCGCGGCGCCAACAGCCGGGTCGCCCGCACACGGGCAACCGGGTCGCCCAGCCACAGGACTGGGCGGTGGTGCTTAAGGACCGGCTGCCGGCCTCTATTAGCTGGGCGCAGTTTGAACGCCACCGGTGCCAATTGGCGGCCAACACGGCCCAAGGGCTGGGGGCGATTCGCTGTGGTCCGTCGTTGCGCTCGGGGTTGGTGATCTGCGGTCGTTGCGGGCGGCGCATGGCGGCGCTGTATCGCAACAATGGCCACAACCTGCGTTACGAGTGTAATAGCATGGCGATCAACTACGGCGAGGCCCGCGGTCAGTCGCTGGTGGGTCGGGTGCTCGATGCGTGGGTCGCCGAGCACGTATTGCGGGCGCTGGAACCGGCGGCGCTGGAGATCAGCCTGCCGGTCGCCGAGGATGTCGCGGCCGAGCGCGCGCCGCTACACCGCCACTGGCAGCAGCGCCTGGAGCGGGCGCACTACCCAGTCGAACGGGCCGCCCGCCAGTACCCGGCGGTCGAGCCCTTATGTGGTCTTCACCGTAATGTGGCGTCCACGCCTCGGGCCCCTTTATCACGCGGGGTGGAAGCAATCAGACGCCACATAACCGGTGTTCCTATAGCGAGCGCAGGAATCCCATCAGGCCCTTATCCTCACGCCAGCGTTTGACCGGCTTAAGCTCTGTCACTTCGCAATGGGCAAGGGCTTTAGCCTTCATTTCCAGGTCGGTTTCGGCGTAAATGTTGGTGGTATTCAGCGAGACATGCCCGAGCCAGGCCCGGATCGTATTGATGTCCACCCCGGCCCGCAGCAGATGGGTAGCGGTCGTATGGCGCTAATGCCGCATTCGGCATTATCGCCATAATCCGGAGTGCCTGCTAATGCCGAGTCGTCCTTAGGGAGCGGCGAAGCTCCCGGCTTTAGGGACGACCCGGCTCGGCATTATTAGAGGCTCTTGAGGAACGCCATCAGTTGGTCATCGGGCTGATAACGGCCAGGATGGCCAGTTGTTGGTGTTGTCTTGTCGAGGGCTTGTTGTTTGAGTTCCAAGCTGGCGTGGAGATAGATCTGTGTAGTATCCATCGACTCGTGGCCGAGCCACAAAGCGATCACTGCGCTGTCGATACCGCTGTGCAGCAGTGCCATGGCGGCAGAGTGGCGCAACACATGGGGTGTCACTCGTTTTCCTTGGAGGGAAGGACAGTGCTGACGGGCCGTTGCAAGATGTTTCGCCAGAAGATACGCGACGGCGTCACGGCTCAACGGTGTTCCTGAGGCGGTCGGAAACAGCGGCATAAAGGACTCGCTGAGCTGTTCGCGCTGCCAGGCACGCAGTGCACTGATGGCATCTTTTCGCAAGGGTGTGCAGCGACGCTTGCGACCTTTCCCTTCGCAGCAAACGTGGGCACCGCTTTCCAAGGTGACATCCTGCCAACGTAGGCCGATGAGTTCAGAAACCCGCAAGCCGGTTTGCAGAGCAACCAACCATAGGGTCCGATCGCGACGCCCCAGCCACGTGGCCGGATCAGGCGCAGCCAGCAGCGCGTCGATGTCCGTCTCATTCAGATAAGCAATGGGGCCGCAATCATAGCGTTTGGCAGGGATCGCCAACACCCGATCGATCAGACCGCTATGATCGGGGACTTGGAGCGCTGCGTAGCGAAAGAACGAATGGATGGCAGCGAGACGGACATTACGACTGCGGGCGTTGGTGCCGCGATTCTCCTGCAAGTGATCGAGGAACGCACTGATCATTGGCACGTCCAGATCATCCATAGTGAGCCTGGAGGCGGCCTTATGCAGCTTTTTCTCAAGGAAGCGAAGCAGCAGGCAGAAGCTGTCGCGGTAGCTGGCGATGGTATGGGCACTGACGCGTTTCTGCTGGACCAACCGCTCGGTAAAGAA
>CAVOJV010000011.1:0-21661 GCA_963696325.1 uncultured Gammaproteobacteria bacterium
GTGCCTTTGAAATAGGCCCCTATAAGATTTTCTCGAAACAAATACCTTGAAAACTCCCTTTTGACTCTTTCAAAAGCCTTTCCATAGTGGAGAAAAGGCCGCCCCTGCCTTACTGGAGTTTCATTGAAAATAGCGGTCATTCCCTTGACAAATTCATCCGAGTATTCTGCTTCCTTAATGACCAGCCCTGCCTTTGCGGCTTTCTTCAACCCACGCCTGACGTTGGAATCAACTTGATGTTTTAGCCAATCATTGTAATCTGTTACAGGAAGAACCGCCACAGTTTCCCATTCCATGGGATATGAGAATAAGGGGGTGGTGTGGGGAAGCCTTTGCCAGAAGGTGAAAATGTCTATATCGGGTCGCGACTTCCTTAGCTCAGTGACGAGCGCATCAGGAGTCAACACATCCTCATACCATTCCTGCTCGATGCGCGCGATACGCGGAAACCCTCCACTGACTGCTATCTGCTGATTCAGTTCAGACATCCCGAACTCCCTTCACAAGAACCAAAGGGCGCTCACCTTCAGCCTCAAACGCCCTGATTGTCTTGCCGCAAAGAACCGCCACAGCCTTAAGCGTCACGGCGCTAACAACCGACCTTTGCACGGATTCTGTCCAGCTCACGGCCCGCCAGGAGGGTTAGCTTCCCCTTCCCAGCTTGCAGCCTCTCGGAAACCCGCCACCCAAAGACCCTCTCAACCGTCCTGTAGGTCCGACCCCGCTCTGGAGGCAGCACCCCTTCACCCAGTTGCAGGGCGGTTCGGTTGATCCGTTCGGCCAGGTCCATCCTGTGGGGATAAAAATACGAAATCCAGGCCTTCAAATACTTCACGCTCGCCCGCCGCGTCCGTTCGGTGCTTTGAAGCTTGAGCAGATGGGCAATCGAGAGCTCGATGGACAGGACCAGGGACTCCAGGGCTTTGTCGGAGCGGCTCCAGTTGAGGCTTCCGAGGTTGCCCTCCCGGTAGTAACACCTGGCCGTATCGACAAACCGCACGAGTCACTCGCCGCGACGAGACGAAAGACATATTCCCCATCATCATCCCCGGAAAGGGACAGCCTTTCGTCCCACAGACCGGCCATATCGATCAGTTTGCGACTCACGAGCCATGCGGTGGGATTCATCCAGTCACAGGTCTCAAACTTCCTGATCATCCATTCGACAGGCTCCAGGTCGGCCCACAACGGCCCGGGGGTGAATCGTGCCCTGCTGACGCAAAAGTAGAACCGACCCCACGCAGAGGTGAACAGGACTCTCGAGCCAGGAATTCTCTCCTGGGCTTCCATTTGATGCCGGATCTTCCCCGGGTCGAGCAGATCGTCCGCGTCCAGCCACTGGATGAAGTCCCCCTGAGCCAGGCTCAGTGAACGGTTTCTCGTGGCGCAGGCCCCCATGTTGTCCTGGGTTTCAACCCTGACGGATTTCGATTCGAACATTCGAGCCACTGCCAGGGTCTTGTCCCTGGACCCGTCGTCGATGACAATGATTTCCTTGTTGCTCCAGGTTTGATCGAGTGCAGACTGAATCGTCTGGGCGATCCAGCGCTCCGCGTTGTATGCCGGTATCAGAATGGAGACCAGGTCACCCATCGAACCCCCAGGTCATTTTCAGCCAAGCCGATGCCTCAGAACGCCCTCAACCATTCCTCAAGAGCGACCAGGCTGTACAGGATCTTGTGGTGATCGCTCTTCCCCTGGTCGTGCGCTTTGAGAAGGCCTCCCACGGGCTCTTTGCTGAGAACGCCGAACATCAGCGAACTGCCATCCAGCAGATAGTCCCGCATCTTGCCGCTCAATGATTCCCTGAACCATTGGTCGACGACGTTCACCGCGAAGCCGCGCTTCTTCCTCCTGAGAAGCGCTCCAGGCAGGAATCGCCTGCACACCCGGCGGTGAAGCCACTTGCGGCTTCCATGCCGAACCTTGAAGTGCGCGTTCAGCCGCTCCACGTATTCCACGATTTCAAGGTCCAGGTAGGGGACTCTCACCTCCAAGCTGTGGGCCATGGAGAGCTTGTCACCGAACATCAGCAGTTCGTCGGGCAGGGACGAGCGGACTTCGAGGAACTGGAATCCCCCAAGCTCATCCGTCTTCTCGGAGAGCGCTCCCAATTCCCCCCAGTACTCCAGGACCCTGTTCCCGGCGCCGGCAGGCAGGGAGCCGTCCTGAAACAGCCTGTCGATTTCAGCTCCCGGGAGGATGGAAAACACCTCCTGGTAGCGCCGCATCCGATCGGGGGCATCCAGGGAGCACAAGCCCCGTTTGATCGCCTCGTTTCGCGGGATCGCAAAACCGGCGCGCGCGATCCCCTTTCGGAACCACCCGGGCAGATGCCGCCACCACGCTCCATATCTGACTCCAAGGTGCCGGGTATAGCCCCCGAACAGCTCGTCCGGACCCTGGCCGATAAGGGCCACCTTCACATCCTGTCTGGCCCGTTCGCACACGAAATACATCGGAACAACGGATGAGGACGCGACCGGCTCCTCCAGTGAGGAAATAATCTTGGGGAGCGACGCTCTCGAACGTTCCCCGGTCAAGCTGGACCCCCGCGAAATGAGCCGAAAAGATCCTTGCCGTTTCCGCTGCGTCGGCAAGCTCATCGTCGCTGAAACCCCGCCCGTAACCGACAGTAAAGACCGGCCAGGCATCCCCGTGGAGGTTCATCAACCCCAGAAGTAGACCCGAATCGATGCCGCCGCTCAACAGGAGCCCCAACGGGACATCGCTGATCAGTTGCCGTTTCACGGCACGCTTGTAGATGTCCAGCAGCGCCTCTTCAGCCTCACGATCGTCCGGCTGGGGGTGAAAAGGCTCGGGGCTGAACCGGTACCATCGCTCAAGCCGCGCTTCCCCGCTTTCGACGACGAGCCGGGTCCCGGCTGCCAGCTTGCTGATTCCCTCGAAAAGGGTCAGGGGTGCCGGGGTGTAGCGATATCTCAGGAAGAGGTTCAAAGCCGCAATGTCCACCTCAGGTCGCTCCCCGGTGGCGGCCAGGATGGGGCGCACCTCGGAGCCGAACATCAGCCGCCCGTTTTCGATTTGGTAATACAGCGGCTTGATGCCCATGGCGTCGCGGGCGAGAAGCAGCCGTCGTTTCTCCACGTCCCACACAGCGAGGCCGAACATGCCGTTCAGGCGGTTCAGCACGTCCATGCCCCACTCCTTGTAACCGTGAACGATGACCTCGGTATCGCAGCTCGTCAGGAACTGGTGGCCGCGCTCCTGCAGCTCCCGCTTCAGTTCCTGAAAATTGTAGATTTCCCCGTTGAAGACGACCCAGACCGCCCCTTCCTGGTCGGACATGGGCTGGTGCCCCCCGGCCAGGTCGATGATGGAGAGCCGGCGAAACCCCAGCCCAAGCGATCCCGAGAAGAAAAAGCCCTCGTCGTCCGGGCCTCGATGAGTCATGGACAGGGTCATCCTGTGGACGCTCTCGGGCTCGACGGGCTCCCCAGACTTGAAGTTAAACTGGCCGCAGATGCCGCACATACATTACCTCAGGAGTGTGGATCGCATGGGGAGCAAGAAAGATCATTCCGTCTCGTCGAGATCATTTCGCGTCCCGACGCCGTCATGAAGAAAAAGACAGAGGCTCCTGAACATCTGGGACTGTGCCCATCGGTGCATGGGAACCTCATCCCATCCGAGCAGAAGCTCCCTGGAGCGGAACGATCCGTCCGGTTTGATCCATCGGTTGAGAAAATCACCGAGCACCGTCTCCATGGTGTCTTCGAGGCCACTGATACGTCCCTTCAGCAGGATGCACAGGTTGACGCATTCCGCGTAATCATAGAGCTCCCGCCGGTAGACCGTGAGGCGCGGGGCCACGGCAAACGGCTTCGGCAATCCCCTGTCATCCATGAGATTGTCGAGGTAATACCGCATGCCCTTCTCGATGGTGCCGCCGCATCGCGGATCGCCCGTCATTCTCTCGATCTTCGCCAGTGCCTTCAGCACGAAGCAGGTGTGAAAGTGGTCCACGAAGCCCCGCGCATCGCCGACTGCGTAAGGCCATGAGCCGTCCTCACGCTGTGCCTGCACAACGAATTCGATATTCCCGTCGGCAGCCTCGCGGTACCGGTCGTCCGAGAACTGGAGGTACGCGCAGGTGAGGAGAAAAGCCCGGTAGGCACTGGCGTTCACCACGCCGCCCTGATTGTCGTATGGCCCGTAACCACAGGAAAACGCCCCGGGGGACTGTTCGAAATCCCTGATGTCATGGAGCGCATGCATGGCAATGGATTGCATGACCGCCAGCCACCGTTCGTCCCTGTCGATCCGGTAGACCATTTCGAAGGCTTCATAGACGTACGGAAGGGTCGTGATGAAGGGGGTGTTGGCTGGGATCGTGCCATTGCGAGTCACCCAATCGAACGGGTACCCCCAGCAGTGGCGTTCGAATCCAGGGGCACGGGATCTCTGCAATTGTTCCAAAAAATGAACGGCCTTCCGGTAGAGGTCGATCCTTTCCACCGAGCCTGCCAGCAGGGCAAAACCCATGGCATAATGCGCATCGGCGATGGGAAAGCGCTGCTTCCTCCAGAAAAATCTTCGAGCAGAGGGTACGAACGCCTCGCAGAAGATCAGGGGTGACACCCCCACGATCCCCAGCAACGGTTTTTCATAATAGAGCGATTTAATCTCCGGCCCACAGGGCCGGCAAAAAACGACTGGTGGTCATACGAGGTTTCGCCGTAGCGGTCAAGCCACTTGATGAAATTCTCCACGCATGAGCGTACTCTCTCGAACAACTGTGGCGACAAGACGAACACTCCCTCCTACCCGTCCAGGGATTCTGCAGGCTGATCCCCTGGCCCTAGTCATTCAGCGGCACAGGTTTGCCCGATTCCCGATGACCTCCCTGAGCCGTTTCATCTGTTCCGCTCGATGGAAGCGCATGAGCTCCCCCGGCACAGTCCGCTCAATGCCCGTGGCCCATGCCCGGAAGTACCCCCAGATCAGGAGAAGCCCCCCCAAGACGTATGGCTTCTGGGTCATTTGAAACAATCCCCTGCACAATTGCCAAAGAGGATGCCCCCCCAAAAAGTAATCCTTCTTTCCATAGTGCAGCCGTGACTGGTAGACGTCCCCCCCGGCCGTCCCCATCGCCCGGTGGTGCGTGAAGACCCTTTCATCGAACGAGTAGGTTTGCCACCCTTTCATGCGCGCGGTGGTCACGGCCACCCAGTCGATTCCACCTCCCCTGATGGGCACATAGCCGCCGACGTCCTCGAGACACTGTCGCCGGAACAGCTGACACTGTCCATTCACGTGCTGCACACTGATGTAGCTGTCCCGGAACAAGTGAAAATCACCTTCGATATAGTGCGTTCCCGCCACCCCAAGCCTGGGCATCTTTTCGAACTGTTCCAGCAGGTACTCAAAATAGTCCTCCCCAAAGGACACATCCCCATCCAGGTTGCCAATGACGTCACAGGCCAGGTCCTTGACCCGTTCGCATCCCAGGTTGAACGCCAGGGCCTTGCCCGCAAAATGGCGCTCCGGCCGCTCCGGCAGCCGAACCAGCTCCATCCACTCCCGGGACGCCAGGTAGGATTCGACGATCGCGTCGGTGCCGTCCATCGAGCCGTCGCTGACGATCACCCACCGCTTGGGCAGCACCGTCTGGGCAATGACCGACTTGAGGGTCAGCTCAATGTCGTCCGCTTCGTTTCGGGCGGCCGTCACCAGGGCATATTCCAACGCCATAAGGCCATCTTCCTTTCTCACGTTTATCGGAAAGCCGGCAAACGAGGCCTCCTGGGCCTGCGGCTGAACTCCCTGACTTTCTCTGCAATGTGCCCGATCGGGATCCCTGGAGTTCCGGAAACATGGGGATAGAAACAATCTCACGGGACACCCTGGTTGCCTCGGGGAAATAGGCTTCCTGATGATTGAGATACGCATAGGCAAGTAGATTCGGCAAGGCGATGGGGTAATGAATCCCGGTGGATATTCCCTGGGACTGAGGAAGTGCTGAAACCTCTGCCGTTTCCCTTCTTGACCCTGACAACATAGAGGTGATAAACCGCTCTCACTCCCGGATGTCCACCGGGGTGCCGCGCGCTGTCTTCAAACTCGTTGTAGAGGGCTGCATTCCGTCGGCGCGCTTCGGTCCAGGTTGGGAGGTGCCTCAGCTTGACCTCCAGGATGGCGGCCTGAATCCCGTCCAGCCGACTGTTCACGCCTTCCAATTTGTGGTTGTACTTTTCCATCCTGCCGTGGTTGGCGATCATCCTGGCCTTCTCTGCCAGGGCGTCGTCGTTGGTGACTATGGCCCCCCGTCGCCGTAGGCGCCCAGGTTCTTGCCCGGATAGAAGCTGAAGGACGCCATGTCCGCCGATGGACCCAATTTTGTCGTCCCTTGTACTCTGCCCCGTGGGCCTGGGCCGCATCCTCCACGATCTTCAGCTCATATTTCCTCGCAATCTCCATAATGGGATCCATGTCCGCCGGCTGACCGTAGAGGTGCACCGGGAGGATCGCCCGCGTCTTCGGGGTGATCTTCGCTTCGATCTGAGCCGCATCGATGTTGTATGTCTCCGGGTTGATGTCCACGAACACCACCCGGGCGCCCGTCATGGTGACGGCCTCGGACGTGGCGATGAAGCTGTTCGCCACCGTGATCACCTCATCCCCTGGACCGATACCCAATGTCCTGAGTGCGATGGTGATCGCATCCGTTCCATTCCCGACGGCAACGCAGTGCTTGACGCCGCAGAACCCGGCGAATGCGGTTTCAAAAGCTTTGACATAGGGGCCGCCAATGAACGCTGTCCTGGCGATGACCTCGGACATGGCGCCGTCGATTTCCGGCTTGATGCTGTCGTATTGTGCTTTCAGGTCGACAAAGGGGATGTTCATGGGCTCTCCTTGAACCAGTAGAAGCAGTGGGGACCGTCGAGGCGACTAATACGGGAGCTCCGACATCTGTTTGATGATTCTTGCCGGGTTTCCGACGACGACCGCGTTGTCGGGGACATCGTGGGCCACGACGGACCCGGCACCGATGAGGGCGTTTTTCCCAATGACCACTCCAGGCAGGATCGTGGCGTTCGCTCCAATCTTGGCCCCTCGCTTGACAACTGGGCCTTTGAGACTGGCTTTCACGCCGGGAGACAGGGGGTACTTCGCATTGGTGAGAACAACGTTGGGGCCAAGCCAGGCCCCCTCTTCGAGGATCGAGTATTCCGGCACGAATACCTGCGTGTGGATACGGACATTGTTTTCGATGCGGACATGGTGCTCGACCACGGACAGGGTGCCGATGCTCACATTTTCCCCGATCACATTGGATTCTCGAATGTTCACCTTGTGGCCGGTCTGGAAATTTGCACCGATCCGGTTGCCGGCATAGATCACGGTATGGGAACGTATGTGCGCACCCGGGCCGATGAAGGTCTTGAGTTCTCCTTCATCATGTCCGCGGGGTGGGACGCCGAGAATGCAAAAGTCCTCAATGCTGAAAGGGTCGGCAATTTCAACTCCACTGTAAACCCGATAGTTTCGTTCCACTGGCACCTCTTGATTCATGGGCACGCAGCATGTCCCAAGGGAAAACTCCGCTCCCTCAGGGGGTTGCATTGGCCTCGACGGGGGACTTGTTTGCCTGTTCCAGAATTCCCACAACCCGCTTCGCATGTTCAATTCCGGTCATGCACGCGCTGCCCGTTTCGATGCAGTCAAAAAAGTGATCCAGTTCAACTTTGAGCGGCTCCTTGAAATCGATTTTGGGTAGCAAAACATCCCCGGAACGATGCGCGAACGCGTGAAAATGGCCATTGTCGTAATCCATGTTCTTTCCAAGGATCGCCATGCGGTCAATTCCCTTGTCGTAGATGGCGATCTTGTTCTCGGCCGTGTCGTCGTAAACCACCATCTTCTTCGAACCGACCACGACCATCGTCCTGACCCGGTGGGGATCCAGCCAGCTCACGTGGATATTCGCCATGACCTTGTCGGGATATATGACGTTCAGAAAGACCACGTCGTCGACGCCGCTCCTGGATGTAGCCCATGCCCGACGCGGAACACCGACAGGGGCTCCGGATCTCCCAGCCAGTACTGGATGATGCTGATGTCATGCGGAGCGAAATTCCAGAGGGCGTCGACGTCGGAGCGGATGCGCCCCAGGTTGAGACGCTGGCTGTAGATGTAGCGGACTCCCCCAGCTCGCCGGCGTCGATCAGCTCTTTACGTAGCGCACGGCGGCGTTGAAGAGGAAGGTGTGGCCGACCATGAGCAGCAAGATGCCGCTCCCGGGCCACTCGACCGATTTCTTCCACCTCCGCCACGCTTGTCGCCAGGGCTTTTCGACGAACACGTGCTTGCCGGCCTCGAGGGCTCGCATGGCGAGGTCGTAGTGTGTGGCCGCCGGCGTGGCGATGACGACCGCCGTTATGGCGGTGTCTTCAAGGACCTTCTCAATCGATTCGGTCACGTGGACTGCGGGATACAGACTGTTCACATAGCCTCGGCGCTCCGGAGACAGGTCGACGACCGCCGACACCTCACATCTTTTGCTCGCGACCAGATTTCTCAACAGATTCGGTCCCCAGTATCCGACTCCAAGTTGGGCTATCTTCACCGTGTTCTCCTCAAAATAGAGATTAATTTGTTGTGCATCTTCTCGGCTACTCACTCGCCAGACCTTAAATGAAAGATGCCGCATCGTCGAACCATGGCAGGCAACCGGTTGGGTGGTCGTTCATGAAGACATGTATAGGCCAAGCAAGTTCTGCTTGTGGGTCTCCCAGCCGTATCGGTCAAGAAAAACCCTCGCACGTCGTGCTCTCCGGGTCCTTTCTGCTTCATTCTGATATGCAAAGAGTATGCTATTGGCCAACGATCCCACATCGCCAGGCTCAAAATAAAAGACCATGTCCTCACTGAAGTAGTGTTGTATGGCCCTCAGACGAGGTGCCACGGCCGGTATGCCAAGCCCGACGCACTCGAGCAGCTTCACCGGAAGCATCAGTTCCGTTGCGGCATTTCTTCGATTGGGCACGATGACCAGGTCCACCATTTCGAGCTCTCGCAGCAGTTCCTCAAACGGGAGCATCTTTCCCGAAAAGTGCGTCACGTCTTGAATTCCGGCCTGCCCGGACAATGCCATGAATTCGTCCAGATCGTCCCCATCTCCCATCAAATAAAGCTCGAGACCAGGGATAGCATGTTTCAGGGAGGCAACGGCCCTCAGCGCGAGGTCAATGCCGAGGCGCTTGCTCATGGTTCCGAAGTACGCAACTCGAAATCGGCCGTTCAGGTGAGCCTTGTCCGGCTTCCTGCTTGAGGCGGTAAACCGTCTTGGATCCGGCACATTCATTGAGATCGTCACTTTGCGCCCATCGATGCCGCGCTGAACCAAGGCATCCTTCTGGGGTTCATTGACACAGATGATGTGATCGGCAAGTCCACAGCAGATGCGCTCCTCGACCAGGAGGACCCTCGTCATGATGGTGCGCAGCAGGCCCTCATACTTGCTGGCATAGGTCTCCAGCATGGTGTCGTGGACATCCAGGATGGTCCGGCGGCCGGCAAGCAGCGGGAGCAGCGCGGCCAAAATCAAAAAATTCGGCATATTGTGCACATGAACCACATCCACACCGGGCGTCCGGTAGAGTCTGCTGCAAGTGATAAACGCCCTCAGGACGAAATCGAGGTAAGACAGCAGGTACCGAATGTTGCTCTTCCCGGTACTTGGGCACGTTCACTTCGTGGACATGAACGCCGTCCAGGAGGTAAGACCTGGCATGATCCTTTTCTCGCAAACCGATGACCCAGACCATGAAGCCCGGCAGGGATGCCACGGTCTCTGCTTCCCGGCGAACGCGCATGTCTGTTGAATAATTGGAGTAGACGATCATGCAGACGTGCTTCATGGTTTGGTTCCAGTGCGTGCTACAGGGTCAGTTGCAGGGACATCCGCCCGGACCACGCTGCTTCGATGCAGCGAAGCGATGGCTTCCCCCCGGGCTCCTCATTGTTCCCCTCGGCAGCCATGGTGCTGATCCGGACCACCAGGTCCGGGGTGGTGGGACCCTGCGCGGACGTGAGCCTCAAATTAACCGTGGTGCCATCGACGCTCACCTGCTCGATTTGAGCGGACCTTCTCTTCGGGACCACCGCACGGCTTTGGAACAGGTCGCGAACCAGGCATTTCTCCGCCTTCAAGAGGCTCAGCAGCTCCCTGTAGAACTCCTCCCAGTTTCGTTCCGGCATCAGGCTCCTCGTGTGCCAGTTGATGGTGAAGACCCCTCCATGCGTCCTGAAGTCACCGATCATGGTCTTCAAAACGGCAAGGGCTTGGGACTCCTGAAGCCCCATTCTGCCGGGGTAGAACAACGCAGTGTCCATGAGATGAAGCGGGAGCTCCATCAACTGGTCCGCATCCAGAAAGCAGAAAGGTTGCGTCGTGCCCGTTCGATACCCAGCGGTTTCGTTGTAGCCTGCCGTTGAATCGTAAGAAACCCGGACCCGGCAAGAACACCCGGGGTCGCTTCTGAAAAATATAGCCAGTGCGTGCGAACGCCGACGTCTTGAGTCCCTGCGAGCTCCCGGATGACGGCCAGCTCCGAGGCGGCCCGTTCCGGATCGCACCAGGTATCGATTCCGTGCAGGCCGACTTCCCGGCCGCCGGCCAGAACCTCTCCGATCACGTCCCGGTAATCCTGGATGTCGTAAGGGGCCCGCCGGTGAAAGGGAGCCCCGTTGCCGCCGCCGGATGCCTTTCCGGCTTCTCCTTTGAAGGGGATGAAGAAAAACGTCGAAGGGAGCCTGCCCTCGATTTCCGCGTAGCGTTCGACGTGAGCCAGGTGTCTGGAGCCAGCCCAAGAAACACGGCTGGAAGCGACAGCAGGGCCTTCCAGTTCCTGAAGAGCCTGTGCCACCGGATCTTTGACTCGTGATTCCGGACGTAGACCGGAAAGATGGCCCTCCAGAGGAACCCGGCCAGCGACCGGTCCAAACCGTGGTCACACAGCCAGCAGGAAATCCACGTCATCAGTCAGGCAAACCGTGAACGGGTCCGGCAGGTGTTGGTGGGATTTCGACGACGGCAAGGCCGGAAGTCACAATCCAATGGCGGAGAAGCGTCACATGAATCTCCAGGGTCGGGATCCTGGCATACTCAGGAGGCTGTCCCGACGAAAGCAGGTACGCAACCTCGTCAAACAGGGCGTACCCCAGGGAAACAATCCTTTGACCCTGGCTTGTACGGTCAGTACCAACGACCACGTCACCGTCGGCAGCTGTGACGCAAGGGGGCATCATCTGAGGCTAAGCGTCTCAGCTCTGAATAGACAGGGAAGAAGCAATTCCCATATTGAAGCAGGGTAGCGCCACTGCCCGATTTTGTCCCGGCTTCGCACCTTGAACCAAGCTCCTCGCCTTCCCCAGCATGAACGACCAGCAGTCTCGAACTCGGCAAGGAACTCAGCGACTCCGCTGCCTTGCTGATCAACACAACCCTGTAATCACCCGTTTCACGGGTGGAACTTCCCAAGGAACCCTGAAGAGCTCAAAGAACTCTCTTACGGCCGCCCTTTTGCTCCTCACGCGCTATAACGCCAATGGTCCCACAGACGACGATCATCTTCGTGAGAGTCCTAAGCCATGAGGCTGGTGACAGAGTGCACTGACTGCCTGTTTATCGGGTGATAAAGGGGTGCAACCGCATTCACTGTGTGCTGTCTCTCCATTTCTGATTCGTCGCCGAAAGACATGGCCGTCGGGGAAACATTGTCTACGCTCAGGCACACAGCCGCCGTTCGCAGCCCGTCGGCCACAGCAGCATGAATATTCGGTACCTCTGCCATGGCACCCCGGAAGAACTCCACAAGTCGAGCGCAAACTACCTCCAGAGAAAAGTGTTGCACAACAAACCGGCGCGAGAAGTCCCCAAGTGCCGGGAGCTGGTCGGGATGCTCTGCGAGTCCACGGATGTCAGCAACCAAACAGGCGTTGCTGCGATTGCCATTCCCTATGCCGTAGATGCCCTTGTAGTAGAAGATGCTCCGCCGTCTCCGGGTTGAACGGGAGCGGAGAAACCGCGCTCTCCGACGATGACGACAGGCTTGCCGAACGCCATCCCACGCAGGGCCGAACCACCCATCCCCACGACAATGTCGGCCGCAGCGTAAGCCGGACGGGGATCGAGGAGTGCTCCGGCCAGCACCACGGCAGGCCGTCCCAACTCGGCGTTGATCTCGTCCGCCAGCAGTTCCAGCCTGGTTCGCAGTGCACCCGTCCCCAACGATCACGAAACGCAACGGCAGATCAGCGCCTAGTCTCCGGACGACATCAAGTGTCCGAGCAGGCTCTCGGCCTTCATCCACTCGCTGAGTCTGCAGACAGTCACCAGCGTGATGTCGCCGTCGTCGATGCCGAACGCCTCGAAAGGGCCGTGCTTCGACAGCTCCAGGAGCGTTCAGATGCACGTCGACCGGCGGAAGGATCAGCTCCAGCCGCCGATAGCCCGTCGCCCTTGCCTGGTCCAGGAGCTCCGGCGTCCCGAAGGTAGTCGGTAGCCCTTGGGCAGCACACGGTTAGGCCCATGTTCATGTCCGTGACGACCATCGGGACACCCATGGGCAGGTGCACGGCATAGTAAGCGTCCAGGCACTGCCACCAGTCCCAGACATGGACGAGGTCAGGACGTTCGCGACGCACCGCGTGACGCAGGGCCGCATACGGGCTGGCGACGGATGGATGCGTGCACCTGGAGCCGGCAGGAAGCGCAGCCCTTTCTGCTCGGCCATTTTGACCATTGGTCCCGGCGTCGCGAAACAGAACCACCTCATAGCCGTGAAGGTCTCGAAGCGTCACGGCGAGTTCGATGGCGTTCGTCTGGGTGCCACCGATCTCGAGCTGATGGGCGAAGACGAGAATCTTCATGTCGTCGCCTCATACAGTAGATTTCGTGTAAAGTGATGAAAGAGCAGCTTAATTTCATAAGCTTTCCCAGGGATACATTCTTGTGGAGTCTTCGGTTCTCGGGGTCCTGCTGAAGCCGGATAGTCTATCATGGTAGTCAGGAGGTTACTCGCCACTCCCAGACTGGTCGTAGCTCTCGAGGGTGCGAGGCCCAGACGGACGAGCAATCGCAGGATCGGGGGAGGGATCCGGTCCGTGGAGACGAGCTTGAGAAGGGCTCGAACGGAGTAAATACCGCTCAGAATCACCAGCAATATTCCGACGACGCTCAGCCCAAAGATCCGGCAGCACAAGAAACCGCATGAACACCACCATGATCAGGCAGAGGAAAAGAGAATCCGGTTTGTCTGTTCGCGGCTGACCAGCGAAAACCGCTGAGCCGTCGGACGATTGGGTAGATCATGAGTCCATGAAAGACGTAGATCCAAAAAAAGCAATGCCAGCGCCATTCAAACCGAAACGATCCCACACATAGCCACGAAAGACCAACATTGACGACAGTCCAAGCCAGCTCGGTCAAGAAAAAGATATTTTGCTCCCCTTTTGCCAAGATAATGAAGCCCATGGGCCAGGTGATCACCCGCAGGGTCATGCCGAGACAAATCCAGCGCAGGACTTCCACCGCCGCATCGAATTTCGCGGAATAGAGCAAGGACGATGACCAGCTGCGCGAAGGTGAGAGTGGCGATCACGCCCGGTCCCGCCAGCAGGAGGCTCACCTGCGCCTGCTCGTTCACCAAGCCGGTTGCACTCGTCATTGTCCCGGCCACGGCGGTCAGGCGTGGGATAGAAGTCCGCTCCCATGGCCTGCAGAATAAACCCCACATACAGTCCGCCCAGCGTCCATGCGGATTGATAGAAGCCTGCCGCTTCGAGACCCACCTGGCGGACGACGATGATCCGGACCGCATAGGCGGCCCCCATCATCGAGAAACCCACTCGCCATGAAGGCAAAGCCGAGCTTCAACAGGCCGGCCGCTTCATGCCTCACCTGCGAAACCGTCATCGAGGGAGGCTGAATCCGCACCTTCCGGCTGTACCACCACGACGTGACGATGGACATGGCGGCAGCGGCCACAAGGGCCGGGACCACCCCGTCTTCCCGAAGGTAATAGACCATGGGAATGCTGATGACCGTGCCGTAGAGCGCCCCCAGAATCCCCATCTTCGCGAGGTCGGAGATTCGCCGCATTCCCTGGATCAACGCCCCCTGCCCGCCGGCCACCAAGCGGAAAAAGACGGCAAGTGACAGCAACGCTACGGCGGAGGCGTGTTGATCGGTCGCCAAAAGTCAAGGTGGAAACCTGTCCGGAAAATGCGAACAGCAAAACGGCGCCCAAAATGCCAAGGATCGACCGATGTTCGCCGCAGCACGGCGACGGTTCGCGCGATCCGCTCTGTTTCGCCGGTGCCGACCGCCTCGGCAATCTGGCGCACGCCGCTGCTGTTGACGCCCATCCCCGCAATGCTGTGGGCAACGTCGGCGATCGACCCGTAAAGGCCCATCAGCCCGAAACCGGCCGGCCCAGCAGCACCGCCATCGCCTTGGTGCGAACGATTCCAATGGCGATGTTCACCACCGATGAGCCGCCGATCAGGGCCGAGGATTTCAGGATCTGGCCGTAGGTGTGCTTTTCGGCGGTGGGGGGCGTGTCTTGTGGCATCGGGGTCGCGGCTGCAGTGCTAGTAGGGGTTGAGGGCATTGGTTAGTCGCAGGGCGCAGGAGCGCAGAGCGCAGAGCGAGAGCGCAGGGCGCAGAGCGCAGGGCGTAAGCCTTTCATTTGAGAGAGGCCTGGAAATTTGTTATCTGACGACAGAGGTGGTCAAGGCGATCCAAGTGTTTGTCCAGGGTTTCTCTCTTCAAGAGATCCCGCATTTGCAACAGAATGAGAATATTGGCATTCTCAAATGTGGATCTTCGAGCAATGTTCAAAAACTGGGCGAATTCTCTCTTTGAAGATGATCCGGAACCCTCCGCAATATTGTTCGACATCGACATTGCTGCTCCGCGGAGTTGTTCTGCAAAGCGATAAAGCCTCTTTGCCTCAAGTTTGTCGGCAAGTTCAAAGAGCTCATTGGCAATTTCAATCGCCAACTGCCAAATCTTCAAGTCTTGAAACCTGAACTTCACCATAGGGTATTCATATCGGGCATTCTTGGTCTCTCAGGATATTCCGCGCCCTCCACCAAGCGCCCTTCGCTATGCTCTCTGCGCTATGCGCTATGTGCTCTGCGTCACGCCTGTTACACTTTGCATCCCGCCGTGCTTCAGGAACCGATCTGTTTGGGGGCAGGTCACTCGACCATCCGCAAGCTCGAGGTGGCTGCAATCCGCTCGAAATCACGACATCCCCAGCCCGTTCCCTTCTGATATTCACCGCATAATCTCCATTCCCCAAATCTCTTACGGTATATCCTTCCGCATTGAGATCGGAGCGTGAAGTCAGTACAACACCACCTACGTGAATGCTGCTCGGCAGGAAAGCCAGTCGAAGATACTCGGTTCCCGAACTGTCGGTGGGTGTATACTGTACATTGCCCGTTGCATAAATTACATTTTTCAAAACAGATCGTGAATACAGAATATGGTTCTCCCGAGGCGGCGCCCACTCAGGAACTCCCGCAAAACCATGGAAGAACATTCTCGGGCCCTTCGGCATAAGCATCACCCCACCAGAAACCTACACCATCAGTAGGGCCATCTGAGGACTCACCTGTAGATTTCATCATGTACGTCGAATAATTGAATCCACGGTAGGCGATGTCTTTGTGTGTCACATTTCCTGAAATGGCATACCATCTGGCATATTCGGCCGCCTGCCGTGATGCTCTGGTAGCCCATCCGCCACATATAGGCGGTTTGTTCGGCAGGAACGTGTGCCCCATAGTATTGCCCCGTTGTCCCATAGAGCCCGTCACTTGTCGCAACGGCAACCATGTTGGTTTCAGTCCAGTTCAATAGAGCAGGAACATTTTTAGAGAAATTAGGGTCAAATGTTGGATTGTCCAGAAGATAAAGATTCATGTTGCTCTTAGTCGTATTGCATTTATTCGTATTACCGTCTATGTAATTGTCACTATGACCGGATACCCAATTACCATTGATCATAGGATATGTGAGAATCCAATTCTTGAGGGTGGTTCTGGCCGTGGTGTATGCTGCCGCATTTGGCTCACCATAGCTCAATTAACATATCAAACAGTGTCAATGCGCCGGCCCAGTTTGAGCAGTATCTGGATCTGGGTCACTCCTGTGCTTAGCATTTACCACATAAGGCCAAGGAGAGTTCGTGGAATTTCCAGCAACTATTTTGGATGGCAAGGGTATCTAGCCATATTAATGGCTGCCGTCCTGTACAAAGCTGTCCCATAGATCAAATACATTTTATAGAAACTCATCCCCATGTCTGCACCGATAGGTCCACAAGCACGTCGAATTCGCACCCCACGCTACGTTGTCGCCATTAGTGGTAGTGGCACCCGCATTAGCAGTACCGTATGGAAAGTGTGGCCAGCTATAGTTCGACGGGAGTCATCCACGTGAGCAAGAGCATAATCTACAAGCCCCTTTGCAATAGTCAATGGTCTTGTGTCCCCTGAGTAGGCATAGTACAAACGTGCAAATTCAACAAAATTGGGGACTCTTTCTCCCCAATCGTTTTCCCACGTATCTACTGTAATTGGATTCCCTGGCTTAAATCCGCAGGATAAATAATACATGGGCAACCCGTTATAATTCGGGACTGTCGGGAGCCACTGCCACAGCTGATAAAGGTATCGGTCATAGGCCTTGGAGGCTGGTGAATACCATGGAAGAATCTTATTTGATCCATCCAGAACTACCGTGTGATAGCGAAGAGTTTCCGAAAAACACAAAGCATTCTGAGCCAGAATTAGCAGAAAAATCAGAATCGAAATTCTTTTCGCGCTCATCAATAGGGTCCTTTTCAAGTAAGTTTACCGTATTGGGCGCAAAACTCGCCAAGAGATAACTGGTCTTACGCCCTGCAGGTGGTCTGTAGCGTTCTGCACCACCCGGTCCTGTTCTTCCTGCGTCATTTGATGATAGAGCGGGAGCAGGATGCACTGATCCTGGGCCTTTTCACTTTCCAGGAGACGCGAGCAGCTGCCGGGCGGGCAGTCGACAATCCCCGGGGCCGACACCGCAGGACCATGGCTCCTGAGAAAAATAGACCGGTTCCCGGTGAGAACACATGATGCCGCGACGGGTTGAGACGCCTGCGTCGAGCATCTCCTGCATGACCCTTTGCTGGTCGCACCCATCTGGAAGACGAACGCAATAACTCTGCCAGTTGCTGCGGGCCCAGGACGGCTCCGACGGGGGGATCACCCCTGGAATGCCGGCAAGGAGCTTCCGGTATCGTTCCCCCAGTTCCCTGCGACGGGCGACGATCTCCGGGAGGCGTTTCAACTGTTCACGCCCTATGGCTGCCTGGATGTCGGTCATGCGATAGTTGAAGCCGAGGTCCAGGTACGATTCAAATGCGACCTTCCCGGCTTCATGTCTGGACGAGGCGTCCATGCTCATGCCATGGACCCGCAACAATCGAAATAGGTCATCCCACTCCGACCGGCTCGTGGTCAACATTCCACCGTCGCCCGTCGTGATGATCTTGCGGGGGTGAAAGGAAAAACAGGCGATGTCGCCGTGGGGTTTTCCGATCTTTTCCCAGTTGCCGTCCCACAGGATTTCGCTCCCGATGGCACAGGCCGCATCTTCAACGACCGGGAGGCCCTTCTGGCGGGCGATCTTAAGGATTGCCGCCATGTCACAGGGCATCCCCATCTGGTGCACGCAGAGGATGGCGCGCGTCGAGGAATTGACGGCGTTTTCGATGAGCTTCGGGTTGATGTTGAAGGTTGTCGGGCTCGATATCGACAAAAACCGGTTTGGCTCCGCAATAGCGGACACTGTTTGCCGTGGCTACAAAGGAGTGGCTGACGGTAACGACTTCATCCCCCGGCTTGACCCCAACTGCCAGAAGAGCCAGGTGGAGTGCGGTGGTGCAGCTCGATACGGCGCAGGCATGTTTCGCGCCCACGTAGTCGGCAAACTCTTTTTCGAAAGCCGCGACTTCAGGTCCCTGGGTCACCCACCCGCTCATGATGGGACGTTTGGCAGCTTCGGCTTCCCGTTCATCCAGGAAGGGACGGGCGACGGGGATGACTTTCAATGGTTCAGGCATAGGTTTGAATTTCCTTGTAAGGGTTCACACGCGCAGACTGTGGGCCGCAAACGAAAAGCAATTTCACCACGAAGGGCACGAAGAGCACGAAGAAGGAGCAAGCAATCAAGACTTTGCTGCTCTCATCGAGGGAGGGGAGTCGTTTGCCTTAGCGAATGAGACCGAGCCGGGAGAGATCTCAAGGATAGGTCGTCGGTCGGCACAGGCCTCACAGTTGCGGAACAAACACCACGTCCCTGAAATAGTTGGAATTTGAAAAGGTGGATGTCGGCATCGACCCCAATACGGTCGTATAGACTCCACTTCCCACATACGTGTGGAGATGACCGTTCACGATGGGCGCGGCAAATCCATTGCTGGCTGACGCGTAGTAGAGATCGGCGCTGTTCGAGACTGCCACGATGGTGTCCGTGTTGGCAGTTATGCTTACCGGTGTCGGGAGCGTGAATGTCTTCCACCCTTCCGTCCCCGATGTGATGTTCCAGGTGTACGGACCAGCCAGCAGGGCACCATCGGCCGCACGCCAGATGCGGACGGTATGGTCTCCCCCCTCCAGGGCGTTCGTGTAAATGCGCACCTGCGTGACTTGGCCGTTCACATCCGCATAAAACTTGGTGCCCAGCTCGTACGCCGAATCATTCTCGAATACGGTCGGAGTCTGGTAGGTGAAAATGGTGCCTTCCGTTGGCGCTTCACCGGCTTCCAGGGCGATTTGCTCATAGATTGCCCTGGCAGCCTGGTAACGCCCCTGCGCTGCAGCGAGGTTGGTCGGGAAATAGATATTCCAGTCTCCTCCCTGAGATGTTTTCTGCAGCAAGTTGTCCATCCACTGCACGTAAAACTGGGCGTCGGACGCGCTTGCACGGACAGGTGCGTTGTCCACCGTCACGAAAACCGCCGCGGTATGGACCTGGTGCCCGTCGCCGCTCATCCTCCGCGCAGCCAGCCACCCGCTCTTGCGTAAAATTCACGGTTTCTGTCAAAGTCGCGGGGGTGCCCGGTGCAACGGACTTCTGGCTGGCAGCCACGACCACACCATTGCGCACCAGCTCGATGGTGCCCGTGAGATCCTGGTTCGCCGTCCACTGAATCGCCACCTGCACATTTCCGCCGCCTGTCAGGTTGATCTCGTCCCCGGGAGTGGCGGTGTCGTTCACCACCAGATTCAAGAATTCGTTGTGCCCGTTCCGCGATATGACCGTCCTGCCGTTGGCAATGCCTTCGATCCAGTTGCGATAGGTCATCTGTCCCCCGGCAACCTGGGCATAAGTCAGGAGAGATCCCAGGGTCGACACGCCGCACGGATAGTCGGTTCCAGCGGCAAACCCGGGCCGAAAGCCTGTGTTGAGCAGGCGATAATAGGCTTGGATGAAGGAGTCGCTGCCGTTCACATCCTCTGAGATGAAGTCGGCCGACCCCAGGGCCACTTCGACCGGGTATTCCATGGGGATGCAGCAATTCAGGCTCTGCGGGATGGTGTTATCCAGATACTGCATATGCGCAAACCCGGCGATACCGCTACGTTGATGTGCCCACTCAAAAATCGGAAACGTATACTCTTCCCAAACCTGATGAGCTTCCGTAAGCCCAAGAGCCACAATGTGCCCGCCAAGGGCCTGGTGGGGATACTGCATATACGTGGGGTCCCAGTGCCACTCGGCATCCCAGTGGACAATCCGGTCAGGCCAAGCCGGATCGTCCTGGCCGGTGACGAGGGGCAGGTCGGTAACAGGGTCTTGAACCTCGCCATTGCCCATGTCAGCCAACAGAGATATCGCCGCCAGATTCTGGGGGCCCATCTTATTGTAAAGGCTCGCGACATCTTCGGGGGCTCCTCCGCAGCTCCGATGCACGTGCATGTCCCCGGCATACCAGCCAGCCGGTTCAGGCCCCCCCGATTGGAGCGTAATGGTGACGGAAGCGCTCCTGCTTGCAGACACGTTGCCCGCGGCGTCCTTGGCCCACGCATACAGGGTCTTGCTGCCTGCTGTCGCGCAGGTGTGGGAAGCCGGCGCCGTTCCCGACCACCCTCCGGCTGTCGCCAGAGGAGCCGTGGCCGACTCGGTCACCATGTACCCCGTCACCCCCACGTTGTCCGTCGCCGTGAAGCTGGTGATGGGAACCGTAAGGCTCGTGGCCGCAGCCGGTATCACAAACGAGGTCACTGTCGGAGCACTCGTGATGGTGACGGTGGCACTCCCGGGTGAGCCGATCTGGTAGGTGCGCCTGCTCAGAAGTGTTACTGTGACCGTCTGGTCGCTCTCCTCGATTGTGTCCTTGATCGGTGTTACCATGGCGGTGACGGATGAGGCGTTGGCCGGGATGACAGCCATTCCCTGAATTCTCGTGATTCTCCTGTAATCCCTCCCTTTCGCTGCCGTGCCGCTGGCACTATATACCAAGATACAGGCTCTTGCGGTATTTCCGGTCCGGGAGAAGGTGAACTCACCGGTGGCCCCGGATTTTGAAGCACTCGGTTTTGTAGGCCACAACGTTCACCACGGGCGGAGGGGAATCGTCGGCTGCTGCTATAGGGGATGTCCGCGCTACTGGTCGAGGCGACTGCGATGACAGTCTCGTCGCCCTCCTCGATCATGTCTTCGATGGTGTTGCCAGTGGCGCCGGCGGATGAGCAGTTGGCAGGGGTGGCAACCGTCTCCGGAATTCTCGCAACTCCCCCGTAATCCCTCCCCCTCGTTTCCGTGCCACCGGCAATGTATCTCGAGATGAGCGTTCCCGAAGCATCTCCGGTCCGGGAGAAGGTCAGCGTATCGCCGATGCCGGATCTCGAAGCACTCGGTTTTCTCGCCGCAACGTTCACCAAGGGCCTGGAGAAATCGTTGGCTGCGATGGTGCATGTCGCGCTATTGGGCGAGCCGATCACGTAGGAAGCACTCTCCAACAGCGTGATCACCACCGTTTCATCAGCTTCAAAATTCCTGTCGTCCCTGGGTATCACCCAAATGGGCGCAGACGACTGACCGGCGGCCATGATCACCGAACCGGAGAGTCTCCTGTAGTCAATTGCATTGGTCGCTGTGCCGCTGATGCTGTATCTCACGGTCAGTGGGTTGCTCGTGTCTCCTGTTCTATGGACCGTAAGCTCACCTCTTTTCATTCCTTGTTCTGAGGCCAGGGAACCGGTCTCGGTGATGCTTATCGTCGGCAAGTCGGCGGAATTTGCCGCCGCCGGGAGAATAATTCGCCGCTGCGAGAAACAGCATAATGGGGAGTAGTCTTCTCATCTCATTTGCCTTCGCATCTAAAGGCTGCGGCCGAGGAGTCAACTGAGTAGAGCTCAACGCATTAAAGCGGCCGATAAGGCAGTCGTTCATTCCGGGCTTGACCCCATTGGCGTCAACTTAAGACCAGGGAGGTAGATTCAGGGCCTGGGTTTTGGATTCCACCTTATTTTGATCATCGGGTGCCACGGGCTAAGCGAAGCTTGCCCGTGCTGGTCTCAGGGTCTAATACTGAGTTGCGTTCAAGATCGTGTCGATCAGAGTTACAGGCGT
>CAVOJV010000012.1:0-7422 GCA_963696325.1 uncultured Gammaproteobacteria bacterium
TACCACCGCCAAAGTCTCCGACCAGGCCGCCAGCCTCCTGCACCAGCAGGGCGCCGGCTGCCATGTCCCACTCATTGAGGCCGATTTCCCAGAATCCGTCCAGGCGTCCCGCGGCTACATAAGCCAGATCCAGAGCGGCAGAGCCAGCGCGGCGCAATTCGGCGCACTGGGTAAAAAGACTGCCAAACATCTTCAGATAAGCAGGTATATGCCGGGGGTGGCGGATCGGAAATCCGGTGCCCAGCAGTGCTGCTTCCAGGCTATTGACACCCCTGACGCGCATGCGGCGTTCGTTCAACTGCGCGCCGCCACCCCGCGAAGCGGTAAACATCTCCTGGCGGATCGGATCATAGATCACCCCCACCTCCAAGCGGTTATTATGACGCAGGGCGATGGATACCGCGAAATGCGGCAGGCCATGGACGAAGTTGGTAGTCCCATCCAGGGGATCGATAATCCACTGGTAGTCATCATCGGCGCCCGGTAGCAGGCCGCTTTCCTCGGCGAGGATACCGTGATTAGGGTAGGTTTTTCGCAAAATGCTGATAATGTCCTGTTCCGCCTGGAGGTCGGCCTCGGTGACGAAATCGTTGTGCTCCTTTTCGTTGATCGCAATCCTGTCTAATCGCTCCAGGTAACGTACAATGGTTTTTCCAGCGGCTAGCGCAGCGCGCATTGCAATAGTGATGGTGGGATGCATGATGTTGGTCGGCTGGGAAAGATCGATGGCTTGCTGCTTAGCAAAAAGTCGTTAATCATAGCAAAAAAATGAATTTTGACAATTTGCGCATCGTCCTTGTGGAGACCACCCATCCCGGCAACATCGGAGCTGCGGCGCGGGCCATGAAAAACATGGGCGCCAGGCAACTGGTATTGCTCAGACCATCGCTGTTCCCGCATGCCGAAGCCACGGCCCGCGCCGCCGGTGCGGACGACATCCTGGCGCAGGCGCGGATGGTGGACAGCCTGGACGCCGCCCTGAACGACTGCCGGCTGGTCATGGGCGCATCGGCCCGCCGCCGGGGCCTGTCCGGCCCGGAACTCGACCCGCGGCAGTGCGCCATCCGGGTGGCGGAATTCAGCACCCGGGGCCAGGTTGCCTTGCTGTTTGGCCGGGAAAGCTCAGGGCTGACCAACGATGAAATGGACCGTTGCAACTTTCTGGTACGCATCCCCACCGACCCGGCGTTCAGCTCCTTGAATCTGGCCGCCGCCGTCCTCGTGCTCACCTATGAAATGCGCATGGCCGCCGGTGAACCGTGCACAGTCGAAATACCGACCGCTACCCGTCCGCCGGCGCAGGCCGAGGAAATGGCGCATTTTTACCACCATCTAGAGCAGGTGTTGCTGGAAATCGACTTTCTGGACCCGGCAAACCCCCGCCGCCTCATGCGTCGATTGCGCCGGCTTTTCAACCGGGCACTGCCGGATCAAAATGAAATCAATATACTGCGTGGCATTCTTGGGGCGGTGCAGGGACGTAAAAAGCCATCCCGCCAGTAGAATGGGTCAGCACCCATGCAGTAATCCAGAGTAGTTGTTGATATAATCGCTTGGAAATTCGGCGCGCAGGCGCCGCCCTGTTCCCTACCACACCTTGCGAATGATCACGCTCAAACCTTATGTGGAAACGTCTACAAGAGGATATCTACTGCGTTTTTGATCGCGATCCAGCGGCGCGCAATATCTTCGAAATCCTCACCACCTATCCTGGTATCCATGCCATTCTGCTCCACCGCCTCAGCCATCGCCTGTGGAAGCTGGGATTGAAATGGCTGGCCCGTATGCTTTCCAGCATCACCCGCTGGCTGACAGGCATCGAGATCCATCCCGGCGCCACGATCGGCCGGCGCTTCTTCATCGATCACGGCATGGGCGTGGTCATCGGCGAGACCGCCGAGATCGGCGATGACTGCACGCTCTACCAGGGTGTCACGCTGGGCGGCACCAGTTGGCAGAAGGGCAAACGCCATCCCACCCTGGGCAACAACGTGGTGATCGGCGCCGGCGCCAAAGTGCTGGGCCCCTTTACAGTGGGGCACGGCGCCCGTATCGGCTCCAACTCGGTCGTTGTCAAGGAGGTGCCCCCCGGCGCCACGGTGGTGGGCGTGCCCGGCCGCATGGTGGAGCGTGAGGAAAGCCAGGTGCAAGTGCATAGGGAAATTGCCCGCAAACTCGGTTTCGATGCCTACGGCACCACCCCCGACATGCCGGACCCGGAGGCACATGCCATCAACCGAATGCTGGACCACATTCACCTGCTCGATCGGAGACTGGAGGAAATGTGCAAGGCTATGCGGGCCCACGGGATCGAGCCTGGCGAGACCCGGCTTCCAGATCTCGGCAAATGCGAAATACATTCGGCGGCGGCGCAGGACCAGATTCCGCGGGCCGCTGGTGGCGGAACGGGTTGAACGGCGCTATCCCTGCGCAGCGCCACAGTACCCAGCACCATGCGACTACCCATCTATCTGGACTATGCGGCGACCACGCCGGTAGACCCGCGGGTCGCTGAGCAGATGCGGCGGTACCTAACGCTGGACGGTAGCTTTGGCAACCCTGCATCGCACAGTCACGCCTTGGGCAGATCAGCCGCCAATGCGGTGGAAGCGGCGCGTGCCCAGGTGGCGGCGCTGGTGAATGCCGACCCCAGTGAGATCGTCTGGACCTCGGGGGCAACCGAATCCAACAATCTAGCCATCAAGGGGGCGGCGCATTATTACGGCAAGAAGAGGCGCCACCTCGTCACCAGCAAAACGGAACACCGAGCGGTGCTCGATACCTGCCGGCAACTGCAACGGGAAGGCTACGAAGTCACTTATCTGGACCCGGAGTCCACGGGGCTGATGGATCTGGACACGCTGGAAGCAGCCCTGCGGGACGACACACTGTTGGTGTCCATCATGCACGTGAACAATGAGATCGGGGTTATTCAGGACCTGACCGCCATCGGCAGGCTGACCCGTTGCCGTGGTATTCTGTTTCATGTGGACGCCGCGCAGAGCACTGGCAGAATCCCCATTGACCTCCAGACCATGCCGGTGGATCTGATGAGTTTCAGCGCCCACAAGACGTATGGTCCCAAAGGCATCGGTGCCCTCTACGTGCGCCGCCAGCCGCGTGTCCAACTCGCCGCACAGATGCATGGCGGCGGTCATGAGCGGGGCATGCGCGCTGGCACCCTGGCCACCCACCAGATTGTTGGCATGGGCGAAGCCTTTCGGATCGCCAAACAGGAAATGGCCGCCGACAACGAACGCATCCGCGGGTTGCGGGACCGTTTATGGGATGGCCTCCGTGCAATGGACGCTGTCTATCTGAACGGTGATCTGAAACGGCGGGCGCCAGGCAATCTCAATATCAGCTTCAACTTTATAGTCAACGAAGCCCTGCTCATGGCTTTGCAGGATATCGCCGTCTCCACCGGCTCCGCCTGCACGTCCGCCAGCTCGGAGCCTTCCCATGTGCTGCGCGCGCTCGGGCTGTCCGTTGAACTGGCCAATAGCGCCATTCGTTTCGGCATCGGCCGCTTTACCACCGTGGAAGAAATCGACTACACCATCGCCGCGGTGAGAAAGGCCGTGACCCGGTTGCGCGAGATCTCCCCCCTCTGGGAGCTGTATCAAGAAGGCGTGGATCTCAGCAAGGTGGAATGGGAAACCTATTGAGGTGTCGCGAACCGGCCGTCATGAGTTTCAGCGAAAAACTCCTGGACCACTATGCAAACCCACGTAACGTGGGTTCTTTTGCCAGGCGCGAGCCCCGCGTCGGCACCGGCATGGCAGGCTCGCCCTTACTCGGGGACGTGATCAAGATCCAGATCAAGGTCAACGGTCAGGGCGTGATTGCAGATGCCTGTTTTAAAACCTATGGCGGGGCCGCTGCCATCGCCACCAGTTCCTTGCTTACCGAATGGGTGAAGGGTAAGACGCTGGAGGAAGCGCAGGCCATCAAACACACCCAGATTGCTGAGCAATTGGCGTTGCCAGCGGAAAAGATACCCTGCTCGGTGCTGGCCGAGGATGCCCTCAAGGCCGCCATCGGTGATTACCGGGCCAAACAGCGGTCCAACTATACAGTTTGATAATCATTCACTTAATGATGAGGTAACGACAATGGCTATTATGCTCACTGAAAACGCCGCCAAGCGGGTCAAAAGCTACCTGGCCAATCGTGGTAAGGGCGAGGGTTTGCGGGTGGGGGTGCGCGCCACCGGCTGTTCCGGATTTGCCTATGTGATCGATTTCGCCGATCAAATCGAACCCGATGATCAGGTATTCGAGAATCACGGTGTCAAAGTAATAGTCAACCCTAAAAGCCTGACCTATCTGGATGGCGCCGAACTGGATTTCGTCAAGGAAGGCTTGAACGAAAGTTTCAAGTTCAAGAACCCCAACGTAAAGGACCAGTGCGGTTGCGGCGAGAGTTTCAGCGTTTGATACCGAGTGTGATTAGACACGCGGCGTTACTGCTAGCCGGGGTATCTGGTTTCCGTTAGTGACTTGCTTATGATGAGGGAAACGAAACCGGCCACGGTGGGAGCATAGCCCCCACGGTGACGCCATCGAGCGCTTGCTCAGAGCCTCGGACCGGCCGAGCGGATCTCGCGGGATACCTGAAAGCGCTCGAAATTAGCCAGGAACCGCTGAATCAGGTCGCGCGCCTGACGATCATAAGCATTCTTATCATGCCAGCCACTGCGCGGATTAAGAATACTCGTGTCAACACCGGGAACATGCCTGGGAATGGTGAGGTTTAGTCCAGGCAACTGTTGCGTTTCCACACCCTGCAATCCGCCTCGTACGATCGCGTGAATAAGTGCGCGGGTAGTGGCGATGCTGAACCGGCGCCCATCGTCGCCATATGCGCCCCCCGTCCAGCCGGTGTTGACTAAATACACGGGGCTGTTGTATTGCTCGATCTTGCGCATCAGCAGGTCCGCGTATTCGCGTGGCTTTCTTGGAAAGAACGGCGAGCCGAAGCAGGCGCTGAAGGTCGGCTTGACATCCTCAATTTGCCCAACCTCGGTGCTGCCAACCAGTGCCGTGTAACCGCTGAGGAAATAGTAGGCGGCCTGCTGTTTTGACAGGATGGCTGCCGGGGGCAACACGCCGAACAGATCGCAGGTGAGAAAAATGATCGCCTGGGGATGGCCGGCGCGGTTACCAGGCATGCGCATCTCGATGTATTCACGCGGATAAGCGACGCGGGTGTTCTGGGTGATGGACTCGTCGTCGTAACAGGGGACATGACGAATCCCATCGAGGACTACATTTTCCATGACTGCCCCAAAGCGGATGGCATTCCATATCACCGGTTCCCGTTCCTGAGTGAGTTGAATGCATTTGGCGTAACAGCCGCCTTCGAAGTTGAAAATCCCCTGGTCGTTCCAGCCATGCTCGTCGTCGCCAATCAGAAAGCGGGTAGGGTCTGCCGACAGGGTGGTTTTACCGGTGCCCGACAAGCCGAAGAACAGTGCTACATCACCGTCTTCCCCCACATTCGCCGCGCAATGCATGGGCAGGATACCCTGTTCGGGCATCAGGTAGTTCATGACTGAAAACACCGCCTTTTTCATCTCACCGGCATAGTGCATGCCGCACAGCAGGATACGCTGCTTGGCCAGATCGATGATCACGGCACCACCGCTGGACGTACCATCGCGGGCAGGATCGGCTTCATAGGAAGGGGCATTGAGCACCGTCCACCCGGCGTCGTGCGGGTCGGATTTTGCGGGCCGGATAAACAGTTGGCGGGCGAACAGCGTGTGCCAGGCGAATTCGGTAATGACCCGTAACGATATGCTGTGTACCGGATCAGCCCCTGCTCGCAGAAAGGATATGAAAGCATCACCCTTACTGGAAACATGCTCCACCACCCGATTCCAGAGGTTTTCAAAAGCGGCGGCATCGAAAGGCCGATTGACGATACCCCAATCGATACAATCGCGACTGCCCGGTTCATCGACGATAAACCGATCCTTTGGAGAACGTCCGGTACGGTCGCCGGTTCTTACCGACAAGGCGCCATTGGCGGCTAATACCCCTTCGCCACGGCGGATGGCGCACTCGACCAATTGCGGTACTTCCTCATCGACATAGGGTGCCATTAAAGCCAGATCCTCCGCCAGCAGGCGAAAAGACCCAGCGGCCTGGTTTCGATCCAACTCGTGAGCCTGCTCACTCATAACATCTCTCCTATAACAATGTCGACTTATTGGCTGCATAGCCATTCGCAAAAATCATACCCTTGATCGCCAGCCGCAAGCTTGTTTAGAAATTTTTTAAAAATAACATCTTATATTTGGTAGGCTGAGGGCATCCGAAGCAGTCGAAGTAGCAACCGCGACAGCGCCGTTTCAGGAGCGGGCAAACCCTCGCTGGACGCACACGCTTGATGCCCTGCACCATTTCAATCAACCGGTCCCCCCGCAATATCCAGCGCAGTTTCTGGCACTCGCAGGATACGGTTTGGGAAGCGGATGTGATACTGAACCCCGCCGGGTATATCACGGAGCACCGTATGCACGTCGCCTTCGCTGCCCGCCGCCACTACCGTTGTACCGCGAATAGCCAGGGACAAGCGGGTGACCACTTTATCGCGCACCCCGAAGCGACTGTATACCCAGGGTTGATCCGCCGCAATCAGTTCCTGCTCCCGGCAGCCGACCAGACGGTTTCCGTCGTCGATAAAATGCACGGCGTAAATGATCTGGTCTTGCAGGAAGGTACCGACCTGGCTGACAAAGCCCATGCTGCCGCACTTGATCAGCAGCGCTCCCCTCACTGCCCCAGGATAGGTCCCATCGTTGCGAATGTTACGGATCACCCTGACCTGATCGCCACAGGCAAAGCGCGGCAGCATCGCAGTCACCCTATTTGAAGGCTTCGTCCAAGGGCAGGAAACTCTGGTGCGGATCATTCCTGTGGAAAATTTTGAATACCTTCTCCGTCAGGGCGTCCGACTCCACAAAATCCTGGTAAGCGCGATGCAGAAGTCGGGCGTATTCGACCCGCTTGCCGACTTCGTCCTGCGGCATCGCATCCCCCATCTGATGCAGGTAATCGTGAAACCGTTGCAAAATGTGCAGCCGGTTCACCTGCACCACGGTCGAGTCGAACGCAATTGCGAAGTAGTTCAAAAACTCTTCCGCCGTTTCCAATTCCGCCAACTCTTCAAGCAGCGTCGCTTCACTCATTATTCACTCCACAAGAATTATTTCGGCAAAAAAATTTATTGTAACCACTTCAAACCGGCTGCGAGCGGCGGGATCGCTTTGAAACCTACACGCGATATCCTCCCGCCATTTCGCCGGCAGTCCGATATTGCCAGGCAACGGCCGCACGTCAGCCGTCATAAGACTTCCTCGGGCAAGTTCAGTTGCCAGTAAATGCGTTTGAGATCGCGCACCCCGGGAGAACG
>CAVOJV010000013.1:0-57210 GCA_963696325.1 uncultured Gammaproteobacteria bacterium
AGGATACGGTTTTATCGGAAACGCTGATAAGCGCGCGGCGGATGGCGATGGGCTTAGTTGGGGTAATGATGGGTCCATGGTCGGTCAGGGTCTGCAGAACGGGATTATAGCGGGTGAAGGGTGGGTAAGCGATGTTGACGGACTTTTTGCAGCAATTCTAAATGTGGCTTGCACATCGTGTTATTGTAGGTCTTCAGGGGGTGTGTGATAGCCTCTATGGCTGATGCAACACGAGGCACAAGCCATGAGCTATCCCTTGGGGCCACCGGAGCCGCCCTTTAATTTTGAGACACTGGTGAGCTACTTTCACACGGTGTTGGACGCCTTGCCGGATCAACGGACGGGGAACAACCTCGTGTATAGCATGAAGGATGCCGCGCTGGGCGCGTTTGCCGTATTTTTCACGCAGAGCCCGTCGTTTCTGGCCTTTCAAAAAGCGATGCAGGGGCAAGGGCATCAGCAACGCCCAAACGCTCTTCGGGATGGGGGAGATTCCCTGCGATAATCGCATCCGTACGTTGCTGGATGGAGTCCCACCGACGGTCTTGGACGCGCTGTTTGCCTCTATTTTCCGGGGGCTGGTGGCGGGCGGTTATCTGACCGAGTGGCGGGCGCTTAATGGCACGGTGCTGCTGGCACTCGATGGGGTGCAGTACTTTTCCTCGACAGTAATTCATTGCCCGAACTGTTCAACCGCCCAGCATACTAATGGCACGGTCAGCTACAGCCATCAGGCACTGACCCCGGTGCTGGTAGCACCCGGTTATGACAAGGTCATCCCGTTGATGCCCGAGTTTATTACCCCCCAGGATGGGCATGACAAACAAGATTGCGAAACCGCCGCCGCCAAACGCTGGTTGCAGCACTATGGCGCCTGCTACCAATCCCTGGGGATCACGGTGTTGGGGGATGACCTTATTGCCGGCAACCCCTCTGTGAACAGCTGTTGCAGGTAGGGTTCAATTTTATCCTGGTGTGTAAACCGAGCTCACACCCAACACTCTATGACTGGCTGGCGGGACTTAAGGTAGAGTCTCTGGTACAGCGGCGCTGGACGGGACGGAGCCATGAAATCGATACCTATCGCTACGTTAACCGCCTCCCGTTACGGGACGGCAATGCGGCGCGGGAGGTGAATTGGTGTGAGCTCACCACCACTCGCGATGATGGCACTGTCCTCTATCACAACAGCTGGGTTACCAATTACCACCTAAGCCGGGAGAACGTCAAAGCGATCGTTACCACCGGCCGGACCCGTTGGAAAATCGAGAATGAAAATAATAACATCCTTAAAAATCGTGGCTACCACTTCGAACACAACTACGGTCACGGTCAACAGTACCTGGCGTCGTTCTTGGCGACGCTCAATCTCCTGGCCTTTCTGTTTCATACCGTCCTGGAACTGATCGATACGAAATATCGACTCCTGCGCGACGTCTTACCCACCCGCCAAACGTTGTTCGACGATATCCGTGCCTTGACCCGCTATCTCTGCTTTGCCAGTTGGGATGACCTGCTCACCTTTATGCTGCGGGGACTGGAACGCGAGATACCCAACACCAGTTAAACTCCAGAACGCCTTAGCCGTACACCGAATCTTGCCTGCCGATGATCGGGTTGTCACTACCCCGAGGCGGTACGCTGACTGTCCCACGGCACTTCTATCCTCCAAGGTTGGCTGGCAGGCGGCTATCGCCCTGGATATCTGTTCTCAGTACGTGCCGCGGCAACAAGATGCTATACCTCTCGCTCGGTAGGTCACGATCAGGTGTCTGGTAACGGCTCCAAATCATTTCTTGGTAGGGCGTTCAGACCCACATTTAGAATTGCTGGACTTTTTGGCTAATGTGGGGCTAAGGCCACTGGTCACAAGTTAAGGATTTTGAGAAGGCGGCCCTCGATTCCCGAGTCTTTAGAGCTTGACAAGGGAGCAAACAATGTGGGCAGGGTCCGGACTCACCTCCATTTCCTCGATGGTGATGTCGTATTGCTCCGCACTATCGGTGAAGAGTTTTCCCGTACCCGCTGTTGGATCGCGCCCTGCAAGACATCGCGCCGGTACTTGGGCGACCAAACCAAGTGGTATAGGGCATCGTAAACCGCATGGGGTGTGCGTCGAAGGACCATGCCGCCATGGTAACCCTTCAAGCGTTTTTCGCGCAGCATGACATCGAACTCACTTCCGACCCGACCAGTCAGAAGGCCCTTGCCCTCCGCTTCGAGCCACAGCCCCAAGCGGGTAGCCGCTATACGCATCCCGGCGTCTACTGTTTGCGCAGCAACGAAACCACTTGGGATGGCGAGCGGCTATGGCGCACCTATACCCTGCTGACGGACCTCGAAGCCGTGTTCCGCAGTTTGAAATTGGAGCTCGGCCTGCGCCCCCTGTTGCATCACAACGAAAACTGGATCGATGGGCATCTGTTCATCACCGTACTGGCCTATCAATTCGTCCAGATTATTCGCCGCACGCGCAAGGAGAAAGGCAGCTTCGGCAGTTGGAACTCCCTGCGTGAAGTACTAAGGTCATTTCCGAGAAATAGTTTCCCCATTGAGGTAGAATATCTCTACCTGATTGATCACCGAGTACAACCATGCCATCCGCTATCGAACCGACCGCCTTGCCGTTGCATGCCTGCCAAATCGAAGACCTGAGATTGGCGAGTTCAATGCTGTCGGGGGCGGAACGTCGCTCGTTCCAGGCGGCGATGGCGCTGAAATATTGCGAGGGTAATGCCCGCCAAGCGGAGCGGGTGTTCGGTGGGCCGCGAGACGGTGCAACTGGGCTTACACGAGCACCGCACGGGGATCCTCTGTGTAGGCGCGCAAGCGGCCTTCGGCGGGAATCGGCTCTGGGAAGAGCAACACCCCGAGGTCGCGCAAGCGCTGTGGGCGTTGGCGGACTCCCAGAGCCAACCGGACCCGACCTTCCGCACGAGTCTGCAGTACACGCGGCTGACGGCCGCGGAAGCGTTGGCCCAGTTGCGCGCCCAAGGGTTCCCGGAAGCGAGCTTACCCTCACCGAGCACGATGGCGGAGGTCCTGAATCGCAATGGCTACCGCCTGCGCCAGGTGATCAAGGCCAAACCCCAAAAAAAACTCCCCGAAACGGACGCCATTTTTGCCAATATCGCGGACAAGGACGGGAAGCCCCTAGCGGGCGAGGCGTGCCTGGAGGATGGGCCAGTCATGCGCCTGAGCATCGACTGCAAGGCCACGGTGAAGATCGGGGAGTACTCGCGGGGTGGGAAAACTCGCGGCGACATCCAAGCCGCCGACCACGACATGGGCTGTGAGGAAAAGCAGATTCCGTTTGGGATCGTGGAGGAGGATAGCGGGCAGTTGTATCTAATGTTTGGAAGTTCCTTCAAGACCAGTGATTTCATCGTGGATGGCCTGGAGGACTGGTGGAAGGCTATCCCCGAGGAACAGCGGGCCAAGATGACGCACATCCAGCTCAAAGTGGACAATGGTCCGGAAAGCAGCGGTGTGCGCACGCAATTCCTCAAACGGATGGTGGAGTTCGCCGATTACACCGGCAAAATCATTCAGTTGCTGTACTACCCACCGTACCATAGCAAATACAATCCCATCGAACGTTGTTGGGGGATTTTGGAACAGCATTGGAATGGAGCCAAGCTGGTGGATACCGAAACCATGCTGGAATGGGCGAAAAGCATGACCTGGAAAGGCATCCGACCTGTGGTCAAATTGAGCAGAATGATCTACCGGAAAGGCATTTCACTGTCCAAAAAAGCTATGCGGGAGGTCGAGGCCAGATTGGAGCGCAACCCGCTCTTGCCTAAGTGGGACATTCTGATTCGGCCTGTCTGATAGGTATTTTCAATATCGGAAATGACCTAAGTAGCCAATGCCGGGTCACCGCCAGCTTCCAGAGGGCCGACGGTCGCGCCCCTGCATGGTCCGCAAGACCACCCGGCCCGAACCCGAAGCGCTTGCCATCTACCGAGCTCTGAACCTCAACCCGATCCCAGGAGGAATCCAGAAAACGATCGTTTGACCCTTTTCATCACCCCTTGACCACCATGCAGTGCCACTAACCGTTTCTTTGATTGGTAACATGCTGATATTTTGATCCCATATCTTTTAAGGGGTGCGAAAATGGGTCAGGGCGTGTTCCCATATTCCGGCAACTCATTAAATGGGCAGACAATTTTTACTGGTCCGCATTTTGGCACCCCTTTAAAAATCAGCTAGTTGCATGGATGTCGTGAACACGCCCTAGTACTTTTTTCCGTAATCTGAGGTTCCATGCCTATCTCCTGATACTCAGTGGAAGTTCGTAGGCCTGCCGATAACGCCTGTTCATTTAGCTGGCACCGGCAACTGAAAAGCTCTATGCCGCGGTCCCTGTGTTAGTGAGATCCGACTCGCTGCTGCGGCGGGCTACCCCACCGCGACGCTCCAAGGGTGATTCCAAAAACCGAGTTTTCCCGCTGCGGCGGTCCACTCGGTTACGGCGTTCAAAGGACGAACTCAGAAGGCTGGTGTTATCAACTAAGATCGTTTTATCGACCAATCCCATTCCTGCGAGGTGAAACTCAACTCGAAAGTGTGGAAACGGACCCGGTCGCCATGGGTGAGACAAATCGGGCCCGTGATTCGGTGGCCGTTGACGAATGTGCCATTCCTGCTCTGTTGGTCAACAAGCCAATAGCCGAAGTGCTTGCGCTCAATCACGGCGTGGTGGCGACTGATGGTGGGTTCGTCGATCACAATATAGTCGATATTGTCATCCTGGTGCGGTGGAATCCGACCGATAACAGTGACCTGAGCTGTGAGCAGATGAATCGTGGGATTAGTGGCACCGCTGAGATCATAGAGAATTGCCTGGGGCTCCGGCGGAACAGGTTGATCACTTCGCCCCTTCGGGTTCTGTTGACCAACTGACTGGACTTGAACTGCCCGCGCACGGGCTAGCATGAAGGTCATGAAAAGCATAAGTGCGGTAAACACCGTGATACCACCTATCGTCCAATAGGGTACACTGTCGTAGGCCGCGGCCGCGGCCGCGGGCGCGTTGGTTGATGGCTCCTCGGCAGATTGAATTGAGATCAATTTGATTGGCCCTGCGTCTGGCTCAGCAGAACCGCTGACTGGCTTCTCGGCCTGTGCCTTGACTGACATGGCCGCGGATCCTGAGGCTCGTGGGGATTTGGCGATTTCCTGGGTCGCTTCCTTGGATTGAGGCGGAGCACTCGGACGTGGGACAGCCGGTGAGCCATCCGTTACTTTCTCTGCCTTTATTGTCGACTCGGATGCCGCCACCATTCGTGCTCGTTTACGGATGGTTTCACCGATTTCCTTAAATATTAAGGGTAGGTAACGTGCCTTCGCGACCCAGTAATAGACGCCGTCCGTTAACCCAGCGAGCACTTGGAGGAATAGCCTATCGGCGTTTTCTCCCAAGGCTACCGTGTAGATTTTGATATTGAAGGCTGTTGGATCCGACGCCAGGTATTCCTGAAGCACATTCGTTCTCTCGAGATCGCGGATTTTGTCTCCGGTATCAGTGGCCCCATCTGTCAAAAGGAGAATGGATTTGGCTGTACTCGTCCGTCCATTGAGCTTCAATTCCGAGATAGCCGTCAACAAGGCTTCAGGCATATTAGTGAAGGCTCCCTGGAAATTAACCTGGTTAATCTTGCTAATCAGAAAGTCGCGATTCCCGGCGGAAGCAGCTGTAAATGGTGCAACGATGCGGACTGTCTTATCGAAGATGAGCAAGGCGATGCGCGTTTCTTCGTTGGAATCACGGATGAACTGTATCATTCCCGCTTTCGCCGAATTTCCAAAGTCGTTCTTGCGCATGCTAGCGGAGTTATCGACCACCAAAACGACATCCCGAGGACGCGAAGGGGTATTTGATGCGGCTATGGCTACCGAAGGCAGTGTAAGTGTTAAGGCGATCCCCAAGACAAAGGACAATCGGAAAAAAGACATAGTAAACACCGACTTTTCTTAGAATTTAGAATCAGAGCAATAAGTGTCTATATTATATTATAATAATTTGTTAGTCTTCTAACTCTTGACGAGAGGACGATAAAAGCCCCGAAAATGAGCAAAGACCTCAGCGCGGCTTTGACCCGGTTTCCGTAACATTGCCACCATCCCTAGCAGAACATCCAGCTTGATATTAGGGTAGAGGCTAATAAATAATACTCGGATTTAAAAGTCTGCACGATCGCTACGGATACGGTGTCGCTGCTTGTCTCAATTCGGAGTTGTGAATTTGTCACCAAGTCCAGACCTTACCCTTGTAGCGGTTCGAGCCAACTTGCCTAACCCTACCGGTGAGGCCAGGGTAAAGCGCGAAGGCGACATCCTCAATAATCGTTTTGAACTCATCAGACCGGTGGGTTTAGGCGGTACGAGCACCGTGTATAAGGCTCTGGATTGCCACAAGCTAGCAACCGGCGAGCAAGACCCCTACGTGGCACTGAAGATCCTGCACCCGAGCTTTCAGCTCCGCCCGGATTGGCCAATGGCGTTGCAGGAAGAGGCGAACAAATGCCAACGGTTGGCACATCCTAACATCGTCAAGGTGTACGGAGTCTACTGTGACGGGGCGACCGTCTACCTCACCATGGAATATCTCTACGGTGAACCGCTCTCGGTGCAGATTCGCTCTGGAAACTTCAAGGGTATGCTGCCGGAGCCGGCGTTGCGCATCATCAATGAGATGGGTAAGGCGCTCGCCCACGCCCACAGTTGTGGTCTTGTTCACTGCGACGTCAAGCCAGCCAATGTATTCCTCACGAATGCCGGTGAATTGAAGCTGATCGATTTTGGCATCGCCCGTGCTTTCCAAACCATGGATGTCAAGGCCACCATTCGCAGCGTCACAAAGCTGAGGCCGTTCAATGCGTTGACCCCTGCTTACGCGAGCCCCGATATCCTGGAAGGGAGGGAAGCGGATCCGCGTGACGATATCTACTCACTCGCGTGTACGGCTTATGAACTGCTGACAGGCGTGCATCCGTTTAACTATCTGCCTGCAACCGAAGCGCGCAACACCGGATCTACACTGGCATTTCGCGAAGGACTGACACAAAAGCAATGGGGAGCCCTGCAGCGGGCGCTTGCCTTTGACCGGGCCAAAAGAACACCCACGGTCGAGCGGTTCCTGGCGGAGTTGAACCCAAAGACTGGCCTAACGGGGCGGCGACTCGCAATAGGTGCGGCCATCGTCGCGCTAATCGCTGGAGCTTGGAACGTTCACCTCTATTCCGGCAGTTCGTTAAGGTCGCAAGCCCGGCCTACCGCTCAAGCGGAAGGGAATGGCCACTTCGGGGTTACAGTTAGTGACAGCGATTCGCGGGCAAAACCGCAAGTGGCTAACGAGCGGAGCAACGACGTGAACACTACTGCAGCTATACCTGCGACTTCCGCGACCGCCGGGCTCGCTAGTGAAGGAACCCAAGGCCAACCATCTGAAACCCTTTCTACAGCTGAGGGCGCTAGGGCAGCGCAGCCGAGCGAAGAGGCTCGCCGAGCCCAATATCTCGCCGCTCTATTGCAGATAGCGGAATGGCGGATGGCGGCAAAAAACTTTACCTTGCCTAAAAGCCAATCGGCCGCAGAAGTATATCGTGAGATACTGACCGTCGTCCCCAACCACGCAGGGGCACACGAAGGAATCGCACGCATCGAGGATTATTACAAAACAGCAGCGGAAACCGCCAAAATCAACCAGGATTGGGACCGGGCCCGGGTCAACCTAGAGAAGGCCAGGGAAATTGATCCCACGGACCGAGGACTAGTGGAAGCGATGGCCGCGCTGCTGCAAGCAAAGCTTAAAGCAGAGACTGAGGCGATCGCACGACAAGGTTTAGAACAGGCCGCCGCCGACCAAAAAGCACCGCGCGAGTGGATGCAAAGGCAAGCTGAGCGCAAACAAGAAGCCTCTAGGCGCACTGTCAAGGGCAAGGCGGCACAAGCCAGTGAGCTTACAGTGAAACACTTGGCGCCAGAAAAAGCGCTGACGCGGCAAGCAAAACATGGCGTAGCTGTAGGAGCGGCTCGAAAAAGAGGCCAAGCGTGCGGTCGTATCGGTCACACGTTTAAACGCTCAAAGGAAGCCCCTAGAAGCTGCTGCCCCATGAGCAGGCCTTTTGGGACATTTAAACGGTCTCCCGCTGGACACCGGGTTTGGCGAACAAGAAACAAGCCTGTGAGGGTTGGTCAGGTCTGCGTTGCAACTCTTAATAATACTAATAACCGGTCGTTGGACCCGCAGCGTTTTCCGCCACGATAAGCGAACTCACAATACAAAGAGACATTGCCCATGGTGCGAGGAGGTTTGACCTTGTTTCCCCATCGTTTCCTCGTCGATTTTGACGCCCAATACGCCTTTAACGGAAGCGATAGCGCTAAACTTAGGGATGCGGCCTTTATCGCCCAGGAAGAAAATTTTGAGCAAAACGGTGGGGAAGAATATTCACTGTTCGTGCACCCAGTGGATGGGTCTTTCGCACCGAAGGGCAAGCTCGATATACATTATAATGGTTCTTCTGTGGGCACCAATTACACGTGGGGAATCAAAACGGGGTCCGTCGACGGATTGCTGCCAGGAAATATCGGGTTAGCCTTGGTTCTTGATCGATAGAGTCAGCCAAGCGCGGACTGACGCTGCGTGAACTGCTAGAAAAAATAGAATACAAAGAGGGAGTCTGATGGTCGATCCAACGCTTGAGCTGCAGCACATAGACCAGTCTAAATATAAAGAAATGCTCTTTGACGAGCGTCCGCAGGCGGACGTTTATTATCCCGGCCCTGCCTACAAGAGACTAGAAACCACCATAGCGGCGGACATACGTGGCCATGCCAGCCTCATCGTCTTAACCGGGGAGGCCGGTACGGGCAAAACACCTCGTTATTCGTCATATAAAAAAAATTGAGACGCGACTATTCAGCCAGTCCTCTTCAGCAATCCGCGTTTCACCTTTGCTGAATTCATCGGTTTCGATGCCTATAAGGAACTCGGCCCTCCTCAGCAATCCGCGTTTCAACTTTACTGAATTTATCGATTTCGCCCGCAAGAAAATCGGCCTTAAACGGTCCAAGCAGGCTGTGGATCGGGAACTTCAAGGTAGGCTTGAAGTTTTCCCAGCGATACTTGGGCACTCAAGGTCAGCAAGAGCCGTCTATCGCATGGCCGGACGTGGTGTTCTTTATAGACGATGCGCAAGACATCGCTGAGGAAGTCTTGGTAGAACTCCTCCAGCTCTCTAAACTCCAAATTGCAGGCAGGCATGCTCTACAGATCATTCTGGTAGGGCGGCCGAAGCTTGAAGCGCTGCTCGGTAGGCCCGGATTACAGGAGCTGACCCGTGACAGCCTTCCGCCCTACAGGCTCAATCCCCTGAAACCTGAAGAAGTGGGTGATTTTATCGCCAAAAAGTTGAGTACCTTGGCTGGTCCGCGTGATGATCGGTTTTCGCCGCAGGCGGTCGCAAAAATCGCCTTCTACTCCCGAGGTAATCCGCGGCTAATCAATGTACTCTTTAGTACGGCGATTCTTTACCTCTAATCCAGAAAATCGTGAGCAAATCACGGCAGACGTCGTTGAGCAGGCAGTTGAACAGCTCGGCTCCGTCCCCTTAGCGACTGATCAAGAACCCTCTCCTGGCCCTCAGGGTGAAAACCGCTGTCGTTCACACCCACACTGCCTTCCAAAAGCAAACTGAGGAAGACCGTGATGAACTTTCGTTAACCCCCCGCAGATGGCGAAACCGCCAGCCTAATCATTAACTCATTCAATGAACAGGAGCAAGCTATGACCCGAACAGAGAGCCTCAACAAAGTACTAAAAGAATCTCCAAACCGGCTCACCCGATGTTGAAGCCAGTGCCTTGATCTCAGAAGACGGACTGATGATTGCCAGTGCGCTGCCACAGGATCTCGACGAGACACGCGTTGCTGGGATGAGCGCAACGCTTCTCAACCTGGGAACCCGCGCGGCTGTTGAGTTGAGCGAGGTGAAGTCCAGGAGGTCATCGTCCGCGGGTTGAACGGTTATGCAGTCATGATCACCGCTGGCCGCGGCGTGTTACTACTGGTGCTCACCAATGAGAACGCCAAGCTGGGGCTGGTCTTCTTTGACATGCGGGAAGCGATCAACGCTATTAAGCGTATCTTATAGGTTCCATAAGCCATTAGGATATAAGCTTCTTGGCGACAGAAGGAGATGACATGCCGAATACCGTACTCTACGACAAGGGTAACCACAGGAACGTTCTGCTCGAGGATTTCGGCCTCGGCGGGCTTTCGGTGCAGGTTAACCAACACGTGATTGTCCATGGTGATGCTGGGATGATCCTCGATCCTGGCGGTCACAAGGTGTATAGCCGCGTTCTTTCGGAAACGCTGGCTATCCTAGGAAAAACCAGTTTACGCTACATTTATCTTTCCCACCAGGATCCGGACATCGTCGCCGCCGTCAATGGCTGGCTGCTGACTACCGACGCGGAGGCTTATATCTCCAAGCTGTGGCTGCGTTTTGTTCCGCACTTTGGACTCGACCATTTGGTCGCGGACCGCTCAAACCGATAGCTGATGAAGGTATGGTCCTCGACCTCGCTGGTGCCCAGTACTGGTTATTCCAGCGCACTTCCTGCACAGCCCCCGGAAACTTGCAAGTCTACGATCCGGTGGCGAAGATTGTCTACAGCGGCGATCTGGGTGCATCCTTAGGTATGGATTATGTGTATGTGTCCGATTTCGATGCACATGTGCCTTATATGGAGGGTTTTCATCAGCGTTACATGGCCTCGAATAAGGTGCTGAGAGCTTGGGCAAACATGGTTCGGAAGCTGGACATTGAGATCATCGCTCCGCAACACGGGGCTATTTTCAGAGGCAAACCAATGGTTGAACGATTCATCGACTGGTGTGCCGAGCTGGATTGCGGTGTCGACCTCATCACCGGTCTCTTCAAGCTGCCATCCCCAAGGCCTAGGTTTGGCAATCGCGGATCCTGCGGAACCTAGCAAAACGGCCATTACCACAGACCCTAAGTCACGATGGAAGCACGTGAAGCACCGAGGCGGTATCGCGTGGTCGGTGAAAAAACCCCGCTGTGGGTTGCCTTTGCTCTCGCCCTGCTCGGGGTTCTCGGCAGTGTCGCTACGGCGTACTTGTTGGCTGGCGAACTGCAACTGCAGGCATGGCTGCCGTGGGTAGGCGATAAAGGCGCAAAACAGGTGGGAGGGGTAGTGCCGCCTTTCCAAGTCGGCGTTGGATCAGAGTCGATCCCTGCCCTAGCAAACAAGCTAGTGGAAACGCCCAGTGCGGTCAACGTCCAACCTAGCGTCGTTGAGGCGCCTGATTGTCCGCCACTGTTTACCGTCCTGTTTGCCACTGAAAGTGCTCGCCCGCCGGCAACGGCCGATCTCCAGGAAGAGTTCCGGGCTAAGAGACTTGGTTAGATGCGCATCCGGAAGCGAAATTGCTGGTCGAAGGGCACAGCGACCTGCGGGGGACCGAGCAGTTCAATTTGCGGTTGAGTTCCCAACGCGCAGAGGCCATTGCGGCATTGTTGATTGCAGCGAGGGTATCTCGGGAACAACTGGTCACGCGCGCTTACGGTAAGAGTAAACCGCTGCCGGGGCGCCGGGCAGAATCTGCGAGCAACCGCCGTGTTTCCCTGGGGGTAGAAGGTTTCCAAGGGTGTTCAAAAACCGCAAGCGAAGGTGACATACGATGATACTACTGGCCGCCGCGATAGCGGGAGTTAGCGCAGCGGTCTTATTGCTCACCGCAGGCTATCTGTTTGGTATAAAACGGGGCTTCGAGGCGAGAGAGCAACTGCGCCAGCAAAATTTACAGCAAGCTGAGGAACTGCGTCTGCGAGAGCGACTGACGCGGCAGCAGCGAAACGATGCCGATATTCAGTCCTTGAGAACCGAACTCGGCAAGGTGCAACAAGTGTTGACTCCGCTGATACAGCGCGAACGACTCGGTTTTGCCCTGGCAAACCTGGAAACCGGAGATGGGCGCCACCGCGACCTCACCGGTCTGGTCGATCAGATTGCCGCAAAAGGTAGTTTTTCAGCGGTGTTGCTGAATGATGCCCAGGGGCTGCCGCTGGCGGCTAGCAGTAACAGCCAAGGATCTCGATAGACTGGCCGTGCTTTCGTCAATGGTGCTATTGCTCGCCGATCGTATCAGCCGCGATAACGCGCCCAGTCCATTGGCAGTAATGGTACATGACGAAGCAAATAAGCTGACGCTCTGCCGTATCTTCCGCGTTGGCGGTAAACGCCTACTGTTAACGGCAGTGTCGACCGATGCGCAGCTGCAGCCTACTGCTCTTGATCCGGCTCTGGCCAAGGTGGATACCGTGTTATCAGTTTAGCGCGAAATTCTCACTCTACCGGAAATATCAGCATCGGCTACCCCGTTAAATTATTACCTTGGATTGAACCATGCCAGCGATGTTGAGGGACTTTTTGGCTAATGCAGGGCTAAGGCTGAAGGCTCCCCAAGAGGTAGGACAGAAAGTTAAGCGTTGAACCAATTGACGAGGTATCCAGTGCCACCGTTGAAAAGCTCCCCGGAAAAAGACCACGACCCGCCGGACCAGCGGCCTTAAGAGCATCCGGCGTTATCATAGCAAAGCCTCGACCAAAAGCCTCTGACGGTAGCTGGTTTAGTAGCCGCCTAACCTGAAACTCGGTTCAGGGGCATGGATTCGGCTGAGCCATATGAATAGCCTCGATCTTTTCAAGTATCTCCGGAGATAACTCGAGGTCGATGCTGGCGATGTTGTTGTCCAGTTGCTCCATGGTGGTGGCGCCGATGATAGTGGCGGCCAGAAAGGGTCGGCTGTTGACGTAGGCTAAAGCCATCTGCGCAGGGTCCAGATTGTGCTGGCGGGCAAGTTCCACATAGGCATTTACAGGCGCCTGGGCCTCCGGTGTGTGATAGCGGGAGAAACGGGTGAACAGGGTGAGACGGGCATTGGGCGGCTGCCGGCCGTCCGAGTATTTACCGCTCAGGATGCCGAAAGCGAGTGGTGAGTTGGCCAGCAATTTCACATTTTCGCGGTGGGCGATCTCGGCTAGGCCAATTTCGAAGGTTCGATTCAACAGGTTGTAGCAGGATTCTGAATGCTGATAACCCGCGGCAGCCTCTGCTGTTCGGCGATCCGCAGATAGCTCATCACACCCCAGGGCGTTTCGTTGGATACCCCGATATAACGGATCTTGCCAGCCCGCACCTGCTCATTCAAAACGTTGAGCGTTTCGGCGATCGGGGTAAAGGGCGCGTCGTTGTGGACATAACCCAGCCTGCCGAAGAAATTGGCCTGCCGATCCGGCCAGTGTATTTGGTAGAGATCGATATAATCGGTCTGTAAACGCTTAAGACTGGCATCCAGCGCTTGAACGATGTTGCGGCGGTCCCGGCAGATCGTCCCTTGCCGCAGGTAGGCCATTTCCTCAGAACGGCCTGCTACCTTGGTGGCCAAAATCAGCTTATTCCGGTTTCCGTGCCGTTTCAGCCAGGTGCCGATGTATTGCTCGGTCAGACCTTGGGTCTGGGAACGCGGCGGCACCGGATACATTTCGGCAGCATCGATGAAATTGATCCCTGGGCCAAGGCGCAATCCAATTGAGCGTCAGCCTCGGCCTCACTGTTCTGCTCCCCCCAGGTCATGGTGCCCAGGCAGATGCGGCTGATCTTGAGGGTCGGTATTGGCGAGCGGGTTATAGCGCATAGGGCTTTTCTTGCGGTCCTGATTGTGGGCGGGGCTAGCTGAATCGGGCCAACACGCCGGTGTAGCCGTACAAGCGGTTGTGGAAGATTTCACCATTGCAGAAAAAGCCCACCACCGGCACATCACCTAGTTCGGTTCGAATCATTCGCAGTTCCTGGGAATCGTCGCCGAACAGATGTCGACCCCGGCCCAAGCAGGAGAAATAAACTCCTCCCGAGCCGGGGCCGGGAGGCGTCGCTGAATATCCCGCAGCATGCGCCGCATGTCCTCACGGGCGCTATTGCCGTCGCGCCGACAGAACAATAGGGGCTGGCCGGGATTAACATATTCGCCCACGGCAATGCGGCGGCTATTGGGGTCCAGGCCAATCAGATTGCGCACCAGGTAATCATTATGGTCCGTGCCGGCAATCGGCAGGCCGACGAAGATGTAACCGGCCAGACGCTGTGGATCACGGGCCAGAATCTCGCCAACATCTTCAAAAGCACATCCAGGGCTGGGCGACCATCGATGCGATAGATGATGTTGAGGTCGCACGCAGTGATCCGATGCGGAGAGCCAAGCGGTGAACAGCCCTGGGTCAGTCCCGTGGTAACTGGAATGTCGGGGTCGAACAACAGGCCGGAAATCCCGCCTTCGCTAAGGGTGTCAGCAACCTGCTTGTATTGTTGATTGACCGATGAGGTCAATCCGCCGATAAAAAAGGCTGCGGGTACTTTCTGAACCAATCGCTCCAGCAGGCTCACCATCGCTGGATTACGGGGATAGCCATGGAGGATGCCGAAATGATTGCTGTGCTTGCGATACCAGGGACGGCAGGCGGCGACAAAAGCGCCCAGGTCGCTGCGAACTGCCGGGATGATGCACAGTCCATCGTTAGGAAACTCACCCACCATCAGCGCCATGGCAGGAGTATCGTAATACTCATGGCCGGTACAATTGATACCGATGCCCGCACTACCGATCCAGTGTGGCACGGCGGTGGCGTTTTTTAGGGCGGGCAGAATTTGCTCCAGGTGCGGGGCAAGGGCGGCGGTGACATAAAAGAAATCCCAGCCTGGTGCCCGTGGATGGAGCGCCAAGCTGGCTTAGACAGTCATCGCAAACCACCCGCCAGTCGTCGCCACTGCTGTGGGCGATGGAAAACCGTTGCATGGTAGGGTTTAAGTCTCCGGTTGGCTCTTTCAGATAAGCCTAGCAGAGCTTTCCTAACAGCGCTGGAAGAGCAGATCCCAGACCGTATGTCCCAGGCTTAGACCGCGCCGCTCGAACTTGGTCAGTGGGCGGTAATAGGGGCGTTCGGCAAATTTACTGGCTGTGTTGACGAAACCCTCTGCCGCCTCCAACACCGCCAGCATATGCAAAGCATAAGCCTCCCAGTCGGTCGCCAAGTGGAGATGGGCACCCGGTTTGAGCTTGCGCGCCAGCAGCGCCACGAAATCTGGCTGGATCAAACGGCGTTTGTGATGGCGGTGCTTCGGCCAGGGGTCCGGGAAGAACACCTGGATGCGATTTAGGCTGGCATCTGGCAATTGGCGCGCTAACACCTCCACCGCATCCACGCACAGCACCCGCAGATTGCTCAGTCCTAGCGACTCTATCCGCATTAACACATGGCCCACGCCGGGGCGATGGACTTCGATGCCGAGAAAATCGGCATCTGAACGCGCCTGAGCCATAGTGGCCAGGAACTGCCCGTTACCAAAACCGATTTCCAGAATACGCGGCGCCCGCCGCCGAAACAGCTTGTCCAGATCCAGCAGCCCCGGCGAAGCATCCACGCCGTAGCGGTCCCAAAGGGTATCGAGCGCCCGCTGCTGGCCGCTGGTCAGACGGCCTTCGCGGCGCACGAAACTGAGAACGTGGCGCGGTGCATCCGGCAAGGATTCACTCACTAGAAAAACGTTCCATCGATGGGGGAAGAGGCGCTGGCATAGCGTTTGCGCGGAATGCGCCCGGCCAAATATGCTTCGCGGCCGGCCTCGATGGCCTTTTTCATGGCCGAAGCCATCAGTATCGGGTTTTTCGCGCCAGCGATGGCGGTGTTCATAAGCACGCCATCGCACCCCAGTTCCATCGCAATGGCTGCATCCGAGGCAGTGCCCACGCCGGCATCCACCAGGATTGGTACCCTGGCATTCTCCACGATGGAGAGGATGTTGTAGGGATTGCGAATCCCCAGCCCAGAACCGATAGGGGCGGCCAAGGGCATGACCGCCGCGCAGCCCATCTCCTCAAAACGTTTGGCCAGAATGGGGTCGTCGTTGGTATAGACCATGACTTTGAAGCCATCGCGAATCAGTATCTCGGCGGCCTTCAAGGTTTCCAAGACGTCCGGAAACAGCGTTTTTTCGTCCCCGAGTACTTCCAGTTTGACCAGATCGTGGCCGTCCAGGAGTTCCCGAGCCAGCCGGCAGGTGCGAATAGCGCTTTCAGCATCGTAACAACCGGCAGTATTGGGTAACAGCGTGTAGCGATCCGTTGGAATGACATCCAGAAGGTTGGGTTCATTAGGATTCTGGCCGATGTTGGTGCGGCGCAGTGCAACGGTGACGATTTGGGCGCCGCTGGCCTCGATAGCCTGACGGGTTTCTTCCAGGTCCTTATATTTACCGGTGCCGACCAGGAGCCGCGAGGTGTACTCGGTGCCAGCAATAATCAAGGGTTTAGAGTCTAGAGAGATTTTGTCTTGCATGGTTAGAGGTTAACCCCCTCTCGATAATTGTAAAGGTATTGCAAAGCTTAACCGCCGCCGATGGCGTGGACGATTTCAACGCGGTCTCCGGCTTGCAGGCGACGGGTTTCGAAGCTGCCTCGTGGTACGATTTCCAGGTTTATTTCCAGGGCCAGTCGCTTGTCGGATAGCTTGAGCAAATCGATCAAGCAGGCGGCGCTTAAGTCGTCTGCAACTTCAAGAGGTTGGCCGTTTACAGTAATTTGCATGCTGGGGCTACCTGATTTCGGAAAAAGCCGCTATCAAATAAGACAATGGCATTTGCAGGATTTCTATGCTGTCAAGCTCACTGGTCTAAGTCTGATGAGAAGCCTTTACAGTATACGATAATTCCTTCCTCCTGGTTTGCTAGGCCGGGTCAGTGTGATGCCGGCTTCACTATAAATCCTCCGTTGATCGGTCAAAGGTGCTCTGGCCTTTCTACATAAGGCAGTAAGCTCAGTCCTTCCTTATCAGGCTTGTGCGGGTAACGATCTGGAGCATCGCGTCAATACGATTGGTTGCTTCGATTGAGAGGAGATAAAAACTTCTTCATTCTTAGGGATGGATCTGCATGGACTAACAAGTGATCCGATTGTACCTGGTGGTGGCCTGTGCCAGAATGCGTCACTTTGTCTCTTATGTGAACTGCTGTTGGCCTCGATGTCCCACATTGGGTGAGGATGGTTAAGTTGAGCGAGCTACACAAATTAGAGATGTGAATATGTCCCGTCAACCCTAATCAATCCGTATTCTCTTTAGGGCTTATCTCTGGAGTAATGGCGCTTATCAGGACCATTGCGATTAAGCAGGTGCTTTATTATTGATAACATGCACAATTCTGGCTCTGGGCGGTAGATAGTCAGAGCAAGGCGTGTCGGCCCTGGTCGTCGTTAGAGGTTGACATCTTATATCTAAAGATACCCAGGCTATTGTCATATTTAATTATTTAAAAATTAATTAAATCAATTAGTTAAATCATGTTCTGTAATGGTTTTTAAAGAGCTTTTTAATATTCTGTTGCAACAGCCATATTCTTGCAAAAGCTCTTGCAGGGTCTGCCCTTACTTGTGGCGAAGCGCATAGGCGCCGTCTAACGAAGCCTGATACCTCTTGCGAGGTGTAGTCTGACGTGTCGACATTAATTAAGGCTGAAGTCTTGTACCGTTTCTAAGTCTGAGGCCTTGACCGAGTCGGGATGCTCATTGTTAAATAGACTCGGTGTACTATCTGTATCTATGCTTGCCTCCATAAGCCATGACAATAGCTAATCCTCGTCTGTCAACTTTGAAGTTGCAGAAAATTCAATTTGATGTGTTTCTAAGTCCCTGCGGCTTTAACCTGCAGTACCAATGTTTCTTGTGCTTAATATATGGATTAGTCCTAAGAAATAATTTAAAATGAAGTTGTGATTACAATCACACAGTTGATAATTTTCTTAAAAATAGTAGAAGCGAATAGATGACAATGAGCGAAGCAGTTGAAGGTATTGATCTTGGTTCCTATTCCATAGAGGAACTTAACGCATTGGTTGAGAAGGTGAAAAGGGAAATCGCACACAAAGAGCGGAGCCGACTTCAGGAAGTTCGCGATCAAATACAGCAGTTGGCGAGCGGCCTAAATATGTCTGTAGAAGACCTTCTTAGCTATGACCTTAAGAAAAAGAAACCTGTTAAAACCATCGGCAAAATTAAATACCGGAATCCTGCCAATCCTGACCAGACCTGGACCGGCAGGGGTAAGCAACCGAATTGGCTAAGAGATTCTTTAGAGCGAGGGATGAATAAGGAGGACTTCGCCATCTAGCTGAAAATTTATGCGGGCAGGGAAGGCATTATGTCCCTGCCTGCAGCTCCTGCAACTCCCCCTAAAGATAATGGCGTTCTCGCCTTGGTTGCTTGTGGCGTAGGTAAGGGGTTGTCAAATGTGTTAAAATTAATATAATAGCTCTGATATGCGGGTGTAGTTCAATGGTAGAACTTCAGCTTCCCAAGCTGATAGCGTGGGTTCGATTCCCATCACCCGCTCCAATAAAGGGGGGTTGCGTTAGCGCCTACCTTTTTTTGCTTGTATGCTGGGGACCAGTCCGGGGTGTCATTGGTTGCGATTGGCCGATTGCAGGTAGTTGATAATTGTCGGGAGAGTTAGATGGTAAGAGTCGCGGTGGCTGGCGCTGGTGGCCGTATGGGTCGAAATGTGGTCGCGGCCTGTTCGCAGACCGAGGGGGTGCGCTGTACGGTGGCATTCGAGCGAACGGGCAGCGCTATGCTTGGCGCCGATGCGGGTGAGCTGGCCGGAGTAGGCAAGTTGGGAGTGACCGTCGTGGATGATCTTACGCCAAAGCCTGGGCGAGTTCGACGTGTTGGTCGATTTTACCCAGCCCGAGGCAACCCTGAACCATCTCGAATTGTGTCGGGTGGCTGGGAAAAAAATAGTGATTGGAACCACGGGGTTGTCGCCGGGGCAAAAGACCCTAATCGCTAAAGCTGCCGACGTTATGCCCGTGGTGTTTGCTCCCAACATGAGCGTAGGGGTGAACTTATGTTTCAAACTCCTGGAACTGGCTGCCCGTGTGTTGGGTGATGGTGTGGATGTTGAAGTCATCGAGGCTCATCACCGGCACAAGAGCTGGATGCTCCTTCCGGTACCGCCCTGCGGATGGCTGAGGTGGTGGCCCAGACCCTGAATCGGGATTTGGCCGCGTGCGCCGTCTACGACCGCAAGGGCGTGACCGGTGAGCGGCCACCCAAGGCCATCGGTTTTACCAGTATCCGGGCCGGTGATATCGTGGGTGAGCATACGGTGTTGTTTGCCGATGTCGGGGAACGCGTCGAAATTACTCACAAAGCCTCCAGCCGTATGACTTTTGCCAAGGGCGCGGTGCGGGCCGCCCTTTGGTTGATGGGGCGCGAGCGAGGGCTATTCGATATGCAGGATGTCTTGGGCCTGCGTTAGCAGCCAGGGTGATGAGTTGTCAATGCGTGGACACCTGGCAAACCATGCAGTAGAATTTTCTGGCTTTTAAGAGTTTTTAATTTCAAGACGGATCAGGGCGGGAGAGGGTTACTACATCCCCTCCCGCTTTGCATGTCTGACGGGAGGACCCTTTGCGGAAACCTGCTCTTTTGGCTCTGGAGGACGGTAGCCTGTTTTGGGGTGAATCCATCGGTAGCGACGGCGTTACCCGCGGTGAAACCGTATTCAATACGTCGATAACCGGTTACCAGGAAATTCTGACTGATCCTTCCTATTACCAGCAGATCGTCACTCTTACCTATCCGCACATCGGCAATGTAGGTACCAATGCGGCTGACGAGGAGTCGGCCAAAATCTTTGCCAATGGCCTGGTGGTCAGAGACTGCCCCGCGGTTGCTAGCAATTGGCGCAACCAACAACCCCTGGAAGATTACCTGCGCGAGCGTGGGATGGTGGCGATCGCCGACATCGATACCCGGCGCTTAACCCGTATTTTGCGGAAAAGGGTGCTCAAAGCGGCTGTATCATGGCCGGTGAGCAACTCAGCGTCGATGCCGCCCTGGATATCGCCCGATCCTTTCCGGGTCTCAAGGGCATGGATCTAGCCAAGGTCGTGAGCACGCAGCGGCCCTATGAATGGACTGAAGGGACCTGGCGGCTGGAAGATAATGGGTTCAGCAGACCAGCCATGCTGCGCTACCATGTGGTGGCCTATGACTATGGTATCAAGCGCAATATCTTGCGCATGCTGGCGGAGAGGAGTTGCCGGGTAACGGTCGTGCCGAGCCAAACCCCGGCCGCCGAGGATGTGGACATGCAACCCGATCGGGATATTTCTGTCCAAAAATGGCGATCCGGAGCCCTGCGACTACGCCATCGCCGCTATCCGCGAGTTGCTGCAGGATGGGTTTGCCGATCTTCGGTATTTGTCTCGGCCATCAACTCCTCGGACTGGCCAGCGGCGCCCACACCATCAAAATGAAGTTTGGCCACCACGGCGCTAACCATCCCGTTTGAGATCTGGCGACCGGACGAGTGATGATCAGCAGCCAGAATCACGGCTTCGCGGTAGACGAATCCAGCTTGCCTGATTGTCTGCAAGCGACGCATCGCTCGTTGTTTGATGGTTCTTTGCAAGGCATCGAGCGTATCGATCGTCCCGCGTTTGCTCCAGGGGCATCCGGAAGCCAGCCCTGGTCCCCATGATGTGGCGCCGCTGTTCGAGCGCTTCATTACGTTGATCGAAACGCATAGCGGCAGGTCCAATAAGTGAGGGGTAGCTAATGCCCAAAGCCGTTGCAATTTGTTTCAGCGCTAGTTGACGACGTGCAAGACGTGATGATTTGCAGAGCATTCTGATTATCGGTGCTGGTCCCATTGTGATCGGTCAGGCCTGCGAGTTTGACTACTCCGGTGCGCAGGCCTGCAAGGCACTGCGTGATGAGGGTTACCGGGTCATCCTGGTAAACTCCAACCCTGCCACCATCATGACCGATCCCACCATGGCCGATGCCGTTTATATCGAGCCCATTCAGTGGAAAACGGTAGCACGCATTATCGAGCAGGAGCGCCCCAATGCCCTGTTGCCAACCATGGGTGGGCAGACGGCGCTCAATTGCGCTCTGGACCTGGCGCGGGAAGGTGTGCTGGAGCAATTCGGCGTAGAGATGGTTGGCGCCTCTCCGGAGGCCATTGACATGGCTGAGGATCGGGAACGCTTCCGCAACGCCATGACTGAAATCGGACTGGCTACACCCCGCGCCGTCATCGCCCACAGCATGGAAGAAGCATTCAAGGTCAAATCCACATCGGTTTTCCTACGATCATCCGACCCTCTTTCACCCTCGGCGGTAGCGGTGGCGGGATCGCTTATAATCGAGAGGAATTCCTGGAAATCGTGGAACGGGGGTTGGATCTCTCTCCCAGCACCGAGGTACTGCTGGAAGAGTCGGTGCTGGGCTGGAAAGAGTTTGAGATGGAGGTGGTGCGGGACCGCATGGATAACTGCATCATTGTCTGCTCTATCGAAAACCTGGACCCCATGGGCGTCCACACCGGCGATTCCATCACCGTGGCTCCGGCTCAGACCCTCACCGATAAGGAATACCAGATTATGCGCGACGCCTCGCTCAGGGTGTTGCGCAAGATTGGTGTCGATACGGGCGGTTCCAACGTGCAGTTCGCCATCAACCCACACGACGGGCGGATGGTGGTGATCGAGATGAATCCACGGGTGTCCCGTTCTTCGGCGCTGGCATCCAAAGCCACCGGTTTCCCCATCGCCAAGGTGGCGGCCAAGCTGGCCATAGGTTATACGCTGGATGAGTTGCGCAACGAAATCACCGGCGGCGCCTCGCCAGCCTCCTTTGAACCCAGTATCGACTATGTGGTTGTTAAGGTGCCGCGGTTCAACTTCGAAAAGTTTCCCGACGCCAATGCCCGTCTTACCACGCAGATGAAGTCTGTTGGCGAGGTCATGGCCATTGGCCGGACCTTCCAGGAGTCCATTCAAAAGGCTTTGCGGGGCTTGGAAATCGGTGTCGATGGCTTTGATGAGGTACTGGATAAGGATAACCCCGAGACCCATGCCATTCTTAAGCATGAATTGGGCGTACCCGGGGCTCAGCGTATCTGGTATGTGGCCGATGCCTTCCGACTGGGATATTCCCTTGAACAGGTCCATGAAGTCACCAGGATCGATCCCTGGTTTCTGGCCCAGACTGAGGAATTGGTGCGCATCGCCACGCAAGTGCGGGAGCAGGGCATCGAGGCTTTGCATAAAAAACGCTTGCACTACCTCAAGCGCAAGGGCTTTTCAGACCGGCGCCTGGCGACGTTGCTGGGCAGTGATGAACACACCATCCGGCGCCTGCGCAATGAACTGGATGTGCACCCTGTGTACAAGCGGGTAGACTCCTGCGCTGCCGAGTTCGCCACGACAACCGCCTATATGTATTCCACCTACGAGGAGGAGTGCGAGGCCAATCCCAGCAGCCGCAACAAGATCATGGTGCTGGGTGGCGGTCCCAACCGCATCGGTCAGGGTATCGAGTTCGACTACTGCTGCGTCCATGCTGCGCTCGCCCTGCGCGAGGATGGCTATGAAACCATTACCGTGAAGCAGCCGCCGACCAGGGACCCACTCAGCAGCAGGATGGCGAGTCCCGCAACGACCAGCGACGTGCCTCCCCTGCCGCCTGGCGCCTTGCCCACGTGCACCTCCATCGGGGCGCCCGGCGACGGCGAGAGGGCCTCGCACATCCGTGGCGGCGACCCGCGACAGCATCCGCGGCGGCCGGTCCGATACTCGTAGTGCCGTTCGGCCTCTCGACGAACGACTTCGGGACGTCGGCCCTCATCGACGCCAGCGCGGCCGAGGCCTTGACAGGGGACGCCACGATGGACCGACCGCGAGGGGACGCATGGCGGTGTGCAAGCCGAGGAGGAAGCCATCAGCGGCAACGTCATCAAGGAAGCCGTCAGCGGAGCCGTCGAGTACCTGACCGCGAACCCGTCCGAGGCGCGCTATCGGGATGGATCGCGCAGGCCGTCCTGCGGTCGGGGCTCGTCGTGGACGTCAGTGGGCCCGGCGGCGAGGCGGTCACGACCGACATGGTGACCTCGGTCGGGGGGACGGGCAGCGCGCCATCCCCGGGCTGGCTCCTCCGGGCGGCTGCCGCGAGCTGCGTGGCGACCCTCGTGGCGCTGCGGGCCGCGACCCTCGATGTGGCAGTCGAGAGCCTTGAGGTGACGGTGGACAGCGAGTCAGATGACCGGGGCATCCTCGGCATCGACCCGGCGGTGCCTGCGGGTCCGCTGAGCCTGCGCGTGGCCGTGCACGTGCACGCCCCGGGCGCCGAGGCGGACCAGCTGCGCGGAATCGTGGCCTGGGGCGTCGACCACTGCCCGGTCATCGACGCCGTGCGCCGAGCGATCCAGACCAAGTCCACGTCGAGGTCTGAGTCGCGTCTCAATTCCAATCCAGCCCTGGGTGACAGAGGTCACCATCAAAGGCGCCACCGGGGGACGGCGCGGGCTCGGCTCCGCCAACCACTGCAGGCACGGCAAGGACGCCGTCATCGAGGAGATCGTCGACTGGCGCCCGTACTACTACGTCACCGACCGCACAATTCTTGAGACGCCAGGCGGACCGGTGAAGTTGCTCCATACCATCGAGCTGGAGCCGGGCACGGCGGGCACCACCATCCACTTCCGCTTCGGCGCGCCCAAGACCCGGTGGGAGAAGGCGCTCATGGAAGGGATCGGACCGGCGTATGGCAGACGCTCCAGGAGAGCCTGCCCGGCCTGGTCAGCCAGCTGGAAGCCGCACTCGCGATGCGCGTCGCAGACCGCGGCCCGGAGCCCGAGTGGGACCGTCCCCGACCGGGAGGACCGCTGTCCGGGCTTGCGCCGCTGCCCATGGACGCTTGACGCGCCGGCCTGCCTCGCCGACCCTGTGCCACCTCAGCCCCCCATCGGAGGTCCCTCGCGATGCCCAGGATCACGCCCTGTCTCTGGTTCGACGGTCAGGCGGAGGAGGCTGCAGCCTTCTACGCCTGACCGTCGGGGGAGGGACGGGCGTGATCCTGGGCATCGCGAGGGAACTCCGATGGGGGGGGGCTGAGGTGGCACAGGGTCGGCGCGGCTGGCCGGCGCGTCGAGCATCCATGGGCAGCGGCTGCAAGGCCGCAGAGCGGGCCGCTCGGTCGGGCTGGGCCAACTCGGGGTCGGGGCCGCGTTCTCCCCCACGCATCGCGAGTGCGGCGTCCAGCTGGCTGACCAGCCCAGGCGGGCTCCCCTGGAGCGCCTGCCCATACGCCAGTCCGATCCCTTCCATGAGCGCCTTCTCCCGCCGGGTCTTCGGCGCGCCGAAGGGAAGTGGGGTGGTGCCCGTCGTGCCCGGCTCCAGCTCGATGGTGTGGAGCACCTTCACCGGTCCGCTTGGCGTCTCAAGGATGGTGCGGTCGGTGACGTAGTCGTACGGGCGCCAGTCGAGGATCTGCTCGATGACGGCGTCCTTGCCTGCGTGCGTGGTTGGCGAGCCGAGCCCGCGCCGTGCCGATGGCGCCGATGAGGTCCCAGGATGTCCTCCCTCCCTCCCCCCCCCCGGCCCTCCATGAAAAAAGACGGCCGCTGGGACCTCGGGCCTCGTACATGGGGATCGTGACGTGCCTCAGACCTCGACGTGAATCTCGGTCGGATCGCTCGGCGCACGGCGTCGATGACCGGGCAGTGGTCGACGCCCCAAACCACGATGCCGCGCAGCTGGTCGGCGTCGGCGCCCGGGCGTGCACGAGCACGGCCACGCGCAGGCTCAGCGGAACCGCAGGCACCGCCGGGTCGATACCAAGGATGCCCCGGTCATCTGACTCGCTGTCCACCGTCACCTCAAGGCTCTCGACTGCCGCATCGAGGGTCGCGGCCCGCAGCGCCACGAGGGTCCCCACGCAGCTCGCGGCAGCCGCCCGGAGGAGCCAGCCCGGGGATGGCGCGCTGCCCTCATCCCCGACCGAGGTCACCATTCGGTGGTGACCGCCTCGCCGCCGGGCCCACTGACGTCCACGACGAGTCCCGACCGCCGGACGGCCTGCGCGGATTGCATCCGATAGCGTGCCTCGGAGGGTTCAGCGGTCAGGTACTCGACGGCTCCGCTGACAGGCTTCCCTTGATGACGTTGCCGCTCATGGCTTCCTCCTCGGCTTGCACACCGCCATGCGTTCCCTGGCGGTGCGTCATGCGTCACATCCCCTGTCAAGGCCTCGGCCGCGCTGGCGTCGAGGTCGGCAAAGCATCGCGAAGTCGTTCGTCTGGAGGCCGAACGGCGCTCGAGATCGGACCGGCCGCGCGGATGCTGTCGGCGGGTCGCCGCACCGGATGTGCGAGGCCGTCTCGTCGCGGGCGCCCGATGGAGGTGCACGTGGGCGAGGCGGGGGGCGGCGCGTCCGTGCTGCAGGGACTCGCCATCCTGCTGCTGAGTGGGTCCCTGGTCGGCGGGCTGCTTCACGGTAATGGTTTCATAGCCATCCTCGCGCAGGGCGAGCGCAGCATGGACGCAGCAGTAGTCGAACTCGATACCCTGACCGATGCGGTTGTGGACCGCCACCCAGCACCATGATCTTGTTGCGGCTGCTGGGATTCGCCTCGCACTCCTCCTCGTAGGTGGAATACATATAGGCGGTTGTCGTGGCGAACTCGGCAGCGCAGGAGTCTACCCGCTTGTACACAGGGTGCACATCCAGTTCATTGCGCAGGCGCCGGATGGTGTGTTCATCACTGCCCAGCAACGTCGCCAGGCGCCGGTCTGAAAAGCCCTTGCGCTTGAGGTAGTGCAAGCGTTTTTTATGCAAAGCCTCGATGCCCTGCTCCTGCACTTGCGTGGCGATGCGCACCAATTCCTCAGTCTGGGCCAGAAACCAGGGATCGATCCTGGTGACTTCATGGACCTGTTCAAGGGAATATCCCAGTCGGAAGGCATCGGCCACATACCAGATACGCTGAGCCCCGGGTACGCCCAATTCATGCTTAAGAATGGCATGGGTCTCGGGGTTATCCTTATCCAGTACCTCATCAAAGCCATCGACACCGATTTCCAAGCCCCGCAAAGCCTTTTGAATGGACTCCTGGAAGGTCCGGCCAATGGCCATGACCTCGCCAACAGACTTCATCTGCGTGGTAGACGGGCATTGGCGTCGGGAAACTTTTCGAAGTTGAACCGCGGCACCTTAACAACCACATAGTCGATACTGGGTTCAAAGGAGGCTGGCGAGGCGCCGCCGGTGATCTCGTTGCGCAACTCATCCAGCGTATAACCTATGGCCAGCTTGGCCGCCACCTTGGCGATGGGGAAACCGGTGGCTTTGGATGCCGGCGCCGAAGAACGGGCACCCGTGGATTCATCTCGATCACCACCATCCGCCCGTCGTGTGGGTTGATGGCGAACTGCACATTGGAACCGCCCGTATCGACACCAATCTTGCGCAACACCCTGAGCGAGGCGTCGCGCATAATCTGGTATTCCTTATCGGTGAGGGTCTGAGCCGGAGCCACGGTGATGGAATCGCCGGTGTGGACACCCATGGGGTCCAGGTTTTCGATAGAGCAGACAATGATGCAGTTATCCGGTGCGGTCCCGCCGCGCCTCCATCTCGAACTCTTTCCAGCCCAGCACCGACTCTCCAGCAGTACCCGGTGCTGGGAGAGAGATCCAGACCCCATTCCACGATTTCCAGGAATTCCTCTCGATTATAAGCGATCCCACCACCGCTACCGCCGAAGGTAAAGAGAGTCGGAGTGACCGTAGGAAAACCGATGTGGATTTGACCTTGAATACCTTCTTCCATGCTGTGGGCGATGACGGCGCGGGGTGTAGCCAGTCCGATTCAGTCATGGCGTTGCGGAAGCGTTCCCGATCCTCAGCCATGTCAATGGCCTCCGGAGAGGCGCCAACCATCTCTACGCCGAATTGCTCCAGCAACCTTCCCGCGCCAGGTCCAGAGCGCAATTGAGCGCCGTCTGCCCACCCATGGTTGGCAACAGGGCATCGGGGCGCTCCTGCTCGATAATGCGTGCTACTCGTTTTCCACTCAAATGGGCTCGATATAAACGGCATCGGCCATGGTGGGATCGGTCATGATGGTGGCAGGGTTGGAGTTTACCAGGATGACCCGGTAACCCTCATCACGCAGTGCCTTGCAGGCCTGCGCACCGGAGTAGTCAAACTCGCAGGCCTGACCGATCACAATGGGACCAGCACCGATAATCAGAATGCTCTGCAAATCATCACGTCTTGGCATGTTGTCACTCAGCGCTGAAACAAATTGCAACGGCTTTGGGCATTAGCTACCCCTCACTTATTGGACCTGCCGCTATGCGTTTCGATCAACGTAATGAAGCGCTCGAACAGCGGCGCCACATCATGGGGACCAGGGCTGGCTTCCGGATGCCCCTGGAAGCTGAACGCGGGACGATCGATACGCTCGATGCCTTGCAAAGAACCATCAAACAACGAGCGATGCGTCGCTTGCAGACAATCAGGCAAGCTGGATTCGTCTACCGCGAAGCCGTGATTCTGGCTGCTGATCATCACTCGTCCGGTCGCCAGATCTAAAACGGGATGGTTAGCGCCGTGGTGGCCAAACTTCATTTTGATGGTGCGGGCGCCGCTGGCCAGTCCGAGGAGTTGATGGCCGAGACAAATACCGAAGATCGGCAACCCATCCTGCAGCAACTCGCGGATAGCGGCGATGGCGTAGTCGCAGGGCTCCGGATCGCCGGGTCCATTGGACAGAAATATCCCATCGGGTTGCATGTCCAACACCCCGGCGGCCGGGGTTTGGGCCGGCACGACCGTTACCCGGCAACTCCTCTCCGCCAGCATGCGCAAGATATTGCGCTTGATACCATAGTCATAGGCCACCACATGGTAGCGCAGCATGGCTGGTCTGCTGAACCCATTATCTTCCAGCCGCCAGGTCCCTTCAGTCCATTCATAGGGCCGCTGCGTGCTCACGACCTTGGCTAGATCCATGCCCTTGAGACCCGGAAAGGATCGGGCGATATCCAGGGCGGCATCGACGCTGAGTTGCTCACCGGCCATGATACAGCCGCTTTGAGCACCCTTTTCCCGCAAAATACGGGTTAAGCGCCGGGTATCGATGTCGGCGATCGCCACCATCCCACGCTCGCGCAGGTAATCTTCCAGGGGTTGTTGGTTGCGCCAATTGCTAGCAACCGCGGGGCAGTCTCTGACCACCAGGCCATTGGCAAAGATTTTGGCCGACTCCTCGTCAGCCGCATTGGTACCTACATTGCCGATGTGCGGATAGGTAAGAGTGACGATCTGCTGGTAATAGGAAGGATCAGTCAGAATTTCCTGGTAACCGGTTATCGACGTATTGAATACGGTTTCACCGCGGGTAACGCCGTCGCTACCGATGGATTCACCCCAAAACAGGCTACCGTCCTCCAGAGCCAAAAGAGCAGGTTTCCGCAAAGGGTCCTCCCGTCAGACATGCAAAGCGGGAGGGGATGTAGTAACCCTCTCCCGCCCTGATCCGTCTTGAAATTAAAAACTCTTAAAAGCCAGAAAATTCTACTGCATGGTTTGCCAGGTGTCCACGCATTGACAACTCATCACCCTGGCTGCTAACGCAGGCCCAAGACATCCTGCATATCGAATAGCCCTCGCTCGCGCCCCATCAACCAAAGGGCGGCCCGCACCGCGCCCTTGGCAAAAGTCATACGGCTGGAGGCTTTGTGAGTAATTTCGACGCGTTCCCCGACATCGGCAAACAACACCGTATGCTCACCCACGATATCACCGGCCCGGATACTGGTAAAACCGATGGCCTTGGGTGGCCGCTCACCGGTCACGCCCTTGCGGTCGTAGACGGCGCACGCGGCCAAATCCCAATTCAGGGTCTGGGCCACCACCTCAGCCATCCGCAGGGCGGTACCGGAAGGAGCATCCACTTTGTGCCGGTGATGAGCCTCGATGACTTCAACATCCACACCATCACCCAACACACGGGCAGCCAGTTCCAGGAGTTTGAAACATAAGTTCACCCCTACGCTCATGTTGGGAGCAAACACCACGGGCATAACGTCGGCAGCTTTAGCGATTAGGGTCTTTTGCCCCGGCGACAACCCCGTGGTTCCAATCACTATTTTTTTCCCAGCCACCCGACACAATTCGAGATGGTTCAGGGTTGCCTCGGGCTGGGTAAAATCGACCAACACGTCGAACTCGCCCAGGCTTTGCGTAAGATCATCCACGACGGTCACTCCCAACTTGCCTACTCCGGCCAGCTCACCCGCATCGGCGCCAAGCATAGCGCTGCCCGTTCGCTCGAATGCCACCGTACAGCGCACCCCCTCGGTCTGCGAACAGGCCGCGACCACATTTCGACCCATACGGCCACCAGCGCCAGCCACCGCGACTCTTACCATCTAACTCTCCCGACAATTATCAACTACCTGCAATCGGCCAATCGCAACCAATGACACCCCGGACTGGTCCCCAGCATACAAGCAAAAAAAAAGGTAGGCGCTAACGCAACCCCCCTTTATTGGAGCGGGTGATGGGAATCGAACCCACGCTATCAGCTTGGGAAGCTGAAGTTCTACCATTGAACTACACCCGCATATCAGAGCTATTATATTAATTTTAACACATTTGACAACCCCTTACCTACGCCACATGCAACCAAGGCGAGAACGCCATTATCTTTAGCGGGAGTTGCAGGAGCTGCAGGCAGGGACATAATGCCTTCCCTGCCCGCATAAATTTTCAGCTAGATGGCGAAGTCCTCCTTATTCATCCCTCGCTCTAAAGAATCTCTTAGCCAATTCGGTTGCTTACCCCTGCCGGTCCAGGTCTGGTCAGGATTGGCAGGATTCCGGTATTTAATTTTGCCGATGGTTTTAACAGGTTTCTTTTTCTTAAGGTCATAGCTAAGAAGGTCTTCTACAGACATATTTAGGCCGCTCGCCAACTGCTGTATTTGATCGCGAACTTCCTGAAGTCGGCTCCGCTCTTTGTGTGCGATTTCCCTTTTCACCTTCTCAACCAATGCGTTAAGTTCCTCTATGGAATAGGAACCAAGATCAATACCTTCAACTGCTTCGCTCATTGTCATCTATTCGCTTCTACTATTTTTAAGAAAATTATCAACTGTGTGATTGTAATCACAACTTCATTTTAGGTTATTTCTTAGGACTAATCCATATATTAAGCACAAGAAACATTGGTACGGCAGGTTAAAGCCGCAGGGACTTAGAAACACATCAAATTGAATTTTCTGCAACTTCAAAGTTGACAGACGAGGATTAGCTATTGTCATGGCTTATGGAGGCAAGCATAGATACAGATAGTACACCGAGTCTATTTAACAATGAGCATCCCGACTCGGTCAAGGCCTCAGACTTAGAAACGGTACAAGACTTCAGCCTTAATTAATGTCGACACGTCAGACTACACCTCGCAAGAGGTATCAGGCTTCGTTAGACGGCGCCTATGCGCTTCGCCACAAGTAAGGGCAGACCCTGCAAGAGCTTTTGCAAGAATATGGCTGTTGCAACAGAATATTAAAAAGCTCTTTAAAAACCATTACAGAACATGATTTAACTAATTGATTTAATTAATTTATAAATAATTGAATATGACAATAGCCTGGGTATCTTTAGATATAAGATGTGAACCTCTAACGACGACCAGGGCCGACACGCCTTGCTCTGACTATCTACCGCCCAGAGCCAGAATTGTGCATGTTATCAATAATAAAGCACCTGCTTAATCGCAATGGTCCTGATAAGCGCCATTACTCCAGAGATAAGCCCTAAAGAGAATACGGATTGATTAGGGTTGACGGGACATATTCACATCTCTAATTTGTGTAGCTCGCTCAACTTAACCATCCTCACCCAATGTGGGACATCGAGGCCAACAGCAGTTCACATAAGAGACAAAGTGACGCATTCTGGCACAGGCCACCACCAGGTACAATCGGATCACTTGTTAGTCCATGCAGATCCATCCCTAAGAATGAAGAAGTTTTTATCTCCTCTCAATCGAAGCAACCAATCGTATTGACGCGATGCTCCAGATCGTTACCCGCACAAGCCTGATAAGGAAGGACTGAGCTTACTGCCTTATGTAGAAAGGCCAGAACACCTTTGACCGATCAACGGAGGATTTATAGTGAAGCCGGCATCACACTGACCCGGCCTAGCAAACCAGGAGGAAGGAATTATCGTATACTGTAAAGGCTTCTCATCAGACTTAGACCAGTGAGCTTGACAGCATAGAAATCCTGCAAATGCCATTGTCTTATTTGATAGCGGCTTTTTCCGAAATCAGGTAGCCCCAGCATGCAAATTACTGTAAACGGCCAACCTCTTGAAGTTGCAGACGACTTAAGCGCCGCCTGCTTGATCGATTTGCTCAAGCTATCCGACAAGCGACTGGCCCTGGAAATAAACCTGGAAATCGTACCACGAGGCAGCTTCGAAACCCGTCGCCTGCAAGCCGGAGACCGCGTTGAAATCGTCCACGCCATCGGCGGCGGTTAAGCTTTGCAATACCTTTACAATTATCGAGAGGGGGTTAACCTCTAACCATGCAAGACAAAATCTCTCTAGACTCTAAACCCTTGATTATTGCTGGCACCGAGTACACCTCGCGGCTCCTGGTCGGCACCGGTAAATATAAGGACCTGGAAGAAACCCGTCAGGCTATCGAGGCCAGCGGCGCCCAAATCGTCACCGTTGCACTGCGCCGCACCAACATCGGCCAGAATCCTAATGAACCCAACCTTCTGGATGTCATTCCAACGGATCGCTACACGCTGTTACCCAATACTGCCGGTTGTTACGATGCTGAAAGCGCTATTCGCACCTGCCGGCTGGCTCGGGAACTCCTGGACGGCCACGATCTGGTCAAACTGGAAGTACTCGGGGGACGAAAAAACGCTGTTTCCGGACGTCTTGGAAACCTTGAAGGCCGCCGAGATACTGATTCGCGATGGCTTCAAAGTCATGGTCTATACCAACGACGACCCCATGTCTGGCCAAACGTTTTGAGGAGATGGGCTGCGCGGCGGTCATGCCCTTGGCCGCCCCTATCGGTTCTGGGCTGGGGATTCGCAATCCCTACAACATCCTCTCCATCGTGGAGAATGCCAGGGTACCAATCCTGGTGGATGCCGGCGTGGGCACTGCCTCGGATGCAGCCATTGCGATGGAACTGGGGTGCGATGGCGTGCTTATGAACACCGCCATCGCTGGCGCGAAAAACCCGATACTGATGGCTTCGGCCATGAAAAAGGCCATCGAGGCCGGCCGCGAAGCATATTTGGCCGGGCGCATTCCGCGCAAACGCTATGCCAGCGCCTCTTCCCCCATCGATGGAACGTTTTTCTAGTGAGTGAATCCTTGCCGGATGCACCGCGCCACGTTCTCAGTTTCGTGCGCCGCGAAGGCCGTCTGACCAGCGGCCAGCAGCGGGCGCTCGATACCCTTTGGGACCGCTACGGCGTGGATGCTTCGCCGGGGCTGCTGGATCTGGACAAGCTGTTTCGGCGGCGGGCGCCGCGTATTCTGGAAATCGGTTTTGGTAACGGGGAGTCCCTGGCCACTATGGCTCAGGCGCGTTCAGATGCCGATTTTCTCGGCATCGAAGTCCATCGCCCCGGCGTGGGCCATGTGTTAATGCGGATAGAGTCGCTAGGACTGAGCAATCTGCGGGTGCTGTGCGTGGATGCGGTGGAGGTGTTAGCGCGCCAATTGCCAGATGCCAGCCTAAATCGCATCCAGGTGTTCTTCCCGGACCCCTGGCCGAAGCACCGCCATCACAAACGCCGTTTGATCCAGCCAGATTTCGTGGCGCTGCTGGCGCGCAAGCTCAAACCGGGTGCCCATCTCCACTTGGCGACCGACTGGGAGGCTTATGCTTTGCATATGCTGGCGGTGTTGGAGGCGGCAGAGGGTTTCGTCAACACAGCCAGTAAATTTGCCGAACGCCCCGATTACCGCCCACTGACCAAGTTCGAGCGGCGCGGTCTAAGCCTGGGACATACGGTCTGGGATCTGCTCTTCCAGCGCTGTTAGGAAAGCTCTGCTAGGCTTATCTGAAAGAGCCAACCGGAGACTTAAACCCTACCATGCAACGGTTTTCCATCGCCCACAGCAGTGGCGACGACTGGCGGGTGGTTTGCGATGACTGTCTAAGCCAGCTTGGCGCTCCATCCACGGGCACCAGGCTGGGATTTCTTTATGTCACCGCCGCCCTTGCCCCGCACCTGGAGCAAATTCTGCCCGCCCTAAAAAACGCCACCGCCGTGCCACACTGGATCGGTAGTGCGGGCATCGGTATCAATTGTACCGGCCATGAGTATTACGATACTCCTGCCATGGCGCTGATGGTGGGTGAGTTTCCTAACGATGGACTGTGCATCATCCCGGCAGTTCGCAGCGACCTGGGCGCTTTTGTCGCCGCCTGCCGTCCCTGGTATCGCAAGCACAGCAATCATTTCGGCATCCTCCATGGCGATCCCCGTAATCCAGCGATGGTGAGCCTGCTGGAGCGATTGGTTCAGAAAGTACCCGCAGCCTTTTTTATCGGCGGATTGACCTCATCGGTCAATCAACAATACAAGCAGGTTGCTGACACCCTTAGCGAAGGCGGGATTTCCGGCCTGTTGTTCGACCCCGACATTCCAGTTACCACGGGACTGACCCAGGGCTGTTCACCGCTTGGCTCTCCGCATCGGATCACTGCGTGCGACCTCAACATCATCTATCGCATCGATGGTCGCCCAGCCCTGGATGTGCTTTTCGAAGATGTTGGCGAGATTCTGGCCCGTGATCCACAGCGTCTGGCCGGTTACATCTTCGTCGGCCTGCCGATTGCCGGCACGGACCATAATGATTACCTGGTGCGCAATCTGATTGGCCTGGACCCCAATAGCCGCCGCATTGCCGTGGGCGAATATGTTAATCCCGGCCAGCCCCTATTGTTCTGTCGGCGCGACGGCAATAGCGCCCGTGAGGACATGCGGCGCATGCTGCGGGATATTCAGCGACGCCTCCCGGCCCCGGCTCGTGGAGGAGTTTATTTCTCCTGCTTGGGCCGGGGTCGACATCTGTTCGGCGACGATTCCCAGGAACTGCGAATGATTCGAACCGAACTAGGTGATGTGCCGGTGGTGGGCTTTTTCTGCAATGGTGAAATCTTCCACAACCGCTTGTACGGCTACACCGGCGTGTTGGCCCTATTCAGCTAGCCCCGCCCACAATCAGGACCGCAAGAAAAGCCCTATGCGCTATAACCCGCTCGCCAATACCGACCTCAAGATCAGCCGCATCTGCCTGGGCACCATGACCTGGGGGGAGCAGAACAGTGAGGCCGAGGCTCATGCTCAATTGGATTGCGCCTTGGCCCAAGGGATCAATTTCATCGATGCTGCCGAAATGTATCCGGTGCCGCCGCGTTCCCAGACCCAAGGTCTGACCGAGCAATACATCGGCACCTGGCTGAAACGGCACGGAAACCGGAATAAGCTGATTTTGGCCACCAAGGTAGCAGGCCGTTCTGAGGAAATGGCCTACCTGCGGCAAGGGACGATCTGCCTGGACCGCCGCAACATCGTTCAAGCGCTGGATGCCAGTCTTAAGCGTTTACAGACCGATTATATCGATCTCTACCAAATACACTGGCCGGATCGGCAGGCCAATTTCTTCGGCAGGCTGGGTTATGTCCACAACGACGCGCCCTTTACCCCGATCGCCGAAACGCTCAACGTTTTGAATGAGCAGGTGCGGGCTGGCAAGATCCGTTATATCGGGGTATCCAACGAAACGCCCTGGGGTGTGATGAGCTATCTGCGGATCGCCGAACAGCAGAGGCTGCCGCGGGTCATCAGCATTCAGAATCCCTACAACCTGTTGAATCGAACCTTCGAAATTGGCCTAGCCGAGATCGCCCACCGCGAAAATGTGAAATTGCTGGCCTACTCACCACTCGCTTTCGGCATCCTGAGCGGTAAATACTCGGACGGCCGGCAGCCGCCCAATGCCCGTCTCACCCTGTTCACCCGTTTCTCCCGCTATCACACACCGGAGGCCCAGGCGCCTGTAAATGCCTATGTGGAACTTGCCCGCCAGCACAATCTGGACCCTGCGCAGATGGCTTTAGCCTACGTCGAACAGCCGACCCTTTCTGGCCGCCACTATCATCGGCGCCACCACCATGGAGCAACTGGACAACAACATCGCCAGCATCGACCTCGAGTTATCTCCGGAGATACTTGAAAAGATCGAGGCTATTCATATGGCTCAGCCGAATCCATGCCCCTGAACCGAGTTTCAGGTTAGGCGGCTACTAAACCAGCTACCGTCAGAGGCTTTTGGTCGAGGCTTTGCTATGATAACGCCGGATGCTCTTAAGGCCGCTGGTCCGGCGGGTCGTGGTCTTTTTCCGGGGAGCTTTTCAACGGTGGCACTGGATACCTCGTCAATTGGTTCAACGCTTAACTTTCTGTCCTACCTCTTGGGGAGCCTTCAGCCTTAGCCCTGCATTAGCCAAAAAGTCCCTCAACATCGCTGGCATGGTTCAATCCAAGGTAATAATTTAACGGGGTAGCCGATGCTGATATTTCCGGTAGAGTGAGAATTTCGCGCTAAACTGATAACACGGTATCCACCTTGGCCAGAGCCGGATCAAGAGCAGTAGGCTGCAGCTGCGCATCGGTCGACACTGCCGTTAACAGTAGGCGTTTACCGCCAACGCGGAAGATACGGCAGAGCGTCAGCTTATTTGCTTCGTCATGTACCATTACTGCCAATGGACTGGGCGCGTTATCGCGGCTGATACGATCGGCGAGCAATAGCACCATTGACGAAAGCACGGCCAGTCTATCGAGATCCTTGGCGTTACTGCTAGCCGCCAGCGGCAGCCCCTGGGCATCATTCAGCAACACCGCTGAAAAACTACCTTTTGCGGCAATCTGATCGACCAGACCGGTGAGGTCGCGGTGGCGCCCATCTCCGGTTTCCAGGTTTGCCAGGGCAAAACCGAGTCGTTCGCGCTGTATCAGCGGAGTCAACACTTGTTGCACCTTGCCGAGTTCGGTTCTCAAGGACTGAATATCGGCATCGTTTCGCTGCTGCCGCGTCAGTCGCTCTCGCAGACGCAGTTCCTCAGCTTGCTGTAAATTTTGCTGGCGCAGTTGCTCTCTCGCCTCGAAGCCCCGTTTTATACCAAACAGATAGCCTGCGGTGAGCAATAAGACCGCTGCGCTAACTCCCGCTATCGCGGCGGCCAGTAGTATCATCGTATGTCACCTTCGCTTGCGGTTTTTGAACACCCTTGGAAACCTTCTACCCCCAGGGAAACACGGCGGTTGCTCGCAGATTCTGCCCGGCGCCCCGGCAGCGGTTTACTCTTACCGTAAGCGCGCGTGACCAGTTGTTCCCGAGATACCCTCGCTGCAATCAACAATGCCGCAATGGCCTCTGCGCGTTGGGAACTCAACCGCAAATTGAACTGCTCGGTCCCCCGCAGGTCGCTGTGCCCTTCGACCAGCAATTTCGCTTCCGGATGCGCATCTAACCAGTCTCTTAGCCCTGTAATTCTTCCCTGGAGATCGGCCGTTGCCGGCGGGCGAGCACTTTCAGTGGCAAACAGGACGGTAAACAGTGGCGGACAATCAGGCGCCTCAACGACGCTAGGTTGGACGTTGACCGCACTGGGCGTTTCCACTAGCTTGTTTGCTAGGGCAGGGATCGACTCTGATCCAACGCCGACTTGGAAAGGCGGCACTACCCCTCCCACCTGTTTTGCGCCTTTATCGCCTACCCACGGCAGCCATGCCTGCAGTTGCAGTTCGCCAGCCAACAAGTACGCCGTAGCGACACTGCCGAGAACCCCGAGCAGGGCGAGAGCAAAGGCAACCCACAGCGGGGTTTTTTCACCGACCACGCGATACCGCCTCGGTGCTTCACGTGCTTCCATCGTGACTTAGGGTCTGTGGTAATGGCCGTTTTGCTAGGTTCCGCAGGATCCGCGATTGCCAAACCTAGGCCTTGGGGGATGGCAGCTTGAAGAGACCGGTGATGAGGTCGACACCGCAATCCAGCTCGGCACACCAGTCGATGAATCGTTCAACCATTGGTTTGCCTCTGAAAATAGCCCCGTGTTGCGGAGCGATGATCTCAATGTCCAGCTTCCGAACCATGTTTGCCCAAGCTCTCAGCACCTTATTCGAGGCCATGTAACGCTGATGAAAACCCTCCATATAAGGCACATGTGCATCGAAATCGGACACATACACATAATCCATACCTAAGGATGCACCCAGATCGCCGCTGTAGAGAATCTTCGCCACCGGATCGTAGACTTGCAAGTTTCCGGGGCTGTGCAGGAAGTGCGCTGGAATAACCAGTAGCTGGGCACCAGCGAGGTCGAGGACCATACCTTCATCAGCTATCGGTTTGAGCCGGTCCGCGACCAAATGGTCGAGTCCAAAGTGCGGAACAAAACGCAGCCACAGCTTGGAGATATAAGCCTCCGCGTCGGTAGTCAGCAGCCAGCCATTGACGGCGGCGACGATGTCCGGATCCTGGTGGGAAAGATAAATGTAGCGTAAACTGGTTTTTCCTAGGATAGCCAGCGTTTCCGAAAGAACGCGGCTATACACCTTGTGACCGCCAGGATCGAGGATCATCCCAGCATCACCATGGACAATCACGTGTTGGTTAGCCTGCACTGAAAGCCCGCCGAGGCCGAAATCCTCGAGCAGAACGTTCCTGTGGTTACCCTTGTCGTAGAGTACGGTATTCGGCATGTCATCTCCTTCTCGTCGCCAAGAAGCTTATATCCTAATGGCTTATGAACCTATAAGATACGCTTAATAGCGTTGATCGCTTCCCGCATGTCAAAGAAGACCAGCCCCAGCTTGGCGTTCTCATTGGTGAGCACCAGTAGTAACACGCCGCGGCCAGCGGTGATCATGACTGCATAACCGTTCAACCCGCGGACGATGACCTCCTGGACTTCACCTCGTCTCAACTCAACAGCCGCGCGGGTTCCCAGGTTGAGAAGCGTTGCGCTCATCCCAGCAACGCGTGTCTCGTCGAGATCCTGTGGCAGCGCACTGGCAATCATCAGTCCGTCTTCTGAGATCAAGGCACTGGCTTCAACATCGGGTGAGCCGGTTTGGAGATTCTTTAGTACTTTGTTGAGGCTCTCTGTTCGGGTCATAGCTTGCTCCTGTTCATTGAATGAGTTAATGATTAGGCTGGCGGTTTCGCCATCTGCGGGGGTTAACGAAAGTTCATCACGGTCTTCCTCAGTTTGCTTTTGGAAGGCAGTGTGGGTGTGAACGACAGCGGTTTCACCCTGAGGGCCAGGAGAGGGTTCTTGATCAGTCGCTAAGGGGACGGAGCCGAGCTGTTCAACTGCCTGCTCAACGACGTCTGCCGTGATTTGCTCACGATTTTCTGGATTAGAGGAAAGAATCGCCGAGTCAAAGAGTACATTGATTAGCCGCGGATTACCTCGGGAGTAGAAGGCGATTTTTGCGACCGCCTGCGGCGAAAACCGATCATCACGCGGACCAGCCAAGGTACTCAACTTTTTGGCGATAAAATCACCCACTTCTTCAGGTTTCAGGGGATTCAGCCTGTAGGGCGGAAGGCTGTCACGGGTCAGCTCCTGTAATCCGGGCCTACCGAGCAGCGCTTCAAGCTTCGGCCGCCCTACCAGAATGATCTGTAGAGCATGCCTGCCTGCAATTTGGAGTTTAGAGAGCTGGAGGAGTTCTACCAAGACTTCCTCAGCGATGTCTTGCGCATCGTCTATAAAGAACACCACGTCCGGCCATGCGATAGACGGCTCTTGCTGACCTTGAGTGCCCAAGTATCGCTGGAAAACTTCAAGCCTACCTTGAAGTTCCCGATCCACAGCCTGCTTGGACCGTTTAAGGCCGATTTTCTTGCGGGCGAAATCGATAAATTCAGTAAAGTTGAAACGCGGATTGCTGAGGAGGCCGAGTTCCTCACAGGCGAAACCGATGAATTCAGCAAAGGTGAAACGCGGATTGCTGAAGAGGACTGGCTGAATAGTCGCGTCTAATTTTTTTTTTATATGACGAATAACGAGTGTTTTGCCCGTACCGGCCTCCCCGGTTAAGACGATGAGGCTGGCATGGCCACGTATGTCCGCCGCTATGGTGGTTTCTAGTCTCTTGTAGGCAGGGCCGGGATAATAAACGTCCGCCTGCGGACGCTCGTCAAAGAGCATTTCTTTATATTTAGACTGGTCTATGTGCTGCAGCTCAAGCGTTGGATTGACCATCAACTACCTCTTTGTATTCTATTTTTTCTAGCAGTTCACGCAGCGTCAGTCCGCGCTTGGCTGACTCTATCGATCAAGAACCAAGGCTAACCCGATATTTCCTGGCAGCAATCCGTCGACGGACCCCGCTTTGATTCCCCACGTGTAATTGGTGCCCACAGAAGAACCATTATAATGTATATCGAGCTTGCCCTTCGGTGCGAAAGACCCATCCACTGGGTGCACGAACAGTGAAGATCTCTTCCCCACCGTTTTGCTCAAAATTTTCTTCCTGGGCGATAAAGGCCGCATCCCTAAGTTTAGCGCTATCGCTTCCGTTAAAGGCGTATTGGGCGTCAAAATCGACGAGGAAACGATGGGGAAACAAGGTCAAACCTCCTCGCACCATGGGCAATGTCTCTTTGTATTGTGAGTTCGCTTATCGTGGCGGAAAACGCTGCGGGTCCAACGACCGGTTATTAGTATTATTAAGAGTTGCAACGCAGCAACTGACCAACCCTCACAGGCTTGTTTCTTGTTCGCCAAACCCGGTGTCCAGCGGGAGACCGTTGAAATGTCCCAAAAGGCCTGCTCATGGGGCAGCAGCTTCTAGGGGCTTCCTTTGAGCGTTTAAACGTGTGACCGATACGACCGCACGCTTGGCCTCTTTTCGAGCCGCTCCTACAGCTACGCCATGTTTTGCTTGCCGCGTCAGCGCTTTTTCTGGCGCCAAGTGTTTCACTGTAAGCTCACTGGCTTGTGCCGCCTTGCCCTTGACAGTGCGCCTAGAGGCTTCTTGTTTGCGCTCAGCTTGCCGTTGCATCCACTCGCGCGGTGCTTTTTGGTCGGCGGCGGCCTGTTCTAAACCTTGTCGTGCGATCGCCTCAGTCTCTGCTTTAAGCTTTGCTTGCAGCAGCGCGGCCATCGCTTCCACTAGTCCTCGGTCCGTGGGATCAATTTCCCTGGCCTTCTCTAGGTTGACCCGGGCCCGGTCCCAATCCTGGTTGATTTTGGCGGTTTCCGCTGCTGTTTTGTAATAATCCTCGATGCGTGCGATTCCTTCGTGTGCCCCTGCGTGGTTGGGGACGACGGTCAGTATCTCACGATATACTTCTGCGGCCGATTGGCTTTTAGGCAAGGTAAAGTTTTTTGCCGCCATCCGCCATTCCGCTATCTGCAATAGAGCGGCGAGATATTGGGCTCGGCGAGCCTCTTCGCTCGGCTGCGCTGCCCTAGCGCCCTCAGCTGTAGAAAGGGTTTCAGATGGTTGGCCTTGGGTTCCTTCACTAGCGAGCCCGGCGGTCGCGGAAGTCGCAGGTATAGCTGCAGTAGTGTTCACGTCGTTGCTCCGCTCGTTAGCCACTTGCGGTTTTGCCCGCGAATCGCTGTCACTAACTGTAACCCCGAAGTGGCCATTCCCTTCCGCTTGAGCGGTAGGCCGGGCTTGCGACCTTAACGAACTGCCGGAATAGAGGTGAACGTTCCAAGCTCCAGCGATTAGCGCGACGATGGCCGCACCTATTGCGAGTCGCCGCCCCGTTAGGCCAGTCTTTGGGTTCAACTCCGCCAGGAACCGCTCGACCGTGGGTGTTCTTTTTGGCCCGGTCAAAGGCAAGCGCCCGCTGCAGGGCTCCCCATTGCTTTTGTGTCAGTCCTTCGCGAAATGCCAGTGTAGATCCGGTGTTGCGCGCTTCGGTTGCAGGCAGATAGTTAAACGGATGCACGCCTGTCAGCAGTTCATAAGCCGTACACGCGAGTGAGTAGATATCGTCACGCGGATCCGCTTCCCTCCCTTCCAGGATATCGGGGCTCGCGTAAGCAGGGGTCAACGCATTGAACGGCCTCAGCTTTGTGACGCTGCGAATGGTGGCCTTGACATCCATGGTTTGGAAAGCACGGGCGATGCCAAAATCGATCAGCTTCAATTCACCGGCATTCGTGAGGAATACATTGGCTGGCTTGACGTCGCAGTGAACAAGACCACAACTGTGGGCGTGGGCGAGCGCCTTACCCATCTCATTGATGATGCGCAACGCCGGCTCCGGCAGCATACCCTTGAAGTTTCCAGAGCGAATCTGCACCGAGAGCGGTTCACCGTAGAGATATTCCATGGTGAGGTAGACGGTCGCCCCGTCACAGTAGACTCCGTACACCTTGACGATGTTAGGATGTGCCAACCGTTGGCATTTGTTCGCCTCTTCCTGCAACGCCATCGGCCAATCCGGGCGGAGCTGAAAGCTCGGGTGCAGGATCTTCAGTGCCACGTAGGGGTCTTGCTCGCCGGTTGCTAGCTTGTGGCAATCCAGAGCCTTATACACGGTGCTCGTACCGCCTAAACCCACCGGTCTGATGAGTTCAAAACGATTATTGAGGATGTCGCCTTCGCGCTTTACCCTGGCCTCACCGGTAGGGTTAGGCAAGTTGGCTCGAACCGCTACAAGGGTAAGGTCTGGACTTGGTGACAAATTCACAACTCCGAATTGAGACAAGCAGCGACACCGTATCCGTAGCGATCGTGCAGACTTTTAAATCCGAGTATTATTTATTAGCCTCTACCCTAATATCAAGCTGGATGTTCTGCTAGGGATGGTGGCAATGTTACGGAAACCTGGGGTCAAAGCCGCGCTGAGGTCTTTGCTCATTTTCGGGGCTTATTATCGTCCTCTCGTCAAGAGTTAGAAGACTAACAAATTATTATAATATAATATAGACACTTATTGCTCTGATTCTAAATTCTAAGAAAAGTCGGTGTTTACTATGTCTTTTTTCCGATTGTCCTTTGTCTTGGGGATCGCCTTAACACTTACACTGCCTTCGGTAGCCATAGCCGCATCAAATACCCCTTCGCGTCCTCGGGATGTCGTTTTGGTGGTCGATAACTCCGCTAGCATGCGCAAGAACGACTTTGGAAATTCGGCGAAAGCGGGAATGATACAGTTCATCCGTGATTCCAACGAAGAAACGCGCATCGCCTTGCTGATCTTCGATAAGACAGTCCGCATCGTTGCACCATTTACAGTTGCTTCCGCCGGGAATCGCGACTTTCTGATTAGCAAGATTAACCAGGTTAATTTCCAGGGAGCCTTCACTAATATGCCTGAAGCCTTGTTGACGGCTATCTCGGAATTGAAGCTCAATGGACGGACGAGTACAGCCAAATCCATTCTCCTTTTGACAGATGGGGCCACTGATACCGGAGACAAAATCCGCGATCTCGAGAGAACGAATGTGCTTCAGGAATACCTGGCGTCGGATCCAACAGCCTTCAATATCAAAATCTACACGGTAGCCTTGGGAGAAAACGCCGATAGGCTATTCCTCCAAGTGCTCGCTGGGTTAACGGACGGCGTCTATTACTGGGTCGCGAAGGCACGTTACCTACCCTTAATATTTAAGGAAATCGGTGAAACCATCCGTAAACGAGCACGAATGGTGGCGGCATCCGAGTCGACAATAAAGGCAGAGAAAGTAACGGATGGCTCACCGGCTGTCCCACGTCCGAGTGCTCCGCCTCAATCCAAGGAAGCGACCCAGGAAATCGCCAAATCCCCACGAGCCTCAGGATCCGCGGCCATGTCAGTCAAGGCACAGGCCGAGAAGCCAGTCAGCGGTTCTGCTGAGCCAGACGCAGGGCCAATCAAATTGATCTCAATTCAATCTGCCGAGGAGCCATCAACCAACGCGCCCGCGGCCGCGGCCGCGGCCTACGACAGTGTACCCTATTGGACGATAGGTGGTATCACGGTGTTTACCGCACTTATGCTTTTCATGACCTTCATGCTAGCCCGTGCGCGGGCAGTTCAAGTCCAGTCAGTTGGTCAACAGAACCCGAAGGGGCGAAGTGATCAACCTGTTCCGCCGGAGCCCCAGGCAATTCTCTATGATCTCAGCGGTGCCACTAATCCCACGATTCATCTGCTCACAGCTCAGGTCACTGTTATCGGTCGGATTCCACCGCACCAGGATGACAATATTGACTATATTGTGATCGACGAACCCACCATCAGTCGCCACCACGCCGTGATTGAGCGCAAGCACTTCGGCTATTGGCTTGTTGACCAACAGAGCAGGAATGGCACATTCGTCAACGGCCACCGAATCACGGGCCCGATTTGTCTCACCCATGGCGACCGGGTCCGTTTCCACACTTTCGAGTTCGAGTTTCACCTCGCAGGAATGGGATTGGTCGATAAAACGATCTTAGTTGATAACACCAGCCTTCTGAGTTCGTCCTTTGAACGCCGTAACCGAGTGGACCGCCGCAGCGGGAAAACTCGTTTTTGGAATCACCCTTGGAGCGTCGCGGTGGGGTAGCCCGCCGCAGCAGCGAGTCGGATCTCACTAACACAGGGACCGCGGCATAGAGCTTTTCAGTTGCCGGTGCCAGCTAAATGAACAGGCGTTATCGGCAGGCCTACGAACTTCCACTGAGTATCAGGAGATAGGCATGGAACCTCAGATTACGGAAAAAAGTACTAGTGGAGCGTTTGGTTTGCCCATCGCTATAGTTACCCGCCTGTTTGCTACGAAAGCGACGAGTGAGTAACGGCGCCGGAACCGCCTAGGCGATGGTGTCTTCCCACGTACGCTGGCGCCGCGCCGCACGCTTGCCACCCTAGATGAAGGGCGTTAGGGAGGTATTCCAGCCGCGCGCCGCCGCTTTGGCGCGGGCCACTTGGCCAGCGGGAGCGGCTTGGCACCGACTCAGGTGAATCAGTTGCCGACGCTCCTCCTCCAGGAGCGGGCGCAGCGGGTTCTTTGGGCAGTGGGACATGGTGACCTCCTCCGCCATCAGCTTACTTGCTCCCGCCCATTAATGGCTACATGCAAACCAAACGACCCACTAGGGCGTGTTCACAACATCCATGCAACTAGCTGATTTTTAAAGGGGTGCCAAAATGCGGACCAGTAAAAATTGTCTGCCCATTTAATGAGTTGCCGGAATAGGGGAATACGCCCTGACCCATTTTCGCACCCCTTAAAAGATATGGGATCAAAATATCAGCATGTTACCAATCAAAGAAACGGTTAGTGGCACTACATGGTCGTCAAGGGGTGATGAAAAGGGTCAAACGATCGTTTCGTGGATTCCTCCTGGGATCGGGTTGAGGTTCAGAGCTCGGTAGATGGCAAGCGCTTCGGGTTCGGGCCGGGTGGTCTTGCGGACCATGCGGGCGCGACCGTCGCCCCTCTGGAAGCTGGCGGTGACCCGGCATTAGCTACTCAGTACTTCACGCGGGGAGTTCCAACTGCCGAAGCTGCCTTTCTCCTTGCGCGTGCGGCGAATAATCTGGACGAATTGATAGGCCAGTACGGTGATGAACAGATGCCCATCGATCCAGTTTTCGTTGTGATGCAACAGGGGGCGCAGGCCGAGCTCCAATTTCAAACTGCGGAACACGGCTTCGAGGTCCGTCAGCAGGGTATAGGTGCGCCATAGCCGCTCGCCATCCCAAGTGGTTTCGTTGCTGCGCAAACAGTAGACGCCGGGATGCGTATAGCGGCTACCCGCTTGGGGCTGTGGCTCGAAGCGGAAGACAAGGGCCTTCTGACTGGTCGGGTCGGAAGTGAGTTCGATGTCATGCTGCGCGAAAAACGCTTGAAGGGTTACTATGGTGGCATGGTCCTTCGACGCACACCCCATGCTGTTTACGATACCCGGTACCACTTGGGTTAGTCGCCCAAGTACCGACGCGATGTCTTGCAAGGCGCGATCCAACAGCGGGTACGGGAAAACTCTTCACCGATAGTGCGGAGCAATACGACATCACCATAGAGGAAATGGAGGTGAGTCCGGACCCTGTCCACATTGTTTGCTCCCTTGTCAAGCTCTAAAGACTCGGGAATCGAGGGCAACCTCTTCAAAATCCTTAACTTGTGACCAGTGGCCTTAGCCCCACATTAGCCAAAACTTCATCAACGTCGCTTACCCACCCTTCACCCACTATAATCCGCTTTTCTTGCAGACCCTGACCCACCATGGACCCATCATGACCCCAACTAAGCCCATCGCCATCCGCCGCGCGCTTATCAGCGTTTCCGATAAAACCGGTATCCTTGATTTCGCCCGCGCCCTGTGCGATGCCGGAATAGAAATCCTCTCCACCGGTCGCACCGCCAAGTTGCTTGCCGACGACGGCATCTCAGTGATCGAGGTATCCGACTACACCGGCTTTCCGGAGATGATGGATGGCCGGGTCAAGACGCTGCACCCCAAGATCCACGGCGGCGTGCTGGGCCGGCGCGGCGTGGACGATGCAGTGATGGCGACGCATGGCATCCCACCCATCGACATGGTCGTGGTTAATCTCTATCCTTTCGAGGCAACCATCGCCAGGTCCGGCTGCGATCTGGCCACTGCCATCGAAAACATCGATATCGGCGGCCCTGCCCTGCTGCGCGCCGCGGCCAAGAATCACGCCGCCGTCGCCGTCGTAGTGGACGCCGCCGACTATCCGCGCCTGCTAACGGAGCTGCAAGCCAATGGCGGCGCGGTCAGCGCGGCTACCCGTTTCGACCTGGCGACGAAGGTTTTCGAACATACTGCTCGTTACGACGGCATCATCGCTAACTATCTGGGTACTATTCAACCCGACGGCAGCAGAATTGATTTTCCACGCACCTATAACCTGCAGTTTCGCAAGGCCCAGTCTATGCGCTATGGCGAAAACCCTCACCAGAAAGCCGCCTTCTACGTGGAGACACCCCCTCGCGATGCCTCCATCGCCACCGCGTGGCAGGTGCAGGGTAAGGAACTGTCCTATAACAACGTAGCCGACACCGACGCCGCGCTGGAATGCGTCAAAACCTTTGCGGAACCGGCCTGTGTCATCGTCAAGCATGCCAATCCCTGCGGCGTGGCGGTGGATATCAACATCCTGAAAGCCTATGATCGTGCGTTCACGACCGATCCCACCTCCGCTTTTGGCGGCATCATCGCCTTTAATCGCGAGTTGGACGCCGCTACCGCCCATGCCATCGTCGAGCGCCAGTTTGTGGAGGTGATCATCGCTCCTACCGTTGCCGAGGCTGCCCTGCCGGTGCTGGCCAACAAGAAAAATGTGCGGGTGCTGGCCTGTGGCGAGTGGGGAGTAGCGCACGTACCGGGGCTAGATTACAAACGGGTCAATGGCGGACTGCTGGTGCAAGATCGGGATCTAGGCAGTGTCACCGCCGCCAACCTCAAGGTAGTCACCCAGCGCGCGCCTGGCGAACAGGAAATGGATGATCTGCTGTTCGCCTGGAAAGTGGTGAAGTTCGTCAAGTCCAACGCCATCGTCTACTGCCGCGATGGCGTGACCGTCGGCATCGGCGCCGGCCAGATGAGCCGTGTCTATTCAGCCAAAATCGCCGCCCTCAAAGCCGCTGACGAGGGACTGGAAATTGCGGGCTCGGTGATGGCCAGTGACGCTTTCTTTCCCTTCCGTGACGGCATCGACGCCGCCGCCGCGGTGGGCATCCGCGCCGTCATTCAGCCGGGCGGGTCCATGCGCGATCAAGAGGTCATCACCGCCGCCGATGTGCACGGCATGGCGATGGTGTTTACTGGTATGCGGCATTTCCGGCACTGATGCCTTATCTGCCGAGGCACGCGCTGCCATCACTGCTTCCTTGCAGCGGCTGCCGCCTTACCCCAACCCGGACTCACCGCTCGCCGCCGGCTTCGTGGACCACCTTCTGCACGGGGGAGAGCAAGTACTCCAGCACAGTGCGGCTACCCTGGTTAATCTCGGCCACCACCTGCATGCCGGGTGTCAGTTTGAGACGTTCGCCAGCCACAGCAAGCGTCTGAGCTTGCAGGACGACGATCGCTTTGTAGGGAGAAAGCGTGGAGGATCTACCGGCCATGCTGTCCGCACCGCTGGCGCCGCCCGCCTCCGCCGCGTCGGCACTGACGCGGGTTACAATACCGTCCATCAAGCCGTATTTCTGGAACGGATAGGCGGCAAGCTTCAGCCTGACGCGCTGGTTCTCGTGTACAAAGCCCACGTCTTCGTTCTTTACCAGTACCTCGGCCTGCAGGGGTTCATCATGAGGTACCAGGGTCATTAGGATAGTACCGGGGGAAACCACGGCGCCCAGGGTGTGGGTGGCGATGTCCTTGATGATACCGGCTTGAGGCGCCTTGAGTTCCAGCAGGCTGTTTTTATGCTCTTGTTTCACCCAGTCCTGCTTGAGCTTATGGTGCTGAGCCTCGGCTTCTACCCGTTCGTTGTGCAATTGCTGCCGGTAGGTCGAGGTAATCTGGGCCAGGCGCTTCTCCGCCTGAGCGATGGTGGCCTTAAGGCTGCCCACATTATAGTTCTGGGTGTGTAAGTCTTCTTCCTTCTCGATGCGCTCGCGCTGTTTATCCAGCACTGCCAAGTTGCCGACGAAGCCTTTTTGACCGAGCTTATCGAACGCCTGTGTCTGGGCCTGGTAGATAGGCATTACTTCCTTGAGCTTGGTCTGGATCTCCAGCGCGGCGGCTAAATCCTGGCGGGCCTTGGCAAGCACGGCCTGCTCCTGAGCGAGCGCATCCTGGTAGGCTTGACGGTGAGCGGCATACTGGGCTTCGATTTGGCCGAACAGATTGACAGGGTCACTGTCATGTCTATCGAGTGGGGTTTCGGCAAGCTCAGCGTCGATGCGGCGCAATTGCAGCGTTTTAAGTTGGAGTTCCATCTCCAACGCCTTGGTATCGGCTGCCGAAAGCTTGTCATCCATGCGCATCAATACCTGGCCGGCCGCCACAGTTTGCCCTTCCGCAACCAGAATCTCTTGCACGATGCCGGCGTCGGCGGGCTGGACGATTTTGAGGTACGTCTGCGGCACCAGCCTTCCTTCGGCCACGGCGATAATGTCCAGCTTGCCGAAGGCTGCCCAGATTAACAGGATGGCGAACAAACCCAGCAGGCTGTAAAGCATGATCTGCGGCAGCGGCGCCGGCGGCTTGTCCTGCACCGCAAGGATGCCGGGGGCGAAATCCAACACATCAACTTCAAGGGTAGACAATTGTCGCTTCATTCCCTGATCACCCCGTTAAGACAAGGTCTTCAACACTCCTCCCAAGTCAGCCCAGGCGGACGCTACCCGTCTGTAAACTGGCGACCGGTTGCAAGTTCTGTTGCACGGTCCCCAACTGGGCATCTTTCAAAACCTCCTGGGCAGACGTGAGGCCCACCTCCGCCAGGGCTCCGCGATGGCCATACTGATACGCCAGATCCCCGCCGAGCGCCGCAGTGTCACTGCCCGCTACGTGAAAGTCCAGCAGCGCATCAGTCAGGCCCCACCGGGTGAGCGCCGGATTGACGCCCACAGCCTGATCGAAGCGGTTTACTAAACCGGTGAAATCGAACTGCTCGACCCGCTTCCTCAGCAAGGGATTGTTCCCGGTGGGATCGAAACCGGCGATTGCATCGGCAACCATTTGCAGGTTGACCACGCTTCGGTTACCAGTACCGTTGTACCAGTTTGACAGGGTAATCTGATCACCACCCCCCGCATCAAGGACGAGATCCAGGCCGGGTCTGCGGAAACTCAGGTCGGCATAGGCGATACCGCCGCCCAGCGATAGGGTGTTCCTGGCTCCGCTACCTGCTGTCACGTTGTCCTGGCCATCACCACGGTTGAAGGCAATGACGTTCGCACCGGCGCCGGTGTTAAGCTGATCGTTGCCAGTCCCACCGATGAAGAGTTCGTTGCCGGCACCCCCTGTGAGACTGTCCTTGCCTGCGCCGCCGTCGAACAGATTATTGCCCGCCGTATCTTGCAGTATGTCGTCTCCGGCGATCCCCTGCAAAATGTCATTGCCGGCCTTGCCCTCCAGCGTGTTAGCGGCGCTGTTGCCAATGAGCAGGTTGTCTTCGGTGTTGCCTGTTCCCTTGACCGCCACCGTTCCCGTCAGTGTAAGGACTTTTCCAAATTAGCTCCGAGGGTGTACGCGATTGAGGATTTCACGGCATCGGTTCCCTCGTTTGCGTTCTCGGTAACGACGTCACCCGTATTGTCGACGACGTAAGTGTCGTTGCCGACCCCTCCCTTCATCGTATCAGCCCCGCCGCCACCATTCAGGATATCGTCGCCAACGCCGCCCATTAAGGTGTTTTTGGCGCCGTTGCCAGTGAGCACATTGTCTAACTGATTGCCGGTGCCGTTGCTGGCCGCCGTACCGGTTAAGGTGAGGTTCTCGACATTCTCAGACAGGGTATAAGTGACCGAACTTTGTACTGTATCCAGGCCTTCGCCGACATTTTCAATAACCGCGTCACCGCCGTTGTCGACGACGTAAGTGTCGTTGCCCGCGCCTCCGAGCAGCCGATCCGCGCCGCCCTTGCCGTCGAGGAGGTTGTTGCCTCTATTGCCCGTCAGCTCGTTGTTGGCCGTGTTGCCGGTGGCGTTGATGGCCGCCGTGCCGGCGAGCGTCAGGTTTTCCAGATTCGCGCCCAAGGTCCACGTCACGGATGAGATCACCGTATCAGTACCTTGGCCGCCGTTCTCGGTGACCGTATCACCTGCTCCGACATAGTAAGTGTCATTACCAGCCCCGCCTTTCAGCGTATTGGCGGCGGCATTGCCAATCATGATGTTGTCCAGGCCGTTGCCGGTGCCGCTGCTGGCCGCATTGCCCAGCAAGGTGAGATTTTCAACATTGGCGGACAAAGTATATGAAACGGTACTTTGGACGGTATCGTTTCCTTCACCGAAAAGCTCGGTGATTTTGTCGCTCGCGTTGTCGACGATGTAGGTATCATCGCCATTACCGCCGATGAGCGTATCGGCACCCACTCCACCATCCAGCACATTGGCCGCCGCATTACCTTCTATCGTGTTATTGCCGGCGTTACCGGTACCATCGATTGCGTTGGTTCCTTGCAGGCTGAGGTTTTCGGTATTAGCTCCGAGCGCATAACTGATGGAACTCACAACCTCGTCCGTGCCCTCATTGGCGTTTTCGACCACGCTATCCAGCGCATCGACATAATACGTATCGTTGCCCAGTCCACCGGCAAGCACGTTTACCCCAGCATTGCCAGTGATTCGGTTGTCGAGATTATTACCGGTCCCATTGATATCGGCGCTGCCGGCAAGCACAAGATTTTCAAGATCATTGCCCAAGGCGTAACTGATCGAGCTGATCGCCGTATCCCAACCACTCCATTCATTTTCGATCGTATCTCCAGCATCGTCGATGATATAGGTATCGCTGCCGCCACCGCCCAGCAAACGGTCGGCTCCCGCACCACCGTCCAATATATTGGTGTTGTAGTTACTGCCGGTCAGCACATTATTGAGATGGTTACCCGTCAGGCGGCCACCGTAGCCAGTCATGGTGAGGTTTTCGAGGTTGTCGCCGAGCGCGTAATCGGTTTTGGCAAGCACCGTATCGATGCCCTCGCCCACGTTCTCGATGAGCACATCCTGACTATCGACGATGTAGGTGTCATCGCCCATGCCACCAATCAATGCATTCGTCGCCGTATTTTGCGAACCGTCGAGCACATTGTTACCAGCATTGCCGGTAGCCGTAATGGCGTCGCTGCCGGTCAAGGTGAGGTTTTCGACATTATCCGCAAGGCCCGTCGACACGCTGCTTATCAGGGTGTCGGTCCCACCGTCTGCTGTTTCAACGACGGAATCGCCAGTTCCCAGGAGGTAGGTATCGTTGCCTAACCCACCGGCAAGCACGTTGGCCGCCGAATTCTGCGAACCGTCGAGCGTATTGTTCAGGCTGTTGCCTGTCCCGCCAACGGCGTCGCTGCCAATCAATACGAGATTTTCGACGTTATTTCCCAAGGTATACGAAATCGTGCTGCGAACCGTATCCGTGCCACCGAAATACCCTCGGTAGGAATAGTTATCCCAATAGTCGGCATCTTCCCAAACGATGTCCTGAACATTATCGACGATATAAGTATCGTTACCAGCCCCACCGGAGAGCTTGTCAATGCCTGCCCCGCCGTCCAGGAAATTCGTTGAAGCATTGCCGGTAAGTGTGTTAGCAAATGCATTACCGATGAGGTTGGAAGCCCCTGCGGAATCGGCCAGCGACAGGTTCTCGACATTGGCAAAATCCGCCAGATGGTAGGTTCCGACAGCGTATGTTCTCACCTCGACCGTATCGATACCCTCGCCAGGCGCTTCCAGGACAATATCTCCCGCACCCATGTAATACGTGTCGTCGCCTTTGCCGCCCGCCAGGACATTTATAGCGCTATTCGATGAACCGTCGATGATATTGTTGGCATTGTTGCCGGTACCGTCGATGGCGGCACTACCGGTAAGGATGAGATTCTCAAGGTTATCTCCTAGGCTGTAGCTGATAGAACTTTTGACCGTATCATCCCGTGCAGCCTGGTCGCCGTTACTATATACGCCCGTCTCAATTACGCGGTCATTCACGTTATCGACAACGTATGTGTCATGCCCATGTCCGCCGATCAGCGTATCAGCGCCAAGACCGCCGTCGAGTTCAAGGTATGCATTACCATAATTGCTCACCTCACTCGCATCGATCGTATTATTCAAAGCATTGCCGGTAGCTTGCCGAGGAATTGATTGACCAAATCTATCGTTATAACTAAACGTCATAATATTTAATTTTAGGTTTTCAATATTTGCTCCCAGTGCATAATGGCCAACGATAAATTGGCAAAATAGAGGTCCCTTAGCGTGCTTTTTCTCACGCTTGGGCCTTCTGCCCCACCATGAACGAACCTGAAAAAAAGTAAAAGCCGTTCGGCAGGAAAGAAGGTTAAGAGATAAGAATCAATTGGGACTTTTCGCGGATTTAGTCAAAAATACCCATGCTCGAAATCCTGTGAGAGTTTTTGTCCGTTTGTGCAAATGTACCCAATCATTAGTTAAATGCCAGTCGCCTCCATCCGCGGCTTCATCGTGAAAGGGGTCGTACGAATTCGAGGGGAATCCATCGATCACATCAGCTCGTTCCACGGGTCGGTGGTGGCAGTCTGCGACGGCGGTCCCGACGATCGGTGATACCCCTGTACCTCCTCGTCATCAGACGTACTCGTTACAGCGCATTGGCCTGCAGACAATGCATCACAGATACTCGCGTCCCATCGGCACCCTCGCAGGACTTGAGTATTTGAAGGCGCCCGCGCAATATTGACACTTGCCAACCGAATGCTCACTGCCTTCGACTCATGCCAACACGCGCCGTGCCTGAAAGCTTCCTGGTCGCATTCTCCCTCGCGGGAGAACAGCGCGAGTTCGTGCGAGCTATCGCGGAGGCGGTGGAGAATCAGCTAGGCGGCGGTACGGTGTTCCTGGACGAGTGGTTCGAGCACTACATCGCAGGCGACGATGCGGACCTGAAACTCCAGGAGATATACGACCGACGGTGCGAGCTGGTGGTCGTGTGCGTCTCGGAACGCTATGGGTCCAAGCCCTGGACGCAGGCGGAGCACCGGGCGATTCGCGCCCGGTACATGAAATGCAGCGCAACCCCGGAGAAACGCGAGCGGGACGCCATCCTGCCGATCCGCGTCGGAGATGGCCAGGTGGAAGGCATCCTCTTCAACGCGATCGTGCCCGACGTGCGGGACGCAGTCCCGCCGAAAGCGCCGAGTTGATCATCGCCCGCCTTCGCCTTCTCATGCCCGGGTTAAAGACTGCCGCAGCGGACGCGCCGCCTGGACCTGCATGGCCGGAAGCTCCCCCGCCACTCTCGTGGCCCATGGCGGACCATAGCGGCGCGCGTGCGGCCTTTGGTGACCTGCTGACCTCTGGGGTGGCGTGGCGCCTTCTGCGGATCCGTGGTGTGAGCGAAACCGGCAAAAGCCATATCACCCGGCAGATGCTCGCCAATGCCCTCGCGATCCCGGACGTCGCGTGCGGACGCTTCGATTTCAAAGGGACCACGGACATGGACCGCGAGGTCCGGGCCTTCGTGCAGGATCTGGGCGTATCAGCAGCACCCGCAACGACACCCAGGCTGCACGAGCGATTGGACCAAATCCTCGGTGCACTCCGGCACCGAGTCCAACCCACGTTGTTGATATTCGATACCTACGAAATGGCGGGCGAAACGCAGGAGTGGGTGGAGAAATCACTGCTCCAGAGCCTGATTCGTGCGACTTGGTTGCGCGTGGTCATCGCTGGACAACAGGTGCCGGACTCCACTGGAGCAGTTTGGGCTACGGTGGCATCCCCCACGGTGCAGCTTGAGCTTCCGCAACCCGCCGACTGGTATGACTTCGGCAAGCGGCACCGCCCGGATCTGAAGTTGGAGCAGGTGGAGACCGCGTGCGATCTCGCCAGAGGGAAGGCTAGTCTACTAGCCCAACTCTTTGGACCTGTCGGCTGACATGGAATTCGCCGAGCAACTTCGTGTACTCCAGGCGGCCGAGGGCGATCCGGCGAAGCTCGCGCTGGCCACGGTGGATCTCGCTTTTCCCGCGCTGCCACATGGGGAGCGCATGGCGTTGAGGGAAGCCCTGGCGGCGGCCGCGATACCGCATTGGTGTAGTGCTGGCATCCTCGCGATCTTGCTGGAAATCACAGCCGAGGAAAGCCGCGTGCTTCACGGGCGGCTGTGCCAACTTACGGTGGTGGAGCCGTTTCCGGCACGAGGCGAGACTGCGGTGAACGTCCACGAAGCCGCTCGGCTGGCACTGCGCAAGTCTCTGGCGGCCGACCGGACGGATTGGTTCCGGACGTTGAGCGAGCGGGCCGCCGCTCATTTCGCGAACAACCCCGCTCCGGCCGCACGCATCGAGTGGATTTACCACCGCCTTTGCTCCGCGCCGGCTGAAGCCGCTAACGAACTCGAGCAGCTCGACCGCGATTGGTCCAGCACCGCACACCCTGAAGACCACGAGGCACTGGCGGTGGCGTTGCGGGAGTTGGTTGAGACGGGCCTATGCGCGCTCGCGCCCTTCTATGGGCGTCGCTCTGTATCGCATGGGTACGCGTGAATCGTGGTGAAACAGCGCAAGTCGGCGATGACGCCCTCGGCATTCGCGAACTCGCGCGCGACTTGGGCGACGCGCGGGCGGAGGCGGATGCCGAATCTCTGCTCGGCGACGTGCTGGAAGCGCAGGGCAAGCTGGGCGAGGCGCAGGCGGCGTTTGCGGAACATCTCGCGATCAGCCGCCGGCTGGCGGAGCAGGACCCGAGCAACGCCGGCTGGCAGCGGGAGTTGGCGGTGGCGCACAGCCGGGTGGGCGGGGTGCTGGAAGCGCAGGGCAAGCTGGGCGAGGCGCAGGCGGCGTTTGCGGAATATCTCGCGATCAGCCGCCGGCTGGCGGAGCAGGACCCGAGCAACGCCGGCTGGCAGCGGGACTTGGCGGTGGCGCACAGCCGGGTGGGCGGGGTGCTGGAAGCGCAGGGCAAGCTGGGCGAGGCGCAGGCGGCGTTTGCGGAATATCTCGCGATCAGCCGCCGGCTGGCGGAGCAGGACCCGAGCAACGCCGGCTGGCAGCGGGAGTTGGCGGTGGCGCACAGCCGGGTGGGCGACATGCTGGAAGCGCAGGGCAAGCTGGGCGAGGCGCAGGCGGCGTTTGCGGAACATCTCGCGATCAGCCGCCGGCTGGCGGAGCAGGACCCGAGCAACGCCGGCTGGCAGCGGGAGTTGGCGGTGGCGCACAGCCGGGTGGGCGGGGTGCTGGAAGCGCAGGGCAAGCTGGGCGAGGCGCAGGCGGCGTTTGCGGAGGATCTCGCGATCAGCCGCCGGCTGGCGGAGCAGGACCCGAGCAACGCCGGCTGGCAGCGGGAGTTGGCGGTGGCGCACAGCCGGGTGGGCGGGGTGCTGGAAGCGCAGGGCAAGCTGGGCGAGGCGCAGGCGGCGTTTGCGGAACATCTCGCGATCAGCCGCCGGCTGGCGGAGCAGGACCCGAGCAACGCCGGCTGGCAGCGGGGCTTGGCGGTGGCGCACAGCCGGGTGGGCGGGGTGCTGGAAGCGCAGGGCAAGCTGGGCGAGGCGCAGGCGGCGTTTGCGGAACATCTCGCGATCAGCCGCCGGCTGGCGGAGCAGGACCCGAGCAACGCCGGCTGGCAGCGGGAGTTGGCGGTGGCGCACAGCCGGGTGGGCGGGGTGCTGGAAGCGCAGGGCAAGCTGGGCGAGGCGCAGGCGGCGTTTGCGGAGGATCTCGCGATCAGCCGCCGGCTGGCGGAGCAGGACCCGAGCAACGCCGGCTGGCAGCGGGACTTGGCGGTGGCGCACAGCCGGGTGGGCGGGGTGCTGGAAGCGCAGGGCAAGCTGGGCGAGGCGCAGGCGGCGTTTGCGGAACATCTCGCGATCAGCCGCCGGCTGGCGGAGCAGGACCCGAGCAACGCCGGCTGGCAGCGGGAGTTGGCGGTGGCGCACAGCCGGGTGGGCGGGGTGCTGGAAGCGCAGGGCAAGCTGGGCGAGGCGCAGGCGGCGTTTGCGGAGGATCTCGCGATCAGCCGCCGGCTGGCGGAGCAGGACCCGAGCAACGCCGGCTGGCAGCGGGACTTGGCGGTGGCGCACAGCCGGGTGGGCGGGGTGCTGGAAGCGCAGGGCAAGCTGGGCGAGGCGCAGGCGGCGTTTGCGGAACATCTCGCGATCAGCCGCCGGCTGGCGGAGCAGGACCCGAGCAACGCCGGCTGGCAGCGGGACTTGGCGGTGGCGCACAGCCGGGTGGGCGACATGCTGGAAGCGCAGGGCAAGCTGGGCGAGGCGCAGGCGGCGTTTGCGGAACATCTCGCGATCAGCCGCCGGCTGGCTGCCGAGCCCTGTGGATTTGTTCTCAGGGAAAACGGTGTCAGGTTTGGGTATGTTCCCGATTTACCCGAATAACCTCATATGCTTAACCTGCTCAGGCAATGTGACGCTATCGTGCTCGAAAGCAACCACTGCCCGGATATGCTCGCGGAACGGGCCTTATCCCCGAATCATTGAAACGAAGAATCCGTTCAAAACGAGGGCACCTGCCAACCCACGCTGGCCCAGTGCCTGCAAACGCTGGGTAAAGACGTGCCGCAGGTCATCCTTACCCACCTGAGCGAGATGAACAACACACGGAACAGGTATAGGCAAGCGCCCGTGAGGGGCTGGGACTCTTTTATGAAAAAGAGGGAGCACGTTATCGCCTCGCCAGGTGCGGGAGCATAAGGGTCCTGCCCGCAGTGTATAAAACTTTGAAATCGGATAGGGAGAATGGCTCCGGAGAAACAGATAAGAATTAATTTGGATCACACCCAAACCATAAAAATGGTAATGTATTCGAAGGTCCCCCGCTTCAGGGCCTCTCCTAGGCACGGCAGGCAGGGAGTTTCTCTATTTTTTTAGTCACCGAGCCGCCGCGGGGGCGTCCCTTAGGGGGCGGCGGCATTCATCGTTCCTGATAAATAGAGTGGAAACAATCCCCTCATCATAGCGGAATACTATAATTTTCATAGAAAATGCAAATGAGTTACAGACTCAGGAAAACATGATAAATTACTGTGGGCATTTCATTGTAATTTCTTTTTCAGGGGTTGAAATAAAAGCACGGGGAAGATGACGGAGGGGACAGTACCTAACCCCCCTTAACACCCGCCCGATGAGCGCGATGATGACGTGTTACCTGTCGGGAGGTATCACATTTGGGGGGAGCCGAACGGCGGGGGTGAAACCCCCGAGAGCGTTCAGGTTTTTTGAATATTTCTATAGTGCCAGGAAAATTCCCTTTTTTCAGGATAGTTTTGTGTGAGAGAAGGATTTGGTTTTTTTATGCATCTTTGATCTTCAGCAACTTGAGGCAATAATGGTCAATCGAGTTGATCATCGCCTTTTTTGCCTGTTTGATTTTTTTTTTGTCATCAGAGAGGAAATCTGCGCCACGTATTCGAGCAGCGTGACGTAAAGATGATGAGGGCCAAAGGTTTCTTTGATTTCATCCAGACAGGCTTGTGCCTTATAGTGTTTGCGCTCATCAGTCCAAATCCGAAATCAAGGAGACGGAGCACGTTGCGGGAGGTTTTTACTACTGCAATTCCTGAATT
>CAVOJV010000014.1:0-84220 GCA_963696325.1 uncultured Gammaproteobacteria bacterium
GGCCGAAGTGCTGTCGGAAGTGTGGGCGGTGGGGTGAGGGCCGATGACTGGTTCGGCTTCGTCCTTTTCCATGGATCGAGCGACGCGTTCGTTGAGTACGCGAATGCTGGCTCCACGGGCACGAAGATGCCACGGGCAAGCTGGAGCGACAGGGCGCGTTACCCGCTCGTGATTCCGCCGAAGCCGGTAGCTGAGACGTTCACGAAACAGGTGCGACCAGCGATGGACAGAATCATCGCGGGAGTCCACGAATCCCGCGCCCTCGCTACCCTTCGCGACGCGCTGCTGCCCGAGCTCATCTCCGGCCGACTCCGAGTGAAGGATGCTGAACGGTTTTTGAAGGAGCATGGGCCGTGAAATATGACCCCGCGAAACAGCATCGCCGATCCATCCGCCTGAAGGGATACGATTATTCCCAGGCATGGGCCTATTTCCTCACCATCGTGACGCGGGAGCGGGCGTCTCTGTTCGGTGCGGTGACGGCCAGACAGATGCGGTTGAATGACGCGGGAGGGATGATGGAAAGGTGGTGGTTGGAATTGAATCACAAATTTCCTGCCATCGAAACCGACGAATACGTGATCATGCCCAACCATTTCCATGGCATCGTGATCATCGGCGTAGGGGCCGACCTGCGTGTCGGCCCTGACCTACTTTCCTCGTTTCGAACCCTCTTGCGGGGGTCACCGCGACCTGGCACAAGCCGCGGGAGCGGCGTCAACCTTGCACCGCCTATTCATCCATGCTGATTACCAGCAATTCCTCCCCCTCCCGCACCTGTTCGCCCACGTCGTACAGAATGCTCTCCACGATGCCGGCTTGGGGGGCGGTGATCGTGTATTCCATTTTCATGGCTTCCATGATCATCAGCGGATCGCCCGGTTCCACGAGGTCTCCTTCCTTGACCAGCACCTGGGTGATGGCGCCCGGCATGGGGGCGGTGAGGCCACCGATATCGGCGGCGTCTTCCATGCCCTGCAAGGGATTATGCACCGTGAGTTGATGGCTGGCGCCTTGGGTAAGGATGATCATTTCATGACCTTCGCGTACCAGGGTGGCGCGCACGCGCACCCCGCCCAGATCGGCCAGCAGATCGCTGTCGGCGTGCAATTCGCCGCGTACCGCCAGCGGCCCGCTCGGCAGATCCAGCAGGGTATGATCGGGCCGGTAGTGGGCAGTAACGCTGATCGCCTGGTCGCCGTCGTGAAAGTGCAGGATATGGTAATTGTCATCGTTCAGTCGCCAGCCGCTGGTGGCATGCCAGGGTGACCAGGGGTCGGCGGACTGCTTGGCCTTGGCGGCGGCCTCGCCGTCTACCCGCAACAATCTGCCCAGGCAGGCCAGCGCCAGAACCTGGTCGGAGACCGGTTGCTTGTCCGGGAACAGCGCGGCGCGATGGTGTTCGATAAAGCTGGTGTCCAATTCCGCCGCGGCAAAGGCTGGGTGTGCTGCCAGGGCGGATAGGAAGCGCAGATTGGTGGTGACTCCCACCACTTGATAGTCGGCTAGCGCCTGACGCAGGCGGCGCAGGGCGTTATCCCGGTCCTGGTCCCAGACGATCAGCTTGGCGATCATGGGATCGTAATGCATGCTGACTTCATCGCCCTGGCGCACCCCGGTATCGATGCGCACATGGGGGCCTTCAGCGGGGGTGCGCAGGTGTCTGAGCCGGCCAGTGGCGGGCAGAAATTCACGCGCCGGGTCCTCGGCGTAAATCCGTGCCTCAAAGGCATGGCCGTTGATGACGAGTTGCTCCTGAGAACAGGGCAGTGGCTGGCCGGCCGCTACGCGCAATTGCCATTCGACCAGATCCTGGCCGGTGATCATCTCAGTGACCGGATGTTCCACCTGCAAGCGGGTGTTCATCTCCATGAAGTAGAAGGTTCCATCCTGATGGACGATAAACTCCACGGTACCCGCGCCCACGTAACCGATGGTCTTGGCAGCGGCCACGGCAGCCTCACCCATCTCGTGCCGGCGTGCCGAGGTCATGCCGGGCGCAGGTGCCTCTTCCAGGACTTTTTGGTGGCGGCGCTGCACCGAACAGTCGCGCTCGAACAGATACACCCCGTTGCCTTGGTTGTCGGCGAACACCTGGATCTCAATATGGCGGGGTTTGAGCAGGTATTTTTCCACCAGCACGCGATCATCGCCGAAGGACGCGGCGGCCTCGCGTTTGGCGGAGGCAATGGCCTCCTTGAGATGACTTTGTGAGTCCACCACCCGCATACCCTTGCCGCCGCCGCCGCTGGATGCTTTGATCAGCACCGGATAGCCGATTCGGTCGGCGGCCTGGAGCAGCGTCCCGTAGTCCTGGGCCTCGCCGTGATAGCCAGGCACCAGCGGTACCTCGGCCTTTTCCATGATGGTCTTGGCCGCACTCTTGGAACCCATGGCGCGGATCGCGGCAGCAGGCGGGCCGATGAAGGTCACGCCCGCTTCAAGGCAGGCCGCGGCGAACTCGGCGTTCTCGGACAGGAAGCCGTAGCCTGGGTGGATGGCCTGCGCGCCGCTCTGCCGGGCGATGTCGATGATCAACTCGCCTCTGAGATAACTATCGCGGGCCGGGGCCGGACCCAGCAGGTAGGCCTCGTCGCACATGGCCACATGGCGGGCTCTGGCGTCGGCTTCGGAATACACGGCCACGGTGCTTATCCCGAGGCGCCTGCAAGTATGGGCGATACGGCAGGCAATCTCGCCCCGGTTGGCAATCAAGATCTTGTCGAACATAGCGTTAAATTCTCTTACACATTCGATGTCCCGCTGTTAAAGGGGAGCAGGGGGGATTTTAGTCCTGACACCAAGCCGGTTTACGTTTACTCAGGAAGGCATTCAGCCCTTCCTGGCCCTCGCGGCTGGCGCGGATGATAGCGATGCGTCGGGCGGTGTCCTCGATGACCGTATCGTCCAGGGGGCGGTCACTGACTGCCTGGATGAGATCCTTGGCGGCAACCATGGCGGCAGGACCGTTGCCGGCGAGCGTGTTGAGGAGTTGATCCACCCGGCTGTCCAGTTCGGCGGCGGGCACTACGTCGTGAACCAGGCCGGTGCGCCGGGCCTCCAACGCGTCGAAGCGTTCCGCGCTAAGGAAATAACGGCGTGCCTGGCGTGCTCCCATGGCACTGACAACGTAGGGGCTGATCACTGCCGGGATCAGGCCCAGCTTGACCTCTGACAGGCAGAAGGTAGCGGTATCGGCGGCGATGGCAATGTCGCAGCAGGCGACCAGGCCCACGCCACCGCCATAGGCCGCGCCCTGGACCTTGGCGATGGTAGGCTTGCCCAGACCGTTCAGGGTGCGCATTAGCTCGGCCAGGCTGCGGGCATCACGCAGGTTTTGTTCCTCCGAGTAGGTGGCCATGCGGCGCATCCAGTTGAGATCGGCACCCGCGGAAAAACTCTTGCCCCTGGCTGCCAACACGACCACTCGCACCGTGTTCTCTGCTTCCAGGCGGCGCAATTCGGCGGTCAGTTGAGAGATCAGGTAATCGTCAAAAGCGTTATGCAACTCGGGGTGGTTGAGGGTCAAAGTAGCGACCCCCGTGGTATTGAGTGCAGTCAGTATCGTGGCTTCAGTCATGCGCAATGTCCAGTTTAAGGTGCGGCGCGAAGATGCGAAGCAACCCAGAGTTCGTTACGTCTTCGCGGCGAAGAGTTCGCTACATCCGGAACACGCCGAAGTCGGTCTTCGCGATCGGCTTATTGAGGGCCGCGGAGATGCCAAGTCCCAGCACCAGACGGGTATCGGCGGGAGTGATGACGCCGTCATCCCAGAGCCGGGCGCTAGCGTAGTAGGGATGCCCCTGGGTATCGTATTGTTCCCGGATAGGGGCCTTGAAGGCCTCTTCGTCCTCCTCGCTCCAGGCCTTACCCTGGCGTTCCAGTCCGTCGCGCTTGACCTGGGCCAGTACGTTGGCGGCCTGCTCGCCGCCCATCACCGAGATGCGGGCATTGGGCCACATCCACAAAAAGCGCGGACTGTAGGCGCGTCCGCACATGCCGTAGTTGCCGGCTCCAAAGCTGCCGCCGATGAGCACCGTAAACTTGGGTACGCTGGCGCAGGCCACTGCCGTCACCAGCTTGGCACCGTCTCTGGCGATGCCGCCGGATTCATATTTGCGGCCCACCATGAAGCCAGTGATGTTTTGCAAAAACACCAGGGGGATGCCACGCTGGCAGCATAGCTCGACGAAATGGGCACCCTTCAGGGCGGATTCCGAGAACAACACACCGTTATTGGCGATGATTCCCACCGGGTAACCGAAGATATGGGCGAAACCGCATACCAGGGTGGTGCCATAGAGCGCTTTGAACTCGTCGAATTCAGAGTCATCGACGATGCGGGCGATCACCTCGCGCACATCATAGGGCTTGCGAGTATCCGCCGGAATCACCCCGTGCAGCTCGGCGGGATCGTAGAGCGGCGCGCGCGGCGCGTGCAGTTCCAGGCCGGGGTGCTTGACCCGGTTGAGGTTGGCGACGATGCGTCGGGCCAGTCCCAGGGCATGGGCGTCATTCATTGCGTAGTGGTCAGTAACGCCGGAGGTACGGCAATGCACATCGGCTCCGCCCAGATCTTCGGCGCTCACCACCTCGCCCGTGGCGGCTTTCACCAGCGGCGGGCCGCCGAGGAAGATGGTGCCCTGATTTTTGACGATGATGCTTTCGTCGGCCATGGCCGGCACGTAGGCGCCGCCGGCTGTGCAGGATCCCATGACCACTGCGATCTGCGGGATGCCCTGGGCGGACAGGGTGGCCTGATTAAAGAAGATGCGCCCGAAGTGATCCCGGTCTGGAAACACCTCGTCCTGGTTGGGGAGGTTGGCGCCGCCGGAATCCACCAGGTAGATGCAGGGTAGATTGTTTTGTAGGGCAATCTCCTGGGCGCGCAGATGCTTTTTGACCGTCAGTGGATAGTAAGTCCCACCCTTGACCGTGGCGTCGTTGACCACCAGTAGGCATTCCTGGCCCTTGACCCGGCCGATGCCGGTGATTATGCCCGCGCTGGGTACGTCGTTGCCGTGCATATCCCAGGCCGCCAGTTGGGCCAGCTCCAGAAACGGCGAACCCACATCTAGCAGGACCCGGATACGGTCCCGTGGCAGCAGCTTGCCGCGGCTAGTGTGGCGTTCGCGGGCCGCCGGGCCGCCACCCTGTTTGATCAGGGCTACTTTCTCGCGAAGATCCGCGACCAGGTTGTCCATGACCTGGGCGTTGCGGCGGAATTCCTCCGAACGGGTATTGAGTTTGGTTTTTATGTTATTCATGAAATTCGTCTCTTCACTGCTGATGACCGCCCCTACATCCCCTCCTTGACAGGCTGGGGATTCATTGAACCTCCTCCCTGGCAAGCGTAGCTAAGGGGGGGTTAAGCTGCAATCGCACGACCAATGACTATGCGCTGCACGTCCGAGGTGCCCTCGTAGATCTGGCAGACCCGCACATCCCGGTAGATGCGCTCCACCGGGTAATCCCTCAGATAACCATAGCCGCCGTGCACCTGAATGGCGGCGGAACAAACCTGTTCGGCCATCTCCGAGGCGAACAGCTTGGCCATGGAAGCCTCTTTGAGGCAGGGCCGGCCGGCGTCCTTGAGGCTCGCCGCGTGCAGCACCAGTTGGCGGGCCGCCTCGAGTTGTGTCGCCATGTCCGCTAGCCGGAAGTTTACCGCCTGATGCTCGATGATGGGTTTGCCGAAGCTTTCCCGGTCCTTGGCGTAGGCCAGCGCGGCTTCGAAGGCTGCCCGCGCCATACCCACGCACTGCGCACCGATGCCGATGCGGCCGCTCTCCAGATTGGCCAGCGCGATTTTGTAACCCTCGCCCTCGGCACCCAGCCGGCAATCGACAGGGAGACGCAGATCCTCCAGGATGATCTGGGCCGTATCGGAGGCATGCTGGCCCATTTTGTCCTCCACTCGGGAGACGATGTAGCCGGGAATGAGGGTGGGAACGATGAAGGCGCTAATACCTTTCTTGCCGGCCTGGGGATCGGTTATCGCAAACACGATGGCGATGTCGGCGTGCTTGCCGGAGGTGATGAACTGCTTCACCCCGTTGAGGATGTAATGATCACCGTCGCGCACCGCGCGGGCACGGATGGCGCCGGCGTCGCTGCCCACATGCGGTTCGGTGAGGCAGAAAGCGCCCAGGTATTTGCCTTGGGCCAGCGGTTTCAGGAAACGCTCTTTTTGCTCGAGGTTGCCGAATTTAAGGATAGGTCCGCAGACCACTGAATTGGTGACGCTGATGATCGTGGAGCAGGCCCCATCGCCAGCGGCGATTTCCTCCAGGGCCAGGGCGAAGGACACGTAATCGGAGCCCGAGCCGCCCCATTCCTCCGACACGATCACCCCGAATAAGCCCAGTTCGGCCATTTCCTGCAACGCCTCGCGGGGGAAAATGGCCTGGCGGTCCCACTCCGCGGCAAAGGGTGCCAAGCGGCCGCGGGCGAAGGCGCCGATGGCCTCCCTGATCATTTCTTGTTCTTTGCTGAGGATCATGGACTTAAATCCGTTCCACGGCCAGGGCCGTAGCCTCGCCGCCGCCGATACACAGACACGCGATGCCGCGCTTGAGATCATATTTTCGCAAGGCATTCAACAGGGTCACCACGATGCGGGCGCCGCTGGCGCCGATGGGGTGTCCCAAGGCGACGGCGCCACCGTGGATGTTGACGTTGTCATGCGATAGATCCAGATCCTGCAAAGCCACCATGGTGACACAGGCAAACGCCTCGTTGATTTCATAGAGATCCACATCCCGGGTGTTCCAACCCACCTTTTCCAGCAGTTTGCGAATGGCAAATACTGGCGCGGTGGTGAACAGATACGGCTCCTGAGCGATGCCGGCATGGCCGATGATCTTGGCGAGCGGCTTGATGCCACGGCGCTCTGCTTCAGATAGGCGCATAAGCACCAGCGCGGCGGCGCCGTCGGAGATGGCGCTGGCATTGCCGGCGGTGACGGTGCCATTCTTGCGAAAAGCGGGCTTGAGGACGGGCAGCTTATCGATCTGTTTCTTGAAAGGCGCCTCGTCGTTTTCCACCACGGTTTCGCCCTTGTGACCCTTGACGGTGACCGGCACGATCTCGGCTTTGAAGGTGCCGTCCTTGATGGCTTGCTGGGCACGGGTGAGGGAAGCGATGGCGTAATCGTCCTGAGCTTGGCGGGTAAAGCCGTACTTTTCGACGATGTCCTCGGCGAATTCGCCCATGAGCTTGCCCTTTTCGTAGGCATCCTCCAGGCCGTCGAAGAACATGTGATCCAACACCCGGCCATGGCCCAAGCGGTAGCCAGCGCGGCCCTTCTCTAGCATATAGGGAGCGTTGCTCATGCTCTCCATCCCACCCGCCACCATGATATTCGCGTTGCCCAAGGTGATCAGGTCATGGGCCAGGATGGTGGCTTTCATGGCCGAACCGCACATCTTGTTGATCGAAGTGCAGGGGGTGGCGATGGGAATGCCGGCGCCCAGGCTGGCTTGGCGGGCCGGAGCTTGGCCTAGGCCGGCGGGCAGCACGCAGCCCATGAATACCTCTTCAACCTCCGCCGGCTTGATGCCGGCCCGCTCGATGGCGGCGCGAATGGCGGTGGCTCCCAACATGGTAGCCGGCGCGGCGGTCAAGGCGCCTTGAAAATCCCCCATCGGGGTGCGAACGGCGCTGGCGATGACGATCGGATCATGGTTCATGGTGGTCACCTCCTAGATGGTTTCTTGAAACAACTCTCGACCAATCAGCATGCGGCGGATCTCCGAGGTGCCGGCGCCGATCTCGTAGAGCTTGGCGTCGCGCAACAGGCGACCGGTTGGATAGTCGTTGATATAGCCATTGCCACCCAAGGCCTGAATCGCTTCCAAGGCCATCCAGGTAGCTTTCTCGGCGGCATAAAGGATGGCGCCGGCGGCATCCTTGCGGGTCGTTTCGCCGCGGTCACAGGCGGCGCCCACCGCATAAACATAGGCTTTACATGCGTTCATGGTGGTGTACATATCGGCGAGCTTACCCTGCATGAGCTGGAACTCACCGATGGGGGTATCGAACTGTTTACGCTCATGAATATAGGGGATAACCGCGTCCATGCAAGCATCGATGATCCCCAGCGGTCCCCCGGCCAATACCGCGCGCTCATAGTCCAGGCCGCTCATCAGTATTCGGACACCGCCGTTCACCTTGCCGAGGATATTATCCTCGGGCACTTCACAGTTCTGGAACACCAGTTCGCAGGTATTGGAGCCGCGCATGCCCAGCTTGTCCAGTTTTTGGGCGGTAGAGAAGCCCTTGAAACCCTTCTCGATGATGAAGGCGGTGATGCCCCGTGGGCCGGCAGTGGGATCGGTCTTGGCGTACACCACCAGGGTATTGGCATCGGGACCGTTGGTTATCCACATCTTGCTGCCGTTGAGGACATAACGGTCGCCATGCTTGTCGGCGCGCAGGCGCATGCCGACCACATCGGAACCGGCGCCCGGTTCGCTCATGGCTAGCGCGCCCACATGTTCGCCGGAGATGAGTTTAGGCAGATATTGGTCCTTCTGAGCGGGGGTTCCGTTGCGGCGGATCTGGTTAACGCACAGATTGGAATGGGCGCCGTAAGAGAGTCCCACGGAGGCGGAAGCGCGGCTGATTTCCTCCATGGCCACGATGTGCGCCAGATAGCCCATGTCGCTGCCGCCGTATTCCTCTTCCACGGTGATGCCCAATAGGCCCAAGTCGCCGAGTTTGCGCCACAGGTCCATGGGAAATTGATCGGTTTTGTCGATATCGGCAGCGCGCGGCGCAACTTCCTTGGCAGAAAAGCTCTGTACGGAATGGCGTAGCGTGTCAACAGTATCGCCAAGGGAAAAATTCAAAGCAGGTAAGTGCAACATGCTGTCTCCTGATGGATACAGTTAAAAAGGCAGGTGTATCTGTAATTATGTAATTAAATATAAATAATATTATATTACGTTTACGTAAACGTCAATATTTGAAAAAGATAAAAAAGTTATATTTTTCAGGTAATTAATAGAGATTTAATAATTTTAAGGTTTATTTTTAATTGTTTGATTTAAAATACGTTTTATATTTTTTCAAGTTAGCCCTATCGGCGGTGCGTTGGAGTCACGTTGCCATCCTGCTGGAGCCCGGCGTTGTTCGCGGCCGGCTCTTTCCAGGGGAATTCTTTTTCCATCAATAGCCTAAGACACTCTGCCTCGGCGGTGTCGATTTCCTGCAGTACTGCTTCGATGTCGCGCTGTTGCTGCTTGAGGATGGCCCGCCGATCGCTGAGAATCTTGATGAAGCAGCGTAACTGTTTTTCTTCGCCGAGCGCTGAATCAAATAGTTCGAACAGTTCACGGGTTTCGCCAAGGCTGAAGCCGAGCCGTTTGCCGCGCAGGATCAGTTTCAGGCGGGTCCGGTCGCGGTTGCTGTAGATACGTTTGCGGCCCTCTCGCTGAGGATCTAGCAAGCCTTGATCTTCATAAAAGCGGATGGCGCGTGTAGTTACCGCAAATTCTTTAGCGAGGTCGGTAATGGTATATTGCGTTGCTGCCAGTTTAGTGGTCATACGTAACATAATATCTTTATGTTTCCCAGACAAACCCGTTAATTAAACTATATCACGTTTACGTAAACGTAAAACCATGCAAAAAAATCTGCTAGATTGAGGTATTGTTGTATGGCAGGGTAGTGATCAATATCATATTTCGTCACGGGTAACTGTCATCATGGGTAGAAATTTTTGGGTTGGTCGACAAGAGTTTGGGCCAAGCAATTGGACCGCGGGTGCGATCACGCCCCATGTGGATGTCGATGAGGACGAAGAGGGCGTGCAGATCTTCGTGGAATTGGCGGGTGTCAGTGAGCAGGACATTCAGCTTGCGCTGGATAGCGGTGTGCTCACCGTGTTCGGAGAGAAGCACCCCCATAACAAACAGGAGTGGCAGCGTAATCGCTATTTGGCAGAGCGTTCTTTCGGCACTTTCCGGCGTTCCATCAATTTGCCTTACGGCCTGAATGAAGATGCGGCCGAGGCCGAATTCGACAATGGCGTACTGTCAGTTCGCATTCCATGGTACAAGGAGATAGATACCCCACGGGGCAAAAAGATTTCCATCAAACCGCGCTAGAGGTTCCGCGCCATGAGCGCGGAACCTAAGCTTGAAGATGATCTTGGGGGTAACCAGCTTAACGGTTGCGCCCGTATTTTTCGTGGCTCGACACCCAGTCAGAGGAAGAAATAGCGGAACCCAGGGAGAGTTCGCCCGCCATTACCACGCCTGCTATGATTTCGGCGAGTTTGTGGACCGACCCTTTGCCCTCACAGCCTAAAATCCTGAGGCACTCTCTCTGGGTGGGCAGTTTGGTGCCGCCGCCATGGGTCGCTACGATCAGCGAAGGGATCGTGAAGGAGATGTAAAGATCTTTCTCCGGCGTGAGTTCGCAATACAGGATACCCGCCGAGGACTCCGAGACGTTGGCGACATCCTGGCCCAGTGCGATGAACATGGCGGTGATGGCATTAGCCGAATGAGCACCGTTGTTGTTCGCACCGGAAAGCAAAGCTCCCACATTGGCCACGCCACTATGATACGCGAGGCTCTCCGGTTCCACCCGCATTTGCTGGATGAGGGTATCGCGCTTGATCACGGCTTCCGCGGTAACGCGCTTGCCGCGGGTTCTCATCGTATTAATTTGAGAGGCTTTCTTATCTGTCGCGAAGTTGGATTCTAGATAAAAATGCTTGATGCCCTGGTATTGGTCCAGAATCCAGCTACAGGCGGCGAAGGTGGCCCGTCCAACCATGTTCTGGCCGGCGGCGTCGCCCGTGGAGAAGTTGAAGCGCAAATAGGCGAACTTGCTGGCCAGGAACGGATCGATGTACTGGAGTTTGGCCACCGTGGAGGTCGCTTCAGCTTCTTCGCGGATCTTGTCGAAATTTTCCTTGATCCAATTCGTGAAATCGCGGGCGCCACGGGCATCCTCAAAAACGAAAACCGGGGCGCGCTGCATGGCGTCGGCGACCACGGTGCACTTCACGCCCCCACAACTGTTCAGCAGTCGGATGCCCCGATTATAAGAGGCGACCAGCGTTCCCTCGGAGGTCGCCAGCGGAATCAGAAATTCGCCCTGCGCATGTTCGCCATTTACCAGGAGCGGTCCCGCAAAGCCCAATGGAATTTGGGCCACGCCGGTAAAATGCTCAATGTTTCCCCGCAAAATATGGGGATCGAAAGAATATTTTGGAATATGCTCCAGCTTGATTCCCGAGAACTGTTCGACAAATTCCTGCCGTGTGCGAATTGCCGTCTCGGAAAAATCATCCTCACTGTCCCGGGGAATTCCCACCAGCTTGGGTTTGGCCTCGGTGATAGCGTCTTCCACCTTTATGTCCAAATCGCCGAACGGTTCGGTCTGGAAGCCAACCGCGATTTTATGTTTGCCTGGCGGAAGCGCGCTGGTTTTGGCCAGAATATTGACTTTTTTCCGCAACGGAAAATCAATTGGGTTAGCGGGTGATAGTTGATCAGGAGAGAGGATATTGCCGTCACCCAAGTCGATTGAAATAGCGTCTCTAGGGATAACGTTATCGTTGATTTTTACTTCCAGCAGTCCAATCAATTTAGCGTCGCTGAGCCGGTTCTTGATGGAAAACTGGACGCCATGTTCGACGTTTTTCAAGCTCGCAAAATTATAGAGTTGCTTGAGTAACATACTTGGAATAAAAGACATAGGTCATCCTCTTGTGGGCTAATTATTCAAATAGATTGATTTTGTTTTTGATTTTCACTGACCTTCAAGTGAAAAAATTCCGGAGCTTTCGGTTACCCGCATGGGTCGGGTGAAATCCAGTGCAATTATCCTTGCGTGGACATCCATCTGCTAGGTTCAACCTTGAACATAGAACATAGATTACCATCAGCAAATAACAATGTATGAGTATCTTTACGCCTCATGTTCGTTAATGATTGAGGTTGCAGGCAATTTACAGAGGGTGATCCCGACCAGTGCCTACCGATAAATAGGGTTGGCCATGGATGTCGGCAAAGCGGCGCAGATAGTCAAGCCCGAGGATGGCCCGGCTGCCATACCAGGAGGTCATCTCACCATCAACGAGTAGCAGCTTGTCAGATGTGCAGTCATAGGTACGGGTGAAGTCCTCGAGATCATTGGGCTGGAAGTGGTAGGGTTCGGTGCTAAACAAGATGATGTCGGCTTCGGCCAGCAGCGCCAGGTTGATTTCAACCGCGGGGTAGCGCTGTGTGGCGGTTGCCGGCACGGTGTCCCAGCCTACCAGCCTCAAGGTATGCGATATATAAGTATCCCGTGCGACGGTCATCCAGGGCTTGCGCCAGATAAAATAAAGCACCTTGCGGCGTGGCCAGTGGCGGGTTTCCGCTTGCAGGGCGGCCAGGCTTCGTTCGAAGCGTTGGCAGAGTCCCTCAGCCTCGGCCTCACGCGCAAAGATAGCCCCCAGGAGGCGGTATAAGCTAAGGTTATCGAGCGGCCCCAGAGGGTGCGTGACGATGACGTGGGGGACGTAGGTGGCGATTTGCTCAACCATGGTTTTGGGGTTCTCATCGATATTGACGATGACATGGGTGGCATTGAGAGCCTTGAGCACTTCATGTTTGATCTTTTTAGTTCCCCCCACACTGGGTACGGCTTGGATTTGACCGACAGGGTATATGCAGTAGCTGGTGCGTCCAACGACGTGCTCCCCCAACCCCAGCTCGAATAGCAACTCGGTAATACTGGGCACCAGGCAGACGATGCGGGCGGGTGCGGTGACCGGGATGTGGTAGACGCCGACGGCGTCGACAAGGTGTGTCTGTAACATTCGGTAGCCGGTCTTAGGTACAGTGCTAAACTTGCAAGCGATACTTTAAGGGAATCCAAATACCATCGGCAAGACCTCTGAGCTATTGGCTGCCGCGTTTTGGAGGCGGCGACTTAATTTTGATCGAAATGGCGCGCAAGCAGGATCGAGATGGGTTGCTTATTTGCCAGTTGGTACTATAGAAAACTATATACTTCATGAAAATTAAGGAAATTGCGGGGAGAAACCATGACGTCGATCAAAGCATTTCTGCAGGCACGTGATTTCTTGATCGCCCACCGCGAGGATTACGAAACGGCTTACCGAGAATTTCACTGGCCCCGTCTCGAACAATTCAACTGGGCGCTCGACTACTTCGACACACAGGCCAAAGGCAACCATAGTCCCGCCCTGTGGGTGGTTGAAGAAAATGGCAGTGAGACGAAACTCTCATTCGCCGAGTTGTCCGAGCGCTCCAGCCGTATCGCCAATTTCCTACGCAGCCTGGGGGTCCAGAGCGGTGACCCGGTTCTGGTGATGCTCAATAACGTGGTCCCCCTCTGGGACATCATGCTGGCCATTATCAAACTGGGTGGGGTGATCATCCCGGCCACTACTTTACTGACCACGGAGGACCTGACTGACCGCCTGGAGCGCGGCAAGGTGCGCCACGTGGTAGTAACGGCTCAGGAAGCTCACAAGTTTGCCGGGCTGGCGGGGGATTACACCCGTATCAGCATAGGCGGTACGGTGCCAGGCTGGATCTCCTTCGAGGCGGGCTATAGCGCCTCGGCGGAATTCACTCCTGACAGACCGACCCAGGCCACCGATCCGCTGCTGCTGTACTTTACCTCCGGTACGACCTCCAAGCCCAAGCTGGTGGAGCATACCCATCAGAGTTACCCAGTGGGTCATCTGTCCACCATGTATTGGATCGGTTTAAAGCCGGGTGATATCCACTTCAATATCAGTTCGCCAGGCTGGGCCAAGCACGCTTGGAGTTGCTTGTTCGCCCCGTGGAACGCCGGAGCTACGGTGTTTGTATACAATTATGCCCGCTTCGACGCCAAAGCCATACTGGATGTCCTTCTCCGGTGTCAGGTGACTACCCTGTGTGCCCCGCCCACCGTATGGCGCATGCTAATCCAAGAAGACCTTGCCGCTTACCCGGTGAAGACGCGTGAATTGTGCAGCGCCGGTGAGCCGTTGAACCCCGAGGTCATTGAGCGGGTGCAGAAAGCCTGGGGCTTGACCATTCGGGATGGCTATGGCCAGACTGAGACTACCGCTCAGCTGGGCAATACACCAGGACAACCCCTTAAACTGGGTTCCATGGGCCGGCCCCTGCCCGGCTATCGGGTGGCCCTATTGTCTTGGGATGATAAGGAGGTACAGGAAGGTGAGATTGGCTTTCACCTGGACAACCGCCCACTCGGCCTGATGGTGGGTTACAAGGACTCCCAGGCCAAGACCGCGGATGTCATGCGCAACGGTTATTATCACACCGGTGACGTGGCGATGCTGGACGAGGATGGTTACTACACCTATGTGGGTCGCGCCGACGATGTATTCAAGGCCTCGGACTACCGCATCAGCCCCTTTGAGCTGGAGAGCGTGCTGATAGAACACGAGGCCGTGGCCGAGGCCGCGGTGGTGCCAAGCCCTGACCCGGTGCGCCTGGCAGTGCCCAAGGCATTTGTCATCCTCCGGAGCGGTTTTGAGCCAGATCGTGAACTGGCCCTCTCCATCCTTCGCTACGTGCGGGAAAACCTCGCCCCCTATAAGCGCATCCGCCGGCTTGAATTCGCCGATCTACCTAAAACCATCTCCGGCAAGATCCGCCGGGTAGAGCTGCGCAATCGCGAAACTGAACGGCAACCACAGGCGGTGCGTGGAAAAATGGAGTTCTGGGAAGAGGATTTTCCTGAGTTGAAGTAGCGTTGGTTGAAAAATTCCTACGATAGCTACCTGCTGCCGGAATTCCTGAGAGGCAAGACAAAGACTCGAATCATTGCAATTTGATTTACGTTTACGTAAACGTTATAAAATATTCCTATTGTGAAGTACCTAGGGGACAGTTTCTGTCCTGTAAGGAAACATCAGCTAAATTACGCATTTCAAGCAGAAGAGAGGATCACATGTCCGCCGTCATTAGCCCGATTAAGAGCAAGGTCCCTGGCGATAGCAATGCGAAGCACAAAGTTCGCTTCGTCACCGCGGCCAGCTTGTTCGATGGCCACGATGCCGCTATCAACATCATGCGCCGCATTCTGCAAGCAAGTGGCGCCGAGGTCATCCACCTTGGGCATAACCGCTCGGTGAATGACATTGTTACCGCCGCTCTTCAGGAAGATGTCCAGGGCATTGCCATTAGTTCCTATCAGGGCGGTCATGTGGAATTCTTCAAATACGCCATCGACCTGTTACGGGAGCGGGGTGGTGAAGACATTAAAGTGTTCGGCGGCGGCGGCGGGGTAATCATTCCCGAAGAGATTCGTGAATTACATGCTTATGGCGTAACCCGCATATTTTCTCCGGAGGACGGCCAAACCCTGGGTTTGCAAGGCATGATCGATATGATGATCGAGGCTTGCGACATTAGCCAGTCCCCCTACACGCCAACCAACCTCGATGGCCTGTTAAAGGGCGAGCAACGGGATTTGGCACGTATCATCACGGCCTTGGAAAACGGTGATCTGGACCCCGGCTTGGGCCAGCAAATACTGGAAGAAGCCAAGACCAGGACTGTGCCAATCTTGGGTGTGACCGGCACTGGCGGGGCCGGTAAGTCCTCGCTTACCGACGAGTTGATTCGCCGCTTCCGCCTCGATCAGAACGATCGGCTTAGGCTTGCGATCATCGCCATCGATCCATCCCGGCGCAAGAGCGGCGGCGCACTGCTGGGTGATCGCATCCGCATGAATGCAATCGATGGTGCCAATATTTATATGCGCTCTTTGGCAACTCGCGATACTGGCCGTGAGGTTCCGCAGGGTTTGAGCGATATTGTCGCCGCCTGCAAGGTGGCGGGCTTTGATTTGGTGGTGGTGGAGACTCCCGGTATCGGCCAGGGTGATGCCGCTATCGTCCCCTACGCGGATTTGTCGCTATACGTGATGACACCGGAATTCGGCGCCGCCAGCCAGTTGGAAAAAATCGATATGCTGGATTTTGCGGATGCAGTGGCTATTAATAAATTCGACCGCAAAGGCGCCGAGGACGCTTTGCGCGATGTCCGCAAGCAGTTGCAGCGCAACCGCGCGGCTTTCGGCATCCCTACCGAAGACATGCCGGTATTTGGCACTATCGCCTCCCGTTTCAATGACGACGGGGTGACCGCTCTTTATCAGGAACTGCTCAGGCAACTGCTGGACAAGGGACTGCGGACCGAGGCTAACAGCCTTCCCCAGGTTACGGTCAAGGCTTCGTCGGGCAAGACAGTCATTGTGCCAGCGTCCCGGAGCCGTTATCTGGCGGAGATCGCCACCACCGTACGTGGCTATCATAAAACGATCAAGAAGCAATCCGTCCTGGTGCGTCAGCGCCAACAGTTGCTGGCCGTCAAAAGTCTGGTGGAACAGGAGGGCAAGTCCACTGCCGATCTGGATACTTTGTTGGTAGCGACCGATGAACAGGTTGATCCCCGGGCGCGCAAGCTCATCGACATGTGGCCCGTGCTCAAGGAGCGCTATTCGGGCGATGAGTATGTAGTGAAGATTCGCGACCGCGAGATTCGTACCGGGTTGACTCATAAATCCCTGTCGGGCACCCGCATCCAGAAGGTTGCTCTGCCGTCCTACGAGGATCATGGCGAAATCCTGAAGTGGTTCCTCAAGGAGAACATCCCCGGCAGTTTTCCCTACACGGCGGGTGTATTCGCATTCAAGCGCGAGAACGAAGATCCTGCCCGGATGTTCGCCGGCGAAGGCGATGCGTTGCGTACCAACCGGCGTTTCAAGTACCTGTCCAAGGACGCCCCGGCCACACGGCTTTCCACCGCTTTCGACTCGGTGACTCTGTACGGTTGCGATCCCAACGAGCGCCCGGATATCTATGGCAAGGTGGGTAACTCCGGGGTGTCCATCGCCACCTTGGACGATATGAAGGTGCTCTATGGTGGTTTCGACCTGTGCAGTCCCAACACCTCGGTGTCCATGACCATCAACGGTCCGGCGCCCAGCATCCTGGCCATGTTCCTTAACACGGCGATCGACCAGCAGTTGGAAAAGTTCGAGCAGGACAACCGCCGTCCTCCTACCGACGACGAGATCGAGAAGATTCGCGAGTGGGTGCTGGAGAACGTGCGCGGCACGGTGCAGGCCGACATCCTCAAGGAGGACCAGGGTCAGAATACTTGTATCTTCTCGACCGAATTCGCGCTGAAGATGATGGCCGATATCCAGGAATACTTCGTGCACCATCAAGTGCGCAACTTCTACTCGGTGTCAATCTCCGGCTACCACATCGCCGAGGCGGGCGCTAACCCGATCTCCCAGCTGGCTTTCACCTTGGCGAACGGGTTTACTTACGTCGAGGCCTATCTGAACCGTGGCATGCACGTCGATGACTTCGCGCCCAACCTGTCATTCTTCTTCAGCAATGGCATGGACCCCGAATACGCTGTAATGGGCCGTGTCGCCCGCCGTATCTGGGCGACCGCCATGCGCTTCAAGTATGGGGCCAACGAGCGCTCGCAGAAGCTGAAATATCATGTTCAAACCTCGGGCCGCTCCCTGCACGCACAGGAGATGGACTTCAATGATATTCGCACGACCTTGCAAGCGCTGATCGCCATCTACGACAACTGCAACAGCCTGCACACCAACGCGTTTGACGAGGCGATCACCACGCCCACCGAGGAATCGGTCCGCCGGGCGATGGCCATTCAACTCATCATCAACAAGGAGTGGGGGCTGGCCAAGAATGAGAATCCCCAGCAGGGCGCTTTCATCATCGATGAACTGACCGATTTGGTGGAGGAGGCGGTATTAAAGGAGTTCGAGCGCATCGCGGAACGCGGCGGTGTGCTGGGCGCCATGGAAACCGGCTATCAACGCAGCAAGATCCAGGAGGAGTCGTTGCACTACGAGATGTTGAAGCACGATGGCTCGTTGCCTATCATCGGCGTAAACACCTTCCGCAATCCCAATGCTAAGCCCGATGAGATGAAGATCGAGTTGGCCCGCTCCACCGAGGATGAAAAGCAGAGCCAGATTCACCGCCTGCGGGAGTTTCAAGCGCGGCATGCAACCGAAAGTCCAGCGGTCTTGGCGCGGCTCAGGCAAGCGGCCATCAACAATGAAAATATTTTTGCGGTATTGGTGGATGCGGTGCGCTACTGCTCGTTGGGGCAGATCACTGAGACTTTGTTCGAGGTGGGTGGGGAGTACCGGCGCAGTATGTAAGGTGCCGCCTGGGTTTCTTTGAGTAGGGGGGTAATCACTAGCATATCTATCCAATCTGGCTATAGTTATCATGCAGGTCAACGCTAGTCTTCCAGAAATATGAAAGAACAATAATCCCCTTGCGGAGCGACTCCAGGGGGCGACATTCACGCATCGAAGGGGGAGTTGATGTCAATGCCACAAAACCCGCACGCCGGTTCCTTGGCTGTGGCCGCTTCGGCCTTGGATACGTTCCCTAAGTTGTTATTGGAACATGCTAAGCAGCGTGGCGACAAACCCGCGATTCGCGAGAAGGATTTTGGCATCTGGCAGGTTTGGACCTGGAAACAGATGGCGATGGAGATTCGCGCCCTGGCCTGCGGGTTGGCGGAGATGGGCTTCGAGAAGGGTGATAAATTAGCCATCATCGGCCAGAATCGCCCCCAACTGTACTGGGCGATGGCGGCCGCGCAATGCCTGGGCGGCATTCCGGTGCCGCTGTATCAGGACGCAGTCGCGGAGGAGATGGCCTTCGTCCTAAGCAACGCCGAGATCCGCTTCGTGATAGTCGAAGATCAGGAGCAGGTGGACAAGTTGCTGGAGATCAAGGACCGCTGCCGGCTGCTGGAAACCATCATCTACGACGATCCCCGCGGCCTGCGCCATTATTATCATCCTTGCTTGCATAGCCTTAAGACCGTGCAAGAAGCTGGCCGCGGTTTCGACCATACCCATCGCGGTTTTTTTAGGGCACGGGTAGTCGAGGGCAAGGGCGAAGACATCAGCGCCATGCTCTACACCTCGGGCACCACCGGCAGTCCCAAGGGGGTGATGCTCACCTATAACAATTTCATCATCACCGGACGGAACGGCATCCTTCGCGAGGGCCTTAAGGATGACGAAGAAGTCTTGGCCTATCTGCCAATGGCCTGGGTGGGCGACCATCTGTTTTCCTACGCCCAATCCTATGTGGCCGGCTTTTGCGTCAGTTGCCCCGAGAGCAGCGATACGATCATGCATGATCTGCGCGAGATCGGTCCAACCTATTTCTTTGCCCCGCCGCGCATTTACGAAAACATCCTGACGCAGGTGATGATCCGCATGGAGGATGCCGGGATCGTGAAGCGCAAGCTGTTCCAGTACTTCATGGACCACGCCCGCCGGGTGGGTACGGCTATCCTGGACGGCAAATCAGTAGCGACCTGGGACCGTTTTATCTATGCACTGGGCCGGGTACTGGTCTACGAGCCCCTCAAGAACGTGCTGGGTTTTTCCCGCATCCGTCTGGCCTATACCGCCGGTGAGGCCATCGGTCCGGATATTTTCGATTTCTTCCGCGCCTTAGGCATCAATGTCAAGCAGTTGTACGGTTCAACCGAGGCCTCGGTATTCGTCTGCGTCCAGCCCAACGGGCAGGTGAAACCCGATACCGTCGGCATTCCGGCGCAGGGTGTAGAGGTGAAAATCAGCGACAGTGGCGAAGTGATCTTTCGCGGCCCCGGCGTGTTTCATTCATATTACAACAATCCAAAGTCGACTGCAGAGACCAAGGATGCAGAGGGTTGGGTCTATACAGGTGACGCGGGATACTTCGATGAGGATGGCCACCTCAAGATTATCGACCGGGCCAAAGATGTCGGCAAGCTCCTGGACGGCACGCTGTTCGCGCCCAAGTATATCGAAAACAAGCTTAAGTTCTTTCCCTATATAAAAGAGGCGGTGGCCTTCGGCGATGGTAAGGAATACGTCACCGCCTTTATCAATATCGATCTGGAGGCGGTTGGTAACTGGGCGGAACGGCACAACCTGCCGTATTCCGGCTATACCGATCTGGCCTGCCAGGACCCCGTCTATGATCTGATTCAGGAATGCGTGGAGAAAGTCAACGCGGATCTCGCCAAGGATGCCAAATTGAGCGGCTCCCAGATCAGACGTTTTCTGCTCCTGCACAAGGAATTGGACGCCGACGACGGTGAGCTGACCCGCACGCGCAAGGTGCGGCGCCGGTTTGTCGCCGAGCGGTATGCTGAACTGATCGAGGCACTGTTCTCAGGCCAGACCCACCATAGTATTGAGGCTCAGGTGAAATTCGAGGACGGCCGCACGGGAATGATCCGGGCTGATCTTCAGATACGCGAGGCCAAGCGCCTTGGCATCCGTGAAGAACAAGAACTGCGTAAGGCAAGCTAACGGAGCCGCTCATGAATCCAACCCACACCATCGGTGATGTGATTTTGGATGCCAAAAACATCAGTTTATCCTTTGGCGGCGTCAAGGCATTGAGTGCCGTCAGTTTCGGCATTCGTGAGCATGAAATCTGCTCCATCATCGGTCCCAACGGCGCTGGCAAGAGTTCCATGCTAAATGTCATCAACGGCGTCTACCATTCCCAGGAAGGCTACCTCGTTTACCGGGGCAGGCAAATCCGCCGCATGCTAACCCATAAGGCAGCGCGCTATGGCATTGCACGCACTTTCCAGAACATCGCCTTGTTCAAAGGCATGAGCGTACTGGATAACATCATGACGGGACGCAACCTGATGATGAAGAGCACCTTCCTGGAACAGGCTTTTTACTGGGGCCGCGCCCACCAGGAGGAGATCAGACATCGTCACAGAGTGGAAGAGATCATCGATTTTCTGCAAATCGAATCCATCCGCAAGACCCCGGTGGGCCGTCTGCCCTATGGCCTGCAAAAGCGAGTGGAGCTGGGGCGTGCCCTAGCGGCGGAACCGGAGTTACTGCTCCTGGACGAACCGATGGCCGGTATGAACGTAGAAGAAAAGGAAGACATGTGTCGCTTTATCCTGGACGTCAATGACGAGTTTGGTACCACTATCGTGCTGATCGAGCATGATATGGGGGTGGTTATGGACATTTCGGATCATGTGGTCGTCCTGGACTATGGCCGGAAGATCGGTGATGGCACCCCCGATGAAATCCGCACTAATCAGACCGTCATCGACGCTTATCTGGGTACCGGGCATTAAATCCAACGCGGACAAGGGGAGAGCTTGTGGAATTTTTCTTTGAAGTCTTGATTGGTGGGTTGCTGGCCGGGGTGATGTATTCCCTGGTGGCCCTGGGTTTCGTGCTGATCTTTAAAGCGTCCGGCGTACTCAATTTTGCCCAGGGCGCCATGGTGCTGTTCGCGGCCCTAACCTTTGTCAGTCTGGTGGATAGGGGGCTGAATTTCTGGCTGGCGATGCCGCTCACGCTGGGCATCATGGTGCTGTTGGCCATCGCCATCGAACGGATGGTGTTGCGTCCCCTCGTTAATCAACCGCCTATAACCCTCTTCATGGCGACGATCGGCTTGAGCTTCCTGCTGGAAGGTCTGGCCCAGGGGGTTTGGGGTACCCAGCCGCACCGCCTGAACCTCGGCATCCCGGATGATGTGATCGAGTTGGGCAATATCTTCATCAGTAGCTTCGATCTGTTTGCCGCGGCCATTGCCGCCATCCTGGTAGCGTCGCTGGCGGTGTTTTTCAGCAAGACCCGCATTGGGCGAGCGCTGCGTGCCGTCGCGGATGATCATCAGGCGGCCCTGGCGGTGGGGATTCCGTTGCAGCACATCTGGGCCATCGTCTGGACGGTGGCGGGTTTCGTGGCACTGGTGGCAGGCCTGCTGTGGGGGGCGCGCCAAGGGGTGCAGTTCGCTTTAACGCTGGTGGCCCTGAAAGCCCTGCCGGTGTTGATTCTGGGGGGGTTTACATCGGTGCCGGGGGCCATTGTCGGGGGACTGATAATCGGCGCCAGCGAAAAACTGGCTGAGGTGTATATCGGCCCTTATGTGGGAGGCGGCATCGAGAATTGGTTTCCCTATATGTTGGCGCTGCTGTTCTTGCTGTTCCGTCCCGAAGGACTGTTCGGCGAAAAGCATATCGATAGGGTGTAAATCATGATCTATCGCGAATGTGGCCAATTAAAAACCAGCTACCCCGCCGATCAGGCGATTTTCCCTATCCCACAGGATCGCTGGGGAATCATCATTCTTTTGCTGGTAGCTTTTCTCTTCATCCCCTTGTTGGCCAATGACTACTGGCTGGGCGCTATCCTTATACCTTTCCTGATCTTGTCCCTGGCGGCATTGGGGTTGAATATCCTGACCGGTTATTGCGGCCAGTTGTCTCTGGGGTCCGCCGCTTTCATGGCCGTAGGCGCCTTCGCCGCCTACAATTTCGAATTGCGCCTGCCTGCTATCCCTTTGCTGATCGATTTCATCCTGGCGGGCATAGTGGCGGCCGGTGTGGGGATACTGTTTGGTATTCCCAGCCTGCGCATCAAGGGTTTTTACCTGGCGGTAGCTACTCTGGCGGCCCAGTTTTTCATCGAGTGGGCGCTGAATAAATTCGGCTGGTTCTCGAACTACAGCCCCTCAGGCGTTATCACCGCTCAGAAGATGGTCATTCTGGGTTATGCATTCGATACGCCGGTAAGCAAATACCTGCTGGTGCTGGGCATCGTGACGGTACTGGCGCTGATGGCCAAAAACATGGTGCGCAATGCGATTGGCCGAGCGTGGATGGCTGTGCGCGATATGGACGTAGCCGCTGAGGTCATCGGTATTCGCATGATGAAGACTAAACTGATGGCATTCGCCGTCAGTTCCTTCTACTGCGGCGTGGCCGGCGCCTTGTGGGCTTTTGCCTATCTGGGGACCGTGGACGCCCAGGCCTTCGATCTGCATCGCTCCTTTCAAATCCTATTCATGATCATCGTGGGCGGAATGGGCAGCATCATGGGCTCGTTTATTGGGGCCGCGTTCATCATTCTGCTGCCCATTTTCCTGAATCTGGCGGCCCATGCCGTGGTCGGCGATGCGGTGCGTCCCGATGTCTTGTCGAACCTGGAACTCATCGTCTTTGGCGGGTTGATCATATTCTTTCTAGTTGTGGAACCGCTGGGGTTGGCGCGGCTTTGGCAGCTTGCCAAGGAAAAGCTGCGGTTATGGCCGTTCCCCCATTGATACATACTAAAGAAGGATAAAGAGTGCTAAGTGATTGTTTGCTATCTCCAGCGTTCGGCTGGGTAAAACCTAAAACTCCGCGAGGAGGATAATAATGAGGAGAATATCTATGAGCATCAAGCAGGCGCTGGTTTCGGCCGTCAGCATGGCTTTGCTGGGGGTGGCTGTCGCTCCGGCCATTGCCGCCGACAATGAGCAGTTCATTCCCATGACCAGTTATCGGGTAGGACCCTACGCGGCTGGCGGCACGGGCATTTTCGGCGGATTTATCGACTACATCAATCTGTTGAACGAGCGCGACGGCGGTATCAACGGCGTCAAGCTCACCTATGAGGAATGCGAGACTGAATACAAGCCCGACCGGGCCATCGAATGCTACGAACGCCTGAAAAACAAGGGTCCTACTGGCGCTGCCATGTTCAACTTCGTTGCCACGCCGCCTGTGTATGCCACTCTAGAGCGCACCCTCGTGGATAAGATTCCCGTGGTCTCCATCGGTTACGGGCGTGCCGATACTGCCGATGGCCGTGTGTTCCCCTATGTCTTCCCCCTGGTGACCTCTTACTGGAGCCAGAGCACCACCAAGGTGAAATTCATCGCTCTGCAGGAACAATGCCTGGCGCAGTACAAGGATCTGGAAGGCAAGCCCGATCGCGCCGCGCAGTGCTATCAGCACATGAAGAAGGGAGACCTCAAGGGTGATGGTTTGGACAAGCTTAAGGGTAAGAAGATAGTCAATCTTTATCATGATTCTGGTTACGGCAAGGAAACCATTCCGGTATTGGACATCCAGGCCAAGAAATATGGCTTCCAGGTCGTGCACATTCCTGTCCCCATCCCAGGCAACGAACAACAGTCCCAGTGGTTGCAGATTCGCCAGGAGAAGCCCGACTGGGTGATCTTGCGCGGTTGGGGGGTTATGAATCCCACGGCGATCACCCAGGCGGCCCGGATCAAGTTCCCGGCTGATAAGATGGTTGGAGTATGGTGGAGCGGCGCCGAAGAAGATGTGCTGCCAGTCGGTGATGCCGCCAAGGGCTATATCGCCGCGGGTCTGAATCCTGCCGGGGATGATTTTCCGGCTGTCCAGCAGATCAAGGATCTCCTGTACAAGCACGGCAAAGGGAATATGCAGGACCCGAAACGCATCGGCAGCATCTACTACAATCGCGGCATTATCCACGGCGTGTTGAGTACCGAAGCGATTCGCAAGGCCCAGGAGAAATACGGTAAGAAGCCCCTTACCGGTGAACAGGTCCGCTGGGGTCTGGAAAACCTCAATATCACCGAGGCGAGTCTTAAGAAACTGGGACTGGAGGGGTTGATGCCCCCCATCAAGATTAGCTGCGTTGACCACGAGGGAGGCGCGCCGGTACGCTTCCAGCAGTGGGATGGTAGTAAGTGGAATCTAGTGTCGGATTGGATTGCTAGCGACCAGTCTATCGTCCGGCCTCTGGTCGAGGCGTCGGCGGCGGCTTATGCGAAGGAAAAGGGGATAACCCCGCGCGATTGTTCCAAGGAAAACTGATCCACCAGGGGGAAGCAAACCATGAGTGAAACGGTAAGCCCCTTGTTGGTGATCAATAACATCGAAGTGATTTACGACCATGTGATATTGGTCTTGAAGGGGGTTTCCCTGGAGGTCCCAAAGGAGGGCATCGTAGCCCTCCTGGGCGCTAATGGCGCCGGCAAGACGACGACCCTGAAGGCGATTTCCAATCTCCTGCGAGCGGAGCGCGGCGAAGTAACCAAGGGTAATATCCAGTTCAAGGGCGAGCGCATCGAGCAACTGTCGCCATCCGAGGTAGTGAAACGCGGCGTGGTACAGGTGATGGAAGGCCGCCACTGCTTTCAGCACTTGACGGTAGAGGAAAATCTGTTGACGGGCGCCTATACCCGCCAGGCCAGCCGGGCCGATATAAAGCGCGACTTGGAGAGGGTCTATCGAATATTTCCCGCGCTTGCGGGAACGTCGCAGTTCTCTGGCCGGTTATACGTCCGGCGGCGAACAGCAGATGACGGCGGTGGGGCGCGCTCTCATGGCCAGACCCACCATGATTCTTGTTGGACGAACCCTCCATGGGACTGGCGCCTCAGGTCGTCGAGGAAATTTTCAGCATCGTGAAAAACCTGAACCATCAAACAGGGGTAAGTTTCCTCCTGGCCGAGCAGAACACCATGGTCGCTTTGCGTTATTCCAGTTTTGGCTACATTCTGGAAAATGGCCGGGTCGTGATGCAGGGTAATGCCCAGGAACTCAGCCAGAACGAAGACGTTAAAGAGTTCTATCTGGGCCTTGGTCACGACAGGCCGCAAGAGCTTCCGGGATGTCAAGCACTACCGTCGCCGCAAGCGTTGGTTGGCGTAACCAAAGGGGAAAAGCGGATGGATTATTACGATCAACTGGAAACCCAGGACAGGGCGACGCGTGAGGCACGGCTGCTGGCGGCGCTGCCCCGCCAGATAGCCCACGCCCAACGCCATGCGCCGGCGTTCGCCCAGGCCCTGGCTGGCGTTGATGCCACCCGTATCACCAGCCGCGAAGCCTTGGCGGACCTGCCAGTGACGCGCAAGTCGGATCTGATGGAGTTGCAAAAGCAAAACCGTCCTTTCGGTGGCTTGGCCACGGTTGCCAGCGGCGACCTGGCACGGGTGTTTCAATCTCCCGGTCCTATTTATGATCCGGAGGCCCGGCGTCCCGATTATTGGCGATTCGCCCGAGCCCTATTTGCGGCTGGTTTTAGGAAAGGAGAGCTTATCCATAATACCTTCTCCTATCATTTCACGCCGGCCGCCTCTATGCTGGAAACCGGCGCCCAGGCGCTGGGCTGTGCGGTATTTCCCGCGGGCGTGGGACAGACGGAATTGCAAGTGATGGCAATCACTGATCTCAAGCCCCAGGGTTATGTGGGTACCCCCTCGTTCTTGAAGATTATTCTGGATAAGGCCGCTGTTCTGAGAGCAGATGTCTCCAGCCTGACTAAGGCGCTGGTCACCGCCGAGGCGCTGCCGCTTAGTCTTCGCAAGGAATTCCAGGAACGCGGCATTGGCGCGCTGCAATGCTATGCCACCGCTGACCTTGGGCTAATCGCCTACGAGACGCCGGCGCTGGAAGGCATGCTGGTGGACGAAGAGGTGATCGTCGAAATCGTGCGCCCTGGTACCGGTGCGCCCGTCGTTGAAGGCGAGGTGGGCGAGGTGGTGGTTACCACTCTCAATAGCGAGTATCCCCTGATTCGCTTTGGTACCGGTGATCTATCTGCAGTGCTTCCTGGCTACAGTCCGTGTGGACGCACCAATACCCGTATCACGGGTTGGATGGGGCGCGCCGATCAGACCACCAAGGTCAAGGGCATGTTCGTGCATCCCTCGCAAGTGGCTGAAGTCCTGAGGCGCCATCCGGAGGTCATGAAAGGCCGACTGATAGTAGCCCGGGAGGGCCATGCCGATGCCATGACCCTGCATTGTGAAGTGGTGGGCCATGGCACCCCGGCACAAGCCCAGACTATTGCGGCCAGTCTTCGCGAGGTGTGCAAGCTGCGCGGCAACGTAGCCTTCGTCGGGCCAGGCGCGTTGCCCAACGATGGCAAGGTTATCGACGACATCCGCAAGTATGACTAAGGGATGCTTTATCCTTGGCAATTGATACGGGTACAGCGTAAGGACTGAAGAGGGGGGTTGGTCGCAAAGGCTTGGGAAGCTGTGTGGTTATAAACCGAGGTGTGCCTATCAAGGCACGCACAGTCTGCGCTCTGTCGGTAGGTGGCAAATTCCGACCCTCGATCCTTATGGTGGTTGCTTGCTCCCCGGCACCTCTGCGACCAACCATTGAAATGGATAATCGTAAAAACAACGAGCTTAAGGAACTTTTTTCCAAGTCTATACTATATAAGAAAGTTTACATTTACGTAAACGTCAATTTAGGATAAAAAATCTTTGCCAAATAGATTGATCTTGGATTTCCTGCTTGCCTAGGATTACCTGCGTGCCTAACCTTGAAAAAATGGTGTGCGAAACTCTCTCTTTCACGTTGCCAGGAGGACTAGATAGGTAATCGTGCCGATTGCCATACTCTGGCTGTAAGCAAGCCGTTTCCAAGACTGCATCGGGAGATTTCATATGTTGACTTATGAGGATTGCGTTGGGCTCACGGATTTAACGGAAGAGGAAATCGAAGCGATTGCTCAGCACGAACACCTGCCGGAAATTATTGCCGCGGAACTGGGCTGCTATCTAGTACATGATCCCGGGGTGTGCCTTTGATCAAACGAATTATCCTCGACGATATTGAGGAGGCCCAGAAGCGGGGCGATCAGCTACAAACGTTACGCCTGAAGCTAGTTCTGAAGCACTTTGTCGATAATCACCCCAACAAGGCGGCAAGTTGAGCTCTGCGCAAATCCCCCCTCGATGCAACGCAATTGGGGGGTGAAGACTGTTATGCGCTTTCGCTGCCTTAAGGATCAGCTATTGTTAGCGAGATAGTCCTTGATGAATTGATATTCAGCGTCCATCGACTTCTTGGTATCATTAGCCACGAACGCGGCCAGCTTACCTCCTATCAGCGGTATTCCGCAGGTGACATTGATCCGAACATCGTTTACACAGCCGTCCCCCTCAAGACGCAGGGTCATGGTTCCAGACACGCTGACAGGTACGCTCATGATGTCTATGTCCAGTTGACACGTGCGGACATCGCCGATCTCACCCTGCCATTCCTCGGTCTGCTTGACTTTGTTCCAAGCACCCAAGAATTTTTTCAGGATACCTGGTACATCGGCCTGTACCTCCCGTTTAACCTCGATGGTGTAAGTACCTTCACTTTCCGAACACTCCAATAGTTCGATGTTGCGGGCTCCCACAGCCTCGTATTTTGCCTTGATGAACTCCGGGTCGTGAAAGACCCTGAAAACAGTATCGATATCTTGCGTGTAATAGTGCAGGTCTTTGGTTTCCAAAATGCTTCCCCTCTGGTGTTGATAACTGGTGTCCGTCTTTTGCAGGCTCGGATTCGGGTGGCTAGAACCACTTAAGAAAATTATGCAGATCGATGCGTAACAGTCAATCCAGTGGGCAGCGAGTGTGCGGCGAGCAGGCAGAGATAAAGTGACCCTGGCCAAGCCATTGAACAGCGATTGGTTTTGCAGCGACAGTAGCGGCAGGACTGAAAGCAACTAGGCAGTTGAGCGCTAGGCCGTAAGAGTGATGCGAGTTATGTCAAGCGCTGGATGAAGGCTACAAAGCCAACCTGTCAACAGGGTAAGCAGTACCGCTCCAGGAACCTGCGCTGACCAAAAGCGGCACTGTGTGCAATTAAGCGGTCACCCGGTGATACTTCAGCAGCGTTTAGTGCCGGCTAAACCGCTAGCGGTTTGGCCGGTAACGTCGTGGTGAGTTCGGTGAAAATTCTGTGCGCTACTTCTGCTACCGCGTTGGCGACCTCTGGAGAAAGTTCCTCCCCGTGGGCAAAACTTGCCCCTTCGATACCGTAGACGATAACCCGCTCGGGAAGCCGGTTCAGCGCGCGCGCCATTTCCACCGCCTCGGCGACCCCGAAAAGATGGCTGGAATAATGAAATATCCCTCGTGGCAGCTCTAGTTTCCTCGGCATCAAAGCGGTATACGGTTCCGGGCAGGGCACCGGCGCAAGCGGCGTCCACGAGCACCACCGTCGCGGCCCCTCGCCAGGCTTCCATGAGGTCGGCACCATCACCGTCATGTTGCAAGACCACGATGGTGTCTGGAAGCCTTTGCTTGAGCCAACCGGCCACCGCCAGCCCGGCCCCATCGTCGCGGCGCAGCGGATTGCCAACGCCGATCACCAGGGTGGAGTGTTCCTTAGCCACGGTCTATGCTGAACCTCAGGAAATGCGTGGCGCAGGAGATGCAGGGGTCGTAATTGCGAATGGTCTGCTCGCACCGCCACTTCAGCTTGTCCTCTGGCATATTGAGGTTTTTGGCGAACACGCCCCATAGGTCGCGTTCGATCTGTTTTTGGTTTTGCGAGGTGGGCGGAATGATGCGGGCGTCCAGGATGCGCCCCTCGGTGTCCAGCCGATAGCGATGGTAGCAAATACCCCGTGAAGCCTCGGTACAGCCATGACCTTCGCCAGCTCGCGGCGTGATCTCGATGCAGGAAGCATCCGGTTCCTCGTAGGCTTCAGCCAAGCGCAGGGCTTCCTCGCAGGCGTAAAGAACCTCCACCGCGCGCACCACGATGCTCTGAAATGGGTTGTTGCAGACTGGGCCCAGTCCGGCTTCTTTGGCGGCCTGGCGGATAAGTCGGACAACTGCTCGAAGTTGTTGTTATAGCGGGCAATCGGCCCCACCAGGTAGGTCTCACTACCATTCAGACGACCATGCAGTGCGTTGGAGTGGGCCACATGTTCTTCATCCACATGGTCTAGGAAATCGCGAATCTCAAAATTTAGCCCGTGATTGGAGACAATCCGCCCTTCGTGGATGGCGTATTCATCGGGGTGTTTAAGGGATACACAATGGTAGTCATACTCGTAGTCGGGAAATTCAAAGCCGGCAAAGAGCTTGACAGTGTCTCGCGAAGCTTGGATGGCCCATTTAAGCGGCTCGATGAGGGCCCGTATCTCCTTTTTGCGGGGAGAACGGTAGAAACCGCCCACCTTGAGATTCACTGGGTGCACGGCACGGCCGCCGATCACTTCCAGGATCTGGTTGCCCAATTTCTTGAGTTCCAGAGCCTTTTCCACCACGCCCGGATAGTCACGGGACAGGCGGATGGCATCCTCGTAGCCTAGAAAATCCGGCGCATGCAGCAGATAGGTATGCAGTACATGGCTCTCGATCCACTCACCGCAATAGATCATGCGGCGTAAATTTCTGAGCGGCCCAGTGACGGTCACGCCGAGGGCATCTTCCATGGCGTGGCAGGCACCCATCATGTAGGCGATGGGGCAAATTCCACAGATACGCGCGGTAATGTCGGGAGCGTCGCTGTACATCCGCCCTTGCAGTAGGGCCTCAAAGAAACGCGGCGGCTCAAAGATACGGAATTTAACGTCTTGGATCACATCATCCTTAACCCTAACGTAAAGGGAGCCTTCGCCCTCGACCCGGGCAAGGGCATCGACCTTGATGGTACGGGTCTTAGACTTATTCATGGCGCTGGCTCTCTTTGCGGAATTCTGCGGCGTTGGCATTGAATAGTTGGTAGAAATGCTTGATTTCTCGCTTCTCCATGCCGAGACCTGAAAACCACTTGCTCAGGCTCATGGTATTAGGTGTTTCCTTAGGGCCAAAGCAGCCGTAGCAACCGCGGTTACAGGATGGGCAGAGGTTGCCGCAACCAGCCTGAGTAACCGGTCCCATGCAGGGTATTCCTTGGGAGACCATCACGCAGACTGTGCCAGCCCGTTTGCATTCAATACACTGGCTATAACGCGGTATATTCGGTTTGCGATTATTCAAAAAAGCGTTGAGCACCTCAAGCAATTGCTCTTTATTAATAGGGCAACCGCGCAACTCGAAATCCACCCCGACGTGGTTTTCGATAGGAGTAGAAGTAGCTAAGGTATCAATATATCTTGGGTTGGCGTAAACGGTGCTGATTAGCTGATCCACATGTTTGAAATTGCGCAGAGCTTGAATGCCCCCCGCCGTCGCGCAAGCACCGATGGTAATTAAAATCTTGGATTGGTGGCGCACATGGTGGATGCGCTCGACATCCTCCGGAGTGGTGATGGAGCCTTCCACCAGCGAGATATCATAGGGACCCTTGATTTGTGCCCGGGTTGCCTCTAGGAAGTAAGCAATTTCGACCGTATCGGCGACGGCTAGGAGTTCATCTTCACAACTGAGTAAACTGAGTTGACAGCCATCGCAGGATGAGAATTTCCACACGGCCAGCTTGGGTTTCTTTATGGCCTTCATATCACAGTTCTCTTATTTCGAAAATGTCTTTTATCCGATCAAAGCGAAATACCGGCCCGTCCTTACAGACGAAATAGCGGCTGTACTGGCAATGGCCACAGAAGCCCAGGCCGCACCTCATATTGCGCTCCATCGAAATATAGATACGCTCATTGGTGACCTCCTGCTCGTTCAATGCCTGCACGGCGTAGCGCATCATCACTTCCGGCCCGCAGACCATGGCTATCGTATGGAAGGGGTCGAAGCCGCCGCGTGGAATCAAGCGGGTAACCACTCCCACTCTGCCAGCCCATTTGCCGGTGGCGCGGTCCACGGTTACCTCCACGTTGAGGTCGAACTGGCTTCGCCATTTCTCCAGCTCACGGCGATACAAGATATCCTCGGGCGTGCGGGCACCATAGTAGATACAGATGTTGCCGTATTTCTCACGGTGCGCAACCAGGTAGTAGATGACCGGGCGCAGAGGCGAAAAGCCAATACCGCCGCCTATAAGCACGATGTCGCTGCCTTGCGCCTGTTGGACTGGCCAGGTGCTGCCAAAGGGGCCTCGCAAGCCCACTATGTCTCCTCGTTTCATGCTCATCATGACTTCGGTGACGGAGCCCACCGCGCGGATAGTGTGTGTCACACAGGAGCCATTAGCAGAGTCACCGCTAATGCTGATAGGGACTTCGCCCACGCCGAAGACATAGAGCATGTTAAACTGCCCAGGTGCAAACCGAACGAGCCTACCCCCGCTGGCGGGAATCAAATCAACTGTGAAGGTATCACTGATCTCGTGCTGTATCCGGGAGATGCGAAAGGGGGTAGGGAGCATCGGCTCTTTGCCAGGCAAATGAGCCACAGTTGTTGACGGTTCTGGAAATATTAGCTCGGCGGTTGACATGGGTTGTTTACTTCCTGTCGCGAGATTTACCGTACATATCGAGGAGCTGCAGCCGCCCGGCCTCAACTCGGCGTGCGATGATTGGAACGAACCGCTTGAACAGTTCAAACCCAAGGGTATGATCAAGCTCGTACTTTTCCCGCAGGCATTTGGCGTCCAGGCTGATGGCCCGCACCAAATACAGGGCGCGCGCATCGGCCCGCCATCGGTAAGGTGGAATCATCCAGGACCAACCCAGGACATCACCTTCTTGCAGGGTCTCGACGATGATCGGTTCACGGCCTGGAATGTGGATCTCCAGCGCCACATTGCCATGGCGGAGCAGGTAGAATTTGTCCGCTGCACCCCCCTCGCGGAAAATATACTCGCCCGCGTTAAAACGCTCGTTTGCCGCACACCCGACGACGGTACTGCAGGCTTTTGGATCTATCCCCTTGAAAAAAGGATGCTCTCTGAGAAAACGTTCGAGATTCTCGATCTCACTCATTTATTTTTCCCCTCCGCTGTCCCGGATCGCCCGGGCCTCTTCAGTAATGTCGATGCCCACCGGGCACCAGGTGATGCAACGGCCGCAGCCCACGCAGCCCGAGGAACCGAACTGGTCATACCAGGTGGAGAGCTTGTGGTTGATCCAATGACGGTAACGGGAGCGGCCCTCGCGGCGGATGCTGCCCCCATGAATATAGCTGAAATCAATGCTGAAACAGGAGTCCCATTTACGCCAGCGCTCCGCCGTTTGGCCGGTAAGGTCGGTAACGTCTTCCACCGCCGTGCAAAAGCAGGGTGGGGCAGACCATGGTACAGTTAGTGCAGTTAAGGCAGCGCTTCGCGACCTCATCCCAACGGGGATGCTCCAGATTATCTTTGAGCAAGGGGCCGACTCCCGCCACCATTTCCCGCCCCATGGCTTTGGCAGCATCGGCGAGAATGGCTTCAGCGGTATCGACATCGTTCGTGGTGGCTGGTCTGTGCGGCAGCTTGGCGAGCACGGCGGCGCCTTTCTCCGAACCTGCTTCTACTAGAAAGTCATGGCGTTCCCCGTCGATAAGTTCGGTGAGGGCGAGATCGAATCCTTGTGTGGCTTTGGTTCCGTGCCCATCGAAGTGCAAAAGCAGGTGCCGCTGGGTCGGGCGCAGTTGACTGCCACGATGAAGGTCGCGGCACGGCGCGCCAGATAGCCAGGATCGGCGAAATCGCCATTGTTGAAAACCTTATCCTGGATCTGTATCGCATGAATTTCGCAACTGCGCACCCCGATAAACGCATAGCGCGGAGCATCAGCTGCCTGTTCCTCCAGCAGGAAACTCCTGCCGCGCCGCTGCGCACGCCATAAACGCTGGGCCGGCGGAAAGAGGTAGCGTTTCCAGCTATGGGGACCGACCACGTAGTCAAACAGCGCGTCGCGGTTGCTCTTGAGCAGTCGATACGTGCCTCCGTCTTGCTGGTCGGACCAGCCGACAGGCAGCTCGTCAGCCGCTTCCATGGGTTCGTAGACAATGGCGCCATCAGAGTGCTGCGGGCCAATAACTTGATAGCCTTGGCCGGTCAGCGTGGCGATCAGATCCTTCAGGGTGGCGGGACCGAAGACGGCCATGGCAGCCTGGGAGGAAGGCTTTTCTATTGTCATGATTGCCTGCCTTGGATGGTGGTTACTAAAGAAACACACAAGCAGGCTAAAGATAATGAAGGCAATATTTATTGATCTAAATCAAAAATATTAGGAGAATATTACAATAAATATACCCCGATAAGTTGTGGTAGTTGTGGTTTATTTGGCAAATTATTATTGACTGTACATTATTGCACTATTAATGCCCTTTAAACTGGTTCATGCTTTTATAAACGCCTAGCCATTTGCCGGCGATAAGATCGAATGCTCTGGCGGGTAATAGTCCCTTCAGGAAGGGAACGAAGTTCACAATGAAAGGGGCGCGTACGAAGGGTTTGCCTTTTTTCATACCTTCCCATACGGCGTTGACGATGGTTTCAGGTTGTAGTATTGGCGTTAGAAAAGGAGCTTTTACGCCATCGAACATGCCGGTATTGATATAACTTGGAATGACGGTGGTAACGCGTATATTTTTATAGCCCATTTGTTCCATTTCGAGCCGCACTGAATCGGACCAGCCAATAACGGCCCACTTGCTGGCGGCGTAAACTGACATTCTAGGGTTGGCAATCAAACCCGCCGCCGAGGCTATATTGATTAAATGACCCTCCTTTTTTTCAATCATTCCAGGCAAAAAAACACGTGCTACGTGCATAGGTCCAAGGGTGTTAATTTTGATTGTTTTTTCTATCTGTTCGACAGTATGGTCCGTGAACATCGCACCCACGACGATGCCCGCATTATTAAATAAGACATCTACAGTGCCGACTTCATTTAAAACCTGTTGGGCGCCTTGCTCAATCGATTTATAATCCGAGACATCGACAACATAGGAAAAAACCTGACCGCCCCTGGATCTCAACTCATCCGCGGTAGCGTTTAATGCGGTTTGATTGATATCCCAGAGAACTACCTTGGCGCCTTCTTGTGCGCTTTTTTCAGCGAATAATTTGCCTATACCCATGGCGCCACCGGTAATTAATACCGTTTTATTTGCAACTGTTTGCATGTTTTTACCTAATTCAACTTTGACTGACAATTTAAGTGTCGTAGAAAGAACCCTGAATATGATAACTTATAAGAACATCTTTGGCTTGTATAAAAAAGCTATTTTATATAGCAAGTAGATATGGTTATTTCATAAGTAGGGAATCGGGGTGGCTATAGATTCTGCTTTTGATCTGCCTTTGATGGGAAGCCTTAATTATAAGCTGATGGTATCGATACTCAGGAAAAATAGGATTACCATTAGCTAGGTTGTCCTAGGCAGCGCAAGAGGCGCGAGTGCGCTAAACCCTGCGTTTCGTTAACCCGTCTATGAAGAGCGCGCGATTAGGATTACCTTAAGCAGCAAACCCGGTAGGGGTGTTGATCACGAGTGGAGTAGTCTATGTCCGATATGCTCTGGAAACCGTCCGGCGAACGCGTCCAACAATCCAATCTAAGGTCATTTATGCAAGCCGTGGCTAACGCGTGGCAGCTAACACTGACCGATTACCCAGACCTGTATCGGTGGTCTGTCAATGAGCCCGAGCGTTTCTGGCGCACGCTATGGTCTTTTGCCGACGTTATGGCGGAACAGCAGGGTGAAATCATCCTCAAGGATGGCGATAAAATGCCGGGCGCCCGGTGGTTTCCAGAGGCGCGCCTGAATTTCGCCCAGAACCTGCTGCGCCGGCGTGACGATGCTCAGGCGATCGTCTTCTGGGGCGAGCAGCAAGTGCGTCGCTCCTTGACGCACGCCGAACTCTATGCCCATGTGTCGCGGCTCGCCCAGGCCCTGCGTGCCCTGGGCGTGGAGGCGGGGGATCGGGTCGCGGGCTTTATGCCCAATATGCCGGAGACCGTCATCGCCATGCTGGCAACCGCCAGCCTTGGCGCGATCTGGTCATCCTGCTCGCCGGATTTCGGGGTGCGTGGGGTGCTGGACCGCTTCGGCCAGATCGGTCCTAAGGTGCTGTTCAGCGCCGATGGGTATTACTACAACGGTAAGGCGCACGATTGCCTGGAGAAGCTGCAAGATATCCTGGCCGAGTTGCCCACGCTGCGGCAACTGGTCATTGTGCCCTATACTCGACAACAACCAGCTCTGGAGGCATTGCCGGGCGCCCGCATGCTGGCGGACTTTATCGCGCCTTATTCACCCGGTGATATCGAGTTCGCGCAACTGCCCTTCGCGCATCCCTTGTATATCCTGTATTCATCGGGTACTACCGGAGTGCCCAAATGCATCATTCATGGGGCAGGAGGCACGCTCTTGCAGCATTTGAAGGAGCACCTCCTGCATACCGATGTCAAGCCTGGCGATCGGGTGTTTTACTTCACCACCTGTGGCTGGATGATGTGGAACTGGCTGGTGTCGGCCTTGGCGGCCGAAGCCACCCTGTTGCTCTATGACGGTTCGCCGTTCTGCCCGGATGGTAACGTGCTGTTCGATTACGCCGACGCTGAGGCCATGACTGTTTTCGGCACCTCGGCCAAGTTCATCGACGCTATCAACAAAGCGGATCTGGAGCCCCGCAGGACCCATCGTCTCACTACTCTCAAAAGTATGCTTTCCACTGGCTCGCCCCTGGTGCCGGAAAGTTTCGATTTCGTCTACCAGAAGGTGAAACCGGATATCCAATTGTCGTCCATCTCCGGCGGCACCGATATAATCTCCTGCTTTGCCCTGGGTAATCCGGTGTTGCCGGTATGGCGCGGTGAACTGCAATGCCGGGGGCTGGGCATGCGGGTGGAAGTTTGGGACGACGACGGCAGGCCGGTCCGGGGCGAGAAGGGGGAGTTGGTGTGCACCGCACCGTTTCCCTCCATGCCGGTCGGATTCTGGAACGACCCGGACGGCGCCAATTACCGCGCCGCCTATTTTGAGCGCTTTCCCAATGTCTGGTGTCACGGCGATTACGTCGAGCTGACCGAACATGACGGCATTGTCATCTACGGCCGCTCCGATGCCGTGCTCAATCCCGGTGGCGTGCGCATCGGTACGGCAGAGATTTACCGGCAGGTGGAACAATTGCCGGAGGTGGTGGAAGCCCTGGTCATCGGGCAGGATTGGGACAACGACGTGCGCGTCGTCCTGTTCGTGCGCCTGCGCGAAGGGTTGGAGCTGGATGAAGAGCTGGCTAAGCGTATCAAGACTCAAATCCGCAAGAACACGACTCCCCGCCATGTGCCGGCCAAACTGATCCAAGTGGCCGACATCCCCCGTACCAAAAGCGGCAAGATTGTCGAGTTGGCGGTGCGCAACGTGGTCCATGGTCGCTCGGTAAAGAACCGGGAGGCGCTGGCGAATCCGGAGGCGCTCGATCTTTATAAGGACCTCTCGGATTTGCAACAGCCCTGAAGTTCCCGCGTAATGGACAGTCCAGGTGCTTTCTATGTCCATTAAGACCCCGATTGATTATAATTGGCGATCATTTTTGGACGGAGCGACCTTAAGGTTGCATACGGATGACATTAACCATAACGCAGAGGATTAATTCAACATGGGAAAACTGGATAACAAAATCGCGCTTGTGACAGGTGGCTCAAAAGGTATCGGCAAGGCCATCGCCCTGATGCTGGCCAAAGCGGGCGCCAAGGTTGCCCTAAACTACAATCGTAGCGCCGATGAAGCGCAGGCCGTCGCTGACGAGATCAAGGCGCTGGGAAGCGACGCCTTCATCGCCCAGGCGGACGTAAGTGACGCCACGGCCGCCCGCGGCCTGGTCAAAAAAGTGCTCGACCATTTCGGAACCATCGATATCCTGATCAACAATGCCGGCATTACCCGTGATTCGTTCTTCAAAAAACTCACCGACGAAGCCTGGCATGAGGTCATCAAGACTAACCTGGATAGCGTCTTTTACATCACCAGCGCTGCCTTACCCGCCATGCTGGAGCACAACTACGGCCGCATCATCAGCATCAGTTCCTTCGTAGGTCAGAAGGGTAATCTGGCGCAGACCAACTACGCGGCCACTAAAGCCGGCCTGATCGGTTTCAGTAAGTCCCTCGCGCTTGAGGTTGCCAGGAATAATATTACGGTCAACACCATCAACCCAGGTTTCATCGGCACCGACATGGTCTTGAAGATCCGCGAAGAGGTGAAGCAAAAGCTCCTCACTCAGGTTCCCCTGGGCCGCTTCGGCACGCCAGAAGAAGTCGCCAAGGCCGTTTTGTTCCTGGCCGCCGATGGCGACTACATCACCGGTCAGCAGCTCAACGTCAACGGCGGTATATACATGTAATTCATGCAAAGCTGCTTAAAAGCAGTTATATAAAGTTATTCCGGGCGACATTCTGTCGCCCTTTCTTTGTCAGCATCGATGTTACTCCCGCCCACCGGTAATCAACCGGGTGCCCCGCTGGTAGGTGAGATAAGCCCAGAACCATTCGATAGCTACCGTCAGGCGTTTGCGCACGTCGACCAGGAAGAGCACGTGCACGATTCCCCACAACCACCAGGCCAGCACCCCACTCAGCCGGATCACCCCGAAGTCCACCACCGCGGCCTTGCGCCCGATGGTGGCGAGATTACCCAGGTGGTGGTAGCGGAACGGTGGCGGGGCCTCACGCCCCTCGAGGCGCGCCTTAATCGCCTTGGCCACGTAAATACCCTGTTGCTTGGCCGCCGGGGCTAAACCGGGGACAGGTTTGCCGTTCCAGGCTTCGCTGAGGGCGGTATCGCCAACGGCAAAGACGTTCGCAAACTCCGGCACCGCTAAATCCGGCCCCACCTTGATGCGCCCCGCCGAGTCCGCTGCTCCCCTGACCCAACGGGCGGCTGGCGAGGCGATGACACCCGCCGCCCAGAAGGCCGTGCGGGTACCGATCCGTTGGCCGGAGACCATCACCCCTTCCGCATCTATGTGTTCTACTTTGCTGTTAGTCAGCACCTCGACGCCCAGCTCGCGCAGAGCGCGCTCCGCGAAAGCCGAGGATCTTTCCGAGAACGCAGGCAACAGGCGCGCCGCGGACTGGATCAGCAGTACCCGGGCCTGACCTGGATCGATATTGCGGAACTCGCCCGCCAGCCCATGGCGGGCCAGCTCTGCAATGGCACCGGCTAGTTCCACTCCGGTGGGTCCGCCACCCACGATGGCGAAGGTGAGCAGATCCTGCCGCGCTTTGGGGTCGGCGCAGTTTTCCGCCTGTTCGAACGCCAGCAGCAGGCGCCGGCGGATAGCGGTAGCGTCATCGATCCGCTTTAGACCAGGGGCGAAAGGCTCCCACTCGTCGCGACCGAAGTAGCTATGCCGTGCCCCGGTGGCCAGCACCAGGTAATCGTAGTCGAGGCGGGTGTTATCGCTCAGGCTTACCTGCCGCAAGGCAGTATCGACGCCGGTCACTTCGCCCAGCAATACCCGCACGTTGTGCTGATCGCGAAACATCGCCCGGATAGGTGTGGCGATATCGGCTGGCGACAGGCTGGCGGTTGCCACTTGATAGAGCAAAGGCTGAAACAGGTGGTAATTACGTTTGTCGATCACGGTGATCCGGCACGCGGCCAGACGAAGGCCGTAGACGGCTTTCAAACCGCCGAAGCCACCACCGACGATGACGACGTGAGGCAGATCCATGGCCTCCGACCAGCCCCCGATCCGTGGGAACAGACGGCTGAGTTGTTGTTTAAGCACATGATCCAGCGCGATCGGCCCCGGCCCTCGCAGGGCCAGCAGGCCCAGCAGGAAGAACCAGTACAGGTGATCCACGCGTTGCAACTCGGTCAAGTTCATGGTGAAGCCCATGCCAAGGAGCCACAGGGCCGAAATCATCGCGATCAAGCGGGTAGCCAAACCCAGTGCCAGGAAGGGGCTGGCGAATCCCAATACCCAATCCAGCACCAGGCGCCCGGCCATGACGGGAGCAAATAACAGTGCGGCCAGCCAGACACGAATGAACAGCCGGTAGACGGGGCCGAGGTAACGGGTGATCGCCATGTACAGCCGACTCAGGGGCTTGACCAACGGTAGGGCCGAAGCCGCCAGCCCCGGAGCCAGTAGCCGATCCATGGAAATAGAGCCGGCCCCCATGATCACATACCAGCCGAACAACGCCGCCCAGTACAGATGCTCGTTAAGCTGCTGGTATTCGAGCTGGATGACCAGGGACAGGCTCAATAGGGGGATGGCCGCCAGCCGCGTGGCCAGTCCCAGCGCCAGGAACACCGGACAGATGACTTCGATAGCGGCCCCCACCGTGGCCGCCGTCAACGGGTCCAGCCAGGATACCGGATATTCATAGGTTGCCAGCGCGATGGCATTGTCCCAGTTGGCCAGCTTGAGGATGCCGGACACCCAGAAGATCTGGGCCAGCCATAAGCGAATGGTCAGATCGAGGAAGGGGCTCAGGGTCACTTCTCCAAGGTGGAGCAGATCCCCCATGCGCCCCATGAAGCTGGCGATGACGTTGGCCCGCCGCTGGCGGAGCGCGGTTGCGGTTGCGGATAGCATGGCCTTATACCTCCACTAAACCAGTGGCCGGGACGGCTGGTTGCGTGGCCAACTGCCGGCTCCAGTATTCTGGAATGTCCCGGCGGTGGCCACGCATGACCAGGTTGGCGAGGAGCCCGGTCCAGCCGGTCTGGTGGGCGGCACCCAGACCCTGACCGGTATCGCCATGAAAATATTCGTAGAACAGGCACAAGTCTTGCCAGTGGGGATCGTGCTGAAAGGGGCTCCCCGGCTTCATGGCGGGGATCTGGCCGTCCTTGTCGCGGCGGTACAGATCCACCAAACGCTCCGCCAGCAGGTTCGCAATTTCCTTGAGGTTGAGTTCCTGGTTATTCAGGCAAGGTACAGTCACCTTGAACTCATTTCCCAGAAAGCGGTGAAATTTCTCGATAGCCTGGACCAGGGCGTAATTGCAGGGCATCCAGATCGGGCCGCGCCAGTTGGAATTACCACCGAACAGACCGGAATTGGATTCGCCGGGGACATATTCGATCATCGTGTGACCGATGCCGGGGATATAACCCAGTTCGCGGTGCTCGGCGTGGATGCGGCTGACGCTGCGCACCCCATAGGGAGCAAGGAACTCGCTCTCTCTGAGCAGGCGTTGCAGGATGTTGGGCAGCATGGTGTGATCCACCAAGGCCAACAAGTGCTCCCCGCGCCCGTTCTCCCAGTCCGGACAGGCACAGATATAGTTGCCCTGGAACAGGCCGCCCTTGTGTTCGCGCAACAGTTTGTTAAAGCGGGGGGCTTTGGACAGCAGGCGCTTATCCACGACTTCCGTGGCAAACAGGGGAATCAAGCCTACCCAGGAGTACACGTCAACGCGGTGGTGATGGCCATCGGGCGTCACGACCAGATCCTTGAAGAAGCCCGCCGCGGGGTCCCACAGGGAGACACCGCCATCGGCGTTGCCGCCAATAGCATTGGCGATGGATAGGAATTGGTTGAAGGTTTGGATGGCGATGTCCTCGTAGTCGGGGTCCACGAGGGTCAACTCCAAAGCCATGACCGTCATGTTCAGGGCGAACATCGCCATCCAGCCGGTGGCGTCCGCCTGTTTAAGACTGTAGCCGGGTGGCAGGGGCTGGGAGCGGTCGAACACGGAGATGTTGTCCAACCCCAGGAAACCGCCCTCGAAGACGTTGTTCCCTTCCGTATCCTTGCGGTTAATCCACCACGTGTAGTTCAGCAGCAACTTCCGGAACACGCGCTTGAGAAAGCCAATATCGCCCTCGCCACGCTGGACCCGCTCGGCACGGAATACCTTGAGGGCACCCATGGCGTGCACTGGTGGGTTTACGTCACCGAAGGCCCATTCGTAAGCGGGAATCTGGCCGTTGGGGTTGAAGTAGTTTTCCTTCAGCATCAGTTCCAACTGGTCCTTGGCGAAATCCACATCGATCAGGGAAAAGGCGGCGCAATGGAAGGCCAGATCCCAGGCGGCGAACCACGGATATTCCCAGCTGTCGGGCATGGAGATTACCTCCATCGCCTTGAGGTGCTTCCAGTGACGATTACGTCCGTATTTGCGACTGGCCGGAGGTGGGAACTGATCGCCCTTCAGCCAGCGGTCCACGTCGTAGTGGTAGAATTGCTTGCACCAGATCATGCCTGCCAGGGCCTGGCGCAGGATGCGGTGATCCTCAGGATTGGCGGCGGGGAGGAGTTCATTGTAAAAAACGTCCGCCTCGGACTTGCGCGAAGAGACTACGGCTTCGGTGCGGCCGAAGGGTTTATCCAGCGGCCTGGCCGACATGACCAGTTCCACCTGCGCCCACTGACCGCTGTTCACGGTGAGGGTGCTCCAGGCCGCGAATTTCGTGCCCTCGCGAGCCGGGTTGATCGCTTCCACCTCACCGTTGACAACCCGGCGGTGAAAGGCGTCCTTGACATACGGGTTGGCATTGGGCAAACCCCACAACCGTTCCGCATTGTGGTCGTTCTCGGTAAACAGCAACTGACTAGGCGCTCGGCCGTAAAGATAGTAGGTGCCCAAGGTGGGGTGCTTGGCCGCTACTGCCCAACTGGCGCCGGTTGGAGCAGGGATGGCACGTATACTGGGTTTCTCTACCCCCTGGTCGCCCCAGGACCAGGTGTTGCGGAACCATAGGGTCGGCAGCAGGTGCAGGGTGGCCCCTTCCGGTCCCCGGTTGCAGGCGTCAATGCGGGCGTGAATCTCGTCGGGACCGGCCTTGGCGTAAGTGACCTGCACATCCCAGAAGCGGTTTTCTTCGAAAACGCCGGTGTCGAGCAGATCAAGCGGCGGCGCGTTGCGGCCACGACGGGCATTCTCCTCCACCAGCCAGGCATAGGGATATTCGGCCTGCGGGTAATGATAGTGGTAGCGCAGATAGCTGTGGCTAGGGGTGGCGTCCACGTAGAAGTAGTATTCCTTGACGTCTTCGCCGTGGTTGCCCTGATTACCCGTCAGACCGAAGGCACGCTCCTTGAGAATAGGGTCACGCCCGTTCCAAAGCGCCAGGGCCAGGCATAGGTTTTGTTTTTCATCACAAATGCCGCCCATACCGTCCTCATTCCAGCGGTAGGCGCGGGAGCGGGACTGGTCGTGATCGAAGTCTTCCCAGGCGCTGCCGTAGGCGCTGTAATCCTCGCGGACCGTGCCCCAGGCCCGTTCTGCCAGATAGGGGCCCCACAGACGCCAGTTTTCCTTACCTTCATGTTGGTATTCCAACCTTTGGCGCTCGGCATTGAGAGTATTTTGCATGGCCATGGATTACTCCTCGCTTAGATTAGGCTCGGCGTCAGCGCCGTGATTTTGGATAGGGTTTTGTTTTCCACTGTGGCTCGCTGCAAGCGATACCAGGCTTCCAGGGTGCAGGCGACCGACCACGCCTGGACGGGCGCACCGCGGGGGGTGTGCGGTGGGTCGCCGTCAAAGATTTCGCTGATAGTGCCCAGCGCGGCGTCTCCCAGGTGGTCGCGCAGGGGTTCGAGGTGAGCCAGGGCCGCCTGAGCGTCACCATGCACGCGATACTCGGCCAGCGCATAGTGGCCCAGCAGCCAGGCCCAGAGCGGCCCCTGATGGTAGGCGCCGTCCCGTTCCCACACGCCGCCCAGATACTGGGGCTTGTAGTCGGGGTGGCCAGGCGCGAGTGAGCGCAACCCATGGGAACACAGCAGTTCGCGCCGGCACAGTTGCACCACCCGGCGCTGGACCTCAGGCTCCAGGGGGCTATACGGCAGGCTTACGGCGAAGATCTGGTTGGGCCGCAGGGTGGGGTCATCACCAGTGGGACCGTCCAGCACATCGAACAGTCCACCCTGGGGATGGATGAAGCGCTGGAAGCTCTGGCGAACCTGCTCCGCCAGTCGCTGGTACGCCGTCGCAGGCCGGCCCAGGGTGGCGGCAAACTGGGCCATGCTCATGAGGGCGTTGTACCAGAGGGCGTTGATCTCTACTGGCTTGCCGAGGCGCGGTGTAACCACCCAGTCACCCACCTTGGCATCCATCCAGGTGAGTTGTACGCCGGGAACGCCCGCGTGCAATAGGCCATCGGCTGCATCCCTGCCGATACCGTAGCGGGTGCCCCGGCAGTGCCAGCGAATCATGTCCTCCAACACGGGAAAAACCCGTTCCAGCGCGGCGCGGTTGCCGGTAGCTTCCAGATAAGCCCGCCAGGCCTCGACATACCAAAGGCCAGCATCCACCGTGTTGTAATCGGGTGTCTCGCCGTGGCCGGGGAACACATTGGGCAACATGCCCTGATCCACAAAGCGGGCGAAGGTCTCCAAAATCCGGCGCGCGGTTTCGGGGCGGCCGGTGCTGAGGGTAAGGCCGGGGAGGGCGATCATGGTGTCGCGTCCCCAATCCCCAAACCAAGGGTAACCGGCGATGACCGACTGCCCCTCGGGTTCGTTCTCCAGCGGGCGGGCAAAAATGAAGCTGTCCGCCGCCAGGATGAGCTGCTCGATCCAGGGGGGCGGATTCGGCGCATCCCGGTGGCGAGCCCGCGCGAGCAAATCCAGATCGTAAGCCTGGCAACGGGCCAGGGCGGCTTCCAGCTCTGGGCTTGCAGACTCCTCCAGACTGGCGACGATACCCACCCAGGCGCCAGGGCGCAATTCCAGTAAGGCTTGACCGGCGTTTAGATGATTGTCATGGTCTTCCAGTCCCCGCTCACGCTCCAGGGGCAGGTCGAAGTTTTCGACCCATGTCGCCTGCTCGGGCCAGCCGGCAGCGGTGGCTAGGTGACCGCCCTGGATTTTGAAGTGCAGGGTGAAGCCAGCGGGTGGGGTGACTCGCAGATGGCTGCTGTCGCCCACGATGGTGGGCTGGAACCAGTGGGCGGCGCTTGCATGATGGTGGTCGCGGGCGTTCACCAGCAACCGCAGTTGTATCCGAAGATTTCTTTCCTGGTGGAGGGGATCTGGCAGTCGCCGGAAAGCGACATAGGTCGAGTTGGCGCCGGGTTCCATCCAAATGCGCTGTTCCAGCCGTACCCCGTTCACGGCGTAGCGCCACACCGGCATGCGCCCGCTCAGATAAAAGGCTTCGATGTGGACGTGACCGATGGGTGCTAGGCAGCCTCCGCCCCAGCGGTTAGTGTGCAGAGGCCAGGCTTGATCCTCTATCAGCAGAGTGGCGTCGGCCTTGGCGAAGACCAGATGACGGCCCAGCGGCGGATACACGGGGGCGATCAGCAGACCGTGGTAACGGCGGGTGAGGGTGCCGGCAAGGGTACCGGCGGCATAGCCACCGATACCATTGGCGAGCCACCACTCGCGCCGTTCGGCCTGTACCAGGTCGCCGCTGATGTCCCGGCCAAATCGAATAAGATTGGGCAAACTGTAAATCATTGGCCTTCTCCCGTGTATATCAGGCGATCTACCACTTGCGGCACCCAGGCGCGCAGAGTCATTGGGAGCATCGGCCGGCTGCATCGATAAGCCATGGAATTTATCCTCGTTATAAGCCTGTACCACCTAGCGCAAACCCCATGCCATCCCCTCGCCGACCCTGGATGGTTCATAAATAGATTAATTTAAACAAATGCTTATTATTATTTTGGCAAGATCGCGAAGGTGCGATGGGATGGCTTGATGGCTAAGGAAACGCCACGATATTTGGTGGTGCCGCGAAGGGCGGTGGGTCGGCATGATACTGTTAATGCCAGTTGCCTACCCCCTTAACGATGACGATGCCGAGTACGGCATACGAAAGTCGCCGTGGTGGCTGCCACTTGCTTGATGTCAACAGGATAGGCGCTCTGCGCCATGGCGTCTTCGGCCCTTACGATCGCGCCGCCATCATCGCGTTCGTCAAGCAGAAATCGTAAAAATAGCGAGTTATTGATTTGCGTTTTTCTCCAACTTATCTGCTACCCGCAAAGCCCAGGCGTAGATGCTTAGCGAGGGGTTTTCTCTGCTGGAGCGAGGCAGAATGCTGCCATCCACCACGTACAGGTTCTCCATGCCATGTACCTTGCCGTTGGCGTCCACCACCGAAATGGCGGGGTCGTTGCCCGTTATCATAGTCCCACAGGCATGGGCGGTGCCGGCGAGTGGAATGGGTTTGGCCAGGGGCAGAAAACCGGCTCTCAGCAGCGACCGACTCAAAGCGCGGACCAGGCTCCGGTGTTCCTTTACAGCCGCGGGTAGGCGTGCTGGATCATAATCGAGCTGCGGCCGCTGGGCGCCGTTGGCTCTGGCAAACACGCGGTTGTTCTCGTCCGAGCCGTCCTCGGTTTGCAGGAAAAAGCCATAAGCCCTGCTGCCGACCTGCCTGGCAATCCAACCCGGGATGAACCCGGGAAACAGCGTGCTGATGACATCGCTACCGAACCCCAAGGGTTGGACGCTGCTATGAGGAAGTTTGTCATTCAGCAACAATATCGTCTTGCGCAGCAGATCGGTTTGCGGAGAGACAGAAACCGCCAGCAGCGCGGTGAGCAAATGGTGTTTATAGTTGCGCCCGACCAGCCGGAGCACGGTAAATTCTCGGCAAGCCCGGTGGCTGCCAGATACCCTGCAACAGACGTGGCGAGTGCAGCGCGCCTGCCGCCAGCAACACCTTGTCGGCCGGAAATCGGCGACCCTTTCGATCGGACACCCCATCGAGCCGCTCGGTGCCGGTCGGGGTCGGCGAATGAACTCTCGACCGCCTGCGCTGGTCAGCAGGTCAAGATTGGGCAAAGACGTTGGACTGGTCCAGCAAAACGTGCTGGCCGTCGGCTTTCAAGTTCTTGACCGAAGCGAAAGCCGTCGAAATGGGCCGCTTCCTCGGGATGCTCGACGATGCTCGGGTCCAAGGCCAGCAGCAGCGGTTCGGCGTTCCAGCCGGCGCCGTTGCGGGTCAGCTGCCGACGATGGCCCGCAGATCCGGTTCCGGTTCGAAGCTGGTGGACGCCCAGCAATGCTTCCGCTTGCTCGTAATAGGGCGCCAGATCCCGGTAGGCGATCGGCCAGGACAGACATTGATACGCCGATTCGGCTTCGAACTCGTCGCGGCTCGAACCGCACCAGGGCCGCGCCATACCACTTGGTCTTGCCGCCCAGATTGAAATATTCCTCCGGCTCGAACGTCCGGCCGTTCTTGTCGAGCCAATGCTCCTTGCTCTTGAAAATTCCCTGACGGATCACCTTGTCCACGTCCAGGGTGCTGCCGTCGCGCGGGAGTTCCCGCCCCTTTTCCAGCAGCAGGACCCGTCGGCCGCCGCGCGCCAGGGCATAGGCCGCCGCCGATCCACCCGCGCCGGAACCGATGATGATGTCCTGATAGCGTTCGTTCATGGTGGTATGTCCTTCTCAATAAACCGCCGCCGGGGCGATCACCGCCGCCGTGGAACCACGGGTCTTGGCATGGGTTACGGTGAACAGGAATTCGTGGACGCCGCGCCGCGCCAGTTCCTCGGTCGCCAGATTTTCCAGACCGAACAGCCCCATCTTGACGTACATCGTTTGGGGCACCAGGAAGGGGCGCTCCGGGTCTTCGCCGGGCACGGGTCCGTAGCTCCAGGTGTCGGCGCCGGTCAGCGCGATGCGTTGCGCGTACAGCCAGTTCACGACCTCCAGGCCGGGACCGGGCTCGCCGGAGAGAAACTCGGCGTTGTCCTGGCCCCACAGCCCGCCCCAGCCGGTGTGAAACAGCACCGCGTCGCCGGGCCGCAGGGTGACGCCCTGCTTTTGCAACGCGCCTCGCACGTCGGCCAAGCCGATCACGTAGCCCTTGGCCAGCCGCTCCACGCCTTTGTAGGCGGCGATGTCGAGGAGCACGCCACGGGTGACGATGGGCGGCACGGTTTCCATGCCGAAACGGTTCAAGCCCCAGGACTCCACCACGTCGCGAGTCGTCCAGCCGTTGTAGAAACGGTCGCCGATCTGGATGTGGCCGATGGAATCCAGTTGAGTGCCGACCTGAAAGGTTCCCACCTGAATCTCGGTGATCCAGTTGATCCGGTTCTTGCCCCAGCCCTGGCCGTCGCTATCCGGGCGGCGCAGGTTGGTCAGATGGGGCGAAACGTCGGCGGTCTGATGCCAGTAGCGGCCGGGAAACTTGGGGGTGTCTTCATCCAGCACCCGACCCAAATCGACCACGGTGCCGGTCTTCACCAGAGCGGTTGCCGCCCGCACCACCTCGGGCGTGATCTCGTTCAGGGTGCCGAGCTGATCGTCCGCGCCGTAGCGGCTCGGCCACCAGGGTGGCACGTCGGCGGGCAATCCAGTCCGGTCGGCGCGGGCATCGGAACGGGTCGGCAGCCCTGCCTCGTCGGCGGCCCAGGAACCGGCTTGAGGAATCAGGCACAGACCGACAACACCATCCGCCAGGGGATGGCGCGACGCGACGAAATCCGCTCCATGTCAGCCTCCCATGTCGAAACCGGGATAGAGCGTCATGCCGCCGTCCACATACAGGGTGGCGCCGGTGATGTAATCGGAGGCGTCGGAAGCCAGCCAGACCGTGGCGTGGGCGATGTCTTCCGGCTTCCCCGACCCGCCGGTAGGGGATCAGCTTCAGCAGTTCCGCCTCGGCCTCGGGCGTCTTCCAGGCGGCGGTATTGATCGGGGTCTTGATCGCGCCGGGCGAGATGGCGTTGACCCGGATACGGTGCGGCGCGAGTTCCTGAGCCATGGTCTTCATCAGCAGGCTGACCCCGCCCTTGGATGCGGCGTAGTTGACGTGGCCCGCCCACGGGAATGACGTCGTGTACCGAGCGACATGCAGATGATCTTGCCGGCGGCGCAGGACAGTTCCGGCACGACGCCGCGGTGGTGGAATTCGCGGAGCGGCGGCGCGGGAACATAGAAATTGGCCGGTCAGATTGACGTCGAGCACCGTGTGCCAGTCGGCCAGGGTCATCTCGACCAGGGGCGCGTCGCTGCTGCAGGCCAGCGTTGTTGACCAGAATGTCGATGGTGCCGAATTCCTTGTACATATGCTGGAACATGCCCTGTACTTGTTCCTCGCTGGATACGTCGGCCTGGTAGGCATACGCATTGACACCGCACTGCTTGTGGATCTCAGCGACCGCCTCCTCCGCTTTATCGGGGTCGGCGACGTAATTGACGACGACATCGGCGCCGGCATGACCAAGAGCAATGGCCACTTGCTTGCCGATACCGGAACTGGCGCCGGTCACCAGCGCCTTCTGGCCTCTGAGCAAAAGCTGGTCAGAACAGGAGGGCATAACGGGGCGGGGCAAGTCCTCCAGGGCGGAACTCATTTCGAAAATCATCTTGGTTACTCCGGGTGGATGGGTTGCAGGGTTTAAGGCTGGGTTACCAGGTGAATCGGTGCCTGCGCGGCCCGCTGATAGTTGCAGCGGAAGATGCAGCGTTTGTCGTTTTCGTGGTGGAGCTTGCAGCATTTGACGGCATGGCGGCCCTTGACACGATGGTAAAGCTCCGCCGCCAGCCACATACCGAGCGGCGGCGCGGTAAAATAAATCCATAGATTGGTCCACTGGTCGGCGACCAAAGCCGAGCCGAAGGAGCGGGCCGGGTTTATGCTCATGCCGGAAAGCGGGGCGGTAAAGGTTATGTAGACGGCTACCAGGCAGGCGCAGAACAGGCCGGTGTAGGGCGCTAGCCTGCTGATGTTACTGGTGAGCAGGACGACGGTCATCAGCAGGAATGAGATGCTTGCCTCCACGGCGAAGGCTGCTGCAACGCCCACCATGCCGGGCATAGTCACAGCGTAACCCACGTGCGGGTCAGCCAGCGCCCGCCCCAGCAGCACGGCGGCCAGCACCATCCCAACGGCGGCCCCTGCAAACTGTGCGATGATGTAGAAAACAGCATCCCAGTGCTCGATCTTGCCGAGATACCAGAAACTGAACGTGATGGACGGATTGATATGCGCGCCGGACTGCTTGCCCCACGGCGAATAGATGATCCCTACGGCGGTCACGGCCATTGCCAGACCCATGAGCACCCGCCGTAGAAAGGGATCTGGAACAGCTTGGTGAATGGGTGAGCCCGGATACTCCAACAGGGTGGCGAACACGCACGCCGAGATCATGAACAGTCCCAAGCCGGCGGCTTCCATCAAATATTCGGGCCAGTGCCGGGATAGCGCCTTGAGCATTTCTAATCACCTCGAATGAATTTTGTTGCTGCTGTCTCCTTTACAAGCTTCGTACCAGTCTCTCGGTAGGATAATAAAAGTCGTAAAAACAAATAATTAATGAAAATACGGGAAGATTATAACGGTGGGTTAAGCGCCGCAGTATTTCGTGGAAGCCACGAAATACTGCGGTACCAACAGTCTGCCATTAAGTCGTTCAGGAAGCGCTTAAGTTAGTATAAGTAATTGAATAATAATTTTTTCTTTTGAATATTTATAGTTTGGCCTAAGTCTTGCTGAGTCTTGTCCGGCGAGAAAATTTATCAAGCGCCGCAACCGGCAGCCGGGAAAACACGTATAGAGTTACCAAGGGGAGGAGGGGGGAAGTAGTGCTGTCGTCCCCTAAGTTGCCTGGGACCATCAGGAGCCTTAGGGGACCACAGAGGTCCGAAGCTCGACCGTGACAATGCGGTCTGCTTGTGAACTCAACCATTCGATTTGAAGTAGAGGAGATTTACCGATGAAGACCAAGACTGTTGTGAATTCCGCTTTGGCCAGTGTATTTGCCCTTGGCGCCATGACGGCGGTTGCCCAACAAGCGGCTGGCCCGACGGCAGAGCCAACTTATACCCATGAAAAATGTTACGGTGTTGTCAAGGCCGGCAAGAATGACTGCGCTGCGACAGGCCACTCCTGCGCCGGCCAGGCCACCAAGGCCGGTGGTGAAAATTGGGTCTACCTGCCCAAGGGGACTTGCGACAAGATCACCGGCGGCAGCACCACCAAGCCGAACGCCTAAAGGTTGTCGTGATGTTGTCCAAGCCGACGCGGAGCGGTCTTGGTCCTGGTCCGATTCCGGCATGTGCCGGAATCGGTCTGCGGGCTGTGCATTTTCAGGATGTGCTAGAGACCCGGCCCATGCTTGGCTGGCTGGAGGTGCATCCTGAGAATTACTTCGGCGCGGGTGGCAAGCCCCTATACTATTTAGAACAGATCCGTGCCTTGTATCCGCTAAGCTTGCATGGCGTGGGGCTATCCATGGGCTCAACGGACCCTCTGAACAGCGTCCATCTGGACAAGCTCAAGGGGCTTATTCGGCGCTTCGAACCGGCGCTGGTTTCGGAGCATGTAGCCTGGGGTTCCGTCGGTGGGCGTTACCACAATGACCTGTTGCCGCTACCCTATACGGAAGAGGCGCTGGACCATATGGTCCAGCGTGTTTCCCAGGTGCAGGATTATCTGGGCCGGCAGATCCTTATTGAAAACGTCTCCAGTTATCTCCAGTACACGGTCTCCGCGATCCCGGAATGGGAGTTTGTCGCCGAGCTTGCGAACCGTGCCGGTTGCGGCCTGTTGCTGGATGTCAACAATATCCACGTCAATGCCTGCAACCATGGTTTTGAGGCCGAGATTTTCCTGGCCGCAGATCCCTCGCGATCTCGTCCAGGAGATCCACTTGGCGGGTTTTACGGTCAACAACCTCGGCGACGGGGAAATCCTGATCGATACCCACAGCCGGCCGGTCTGTGCGGCGGTCTGGGCTCTTTACCGGCAAGCAGTACAGCGCTTCGGCGCTACTCCAACCCTGATCGAGTGGGATGCGGATCTGCCACCCTTGGACACCTTGCTGGATGAGGCGCGCCGGGCCGATGCCATCCTGGAGGAACGCCATGATCTCGTTGCGTGAACTGCAACTTGGCTTTTCCCAGGATGTGTTTGGCGGCGGCGGAACTGGCTTTGACACACGGATCAAAGCCAATGGTCTGAACGGCGAGCGGCGCCTGCAAATTTACCGCAACAACACCTTCGCCAGTTTGACCGACGCCCTACAAAAGACCTATCCTGTCATCTACCAATTGGTGGGAGATGGCTTTTTCCGTTATGCGGCTGCCGGGTATCTTGCCCAGTATCCCTCCACATCGGGGGATCTGCATGATTTCGGGGGCACCTTTCCAGCGTTTTTAAGGACTTTCGAGCCGGCTGCGGAACTGGTGTATCTCGCCGATTTGGCGGATCTGGAGTATGCCTGCGAGCAAGTGTTTTACGCCGCCGACCATGCACCCCTTGATCCCCTGGCCATGTCGGAGGTGCCAGCAGCACGGTACGGGGACCTCACCTTTACCTTACACCCGGCCAGCCGGTTGCTGGCCTCGGCCTATCCCATCCTGCACATCTGGCAGGTCAATCAAGAAAATTACAACGGCGATCCCGGGGTGGATCTGCAGGAAGGTGGTGTGAAGCTGCTGGTGTTGCGCCCCCATCTGGAGGTGGAGATACAACCCCTGTCAGCAGGGGAATTCGCCTTACTCCATGCCCTGGCGGAAAACCTTGACTTCACTACCGCTTGCGAACAGGCTTTGGATGCGCAACCGGATTTCGACGTGGCCGCCGGGTTCCGCCGGCATATCCTGCAGGGCACACTGATCAATTTTGCCTTTTAGATCTTGTCGCGCTTGCTCTAGCCACTCGCCCATGACGCCGATTCACTAACCCGGCCTGATTAAGGTGATTTTCAGAAATGAAAGCACCAAAATTCCCTTTTCCTGCAGAGCAGTTTGGCGCGAGGCTTTTCCTCCCCCTTACGAAGGGGGAGGCCAGGAGGGGGTTAAAAAAGGGCCACTGCAGCGGTTTCTTGGCAGACCCCCTCTAAATCTCCCCCTTCGTAAGGGGGAGACTTTAACGTCTCCGAAACCATTGAACGATCTCGCCTGGGGGATAATCTTTCACAGAAATCGCCTAAACAGGTTACCAGTGGCTGTCCCTGACATACGCTTTGCTTGCCAGCGCGTTCCGTAGCAGCAGCGACTTCAAAAAGGCTTGCTGCATCTGCTCCACGTCATCGGTGCCGCGAGCGACGCTAATCAAAAAACGGCGGGAGCGTTGCCAGCCATGGGGAGCCATCCTCGCCAGATAACGGAATGCTCTGAAAGTTGAAATCGATTTTCTCCCCGCCGGGAACTGGCGGGGAAAACAAGAGAGTGGAGCCATCACCGGTGCTCCGAAAATTATCTTGCATGGCCAGACTCCACCTCCCCTACCAGCATCCCTAGCGGCGGATGAAATTGCCAATGAGATGGTCGACGGAGAGTTTGCCGGGTCCATGGAGCAAGGTGGTGAGCAACAGAATTCCCCACAACTGATGTTGTTGCAGGCCGGTGGCGTCCAGATCCGGATAGGAGATCACTGCCACGATATTGAGGATGAACAGGCCCAGGGCGCTGAAGCGTCCCGCCAAGCCCAGTGCCAGCAGCACCGAAAAGCCAAGTTCCGCCCCGGTTGCCAGATAGGCGGCAACTTCTGGCGGGAGAATGGGAACATGATACTCATACTGGAACAACTGGAGTGTGCTATCGAAAGTCTGGATCTTGGTCAGCCCCGATTTGAAAAATACATTGGCGGCCCATAGGCGAATTAGCAAATCGCTGAGTGGGGACAGAAAATCCAGAATCTTGTAGATAGGCGTGGCGATCCGGTTGGTCTTGGCGATGAAGGGCCAAGTTATCACAGGGGCAAGCGTGGACATGGTGTTTCTCCGTTAATAGCTTGGATGTGTATAGCGGGGGGCGGCGATTTAGGGGGGCGATGCCCCCCTGCGATCGTTTAGACAGGCCGGGTTCAACTGCTGCGGTCGTTAAAGCCGATGATGGCACTCAGGTACACGCCCAGGCGCTTGCTTTCTGGGCTGGCAGGCGTGCTGATAATGTACTCCACGCTGCGGTCGTTAAAGCCCATCGCGGTCGCGTTCACACCTACTTCCGGCCTTGCGCCGTTGGAACTGGCCTGAACGTCGGCGGTGTAATCCGGACTGCGGTCATTGAACGGCCCTGCCACGGCGGTGGCGCTCAAGACCAGGCTGGAAGAAACAGCGAACAACAAGGTTGCTACGGTTTTCATGGGTTGTCTCCTTTATCTCTTTCAAGTGATGGCATTGGTGTATACGGGCTTTGCATCACGACGGTTGCAGGCGTCGTTATACTAGGTATTAACAAACCCCGTGCCAGGTTTGAAACAAGACTCGGCAAATAAATAAATATTTATAAATATCATTGCGTTGTATGTATAGCAAAACAGCGAAGAAGGCGCTGACAGGACCTTGAATGAACTAGGTAACCCCACGCTATTTAGCGGGGCCACGATATATCGAGGGTAGGCAGGAAAAAGATGCCTTTAGCCAGTCTGGCAATTGGATACTAACGAACAGGCCGCATTCAGTACCGCCTAGTCGAGGAAATGCCCGACATGGCACAACGCATGCCGAACCAGGATAAGATAATTCCGCCAGCGACCACGGCCCAGATCCACAGCGGTAAGTGGGTTAATTGATCACCGAGGACAACCATCAGCACCGTCAGTGGCAGGATGCCGACCCCGGTGACCCAGACGAAGGTCCACCAGGATCTGGTGGTAAGCCCGGCGGCATAGTTGATCAGGTTAAAAGCGATGAGGGGTATGAACCGACCCAATAAAAGCGTTCCTGCACCTTCCTTCTCGGTCCAGTGATCCAGGGTGCGCAGACTCTCTTCTCCGAGCATGTTCACGACAAAGGGCCGACCCAGCCAGCGCGCCAGGCAAAATGCCAGACACGCCCCCAGCATCGCCCCCGCCCAGGTGACCACCATGCCCCAAAAAGCCCCGTAGCACATGCCCGCAGCGATAGCGACTACTTCCGCCGGAAAGGGGATAAAGGAATGCACGATCATAAGGCCAATGATCACGGCCACACCCCATGCGCCCCAGGAGCGGACTAGCTCAGTGATGGATTCCACTGATAATCCGCTCACAAGTTCGGGAATCATGTCATCTAATCGGCGAATAACGCCCTGTCTAGTGCATCGCGCTCGCGATGGCAACGAATTCGGGACCCGCCCTCGGGGTGGGCGCTTACCCTGTCGTGGACCGCATGCGAAAGGGGGTTGTAGCAAATAGTGGGGTATGGGTTTTTCTAGGCCATCACTCTGACCGCCGAATAGCCAATTTCTGAATCCGCGAGCGCAGCGTGCTGGGTTTCATTCCCAGCGCGGCGGCTGCGCCGGTGGGGCCTTCGATGATCCATTTACAGTCTTCCAGCGCTTTCAGAATTGAGCTGCGCTCTATCGCTTCCAGGGTGCTAGTCAGGTCGCCCGCTACCGCCTCCAGGGGGGTGTTTGGGCTGCTTGCCACGGTTGTCACCGGTTCGGTAGGGGTATCTTGCAAGCGCAAGTCCAACGCCTCGTCTACGTCCAACCATTCGCCGTGGGCCAGGATCACTGCCCGTTCGATCACGTTTTGCAGTTCACGGACATTGCCAGGCCAGCGGTAGCGCAACAGCCGCATTGGTGCATGAGGCGCCAGATCACGTACCGGACGACCAATCTTGTGGGCAAAGATATCAAGGAAATGGCGCGCCAGCAGCAGAATATCCTCGCCCCGTTCCCGCAATGGCGGCAACCGCACGGGGAACACATTGAATCGGTAGTACAAGTCCTCGCGAAAACTGCCTGCCCTCACCATTGCCGCCAGATCGCGATTCGTAGCGGCGATCACCCGCACATCGACCTTGATCGGGCGACCGCCACCCACTCGTTCAAACTCCCGTTCCTGCAGGACGCGCAGCAGCTTGGCCTGGGCGCTTGGGCTAAGTTCACCCACTTCGTCCAAAAACAAGGTACCGCCATCAGCTATTTCGAAACGCCCCTTGCGGGTCTGGATGGCTCCGGTAAAGGCGCCCTTTTCATGCCCAAATAATTCACTCTCCACCAGTTCGGAGGGCAGGGCGGCGCAGTTGAGCTGGACCAATAGCCGCTCGCGGCGTGGGCTGAGGTCATGGATCGTCTGCGCGATGACCTCCTTGCCGGTACCGGTTTCACCGGTCAGCAGCACCGTGGTATCGGTATCGGCCACCTGTTCGATGTGGGTGAAAACCCGCCGCATGACCTCGGACTCGCCAATCACCCGCTTGTAGCGGCGTTGTGCGCGCACCGTCTCGTGCAGGGTGAGGTAATCCTCTTGCAAGCGACGCAGTTCGGCTTCCGCACGTTGGCGCTCGGTGAGATCCCGCAGGATCAGCGTATAGAGGCGTTGGGTACCCAGCGCCAGCGGCGAGAGCGTGACTTCCACCGGAAATTCCTCACCATCGGTGCGGCAAGCCGCGAGACCTTCCGGGGCCCATAATTGCCCGCTGGTTACCGCGGCGGGGTTCACCGCCAGACAATAGCCGGTGAGCAGATGATTGAACCGTGCCGACAACAGATTCCCCAAGGGTTGGTTGAGCACGGTCACGGCCTGGGTCCGAAACATCCGTTCGGCGGCTGGATTGAAGAGTTGAATACGCTGCTCAGCGTCGATGGTGATGATGGCGTCCAGCACGCTGGCCATGATACCCGCTAACCGCGCTTCGCTGGCACGCAGCGCCTGTTCCGCCCGGTTGCGCTCCAATTCAGCCATGGCCCGGGCAGCAAAAATTTTTAACAGCGCCATGCCGCGAAATTCCCGCTCGAGGGGGCGATCATTTTCTACCGCCAAATGCCCAAACTGGCCACCCGCTTCGGCGATCAACGGTACCCCGAAATAACTCTCGATTCCCATTTCACGTAGATAGGGATTATTGGGGAACATCTCGTAGACCTTCTGGGTGTAGTACACGGTCTTGCCGCACGCTACCACTTCACAAGGGGTGCCGCTCAAGTCAAATTCGAAGTTATCCAGCCAGTCGTTATCCTGCCAGAAAGCCAGCGTACGCACGCGGTTGCGATCACCTCCTGTGAACTCGGCGACGAAGGCAATCCGCACCCCGAGCGCGCGCGCCAACTCCCGCACCAGGGCGCGAAAGAATACTTCCCCCGTGCCGGACGCGGTGCCCTCGACGATGGCTTGCAGCGCCTGATGCATGGCCTCGTTTGCTTCGCTGTCACGCAGCCTCAGCAGGAAGACGGGCTGGTCATTCGCCTGCACGGGCGAAGCCTGGATCTCAATATTCAACCGCTGTCCCAAGCGGGTAAATTTTAGCTTGATTACGTCAGTGCTTTGATTGGATAGCTGCTGAAAAAAATGGGTCATGGCCTCGGCCGGGCCATCCCAAAGAGAGCTAAACGGCTTGGTTAACAACGTTTCCCGGGGTAGGCTCAGTAATTCACTGACGGTCGAATTGACATCCAATACCCTATCCGTAACTGGATCGTAAAGCAGCAGGGCATCGCTGGTTTCGGCTAATACTGACGGCAGACCGCAGTGCGGCCAGGTCAAGGACGGGAATGTAGGCGGTACAGTGTTCACGTCGATTGTTTCATCTTAACTGCAGATATTAGCGCCAAGCCAATTGTTTTGATGAGAAAACCTTAGTCGAGCCTGGGCTAATTCAACCATGGATCAGCGACAGGCTAACTACTATATAGTACCAAGTCTGTCTGTTAGCGCCACGGGCATTTGTCCAGCTTGACGGCGATTTCACCAAGAGCCTACATGTCGAAGCGTGCTCGATAGGCGTGAATAGCCGCCAGCGGTTGGGAGAAATTGGGCTTTTCTCGCAGATATTCCAACAGGTCGTTCAGACCGACGATACTAAGCACCGGAATGCTGTACAAGCGCTCCACTTCCTGAATCGCCGAGAGTTCACCCTGGCCGCGCTCTTGACGGTCCAGAGCGATGACTACCCCGGCGGGCTGTGCCTTGTAGGCGCGCAACAGAGCCACCGACTCGCCAATAGCGGTGCCGGCGGTGATCACATCATCGATGATCAGTACGCGGCCTGAAAGCGCGCTACCGACGATATTACCACCCTCGCCATGGTCCTTGGCCTCTTTGCGATTGAAACATAGGGCAAGTCACGATCATGATGTTCGGCGAGCGCGATGGCGACGGCCGAGACCAGCGGGATACCTTTGTAGGCGGGACCAAACAGCATGTCAAAACTGATGCCGGAAGCGATGATCGCCTGAGCATAATAGCGTCCCAGCCGGGCCAGGGCGTGGCCAGTGTTGAACAGGCCGGCGTTGAAAAAATACGGACTGGTGCGACCCGATTTGAGAGTGAACTCGCCAAAGCGCAGCACACCCGCGATCAATGGCGAAGTCAAGAAATTCTCGTTGGTAATCTTGCATGGGTTAATTGCCGAGCCGTCAGGTGAAAAGTGATAGCCGTCGTGCATACTGGCGGTCAAATATTTCGGTTACCAATGGATTCGCCTATCTGTCCGGGACAATCGGCATGCGCATCATCTCCTTCAACGTCAACGGTATCCGCTCCGCCGCCCGCAAAGGTCTGTTCAGTGGCTGTCCCGGCAGACTGCCGACGTGGTCTGCATCCAGGAAACCAAGGCTCAGGAACACCAACTCGATCCCAAACCCTACTATACCAGATGGCTTTCACTGTCGTTACTTCGATGCCAAAAGAAAGGCTACAGCGGGGTAGCCATCTACACTCGCCGCGAAGCCTGACGCGATGATTAGGGGCTGGGTTGGCCGGATATGGATGCGGAGGGCCGTTATATCTAGAGCCCGCTTCGGAAACTTAAGCGTGGCTTCCCTATACCTGCCATCGGGCTCTTCAGGTGCAGCGCGTCAGTCCTTCAAATTCGATTGTGCTCGCGCGTTCATGCGCTGGCGCCTCCAGGAACTGCGAGCAACGGGCCGCGAATTACATTATCTGCGGCGATTGGAATATCGCCCATAAGGAGATCGACTTGAAAAACTGGCAAGGCAATCAGAAGAATTCCGGGTTTCCTCCCCGAGGAGCGGGCCTGGATGGATGAGCTATTCGGCTCGGCGGGCTTCATGGACGCCTTCCGAGTGGTGAACGCGGAGCCTGAGCAATACACATGGTGGTCCAACCGGGGCCAGGCCTGGGCCAGGAACGTGGGCTGGCGCATCGACTATCAGGTCATCACAGTGGGCCTGGCGGACCGGGTAAGGGCCGCCGCTATCTATAAGGAACAACGGTTTTCCGACCACGCTCCGCTCAGCATGGATTACGAGTATGTTTTTTGAGCGCCCGCAGCACTCTTTGTGGGAAAGTGCTGCGGATTGTTTGCAGCGGTCGTATGCTGGTCGCCTTGCTCATGGGTTTTTCCTCCGGATTGCCGTTGCTGTTGACGGGCTCGGTATTACAAGCCTGGATGACCCAAGAGGGTGTGGATCTCGGCACCATCGGCCTGGTCGCGCTGGTGGGGTTGCCGTATACGTTGAAGTTCGTGTGGGCGCCCCTGTTGGACCGGTTTACCCTAGTCGCCCGGCTGGGCCGGCGGCGCGGCTGGTTGCTGCTCAGCCAAGTGTTGCTGATGCTGGCTATCGCCGGCATCAGCCTCACCCATCCTGCCCAGAGCCCACCGGGTGTTGCCTTCGCAGCCCTTCTGGTCACGTTCTTCTCCGCGTCCCAGGATATCGTCATCGACGCCTACCGCCGCGAATCCCTGGCCGATGAGGAGCAGGGGCTGGGGGCCTCGCTCGCCGTTAACGGCTACCGGGTCGGGATGCTGCTGGCTTCCGGCGGCGGTTTGATTCTAGCAGATCATATCCCGTTTCCGGCGGTCTACCTGCTGATGGCTGCGACTATGCTGGTCGGTATACTCACTACCCTGTTTTGCCGGGAGCCGGCGGTGATGGCGGGCACACCCAAGACCTTGTATGAAGCCATTGTACAGCCATTCCTCGAATATTTTTCCCGCCAGGACGCGGTGTTGATCCTGCTGTTTATCATGCTCTACAAGCTTGGCGATATTTTGGCAAGCAATATGACCACACCCTTTTTTCTGGATCTCGGCTTCAGCAAAACCGAAATTGGCACGGTGGTGAAACTGTTTGGTTTCTGGGCAATAGTCAGCGGTGGTTTGCTGGGCGGCGTGCTCATGCTCAGATTAGGCATTTACCGCTCGCTGTGGTTGTTTGGCATCCTGCAGGCGGTCTCTATCAGCAGTCTGGCGGTGCTGGCCGAGCTCGGCCATAACGTGGTTGGGTTGGCGACGGTTGTCATCTTCGAGAACCTCTCCTTCGGGATGGGAACGTCCGCCTATGTGGCCTTCATGGCCAGCCTCACTAACAAGCGTTTCACCGCCACCCAGTATGCGCTGCTGTCCAGCTTAATGGGCATACCACGGGTCATCGCCGCCGCGCCTACCGGTTATCTGGCGACCTATCTGGGCTGGGAGGGATTTTTCTTGTTGTGCACCTTGATTGCGCTTCCCGGCCTTTGGCTGTTGACGCGGTTTAAGGTGTGGATGGTGCAGGAGAGCGAAGCGCCGAGTCCGTCGTTAAGTGGGGCGACAAAATAATATTTCAATTTCAACCGGAATTGTTTACTTTTCTAAGTTATGGTTAAGTCATAATCAATTTCAGAAGGGCAAAACTCATGGATGCCGCTAAAGCAACTCGTTACGTTTATGATCTGGTCGAGCTCCTTTTGAAGAAAAACGGGTCCGATATCTTCATTACCGCAGGCAGCCCCCCGGCAATCAAGATAGACGATCAGATCCTCCGGGTCGGCGAGACTAAACTTACGCCGCTTCAAACGGCCGTGTTGGTACGCTCGATTATGAGAGATCAGCAGTTGAAGACGTTTGAATCCCACCAGGAAGTCAATTTTGCGCTCAACTATCCCGACATCGCCCGCTTTCGCGTTAGCGCCTTCCATCAGCGCGGCAGTTCAAGCATGGTGCTGCGCCTGATCAAATCGGTAATCCCGACGATTGAGGACCTGAACCTGCCGCCCATACTGAATGAAATCGCCATGGCCAAGCGGGGGCTGGTTATCTTTTTGGGCGGCACGGGATGCGGCAAATCCACCTCGCTGGCCTCTATGGTGGATTACCGCAACAACAACGCCAATGAGCATATCATTACGATTGAAGAACCCATTGAGTTTCTGCACCGCCATAAGAAATGCCTGGTCAATCAGCGCGAGATCGGCATGGATTCGGAGTCTTACTCGATTGCCCTCAAGAACGCCTTGCGGCAGGCCCCCAATGTGATTCTTATCGGGGAGATCCGTGACCGTGAAACTATGGAAAATGCCCTTTCGTTTGTGGAAACAGGGCATCTTTGCCTATCCACCCTCCATGCTACCAATTCTGATCAGGCTTTTAATCGCGTCCTCAACTTTTTTCCCGAGGAACGGCGGACTCAGGTGCTCATGGATCTGTCCTTCAATATGAAGGCTTTCATCTCTCAGCGCTTGATCAAGCGAGCCGATGGCCAGGGCATGGTTCCAGCGGTGGAAATATTATTGAATACGCCCTTGATGGCGGACTTGATCCGTGAGGGCAAGCTGCATGAGATCAAGCCGCTGATGACCAGATCTGGCGAGCAGGGTATCCGAACGTTTGACCAAGCTCTGTTTGAACTGTATGAGACGGGTCTGATCAGCTACGAATCCACATTGCGCTACGCGGATTCCCGTAACAATGTGCGCCTGAAAATCAAGCTGGAAAGCAAGCGCCCACCGCCCAAGGAGGTGGATGATGAGGATCTTAAGGCGAATAACCCCAAATCAGGTCGCCCGACGCGCAGCGTGTTCAATTAAGCTCGGGCGGTTGCGAGCACCGCGGGAGAGGACGGCCAGCTGGTAATCTCAATGTGCGGGCGTTTGTTGTGCCCGCCCGTGGCCTATACGATATATCCTTGCCTGCGCGAACCCAAGCCGCGTTTCGACAGCTAAGGGGCAGCGGCATCGCGTTAGCCCCGCGATGAAAACCTGGCCATTGCATAGCACCAAACCAGAAGTACTCGCCAGGCTACAGCACGGTCACCCCTTCGGCCTCCAACATCCTGGTCAGCCGGATGAGGGGTAGGCCGATCAGACTGCTGGGGTCGTCGCCCTCCAGACGTTCGAGCAGGGCGATGCCAAGACCCTCGGATTTGAAACTGCCGGCGCACTGGTATGGTTGTTCCAGACGCAGATAGTTGTCGATTTGCGCGGCTGTAAGGGCGCGGAAAATCACCCGGAAAGGCGTCACTTCTACCTGAGTTCGACCGCCGTCGCTGTTGATCAGACACAGGCCCGTATAGAAGGTGACCGTTTTGGCGGAGACACGGGATAATTGCGCCGCTGCCCGTTCGTGGCTACCCGGTTTGCCAAGTACATCGCTACCCACCACGGCGACCTGATCCGAGCCAATCACCAGAGTGCCAGGTTCATGCCGCGCGATGGAGCGGGCCTTGAGTTCGGCAAGCCGGGCGGCCAGTTGCTGGGGAGCTTCGCCGAGCAGGGGTGTTTCATCGGCAGCGGGCGCTCGCACCTCAAAGGGCAGTCCCAGACGCGCCAGCAGTTCGCGGCGGGCCGGGGAGGTGGAGGCCAGGATCAGGCGGCGTCCATTCGGCAGCGGCGGTGTCATGGCAGTGGCGAGTTCCGAAGAATAATCCCGCTGCATGGTAGTTGGCGCCTCGGCAGGTTGCAAGGCGGGTATTGCCAAAGCGGATGAATAAATCAAATTTATTAAGAAATTTTGACAGGTTGGCGAGGCGCATATATTATTGCGGCCCTTATGCAGATTTGCCCTCCAGACAAAGTCGATTTATGGAAACTAGCCGCTGCCGGCGATCGCCTGCGGGGTGAGATACCTCTGCAACGCATGCCGCGCTTGCTGTCCTTGCTCAGTGCCGGCGCCGGAGAGGTAACGGTTGCCCTGCACGCTGGTGTCGATGAAAGCAATACACGCTTCATCGCCGGCCATTTGGAAACCACTGTTGAGGTGGTCTGCCAACGCTGTATGAGTCCTCTGCGATTGCCGCTGGTGGTGGATTTTCGATTGGGGCTGATACGGACGGAGAGCCAGGCCGTGGGGCTGTCCACGGAGTATGAGCCCTTGTTGGCCCCAGAGGGTGGTACCGCCATGTCGGAGTGGGTCGAAGATGAACTCATCCTGGCGTTGCCCCTGGCGCCGCTACATGATGATGTGCGGGAGTGCGAAACCCATGGTTTCACGCTGCCGGGCGCATACCAGGCGCTGCCAGCGAAGCAAGCTAATCCCTTCGCGGCGCTCTCCGTATTGGTGAACAAGCAACCCGAGGATTGATTCATGGCTGTACAAAAGAGCCGCAAAACTCCCTCCAAGCGCGGCATGCGTCGCGCCCATGATGCGCTGACAAGGCCAGCGCTGTCGGTCGACCGGGTGTCCGGTGAGACGCACCTGCGGCATCATATCGGCCCCGACGGTTATTATCGTGGGCGTAAGGTAATCGCCTCCCAAGAAGAAAAGTAACGTAAGTCCGGGAGGGGCGGTGGCAATTGCCCGGCGGGTTATCCCGTTACCCTATGGCGCCCCTTTGCGAGTTCCGCGTTTAAACTGCTGCTACTGTCCCCCGTTTCGCTAACCTTATGATGCGGCCGTTGACCATCGCCCTTGATGGGATGGGTGGAGATATCGGCCCCGATGTGGCCGTTTCCGCCGCCCTCAATATTCTGGAATCCAGAAGTGATCTAAGATTGATTCTGGTGGGTCAGGAAGATGTTTTGTCGGCCAAGCTGGTTGCGCTCAAAGCGTTGGGCCGGCCAGGTCTTGTCGTTCGCCATGCCTCGCAGACGGTTGGCATGGATGAACTACCTTCGCAGGCCCTGCGCTTCAAAAAAGACTCGTCCATGCGTGTGGCCATCAATCTGGTCAAACAAGGTGAGGCCGACGCCTGCGTGAGTGCGGGCAACACGGGAGCGCTCATGGCCACTGCCCGCTTTGTGCTCAAGACACTGCCGGGCATAGACCGGCCGGCTATCTGCACCACAATTCCCTCGCTGCGCGGGCACACCCACTTTCTGGATCTGGGTGCCAATGTGGACAGCAAGGCAAACCACCTGTTGCAGTTTGCCGCCATGGGCTCGGTGCTGGCCTCCGCCGTCGACGGCATCGACCGGCCGCGGGTGGGTTTGCTGAACATCGGCGCGGAGGAGATCAAAGGCAACGAGCAGGTAAAGAATGCCGCTGCCTTGCTCATCGCTAGCGATCTTAATTACATTGGCTTCGTGGAAGGGGATGGTATTTTCCTGGAGGATGTGGATGTGGTCGTGTGCGATGGTTTCGTGGGCAATGTGGCCTTAAAATGCATGGAAGGTGTGGCCAAGTTGGTCCGCCATTTTATGACGCTGGAATTCAAGCGAAACCCATTCACCGCGCTGGCGGGTTTGCTGGCATCGCCGGTGCTCCGTTCCTTCAGCCGGAAGATCGATCCGCGTCGCTACAACGGCGCGAGCCTGCTAGGGTTACAGGGCATCGTGATCAAGAGTCATGGTAGCGCTGATGCGCTGGCTTTCGCCAACGCCATCAAGATTGCGGCGCTCGAGGTAGAGAAAGCCGTGCCTCAGCACATCAACCGGTATCTGTCCGCCCTGCACGCGGAAGGACAAGCGCTTTGAACTATACAAGCATCATAGGCACGGGCGGCTATTTGCCAGAGAAGGTACTTACCAACGCAGATCTGGAAAAAATGGTTGATACGTCGGATGCCTGGATACGCGAGCGCACCGGCGTGGAGCAACGCCATATCGCTGCGCCGGGCCAGACCACCTGCGACCTGGCTGAGATTGCTTCCCGCCGGGCCATCGAGGCGGCGGGTGCGGAGCCGGCCAGCATCGATATGATCATCCTGGCAACCACCACCCCTGACCATATTTTCCCCAGTGTGGCCACCCAGCTCCAGGACCGCCTGGGTAATTACGGTTGCCCCGCCTTCGATATCCAGGCGGTATGCACCGGCTTCGTCTATGCCTTGGGCATCGCCGATCAATTTATCCGCGCCGGCGGCGCGCGCCGCATCCTGGTGGTGGGCGCCGAGACCTTTTCCCGCATCATCGACTGGAGCAACCGCGACACCTGTATCCTGTTCGGCGATGGCGCCGGGGCCGTGGTGGTGGAAGCTTCTCCCACGCCTGGCATCATCTCTTCCCATCTCCATGCCGATGGCCGCTACAAAGATCTTCTCTGGGTGCCGGCCGGTGTCTCTACGGGCTTCGATGGCACCCGTCGGAATGCCCCGTATGTGGAGATGCGCGGCAACGAAGTCTTCAAGGCAGCCGTCAAAACCCTGGGCAACATTGTCGATGAAACCTTGAAGGCTAATAACCTGGGGCCTGGAGACGTGGACTGGCTGATTCCCCATCAAGCCAACGCCAGGATTATCGATGCCACCGCCAGGAAACTGGGAATGCCGGTGGAGCGGGTAGTGGCTACGGTGAAAACGCACGGTAATACCTCTGCCGCATCGGTACCACTGGCCCTTGATGTCGCCGTGCGCGACGGCCGCATCCAGCGCGGCGATACGGTACTGCTGGAGGCCTTCGGAGGCGGGTTTACCTGGGGCGCCATCCTCCTTAAGTACTAATGATGAACGCAGCCATTGAGCGCTTCGGCGAGGAGGGGACAACATGAATCTGGACGGCGAAATCGCCTTGGTCAGCGGTGGCAGCCGTGGCATTGGCCAGGCCATTATCCGGGAGTTGGGGCGATGCGGCGCCATCGCCATCGGTACAGCTACCTCCGAAGCCGGTGCCGAGGCTATCAGTCAGGATCTGCTGCAGCTGGGGTTCAAGGGCCGCGGCCTGTGCCTGGACGTAACCGATCCCGCTTCCGTGGAGGATGTCGTCAAGGCCGTCAGCCAGGAATTCGGTAGCCCCAGCATCCTGGTCAATAACGCCGGCATCACCCGCGACAATCTCCTGCTGCGCATGAAGGAGGCAGAATGGGATATTATCCTTAATACTAATCTATCGTCGGTTTACCGGCTCAGCAAGGCGGTACTGCGGGGCATGATGAAGGCGCGCCACGGTCGTATCGTCAGTATTACCTCGGTGATTGGCGCTACGGGCAATGCCGGACAGGCCAACTACGCGGCGGCCAAGGCCGGAATAGTCGGCTTCACCAAATCTCTGGCCCGTGAGGTCGGTTCGCGGGGCATTACGGTCAACGCCGTGGCGCCGGGTTTCATCGATACCGACATGACCCGAGCCTTGCCCGTGGAACAACGCGAGACCCTGGTGCAGGGGATTCCCCTGAACCGCCTGGGCGATGTGCAGGATATCGCCTATGCGGTGGCGTTCCTGGTTTCTAAGGCAGCGGCTTACATCACTGGCGAGACTCTGCATGTGAATGGCGGGATGTACATGAGCTAAGCGGAGTTTATTTTTCAGTTTTTTGATAGCCGTGATCTATTTAATTCTTATAGTTTTTTCGGCTTATGCCGTCTCTTGGCTTGAGCGCTGATGGTGGATTGAGTAGTGCGTTTTACTTACAATAACCGCGGCAACGCGGTTGTCCGAGTTCACTAGTGAGGAAGAAAACGATCATGAGTAATATCGAAGCACGCGTCAAAAAGATCATCATGGACCAATTGGGTGTCAAGGAAGAACAGGTGACGAATGACGCTTCCTTCGTGGAAGATCTTGGCGCTGATTCTCTGGATACCGTTGAGTTAGTGATGGCCTTGGAGGAAGAATTCGAATGCGAGATCCCCGATGAGGATGCCGAGAAAATCACCACGGTCCAGCAGGCGATCGACTACGTGACTGCTCACTTGGGAAAAAGTTGACTGCGCTGGTTCAGCGTGGCTAGCCGCCGCCGCTCACGCGTGCTTGCGGCTAGTGTTCTTCTGGACCTGGGCACATAAGAGGGTAGCCATTTGGCCAAAAGACGTGTTGTTGTAACCGGCATGGGAATTATCTCCCCGGTAGGAAACAGCGTGCCTATCGCGTGGGCCAATGTCCTGGCCGGGAATAGCGGAATCGAGCCTATCACTGCCTTTGATGTGAGCAGGTTCCCCGTGCGGTTCGGGGGTGCCGTCAAGGACTTCGAGGTGCAGCATTACATCGGCCCCAAGGATGTCAAGAAGATGGATGCCTTTATCCATTACGGCATTGCTGCGGCTGTCCAGGCCATCGAGGACGCGGGGATCGAGGTGGTCGAGGCCAATGCCGATCGTATCGGGGTATCCATCGGCTCCGGCATCGGCGGATTGCCAGGAATTGAAGAAGGCCATGCCGCGTTTCTCAAGGGTGGTCCCCGCAGGATCACGCCCTTCTTTGTGCCTCGCAGCATCATAAACATGATTTCCGGCAACCTGTCCATCATGTATGGGATAAAAGGCCCCAATATCGCCCTCGTCACCGCCTGCACCACCGGTACGCACAGCATCGGCCTGGCGGGCCGGATGATCGCCTATGGAGATGCCGATGTGATGATCGCCGGTGGCGCCGAGATGGCGACCACGCCCACCGGCCTGTGCGGGTTTGCGGCGGCCCGTGCGCTGTCCACCCGCAACGCTGATCCGCCAGCCGCCAGTCGGCCCTGGGATCGGGATCGGGATGGTTTCGTGTTGAGCGACGGCGCTGGGGTGGTGGTACTGGAGGAGTATGAATACGCCAGGCGGCGTGGCGCCCGTATTTACGCCGAGTTGGTCGGTTTTGGCATGAGTGGCGACGCCTATCACATGACTCTGCCTTCCCAGGATGGCGACGGGGCGCGGCGCTGTATGCTCAACGCCCTGCGGGACGCCGGGCTCGCTCCCGACGCTGTCGAATACATCAATGCGCACGGTACTTCCACGCCTGCCGGTGACCGGGCGGAAAGCGACGCGGTGAAGGCCACCTTCGGCGCGCATGCCTACCGGCTTGCCATCAGCTCCACCAAATCCATGACCGGTCATTTGCTGGGGGCCGCCGGCGGTGTCGAGGCGGTGTTTTCGGTACTGGCGCTTCGCGATCAGGTGGTGCCGCCAACGATCAACCTGGATAATCCCGAGCCGGAATGCGATCTGGATTATATCCCCCATAACGCGCGTGAAATGAGGCTCCAAACGGTGCTGTCGAATTCCTTCGGCTTTGGAGGAACCAACGGTACCATCATCTTCCAAAAGCTGGCTTGAGCCGGTCTCCCCCGGGATGTCGGGGGAGCGCGAGCGCCGCTTGAACAGCCTATTCCCCCAGTTGCATGCCTACGCAGCGGTTGCTGGCTAGTTTCCCCGATCCTGTAGAACATGTCGGTCCGAGTGGGCAGAGCGGCTGACAAGCGGCATGCAGCGAATCTATAAGCGGACCTGGTATACACGCGTGCTGGTGGCCCTGCTCACGGTTGGGGGAGTGGCGAGTATCGTTCTCTACGCCGATTTTCGCGCCTTCATGGACACCCCGCTGGAGCTGCCTGAACAGGGTTTGACCCTGGTCGTGGAACCCGGTAAGTCCATGGCAGCCATCGCCCAGCGACTCCGGCGCCAGGCTGGGCTGCGCGTGCCCCTGTATTGGCAGCTCTACGCCCATCTGACCGGTTCAGCCTCGCGCATCCGGGCCGGCGAATATGCCATAACCCGTGGCGCCACGCCGCGCACCCTGCTGGCGCAACTGGTATCCGGCCGGGTAATGCAGCACGCGCTGACCATCGTGGAGGGCTGGACGTTCCGGCAGATGCTGGCGGCTATCGCCGGTCATGAGAAGCTCAAGCATACACTGCGAGGGCTGGACGATGCCGCGATCATGGCGCGCCTGGGGCATCCCGGCGAACACCCGGAGGGACGTTTCTTCCCGGATACCTATTATTTCCCCGCCGGCACCAGTGACCTGGCTTTTTTACGGCGAGCCTACGCCACCCTGGAGTGGCGTTTAAGTCAGGCATGGCAGCGGCGCGCTTCCCAGTTGCCGCTGCAAAGTCCCTACCAGGCATTGGTGCTGGCATCGATCATCGAAAAGGAGACCGCGCTTCCCGGCGAGCGGCGCGAGATTGCAGGCGTATTCATCCGTCGCCTGCAAAAAGATATGCTCTTGCAGACCGATCCCGCGGTGATCTATGGCCTGGGCGAGGCATTCGACGGCGATATCCGCCGCCGCGACCTGCTCGCCGATACACCCTACAATACCTATATCCGCAAGGGTTTGCCGCCCACCCCGATTGCCTTGCCTGGAGCGGATTCCCTGACTGCCGCCGTCAACCCGGCACCCGGTGACGCGCTCTACTTCGTCGCCACGGGGGCCGGGGGGCATGTGTTTTCCAGCACACTGGAGGAGCACAACCAAGCGGTGCGCCAGTATCAACTGAACAGGCGTTAGAACCGCTAGTCCATAACCTCAGAGTTGACTTGCGGCAACGCTCTGCCAGGATGCCTGCGGCCTGAAAGCCTAGTCGTAGATCAAATCGCCGAGCGAGCCGCCGGGTGGAATCATCGGTTTGACATCTTCCTTTCTGTCTATCCACACATCGACCACATAGGGCTTGTTATCGCTCAACACACTTTGCAGGCATGGGATCACGTCCGCCGTCTTGGTTATCCGCAGCGTGTTGATGCCCGGAAAGACTTTTCCCAAATTCAAGAAATTGGGGTTGGGAACTCTGCATTCATTGCTTTCTACACAGGCCGGATCGCATTCGGAGGTTCTGGAAAGGCAGGTCTCGTAATGCTGGCCTTCGTTGAACATGTCTTCCCATTGCCGAACCATGCCCAGATACCCATTGTTCAAAATGAATATCTTTACTGGTATCCGGTTGGCCGAGATAGTCGCGAGTTCCTGTATATTCATCTGGAAACTGCCATCACCATCGATACAGATGATGGTCTTATCGGGATGGGCGTAATAGGCGCCGATAGCGGCCGGCAGCCCAAAACCCATCGTTCCCAATCCGCCCGAGCTGACCCACTGGCGCGGTTCCTGAAAGTTGTAGTAGAGCGCCGTCCACATCTGGTGCTGCCCTACCCCAGTTACCACGATTCCAGTTTTATTGGTGAGCTGAGATAGCTGCTCGATGAGGTATTGTGGCTTGATATAATTCTGACTGGGTTCATAGTTTGTTAATGAATGCTTGGCTTTCCAGGCATCTATTGTGTTGAACCATGCAGACGTATCTCTCCCTCTGATATGCAACTGGTTGGCATATTCAAGAAAATCCTTGGCATTCGCGTGCAGCTCATAATTCGTGGAGATATTCTTGCTTATCTCCGCGCAATCGATATCCACATGGGCGATGGTTGCTCCTCTGCCGAACTCCTTGACCGCTACCCGGTCGTCGAACCTTGAGCCTAGCGCCAGTATAAAGTCAGCATTTTTTAGCGCATAGTTCGCCGCGACGGTGCCGTGCATGCCAGGCATTCCCAGGAATAGCGGGTTGTCATGATTGACGGCGCCTAAACCCATAAAGGTGAGCGTGATCGGGAGATGGTATTTTTCCACGAATCGCTTCAGCTCCTTGCTGGCGTCGGTGCTTATTATGCCGCCGCCCGCTTTTACCACCGGCCGTTCGGCGGCCAGCAGGGCCTCAAGCAAGGCATGGGCATCCTCCTTATTCATTGCCACATCTGGATGGTAGCTTTTCTGTGTTCTTACCTTATGACTATTGGTTGTTTTGCCCAGCAATGCATTCTTGCATATATCCACCACTACCGGCCCCGGCCTGCCACTCCGGGCGATATAAAATGCCTGCCGTAATACCGCGCCCAGATCCTCGACATTTTTGACTAGGTAGTTATGTTTTGAAATGGGTCTAGTGATTCCCACCATGTCCACTTCTTGAAAGGCATCGTTGCCAATCATCGCGCTGGGAACCTGACCTGTTATGAATACGCAGGGTACCGAATCCTTGTAGGCATCGGCTATTGGCGTGACGAGGTTGGTCGAACCGGGTCCCGAGGTGGCCAGCGCAACGCCTACTTTGCCGCTGACCCTGGCATAACCCTCTGCGGCATGGCCGGCGCCGCCTTCCTGTCTAAAAAGAACGAAGTGAGGGGCTTGCTGCTTCCTCTTCATCCGTGCATTCAACTCAACATGGAGTGGAATTACTGCACCACCAGTGTGGCCGAAAAGGTATTCCACCCCCATTTCATTAAGGACATCGATGACTATTTCAGCGCCGCTTTTCTCTGTTTGTGGATGCGCCCTGGTTTCAATTGTTTCTTTCATATTCAACATATTGTTACCTATAAAGTATAAACGGATCTTTCTATGAATATTCTGAATTAAGCCTGTTCCGCACTTACTCTGATGTTATTATAATCCTGCAATGATGTTGTGCTGGCTATTGAACTTGTGGTTGGCGAGCCATAAACCCCGCCGCTACCGTCCGCTCCCACCGTTTGAACATGTTACCATTCTACACATCTCGGCGCGGTAGCGGCAGGTTGGAAACGGATAATCATGAAAGGCAAATTTATTACCGTGGAGGGCGTGGAAGGCGCGGGAAAGTCTACCCAGGCGGTTTTCCTGCACGACTATCTGGAAGCTGTCGGCCAGCGCGTGGTATTAACCCGGGAGCCGGGGGGCACCGGCCTGGGCGAGCAACTTCGTGCCTTACTGCTGGACCACCGCGAGGACGGCATGGCTGCCGACAGTGAATTGCTGCTCATGTTTGCGGCCCGCGCCGAGCACCTCGCGCGGGTCATTCGGCCAGCGCTGGAAAATGGGGATTGGGTGGTGTGTGATCGTTTCACGGATGCCACCTATGCCTATCAGGGAGGCGGGCGGGCAATCCCCTGGGTGCGTATCGCCGTGCTGGAGGACTGGGTGCAGGGTCCCTTGCGACCCGAGCTGACCTTGCTGCTTGATCTCCCCGTCAGGGAGGGACTGGCGCGAGCCGGGCGGCGCGGCCTGAATGACCGCTTCGAGAGCGAGGATCTGGCTTTCTTTCAGCGGGTGCGGAGCGCCTATCTGGATTTGGCGAAGCGCCACCCCCAGCGTTACCGGGTGATCGACGCCGACCGTCCCGTTGAGGTCGTGCGGGGCGCCGTGGAAGGCACTCTTCTGACCTTGCTGGGCTAGCGGATGGAGGCGCTGTTACCCTGGCAACGCTCCCAGTGGGAGCAGTGCATGCAACGCAAAGCGGTCGGCCGGCTGCCGCATGCCCTATTGTGTTGTGGGCCCTCGGGGCTTGGCAAACAGATGTTCGCCGAACGCCTCGCCCAGGCCCTGCTGTGTCATAGCCCCGGTCAGGATGGATCTCCCTGCGGCCTTTGCCGGTCCTGCCACCTGTTCCTGGGCGGGAGTCATCCGGACTATATTCAGGTCAAGCCGGCGGAGGTGGGTAAGCCCATCAAGGTCGATCAAGTCCGCGAGCTGTCAGTCTTTATGGGCTACACCAGCAGCGGTAGTAGTTACAAGATTGCCTTGCTCAATCCAGCGGAACGCATGAACGTCAATGCCGCCAATAGTCTGTTAAAAACGCTGGAAGAACCGCCGGCGGGGAGCCTGCTGCTGCTGGTGACTTCCACTCCCGCCAGGCTACCGGCCACGGTGCGCAGTCGCTGCCAGAAGCTGGTCTTGCAAGCGCCTACCTCACGGGAAGCGATGGCCTGGCTGGCCTCCGTCGGGGTGGGTGGCGCCGATCCCGCGCTGCTGTTAAGCCTGTCCGGTGGGGCGCCCTTGCTGGCGCGGGCTTATGCCGAAACCGATTGTCTGGCGCGGCGTCGGGAGTTGCTCAGCAGCTATACTGAGGTCATTGCCGGCAAAGCCGATCCGGTAAAAGCCGCCGAACTGTGGGTCAAGGGAAATATGACCGAGAATTTGTGCTGGCTGATCGGTTGGCACATGGACATGATTCGGCTTAAGATGGCTGCTGCTCCCCCGCGGCTGTGCAATCCGGATGTACAGGCTGTCTTGCAGCGCCTGACCTGGAGTCTGTCCTCGGAGACACTATTCCGCCGCCTGGATGCAGCGCTTCGCATGCGTGAGTTGTACACAACCCAGGTTAATCCGCAACTAATGCTGGAATCCTTTCTCGCAGACTGCGCGAACTAATAAAGCCCACCTTCCCTTCCGGTAGGCAGAGAGGTTGATGACTATGGCAGCAGAAAAGGTTCCAAAACAAGGTGTTATGTCCTTAGCCATCAGGGACAAGAATTCTTTGTTGGCCGCCTATATGCCGTTTCTCAAGAGTGGCGGCATTTTCATTCCTACCGATAAATCGTTTGAACTGGGCGACGAGGTATTTCTATTGCTCAGTCTAATGGAAGACCCCCAGCGTTATCCGGTAACCGGCAAGGTAGTTTGGATTACCCCCAAGGGTGCGCTGGGCGGCAGGCCTGCCGGTATAGGTATACAGTTCAGCGGCGCGGAGGGCGATAATGTCCAGAAAAAGATCGATACGTATCTGGCCGGTGCCACCCAATCCGAACGTCCTACCTACACCATGTGAAAGCAGGCGGTGTCGCCGCCGCTGCCATGATTAATATCACACGGGTTGCGCCGGCCCGCGTCCGGCCTGATAACTAACCATGCTCGTAGATTCACATTGCCATCTGGACCGCGTCGATCTTGCCCCGTTCGGGGGGCGTCTCGCCAATGTCCTGGAAGCCGCCGCCGTCAATGGGGTGGAGTATTTTCTGTGCGTCGCCATCGATCTGGAAAACTGGCACGCCATGGTCAGCCTGGTACGGGAGCATGCGAATGTCGCCGTCTCCGTAGGGGTACATCCCAGCGCGGATGAAGGGCGGGCGCCGAGCGTGGCCGAACTGGTGAAACTGGCACGCCATCCCAAGGTTGTCGCCATCGGCGAGACCGGCCTGGATTATTTCCACGGCAAAGAGAGCAAGGAGCGCCAGCAGGGCTATTTCCGTACCCACATTGCCGCCGCCAGGGAGACCGGCAAGCCGTTGATCATTCACACCCGCGACGCCCGTGAGGACACGCTGCGTATCCTTGCTGAAGAAAATGCCGGCAGCGTGGGTGGAGTGCTGCACTGTTTCACGGAGGACTGGGACATGGCCAAACGTGCCATGGACTTGAATTTTTACATTTCCTTTTCCGGCATCGTCACTTTCAGGAACGCGAAGTCACTGCAGGACGTAGCCAGGCACATGCCCGCTGAGCGTCTGCTGGTGGAGACGGATTCGCCTTATCTGGCGCCCATGCCACACCGGGGCAAATCTAACCAGCCGGCCTGGGTACGCCACGTGGCCGAATGTGTCGCCAAGCTGCGGGATGAATCCTTCGAGCAGGTGGCGGAGACCACGACGGCTAATTATTTCCGGCTGTTTGGGCAAGCTAAAGTCACTACCCATGCGTGAGCGGATCATCCAAGCCCTGCATCGCGACCAGCCGGCGGAGATAACGACCGGCGATTACGCGGTGGCCGGTTCCATGCGCGAGGACCGGGAGTTGATGCCCGCCGCCGTCCTGGTGCCACTGGTGGAGCACCCCGCGGGTCTTACCGTCCTGTTGACCCAGCGCACCGACCATCTTGAGCATCATGGGGGACAGATCAGCTTTCCCGGTGGGCGCACCGAGGCGCATGACGCCAGCTCGGTGGACACTGCCTTGCGCGAGGCCGAGGAGGAGATTGGGTTGCACCGCCGTCATGTGGAGGTCGTGGGGTTCCTGGATCTGTACCAGACCGTGACCGGGTTTCTGGTCACGCCGGTGGTCAGCTTCGTCAAACCTCATTTTGAGCTCATACCGGATCCCTTCGAAGTCGCCGAGGTCTTCGAAGTCCCCTTGAATTTCGTGCTGGACTCCCGTCATCACCAGCTCCACAGCCGGCCGTACCGGGGCGAGAAGCGCTGGTTCTATGTTATTCCCTACGAGAACCGCTATATCTGGGGAGCGACGGCGGCCATGCTGGTGGGCTTGGCTAGGCGGGTGGGAAAATAGTATTTTTTTCCGAGAACAACCCCGCTAGACTTTAATTTCCCTTGTTTTTTGACATACTCGGTATATCAAGAAACAATATCCTAAGAGTAGCGTATGTCAGAAGTTACGCGTGTTAGTCTGCTCAATCGCACTGTCCAGAACATTCGCGACGTTTGGCGCGACATGGCCGATAGGACAAGCGGTATTTTCTCCGCTTCACCCAGTCCGGGCCTTGCCGACAAGGATGTCGAACCGCTCAAGGCGCAGATGCGCGATTGCCTGGAAGCGCGCGGGGGAGAGGTATCGGCGCGTTCGCGCGCCGCCAATCTGGGCCGGACGTTTCTGTCCCTCAACAGCCGGGGGCGCCGGCGCTTCCTGCAGATCCTGGCCAATGACTTTGATGTGGACCGGGCAGCGGTCGACCGGGCCGTGGCTGCCCTGCAAAAGCCGGACCTGGATATGGCGGCGCGGATCAAGGCTGAACAGGATCTGCGCCAGGCGCTGCGACCGCCGCGGCTGCGGCTGATAACCCAGTTCAATGGCTTGCCGGAAGGCGTCCACTTTCTGGTGGACCTGCGCGCAGAGCTATTGTCGTTCTGCAAGGGTAACCCGACGCTGATGGCAATGGAAAGAGACCTCAAGTTTCTGCTCAGTTCATGGTTCGATGTAGGATTTCTGGAATTGCAGCGGATTACCTGGGATTCTCCTGCCAGCCTGCTGGAAAAGCTGATCGCCTACGAGGCGGTGCATGCCATCAAAGGCTGGGACGATCTGAAAAACCGGCTGGGTTCCGACCGTCGCTGCTTCGCGTTTTTTCACCCCCGCATGCCCAATGAACCGCTGATTTTCGTGCAGGTCGCGCTGCTCAACGGCATGGCGGACAATATCCAGACCCTGCTCGACGAAGAAGCGCCCGCGCTCGATCCTGCCGCTGCCGACACTGCGATTTTCTATTCCATCACCAATGCCCAGGCAGGCTTGTCCGGTATCAGCTTTGGCAGTTTCCTAATCAAGCGCGTCGTCGATGTGCTGGCCGCCGAGTTCAGAGGTCTGAAAACCTTTGCCACCCTATCTCCGATACCTGGTTTTCAGTCCTGGCTCAACGCCAAAATGGCACGAACTCCCGTGTCCGACCTGCTGCTCCCGACTGAGCGCAAGGCATTGGCGGCACTTCCCCTGGACGTGGAAGAGAGCGGCATGTTGCAAACCGTACTGCGGTTGCCCAATTGGCATAAAAAGCCGGATTATGTACAAGCCCTGAGGGCCCCGTTGATGCGCTTCTGCGCCCAGTATCTGGCGGAGGAGAAGCGCGAGCAGGGTATGGCTTATGATCGTGTGGCCCACTTCCATCTTTCCAATGGGGCGCGCATCGAACGCCTTAACTGGCTGGGCAACACCTCGGTTGAGGGCTTCACCCAATCCGCCGGGATGATGGTCAATTATCGCTACAAGCTCGACGATATCGAGGCCAATCATGAGGTCTATACCGGCGAAGGCAGGGTTAGAGTCTCCTCCTCGGTGCGCAGTTTGCTGCGTTCCCGAACCAGCGCCCTGCTTGAATTTAGCCGCCAGGGTTAGCAAAACTCGAGCACGACCAGCCTTCCCACCATCAGCAGCTTTACCCCGATGAGCATGATCCGTATGAAGAGGCCACCTTAGCGGAAAGCGCTATTGGTGCCGATAAAGGCGCCAAGCATCAAGGTGCCCAGGGCTGCCGCCCGCCACAAAGCCGGTTTGAAGAGATCCTTACGGATGAAGGCTGGCGAGGCGCTGCAGGTGCCGAAAGAGCTCACCAGCTTCTTGGTGCCCAGCACCAGATGGGGTGGCATGCCGGGTGCTGAGCAGGGCCGGCATGAGCAGCATACCGCCGCCCCCGGCGATGGCGGTCGATGAAACCCGCCAGCAGAGCCACCAAACCCAGCAGCAGGACCCGTCGGGAGATCGAAGTTCACGCGAGCAGCCTGACCAGGATACCCTCATAAATCCGGCTGAGGCGTTCCAGATCTTCCACGACGACCCGTTCATCGATCTTGTGGATGCTGGCATTGACCGGCCCAAGTTCGATCACTTGCGCGCCAGTGGGAGCGATGAAGCGCCCATCCGAGGTGCCGCCGCCCGTGCAAAGTTTTGCGTCGATGCCCAGTTGCTCACGAATCACCGCCGTGGCGGCCTCCACCAGTTCAGCCGACGCCGTCAGGAAGGGTAGGCCGGAGAGATCCCAGGTCAAGGTATATTGAAAGACCTGGTTGCGCTTCACCTCCTCGTTCAGCAACTGGGTGTCGATAAGGCGCTGTATCCGCTCCTGCAGGCTGGCGACGGTGACCGCGGTGGAAAAGCGGAAATTGAACAGTATTTCCATCGTGCCGGGCACCACATTGGTAGCGCCGGTGCCAGCGTGGATATTGGAAATCTGGAACGAGGTGGGCGGGAAGGAGGCATTGCCGCGGTCCCAGACCTCCTCGACCAGGGCGGCGATGATGGCACCGCTGACGTGGATGGGGTTCTGCACCAGGTGGGGATAGGCGACGTGCCCCTGCACACCCCTCAGCGTCAGCCTGCCATGCAGGGAGCCGCGGCGGCCGTTCTTGATGGTATCGCCCAGGCGCGCGCTGCTGGAAGGCTCGCCCACCAGGCACCAGTTGATCTTCTCACCGCGGGCCTCCAGTTGCTCCACTACCCTAGCTGTGCCATCCTGCGCCGGGCCTTCTTCGTCGCTGGTGATCAATACTCCGATGGAGCCGCGATGCTCGGGATGAGTTGCCAGGAAACGCTCGCAGGCGGTAACCATGGCGGCCAGGCTGCCCTTCATGTCCGCTGCCCCGCGCCCATACAGGTAACCCTCGCGGATGGCCGGCGTGAACGGATCGGAAGTCCACTGTTCCAGAGGGCCAGTGGGCACCACATCGGTATGGCCGGCAAAGGCGAACAGCGGGTTGGCGCTGCCGCGGCGTGCCCAGAAGTTGTCCACCACGCCGAAGCGCAGTCGCTCCACCCGAAACCCGAGAGCCTCCAGGCGAGCGCACATAAGTGCCTGACAGCCATCATCCTCTGGCGTGATGGAACGGCAGCGGATCAGGTGTTGGGCGAGGGCTAGGGTGCCGGACATGGTCAATCGCGCAGCAATTCGTTCAGGCTGACCTTGCTGCGGGTCTTCTCGTCCACCTGCTTAATGATCACGGCGCAGTAAAGGCTGTGGCTGCCATCCTTGGCGGGCAAGTTGCCGGACACTACCACTGAGCCGGCCGGTACGCGACCATAATGCACTTCGCCAGTTTCGCGGTCGTAAATCTTGGTGCTTTGGCCGATGTACACCCCCATTGAAATCACTGCGCCCTCTTCTACAATCACGCCTTCGACAATTTCCGAGCGCGCGCCGATGAAGCAGTTGTCCTCGATAATGGTCGGGTTGGCCTGCACCGGTTCCAGCACACCGCCGATACCGACTCCGCCAGATAAGTGAACGTTTTTGCCGATCTGCGCGCACGATCCGACCGTCGCCCAGGTATCCACCATAGTGCCTTCATCCACATAGGCACCAATGTTGACGTAAGAGGGCATCAGGACCACGTCCTTGGCGATGAATAACCTTGCCGCGCCGGCAGCGCGGGCGGCACCATCCGGAACCCGCCCTCACGAAAATCGCTCGCGTCGTAGTCGGCAAATTTGGATGGCACCTTATCGTAGTAATTGGTGAAGCCGTCGCTGATGAACACATTGTCTTCAATCCGGAAAGACAATAGCACTGCTTTTTTCAGCCATTTGGGTTACCCCATTGGCCATCCTGCTTCTCGGCTACCCGGGCCTTGCCCAATTCCAGCAGGCTCAGGGTCTCTTCCACCGCCTCGCGAATCTCGGCCGGTACGTTGTCACGGTCGAACTCATTGCGGTGTTCAAAGGCATTTTCGATAATCTTCTGTAACTTGGTCATCGTGAATCCTTGCAGGCTTAACGTGCTAAATTTAAAGAGAAAGAACAAATTCGTGGATACGCCAGGCTGCTTCAAGACAGGCCTCGAGGGGCGCTACCAAGGCCATGCGCACGCGTTCACGCCCCGGATCGATGCCGGCCGCCACCCGTGACAGATAACTGCCCGGCAACACGGTCACGTTTTGCCGGGCGAACAGGCCACGGGCGAAGGCGGTATCGTCCAGGGGGGTGCGGGGCCACAAATAGAAGGATGCGTCCGGGCGATGGATGTCCAGGACTGGCGCCAGGATGCCCAGGACTGCGTCAAATTTACGCCGATACCGTGCCCGGTTTTCCTGCACATGGCCTTCATCGTTCCAGGCATTGATACTGGCGGCCTGAGTAAAAGGCGGCATGGCGCAGCCGTGATAGGTGCGATAATGTAAAAATGGTTTGAGGATCGCCGCGTCGCCCGCCACGAAGCCGGAGCGCAAGCCGGGCAGGTTGGAACGCTTGGAAAGGCTGTGAAAGACGACGCAGCGCCGGTAGTCATCCCGCCCCAGTTGCGCGGATGCTTGTAGCAGTCCCACCGGGGGCTGCTCCTCGTCAAAATAAATTTCAGAATAGCATTCGTCGGCGGCCAGGATGAAATCGTATCGATCCGCCTTCTCGATGAGCGCGTAAAGGGTTTCTGCCGGGGTAATCGTCCCGGTGGGGTTGCCCGGCGAGCATAGGTAGAGCAGTTGACAGCGCTGCCATACCGCCTCCGGAACGCTGTCGTAATCGGGCAGAAAACCGGTTTCTTCCAGGGTATTGAGGAAATACGGTTGAGCACCTGACAGCAGCGCCGCGCCCTCGTAAATCTGGTAGAAGGGGTTGGGCATCAACACCAGAGGACTGTTCTGGGCGTCCACGACGCATTGGGCGAAGGCGAACAGCGCCTCGCGCGTCCCATTTACGGGGAGTATATGATGTTCGGGATTGAGGCTATCGGGTTTCAGCGCAAAACGCCGGGTGGCCCAGGCCGCCATAGCCTCCCGCAGAGCCAGGGTGCCTTTGGTGAGCGGATAATTGGACAGGCCGCCTGGCAAGTGGCTGATGATGGCTTCGGCCACAAAAGCTGGGGCAGGGTGTTGCGGCTCCCCGATGGACAGGGAGATGTGCGGTTTGTCGGCGGGTGGGGTAATGCTGTCCTTTAACTTGATCAATCTTTCAAAGGGATAGGGTTGGAGTTGCGCTAGATTGGGGTTCATGGAGTTACGTATAAAGTAAACAATACCGTCATGATAATACCCGACATTCCGCACACTAGAGCTGTAGTTTAGTAATTTTAATTATATTTTAAATTCAATTAGTTAAAAATAACGCTTTCGCTGACCCTTGGCAACAGCTCTAGATAGTGTGGTTGACTACGAGTGGGATACGACGCTGCAGGTCTTTTTCACCGTGAGGTTGATGATGGCGGCTCATTTTGAAACCGGAACCATGGCTTCCCCGCAGCACTATAGCACTCGGATGCTCAATCACTTAGGACTGGTGTCGACGATGGTGGACGAACTGGGTATCGTCGAGTGGGTTGATCGGATTTTACCCAAAGACCAAGAAAAACAAATAGGTTCTTACGGTTAGGCGGTCAAGGCCATGATTTTAAAGGGGTTGGGATTTAACCAGCGGACCCGGTATCTGACGCCGCATTTTTTTCAGGATAAGCCGGTAGGCCGGCGGCTGGGGGAGGGCATTGAAGCCCGACAGCTGAATGATGATCGGCGGGGACGCACCCTGGATGCGATGTTCCGGCAGGGTCCGACGGCGCGGTATTCACAGCGAGCGGCGCAAACGGTTTCTCGCCGCGGTCTCCTGTGCCGGTTTGGGCATGTGGACGCGACCAGTTTTCATGTGGATGGCGAGTATAACCGCGCGGTGGCGCCGGCGGAGGGCGTCGGGGTTATTCATATCACCCCGGGGTATAGTCCTTTCTGGGGTAGGTTTTTTATGCTGCCAGAGGGACATCCTGCTCCGCTCCCCGCTTTCCTGCTCTTAACTCGGCACTGGGCCAGGGTTCGGGCACGAAACGACCGATGGGCAGGCGACGGCGATTGAGCAGCGCCACCATAATAGTGATCCAGCCTTGGCGGAAGACACTGACTAGGCGTAAGCGGGTGGCTTGACGCGAGCGCCTAGGGGAACTCAGTACCGGGGTGAGATCGGGTAGTGTGCTGGGCGGGATACGGTGGTCAGCTTCGCCCCCTACACTGAGCAACCACAGGGTAGCCACGGCTACCGCCAACCACAGGCGTGCCGCCCGCGCGGGGTCGTTCATGCGGGTACGCTGCCACTGCCAGCCGGCCCGTTTAGTGATTTTAAAGCCTTGCTCGATCCAGGCCCGCAGCCCATACCAGCAGGCGTCGCTCGCCATCGGCGGTAAATCGGTCAGGATTAGCCAGGGGTCTTGGTAGCCGGTTTCCCAACGCGCTAGCAGGGTACAAGTCAAGCAGCGCTGGAACCCCTTAAAGGCGATCCCTTCACCTTGCCAGGCGGTGCCCGGCCGCGGGACAAAGCTGAGCAGGGGTCGGCAGAGCGGGCTACCGGCAGGCCGAAAGGTGCCCCTATTGTTGATCCGCAAGAACGGATGCCAGCCCAGGCGCACGATCCGGCGAAACAGCCAGCGGGCATACAAGCCCCGATCGGCCAACACAATCACGAGCTTCGCGCGCGGCAGGGCAGGCTGTAAGCGCCGCAGCAACCGCAACCATACTGGTCTCCAGGCCTGCTTGTGTCCCGCCGGCAGTACCGCCCAGGCCACCGGGATCGCACAGCCCCGATAGACCACACTGATCGCCAGCACCACAAACCGTTGTCCCAACTGGGTGGCATCCAGCGCCAGCGCCAGTTGGCTCCCTTCCCACCCGCGCAGTACCCAGGCCAACAGCGGCGCAAAGCAGTTCTCCACCACCAACGCTTGGCGTCGGCTGCCTCGCTTGGCCCGTGCTTCGTAGCAAAACTCCCGCAACTGTTGACGTACCGTATTCTCTTTACGCCCCAACCACGCGGCCAGCCAGCTAGCCACCGCGCTCAGGGCACAGGAGCGGGCCAGTACCATTCCCAAACTCCATAATGCCAATACGGTTGCTTGGGGTTTACTCAGGTGCGGCAAGTGGGTAGTCACTTCCGTGGTCCATTGATACACTGCGTTCTGGCAAGCCATCGGGGGTCTCCGGAGGTAAGGGGAGAGAAGATTCCCACACCATGCCTCACACCACGATGGCTTGCCAAGTACCTCATTCAACCATGCTCGGTAGTGCCAAGTTGCTTAAAAACCTACCCCAGAAAGGGGGTATAGTCGGGATCACCGGCCGGACCTCAATCGGGTGGTGTTGCAACTGAGGGTGGAACGCCAAGCGGGCATTCCGCTGTTGATGGAAGCGCTCAGTGGCAATAACCGCGACCAGCGCAGGTTTCGGGAGACGGTCAAAGCGCATCGGGACCAACTGAACCGCGCGTTTGGTTTAGCGTATCTAATGGCAGATAGTGCCTTACGGCGGACACGGTGGGCGAGATGAACGGTTTTTATTGGATCAGCCGGGTTCCGGAGACGCTGGAGCTGGCGCGGTTCCTGATTCAAGCGACCGCGCCGGACCTGCTGACGAACCGGGGGCAACCGAGTTTCATCAGGGTCGGAACGCGTTATGCGGACCTCGAGCAGCGCTGGGTCATCGTCTACTCGCCGGCGGCGTATCAGCGGGCGACCAAAACCGTGAACCGGGCGTTGCTGAAACAGCCCTCAGCGGAATTAACGGCCTGCGAGCACGGCTGCCGACCGCGCTTTTCTTGTGAAACCGATGCACATAAGGCGTTGTCAGACTTCGAAAAAAAGCTCAAACATCCGCAAGTTTTCGAAGCCCGCCTACTGGCTGAACCCGGCTATCGGGGGCGCGGACGCCCGGCGAAAAACCGGTTACCGGATGATCAGAGCTACCGGATTGAAGGGGGGCTCGCCTCGCGCGTGGAACCTCATCAACAGCGCCTGCAACGGAAAAGTTGCTTTATTCTGGCCACCCATCAGCGGGCCATGGAGGCCTTATCCAATGAGGACTTGATCAAAGCCTATAAAGACCAGCAAAAAGTTGAACGGGGCTTTCGGTTTCTGAAAGACCCCCTGTTTATGGCCTCGACGTTATTCCTGAAATCACCGGAACGGATTATGGCCCTGATGATGGTCATCACGCTGTGCCTGCTGGTCTATGCGGCTTTGGAGTATCGCCTTCGACAGGCATTGCACCAAGCGCAACAGACCTTTCCCAATCAATTAGGTCAACCGATCGCAAACCCCACGGCCCGGTGGGCGTTTCAATTTTTCGCTGGCAGCCACGTCCTGGGGATCGGACAGATGCAGACCCTGATCCTCAATATGAATCACTACCACTGGCTTCTGCTAAGACTACTGGGGGAGCCGTATGAAAAAGTTTATTCGGGGGATGGCTAAGTGCTGTGCGGAATGTTGGCTTGAGTAAGGTTCTTCCTCGTTATGATTGACTCTACTGGGAGGCACCGATGGTGACCGAGCCGTTGCTGCCAACCGAATCCGCGCGCGCCGACCTGGCCGAGCCGTTCGAACACTGGCGCCGGAGCCGCGCCACGGCCCAGGACCGGATTCCCGCGGCCTTATGGATCAGGCCGTGGCGTTGACGACCGTGCTGCCCGGTTCCCAGGTGGCCAAGCGGCTACGCCTGAGCCCCACCGATCGGAAGCAACAGGGCCTGGCCCGGCCGACGGCCATCCCGGCCACCGCGGTTGTGCCTTACCCTGGGGTTGTGGAAGTCACCGCCCCGGCGTTGGAGCCGGCAGCACCCCAGTCCCACGCTGCTCGAGGTCGAACGCCCGGAGGGGGCAGGCTTGCGCCTGCAGTATCGGGACTCAGCGCCGCTAGCGGCGGTGCTGCGGGCGTTTCTGGAGCCGGCGTGATGCTGCCACTCACCCCCCAGCGGCGGATCTTGGCTGGCCCTGGCCCCGGTGGATTTCCGCACAGGCATTGATGGGTTAGCCGCCGGGGGCCGGCAGACCTTCGCACACAATCCCCTGGACGGCGCGATCTATGTCTTCCGCAACCGCACCGGCACCAGCCTCAAACTGCTCGGTTATGATAGGCAGGGCTTCTGGTTGTGCACCCAGCGCCTCTCGCAGGGCCGATTGCAATGGGGGCCGCGCGCGGACGGTACCGCCGTTCATCGGGTGGCCCGCGAGCTGCCGGGGCTGCGCTGGCATGGCGGCCCCGATCAGGCGGCGATGGCGGGGGACTGGCGCCAGGTCGCCTACGCCGGCGCCAGGTTGTCCGGGTAGCTCCACGGCAGCCCCGCCGCCGGCTGGCGGAACACGGCGTGACGCGGGGTCGGTAAGGCGACCAGATCGTCCAGCACATTGACGCCGGCCCGCACGCCGGTGGCGATTAGGCCGTGTTCACAAAATCATGCTTCGTGTGTGAGACTGCTGGCTATCATCCACAGCCAGAGGGGTCGAGCATGGATCGTTTGTATTACCTTACGGACGCGCAATTTGAGCAGATCAACCGGTTGTTGCCACCCGAAGAGGGGCGCCGGGGGCGTCCGCCGACGGTCAAGAACCGCGAGGCGTTGGAAGGTGTGCTGCACGTTCTGCGCACGGGCACGCCGTGGCGGGATTTGCCGAACGCCTACGGCCCTTGGCACACGATCTACATGCGCTGGCAACGCTGGATCGAGCGTGGGGTCTGGTGGAACATCCTGGGGCTGCTGAAGCGGCTCAAGGGCGTCGAACTGAAGATCGTCTTTCTCGATTCCACGGTGGTACGCGCTCACCAGCACGCGGCGGGCGCCGCCAAAAAAAAGGCGATCAGGCCCTCGGTCGCTCCCGCGGCGGATTGACCACGAAAATCCACGCCCTGTGCGCTTCGGAAGCCGATGCGGTGGATATCCGGATCACGGCCGGGCAGGCGGGCGACGCGCCGGTCGGCGAAGCGCTTATCGATGCCATCGATCCGCGCGACGGCATCGAGCAAGCGGCTATGGACAAGGCCTATGATAGCAATGCCATCCGCGCCAAGCTCGACGCCAAAGGCATCACCCCGGTCATTCCGCCCAAGTCTAACCGCTTGGAGATCATCGTCTACGATAAGGAAAGCACAAGCAGCGCAACAAAGTCGAACGCCTGTTCAATAAAATCAAGCAGTTCCGCCGAGTCGCTACCCGCTATGAAAAACTCAAAGCCAACTTCCTGGCTTTCGTCACCGTCGCCCTCATCGTGATCATGCTCCGCTAGCAATTTTGTGAACACGGCC
>CAVOJV010000015.1:0-92706 GCA_963696325.1 uncultured Gammaproteobacteria bacterium
TATCCTTGGGTTTGCGGACCCGCGCCGGCACCACCGCCACCAAGTGGGCCGCCATTTCCGCATAGGTGGTCTGGATGTCGGGCTCGTAGCGGCAGGTTTTGGTCACACCTGCAGGCCAGATTATCGGGGACCAGGACCTCCGTCACCCCGCCGAAAAACGCGAAAGGCGCGCACATGGGGCACCGATCCAGTCGGCCAACCCCTGGCTCGCCACCGCCTCGGCGTAGGTATAGTTGGAAGCCCCCATCACGGCGACGAAGATCTGCGCCGGGCGGATTTCACCGGTCTGGCGGTCGGTAAGGGGAACGGTGATGCCTAATAAATGCATGAACAGCTTCTTGCCGTCCTTAGGGGTCTGGCGCATCACCAAGTCACGCCGGCCCCACCACGCCTGATAGGCATCGCAGAACCAGGAATACTGAAAACCCTCGGGGTGGGCCGCCTTGTATTCCTGCCACAGCAACAATAGCGTCACACCCTTGCGGCGCAGTTCCTGATGGACCCAAAGCCAATCCGGCACGGGCCGCTGATCGGTGGGCATCGAAGAGGGCGGCGGAAACAGGCAGGATTCCAGATCCAGTTCCTGCATCGCTGCGGACAAAGGCCACACCAGGCCCGAATCCTGAAAGCGCCACACATAGTCACCGATGCTGCTGCGGGCAATGCCGGTGCTCTTGGCGATCTCCCGATCCGACAGACCACACTCAAATTTCAGTCTTAACACTTCTCAATCATACGCATGGATAATCGCTCCATATCGACCTCTCGCTCCGAAAAGCGGTCGATCATAGTTGAGATTGCCCAGCGTCGCCCCCGCCCAGGGGGTGGTCGAATGGCCGTGGAATCAGTGGCCGGATGCTCGTGGAATGGGTGGCCGAATGGTCATGGAATCAGTGGCCGAATAAGCGTGGAATTTGCACTAGCGGCCGCTACTAAGGTCATTTCCGATATTGAAAATACCTATCAGACAGGCCGAATCAGAATGTCCCACTTAGGCAAGAGCGGGTTGCGCTCCAATCTGGCCTCGACCTCCCGCATAGCTTTTTTGGACAGTGAAATGCCTTTCCGGTAGATCATTCTGCTCAATTTGACCACAGGTCGGATGCCTTTCCAGGTCATGCTTTTCGCCCATTCCAGCATGGTTTCGGTATCCACCAGCTTGGCTCCATTCCAATGCTGTTCCAAAATCCCCCAACAACGTTCGATGGGATTGTATTTGCTATGGTACGGTGGGTAGTACAGCAACTGAATGATTTTGCCGGTGTAATCGGCGAACTCCACCATCCGTTTGAGGAATTGCGTGCGCACACCGCTGCTTTCCGGACCATTGTCCACTTTGAGCTGGATGTGCGTCATCTTGGCCCGCTGTTCCTCGGGGATAGCCTTCCACCAGTCCTCCAGGCCATCCACGATGAAATCACTGGTCTTGAAGGAACTTCCAAACATTAGATACAACTGCCCGCTATCCTCCTCCACTATCCGAACGGAATCTGCTTTTCCTCACAGCCCATGTTGTGGTCGGCGGCTTGGATGTCGCCGCGAGTTTTCCCACCCGCGAGTACTCCCCGATCTTCACCGTGGCCTTGCAGTCGATGCTCAGGCGCATGACTGGCCCATCCTCCATGCACGCCTCGCCCGCTAGGGGCTTCCCGTCCTTGTCCGCGATATTGGCAAAAATGGCGTCCGTTTCGGGGAGTTTTTTTGGGGTTTGGCCTTGATCACCGGCGCAGGCGGTAGCCATTGCGATTCAGGACCTCCGCCATCGTGCTCGGTGAGGGTAAGCTCGCTTCCGGGAACCCTTGGGCGCGCAACTGGGCCAACGCTTCCGCCGCCGTCAGCCGCGTGTACTGCAGACTCGTGCGGAAGGTCGGGTCCGGTTGGCTCTGGGAGTCCGCCAACGCCCACAGCGCTTGCGCGACCTCGGGGTGTTGCTCTTCCCAGAGCCGATTCCCGCCGAAGGCCGCTTGCGCGCCTACACAGATGATCCCCGTGCGGTGCTCGTGTAAGCCCAGTTGCACCGTCTCGCGGCCCCACCCGAACACCCGCTCCGCTTGGCGGGCATTACCCTCGCAATATTTCAGCGCCATCGCCGCCTGGAACGAGCGACGTTCCGCCCCCGACAGCATTGAACTCGCCAATCTCAGGTCTTCGATTTGAGAGGCATGCAACGGCAAGGCGGTCGGTTCGATAGCGGATGGCATGGTTGTACTCGGTGATCAATCAGGTAGAGATATTCTACCTCAATGGGGAAACTATTTCTCGGAAATGACCTAAGAGATGAAGAATTATAGTGGACCCCGAAAATAGGACAACGGTTTAAGCTAAGGAAAACCGATGAACATGAGGGTCCAGATGATGAGCGACACCAAGACGCGGAAGGTCCATAGTGCGAGCTTCAAGGCGAAAGTGGCCTTGGAAGCGGTCCGTGAGACCAAGACGTTGAACGAACTGGGCCAAGAGTATGGGGTTCATCCGGTCCAGGTGAGCCACTGGAAGAAAGCGTTGCTGGAGCAGGCCAGCGAAGTGTTTGAGGGCAAGCGCGGCCCCCAGGCGGTGAGCGAGCACAGTGACCCTGATCGCCTCTACAGTGAAATTGGGCGGCTCAAGGTCGAGCTGGACTGGCTGAAAAAAAAGTCCGGTCTGAGCCTGTCGCGATGAGGCAAGCCTGGATTTCCGCTGAAGCCTCCCTATCGTTGATCCGGCAATGCGCCCTGGCGGGGGTCAGTCGCGCCACCTATTACGCCCATCAGCGCGCCACTCCGGTGGATGAGGAAGACGCGATGATGCTCCGGCTGATTGATGAAGAATACACGCGCCATCCCTTCTTTGGCAGTCGGCGGATGGTCGGGTTTCTGCGGGATCGCGGTTGGGCGGTCAATCGGAAACGGGTCCAACGCTTGATGCAGCAACTGGGTTTGGCCGGCATGGCGCCGGGTCCCCACACCAGTCAGCCGCATCCGGCCCATCCGGTGTATCCCTATTTGCTGCGGGGATTGGCGATTGATCGGCCTAATCAGGCATGGAGTACGGACATCACGTACATTCGCCTCGCCCAGGGTTGGGGTTATCTGGTGGCGATTATCGACTGGTATAGCGGAAGTTGTTGACCTGGCGGCTCAGCAATACGCTCGATACGGGATTCTGCGTGGACTGTCTTCACGAGGCGCTGCGGCGCTTTCGGGTCCCGGCGATTTTCAATACCGATCAAGGCGCGCAGTTCACTAGTGGAGCGTTTGGTTTGCCCATCGCCATAGTTACCCGCCTGTTTGCTACGAAAGCGACGAGTGAGTAACGGCGCCGGAACCGCCTAGGCGATGGTGTCTTCCCACCTACGCTGGCGCCGCGCCGCACGCTTGCCACCCTAGATGAAGGGCGTTAGGGAGGTATTCCAGCCGCGCGCCGCCGCTTTGGCGCGGGCCACTTGGCCAGCGGGAGCGGCTTGGCACCGACTCAGGTGAATCAGTTGCCGACGCTCCTCCTCCAGGAGCGGGCGCAGCGGGTTCTTTGGGCAGTGGGACATGGTGACCTCCTCCGCCATCAGCTTACTTGCTCCGCCCATTAATGGCTACATGCAAACCAAACGACACACTAGTGCCTTGTCAAATTGATATTGATGGGTTTGGCGCTGTCTATCTTCTTTGGTTTTCACTCTCCGTAAACCGAAGGAGTTCACCTATGGCCAAGAGATATCTTGTTACCCTCTCTGAAGAGGAACGAACGGCGTTACAGAAACGGGTCTCGTCGGGTAAGGCGGCGGCGCGGCTGTTGACGCATGCGCGCATTCTGTTGCTGGCCGATGCCAATGATGGAGGTGGTGGACGCACCGATCAGCAGGTTGGCGACGCCTTGGGGGTAGGGATTGGTACCATTGAACGGGTTCGGCAACGGTTCGTTGAGGAAGGCTTGGAGGCAGCGCTGAAGCCGCGCCTGCACCCACCGCGCCTGGGTAAGCTCAGCGGTGCAGTAGAGGCGCGGGTGCTGGCGTTGACCAAAAGTGACCCGCCACGTGGTCACCAACGCTGGACGCTACGGCTATTGGCCGACAAGCTGGTGGAGTTGTAACCGTTCACCTCCCTCTCCCGGTAACGGCTGACTTCCCTTCACGGGGCGGGTATGGAACACTATAGCTGAAGCCCCCCTGATCGACCGCCATGCACCTGAGCCCCCATAGTCTCCGTCAGATCGACGACGCCTACATCCGGTCCTTGGACCTGGAGGCGTTGCAGGGTCTGTCGTTGCGGTTGCTGGCGGATCTCAAGGAGGCGTGGGACCGGTTGAATCAGGGACCGGAGAACAGTTCGCGGCCGCCGAGCAGTCGGGCGCCGTGGGACCGCCAGGGCGGCGCGGGCGGCGGACGCGGACGCGAGGCCGACGCCATCGCGGCGGAGGGCGACCGCGAGCCGGAGCCGGCCGAGGCGAAACCGGCCGAGGCGAAACCGGCCGAGGCGGAACCGGCCGAGGCGGAACCGGCGCAGACCCCAGCGGCCCGCAAGCCGGGCAAGCAACCGGGGGCGCCGGGGATCGGCCGCACGCAGGTGTTCCAGGCGCATGCCGAACAGGCCCACTACCCCGATACGTGCGCGGGCTGTGGCCGGCCGCTGGACCCGGCGGGGGCGGTGGCCTACACCGGCTTTCAGGCGGTCGACCTGCGCTGGGACGATCCGGCGCGGCCGGGGCTGACCTTGTGGGTGGTGGACCATCGTTATTACGAAACGCCCTGTGCCTGCGGGCATCGGACCCGCGCCGCGGCCGGCCACGGCGTAGTGGACCCGCTGCTGGCGGGGATCGAACTCAGCGAATGGCGGCGGGTGGGGCCGGGGCTGGCGGCGCTGATCGTGGCGCTGGCCTTGCGGTTCCGGCTGTCGCGGGCGCGGATTCAGGAATTCCTGGCCGAGTGGCTGGGGCTGGACCTGAGCATCGGCACGATTCATCAGACGCTCCACGAAGCCAGCGCGGCGGTGGCGCCGGCGGAAGAGGAACTGGTCCAGGCGGTCCTGGCCAGCGACCTGCTGCACGCCGACGAAACCTCCTGGCCCGAACACGGCCACCTGCTGTGGCTGTGGGTGTTCCGGTCGCTGACGGTGACCCTGTACTACGTGGCTGGGCGGGGCAAGGAACTGGTGGAGAACGTGCTGGACGGCTTCACCGGCTGGCTGATGAGCGACGGCTGGGGGTCCTACCGCCACTACCCGCGCCGGCTGCGCTGCTGGGCCCATCTGCTCCGCAAGGCGCGCGGTTTGGCCCAGAGCTGCCACCGCGAGGCCCGCGCCTTCGGCCAACTCGTCCTGGATACCTTGGAGGTGCTGATGGCGGCGGTGTACGCCGCCCGCGAAGGTCCGCCCCCGGTCGATCTGCCCACCCAGCACGCCCCGCTCTTGGCCGCGTTGCGCGCCGCCTGCGAGCGGGCGCCAGGGCAGCACCCATCAGAAAACCCATGCCTTGGCGGTGGAGTTGCTCAACGACTGGGAGGCCATCTTCCAGGTGCTGAGCCATCCCGAACTGCCGCTGACCAACAACGAGGCCGAGCGCGCCCTGCGGCACTGGGTGATCCTGCGCAAGCTCAGTCTGGGCACCCGCACCGAGGTCGGCTCGCGGGTCGTGGCCCTGCTCGCCAGCGTCATCGACACCTGCCGCCAGCGCGGCCACTCCCCCTGGCGCACTCTCGAACGCGCCATCGCCGACCGCCGCGCCGGTCGCCTCCTCGCGCCCCTACCGCAGCCAGGGGAGTGAACGACTACAGAAAAAGCGTGAAATCCTTGCAAAACATCGTCAATGAAACGATGGCCTGGCTGACGGCCGATCCGGTCACGGCGAGCGCTTTTTCCCAGGCCCGCTACAAACTCCAGCACACTGCGTTCATCGAGCTGAATCAGCAGGCGGTGGTGAACAGCCGGTATCGGGATGCGGATTTTCGCACCTTCTGGGGCTTTCGGGTTCTGGCGATCGACGGTTCGAAGGTACTGCTGCCGGATACGGAGGACGTGCGCGCGGCGTTTGGGACGATCGCCTATTCGAACGGGAAAACCGCCCAGATTCAGGGCGAGCGCCCCTATGCCCTCGCCTCGGTGTTGTATGACGTGCTCAATCGGGTCGCCCTGGATGCCACCCTGGGCCGGGCTGAGGCTTATGAAGTCGACTTGGCGATCGGCCATCTGGCCCACACCGGCCCGACCGATCTGCTGGTCATGGATCGCAATTATCCGTCGTACCGTATGCTGGCCGAACTGACGCGGCGGGAGCGGCACTTCGTCATCCGCTGTTCGGCGGCTTCGTTCGGGGTGGCGCGCCGCATGCTCCACGGGGAAGGCCCGGACAGTCAAGTGGCCACACTGACCCCGTGCGCGGCGCAAGCGTCGCTGATTGGTCAGCTCGGTCTGCCACAGACCTTGACCGTGCGCTTGGTCCGCCTGCGCCTGAGCACCGGCGAGTGGGAAGTGCTGGTGACCTCCTTGTGCGACGAGGCGGCTTATCCCACCGCCGCCTTCCTGGACCTCTACCATTGGCGCTGGGGCGTGGAAACCTTCTATGGAGTACTCAAGACCCGCTTGGGCCTGGAAAATTTCTCGGGCCTCGGGGCCGAAGCCGTCCGGCAGGACTTTCATGCGACCGTGTACTTGACCGGTTTGGAATCGATTTTGACCGAGACGGCACAAGCCCAATTGGATGCGAAACCGACCCATCATCCCCAGACGGTCAACCGGGCGGTCTCCTTCAATGCCATCAAACACCACGCCCTGGACCTGTTGTGGAGCGATCTGGACACCCAACCCTTGATCGAGCGGTTGACGGCGTTGTTTCTGACCAATCCGACTTCCGTGCGTCCGCAACGTCATCCGCCCCGCCGGAAAACCTCGGCCAGAGCCTTGCTGGATTTCCATCGTCGACAGAAAAAGCATTGTTATTGAAAGAGATTCGCTTAACTTAATGGCAGTGACGGGCCGGGTGGATACCTTTGCGCGTGAAGTCAAGCAGGAAGGCACGTTTCTATCCGCTGAGAGATCCAGAGAGGTATGATGCTTGGCCATAGCCAGCTCCGTTTTTAGAGGAAACATGCACATGGCCAATAATAAAACCCTAAGCTTTAATTTGGTCGAGCACTAGATGGGTTTAAAAAAATGGCTGATGCCCTTGCATCTGACCTGCGGCGGCAACTTAAGCAAGCACGACCGCCTAAAAAGGTTTCTTAGATTCTATTAAGGGTGCACATGCCTACCGCGCATTGGCTGCGCGCTTTGATTGAGCGTTGGACCAATGCGTTTAAATTTACTCGTTCATCTGGACATCGGCTTTCTGCGGCGAAGTGAGACAGCAAAAGTCCGCTTTGGGTTGGGAGCGGTCACTCGAATGCCGCAAATGCCTTGTGTCATGTTACCCATTGGATGGATTCACCTCAGTGCTAATGTGATACCGACAGGCTCAATGATTCGCCCCGCAACTAGAGCTTTTTCGCCCGTCACGACCAGGGCGACATTGGAAGACGTTGCCGGAGGCGATCGGACGCGAGCTGTCGGGCTGCTGGCACAGCGGCTGAGCGAGAGGCGCAACCGCCAGCCTGCGGCGCACCGATCAGGAGCAAGTGTATCTCAGCGTCCGGAGGCTTTCCGCGAAGGTAAGGATTGGCGCTGCCGACAACCTGCCGCTCGCGGAGCGCATCATTAATCGGACACAAACCACCGGACGTATCGGACAGATATTAACTTTCCCTACGCTCGATCTGTCCTAACCAAACCATTGTTTTTACTTACCTTCGGACACATAGACAGATCGGACACATCGTTCCCTACCCAATCTATTCCTGTCATTATGCACTGCTTCTTCTGTTGGAGAAATATCCAGAGTAGGAAAGGACAAGAGCTGATAAAGGCCCTTGCTAGCCATCCGAGAAAAGAGGAAAACATGTGTCCGATCCGTCCGGCACCGCCGATTTTCATCAAAATCCTATTGTAGTCATTGCATTAGCCTCGGACACATCCGCGGACAGATCCCTATCTTCGGACACATCCGATCGAGCCGACTCGTCGAAGGTGTCTGAGACCATCCCCGGACTCTGCGGGCCTTGCGTTTCCCTAGCCGCCTCGGCCACCGGTTTTCCGACCCACTCGAGCTGGAGAAGCCGATGATTACCGTCGGCCGACTTGAGTTGCCGAACTTTGACGCCCAGGGTCCTCAGGGCCGTGCCCAGGCGCCTCAGCTGATGGGTCAAGCCTTTCGCGGACCGCGGCCAAGATGGCAACGTGACCTCGGTCCCCGCCGCGTCGGCCAATCGGCTCAGGAGTTCTGCGGAGCTGCCCTGCCAGGTGCCGTGTTGGCCGCGCTGTTCACAGAAGTTCAGGAGTGCCTTGGCCACGGAGGAACCGTCCAAGCCGGCCGCGACGGCCTCGGTGCGATTTTGGGTATAGGCCTCGAGAAAAACACCCGCTTCAGCCCCAAGACCCGGCTCCGCGGCGGTGGCCCAGAGCGCGAAGTCCGCCAGTCGCGGGAGCCTGGGCAGGTGGGTATCCGGAAGCCGTTTGAGCGCGGTGGCTACAGCGTCCAACAACACCCCCAGAATCCCCGGCCGTGCGTGCTCGAAGGCCGTCCACAACTCGGCCTCGGGCCGGCGCTGGAGCGCCGGGATCGGTGCCAGGTTCAGGATAATCGCCCGGTCGATAAGGTCCTGGCGGGTCGCCACCGCGTCGATGCCGTTCAGGAGGATGGGCCGCTGCACCTGGATCAACACCTCCTCGGTATCGGTGTAGAGCTGCCGGGTGGAGAACCCACCGCCGGTGGCCAGACGGCACAGGGCGTCCGACAACCACGGTGGCAGGCCGCTCACGTTATCGAGGGCAATGACGTGGCTGTTGCGGGCGGCAATCAACAGATCGCGCTCCTCCCGGGGTGTCGTCCGCAGGGTCGCCACGGAGGGATCGAGCAATGCCCGCAAACAGCGGGTCAACCCACTCTTGGCCGTGCCCTGCTCGCCCTGGGTGATCAGCACTGGATAAGGACCGCGATCGCGCAGCGCCTGTACCGCCCACGCCAGTACCAGGAGTCGATCCTCGGCATTGACATTGAGAAACCTCCAGAGTTGATCCAGGTCACCGCCTCTTGTGGGGACTGGCAACGGCAGCATCCCGTTGCGGCGAATAAAACGCACTGGTGGATCGCTCACCAACCGCCACCCCGAGGGGTCGATCACGATGGCGCGCCAATCCGCATCACAGAGGTCCAGGTATAGGTGCCCCTCGTGACCGGCCACCCGCAGGAATACCGGCTGCTCGGGGGCCTCGAAGCGCGCCTGTCCCTCAATCACCCCCAGGGCATCGGTCAGCGCCTGGGAGGAGGGGGCCTTACGCTGCGCCCGCCAGAAGCACCGTGCTAGCCACTCCCGAAACGCCGGCGAGCGCACCGGCCACTGCTCCCGATGGCCGTTGCTGGTCAGGGTGGTATAGGCCACACCTTCGGGATCGTGAAACAGCGCAGTACCTTCGGCCATCTCGACCAGTGCCGTGGCCTGCGATTTCTGCGGCGCGGCCCGACTGCCAGCGTTCTTGTCACCAGAGGGTGATTCGCTGTTCGCTTGGGGTGACACACTGCTCCTGCCCTGGCTATCCCGCGCCTTCGCCCGCGCTCTTGCCAGCTCGTTCCTGACCCAGGCAATACCCTTTGCTCGGGGTTTGTCACTGATCCGGTAAGCGGGGTTGAGCAGTACAGCGGCGATCCGTTCGTCGTCGAGACCGGCGCGTATCAGGGCCTGAACGACGGCAAAAACCGCTTCGCTTCGGGAAGGATAGTGCCCCTGCCCGGTCGTGATAAGGCTCTTGATGCGTTCGCTCACCGGCAGTGTTGCGACATCGATCGGCGCCAATGGACGCTTACGTCCGCAGTTGATTGCCGTCGTGATCTGGCGCTCACGCTGGCGGCCCGCTTTCTCCTGCAGGAAGGATCCATCGAAGCAGAGGCCCTCCCGACTGAACTGTTGGTAGTAGGCGACCGCGTCCGGGGGACACGCCGGCAGGAAGTAGAGATGGTCGGGATTCCGGCAGGCGGTGTCGAGCGCACGGCCAAAGCACTGACCGAAATAGTCGTAGAGGGCACCGGCACAGGACGGTGGCAGGGGCTCTCTCAAGGGGATGATCACCCGCCATTTCTCCGCTGCCGGGTGATGGGTGTAGCTGCTGTGGGCGGCATAGCGGTAACCCCTCAGCGCAGACTCGATGCCCGCGCGGTCGATGTGATCATCTAAGTCGAGAACGGCGGCGTAGAGGGCCAAGACATTGCCGGCATGGCGCAGATTCCCGTGGTTGTTGGGGGAACGGCCGAATACGGCCGGCAGCCAGGCGGAACCGTCTTTCTGTGCTTTCCAACGGTTCTTGAGTGGCTGCTGCGCGACCCGGATCGCGCGTTTTCGGATCTCAACGTCAGCGTCGGGAGGTAGGGACCGCAGGGCACGCTGCTCGGTCTCGCGTAAGGCCTGCCGGTAGGCGGACAGCGCCATGTCACCCCGGATGTCCGGCGTGGCCAAACCCATGACGAAGCTGAGCCAGTCGCCGTCGATGCGCCGGGGACGGGTGTCCGTCACTCCGTCGATGACCGAATAGCAAAAGCGGGCTTGATCCATCAACGGCCTGTGGGCGTATCCCGGGATTGCCACTCCCCCCGTGCAAAGGCCTCTAACTCCAAACGCAGCCAGCCGGAAGCGCGCAGGCCGATCTTGCGGGGTTTGGGAAACCGGTCCTGCCGGGCGAGACGGTAGGCCGTGGGCAGGCTCACGCCGGTAAACAGGTGCTGATCTTTGGGCCGGACGATGGAGTCTCGGGTCGGCCACCGGGGGGTAACAGAAGTCGGATTCATGGTCATTACTCACCTCACTGTTGGACTGATCAAGGCGAGTCTACAAAGATCGTGGCCGGCCAGTAAGCGAAAATCGTTATTTGGTGAAGGGGGGATTTTTGGCTATGAAGGTTCTATCGATGATAGCGAGTGGCTAATGACCGGAAAGCGATTGACGTGCCGCCGGTAAAATTCCGGGTCTTCAGGATAAGGATTTTCGCTTGACAGCGCGTGCTTTTTCGCTAGGGTGAGAGGCGATATCCAACCGCGCCTGACGGTCTATCCGGGCACCCCGCGGTCTTGCACCGCACCCCGCAGGTTCTCCTGCACCCCGCTGGTCAACCCAGCACCCCCAAGCACCGTGTAGGACCGTGAGACCGGTGCGGTGATTCAAGTGATCATCGGTCCTTCGCGCGTAACCACAACCCTGTTGAGCGCGTGTTCAACCCACCCGACCGGCCTGCGATGCCCCTCGGGATACCGGCTTCCCGGTGCTGACTCACCCGAGGGAAACGGTGAGCGCGACAGCGTTAGCGTCGTCACTGGCGGGCGTAGCCGGGTAGTGACGACGCGCCTGCGCGTCGCCCGGCGCTACCGGCACCGCCGCTGGTGGCCGGTTCCAGGCTGGATGACAGCGGATGACAGCCGCGTGATGAGCAATGCTCAAACGAAGGCGAAGGAGGTGATCGAAAACTTTGTGAACAAGTTGCTCCAACCGACCTCTTCATGAGGCGAGCGGGTACCTTTCACGGGTGGCTTCTTCAACAGAGGAAAGCCCGTGTGTCCAAGCGGACGTTTTCAGGTACTTCGGGGTTAACGAGCCCCATGACCCTTGCCCCTCGGGGACCCGTCGAGGTTCACGCCTCGCGGCTGGTCAGAAACACTTACCGATGGTTTTTCTCGTTGGAAGGCCTGAACTACTCGCTCGAACATTTCGGCAGGCGTAACCATAATAGCCGCTTTCGCGCCCAGACTGGTCGAGATGGTTGTCGTAGAAGCAACGCACGGCTACCAACGCCGTAATGCAATATCGCTAAAAAATCCCCCCTTGACCAAATAATGATTTTCGCTTGCGCCACACGATGGCTTTGCTGAGTATAACAGCGCCTCGATAGCGCGTACCGGAGCAAAACTCTGCATAGGTACAGGCAAAATCGAACAGACGTTCGCAAGATCAAACATCCGATCTCGATCGGACTGCCACACCAGGACGGCGCAGGGGGGAGATGAAATAAAGTGGAATGCCCTGTCAAGAAAGCATTCAGCGTGAGTTGGTGGGCCGTGAAGCCCTCATCATGAAGGACCTCTCCAAAGTCACCATGGCGTTGCTCCCGCGCCTGATCCGACTCCGGGATGCGCCTTATTACCTGGGCATGGATCGTAACCGCTTCAACACCGAGGTTCGCCCTCAGCTCATCGAAATTCCCATTGGCGAGCAAGGTATCGCTTTCGATCGGCTTGACCTCGACGCCTGGGCGGATGATTATAAATCTCGCAACGGGCGTCCCGGTCAATCGAGAGGAGAAAGACTATGGGACGCAAGAGAACGCCAGGGCTCTTCAAACGCGGTGGGGTCTGGCACATCGACAAGCAAGTTCGAGGACGCCGAATTTGCGAAAGCACTGGCGAGAGCGTGCTTGCCAGGGCAGAACAGCACCTCGCCAGGAGGATCGAGGAAATCCGCCAAGCGGCCGTCTATGGAGTGAGGCCAAAGCGGACTTTTCGGCAAACAGCGACGAAGTACTTGAATGAGAATCACTATAAGAGTTCTATTGCTCATGAAGCAATGCACCTCAGACAGCTTGATTCCTATATCGGTAATCTGCCGCTTGATGCTGTTCATATGGGGACATTGCAGGGCTTCATCTCGGCTCGGCAGAAACAAGGGGTCAAAACCAAGTCTATCAATCTCGCTTTAGGCGTCGTACGACACATTCTTAACGTGGCTGCGACCGAGTGGCTAGATGAGAATAATCTGACCTGGTTGCGGGTAGCTCCTAAAATAAAGCTGTTGCCTGTTATGGATGCCCGCAAGCCCTATCCCTTATCATGGGACGAGCAGACGCGGCTGCTGAAAGAGTTACCGGCACATTTGGCAAACATGGTGCTCTTTAAAGTCAATACCGGGTGTCGGGAACAGGAGGTTTGCGGGCTACGTTGGGAGTGGGAGATCGGGATTCCTGAATTGGATACCTCGGTTTTCATCATCCCTGCCGAGCGAGTGAAAAACAGGGAGGAACGACTGGTGGTATTGAATCGAGTGGCCAAATCGATTATTGAGAGGGTCCGCGGGGATCACCCTGAATATGTCTTTACCTATCAGGGTAAACCGGTGACACGGATCTGCAATACAGCTTGGAAGAGAGCTCGCACGCGGTCTGGCTTGCCCAAGGTGAGGGTGCACGATTTGAAGCACACTTTTGGCAGACGGTTAAGAGCGGCGGGGGTATCGTTTGAGGATCGGCAAGATCTTCTTGGCCATCGCAGTGGACGGATTACAACCCACTATTCACAGGCGGAGTTGGCTAATCTGATTGATGCCACTAACAAAGTCTGTGAGCAGGATTCCCGCAAAAGTCCCGCACTGGTGGTGCTTAAACAAAAAGCCACTAGCGCTTGATGGCTAAGAGCTTGATTTTAAGCTGAAAACTGGCTCCCCGGGACGGACTCGAACCGCCGACCCAGTGGTTAACAGCCACTTGCTCTACCGACTGAGCTACCGGGGATTTGTGGGAGACCGCATCCTACTGATTGCCGGGGCGGGTGTCAATATTCTATTCCCGGCGCTGGGTCCAACTTCCTGGCGGGGAAACGGGGCCGTGGCCAGTTTGTTTGGGTCACGACCCCGCTTGAAGCGGTTTACTGCCCCAGCACTTTGCGGATGCGGGTCAGGGCTTTCTCCAGATTGTCCATGCTGGTGGCGAAGGAAATGCGCATGCAGCCCTCGGCGCCGAAGGCAGAACCCGGTACCATGGCCACGCCGCCTTCCTTCAGGAACAGCTCGGCCAACTGGATATCGTTGGCGATGCCCTTGTTAGCCATGATTTTGCTGAAGCTGGGGAAGGAATAGAAGGTGCCATCGGCCGGGAGCACTGCCACACCATCCATCGCTTGCAAGGTCTCGTAAACATACTGGTGGCGTTCCCTGAAGGCCTTGACCATGGGCGGGACGCAACTCTGATCGCTCTCGATGGCTGCCTGGGCCGCCACCTGCGCAAAGGACGTCGGGTTGGAGGTGCTCTGTGACTGGATCGTGTCCATGGCTTGAATCACCAACTTGGGACCGGCGCAGTAGCCGATACGCCAACCGGTCATGGAATACGACTTGGATACGCCGTTGATCACCAGGGTACGGTCGTACAGATCCGGGCAGGCCATGACGATATTGCTGAAAGGTTCCTCCGTCCACAGGATTTGCTCATAGATGTCGTCGGTGGCGATATAAATATCGCGGGTGCTTGCGCAATACGTCGCCCAGGGCGGCCAGTTCAGCACGGGTATAGGCGATGCCCGTTGGGTTGGAAGGGCTGTTAATTATGAACAGGCGGGTGCGTGGGGTGATGGCCGCCTCGAGTTGTGCCGGGGTGATCTTGAAGGTTTGCTCGAAACCCGCGCTCACGATGATCGGCGTGGCCTCGGCCAGCAACGCCATATCCGGGTAAGAAACCCAGTAGGGCGCGGGAATGATGACCTCGTCACCCTTGTTGAGGAGCGCCTGGATGAGATTGTAAATGCTGTGCTTGGCGCCGCAGGAAACCAGAACCTGCGCGGGTTCATACGTCAGGCTGTTGTCACGCTGGAATTTGGCGACGATGGCTTTCTTCAACCCAGGGGTGCCGCCAACGGGGGTATACTTGGTAAAGCCCGCTTTAAGGGACTGTGATGGCGGCTTCCTTGATGAAGTCCGGGGTGTCAAAATCGGGTTCGCCGGCGCCCAGGCCGATGACATCGTGGCCGGCGGCCTTCAATGCGTTGGCCTTGGCGGTTACGGCCAGGGTGGGGGATGGCTTGACCTGTTGTACACGATCAGACAGTTGGATTTTCACGACAACTCCTGCGGCGCCAGGGCCGGTTGAACATACCATTATGAACGAGGGTCCAATGATAATGGATTCGTCGATTCGCACCAAATCCCCATGACCAAAAAATTCCAACTCAACATCCCCTTTCAGCCCGCCGGTGACCAGCCTGGCGCCATTCGCGCCTTGTTGCAGGGACTGGACAATGGCCTGTCTCAGCAGATCCTCTTGGGGTGACGGGCAGCGGCAAGACCTTCACCGTCGCCAATGTCATTCAGGCGCTGCAGCGCCCAGCGCTGATCTGGCCCCTAACAAGACCCTGGCAGCGCAGTTGTACGGCGAGATGAAGGAGTTCTTTCCACATAACTCCGTCGAATATTTCGTCTCCTATTACGACTATTACCAGCCGGAGGCCTATGTGCCGGCCTCGGATACCTATATCGAGAAGGACGCCTCCATCAACGAGCACATCGAGCAGATGCGCTTGTCGGCCACCAAGGCCCTCCTGGAGCGGGCCGACAGCATCATCGTGGCCACCGTGTCATCGATCTACGGTCTGGGCGATCCGCAAGTCCTATTTGAGATGGTGTTGCATCTGGTACGCGGCGAGAAGATGGACCAACGGGCCATGCTGCGCCGTCTGGCGGAATTGCAATACACCCGCAACGATCGTGGAACTGCACCGCGGGACTTATCGGGTGCGCGGCGAGGTGATCGATATCTACCCGGCGGAATCCGAGCGCGATGCCGTGCGCGTGGAGTTGTTCGACGATGAGATCGAGAACATCTCAGCTACTTCGATCCGTTGACCGGCGAGGTGTCGCGCAAAGTGCCGCGGATGACCATCTATCCCAAGACCCATTACGTCACGCCGCGTCAAAGCATGCTGGATGCCATCGACAAGATCAAGGACGAATTGCGCGAGCGTCTCGCGCAACTCCATGCAGCCAGAACAAACTCTGTCGAGGCACAGCGCCTGGAGCAACGCGCCCGCTTCGACATGGAAATGATCGTTGAGCTCGGCTATTGCACGTGGCATCGAAAACTATTCGCGCTATCTGTCGGGGCGGCAGCCCGGTGAACCGCCGCCGACACTGTTGGATTATCTGCCGCCTAACGCCTGCTGTTCATCGATGAAAGCCACGTGACCATTCCTCAACTCGGGCGGCATGTACAAGGGCGACCGTTCCCGCAAGGAGACCCTGGTCGAATATGGGTTTCGTCTACCCTCGGCCATGGACAACCGCCCGCTGCGATTCGACGAGTTCGAGCGTCTAGCCCACAGACGGTCTATATCTCGGCGACGCCCGGAACCTATGAGGCGGAAACCGCGGGCGAAGTCGTGGAGCAGGTGGTGCGCCCGACCGGTCTGGTGGACCCGGCAGTGGAGATGCGCCCGGCGACCAGCCAGGTCGATGATTTACTGTCCGAGATCCATGCTCGGGTGGCCGTCGCCGAGCGGGTGCTGGTGACGACATTTGACCAAGCGCATGGCCGAGGATCTTACGGAATACCTGGCTGAGCACGACGTACGGGTACGCTATCTGCACTCGGACATCGAGACGGTGGAACGGGTGGAAATCATCCGCGATCTCCGCCTGGGCGTGTTCGACGTGCTGGTCGGCATCAATCTGCTCGGGAGGGGTCTGGACATGCCCGAGGTGTCCCTGGTGGCGATTCTGGATGCCGACAAGGAAGGCTTTCTGCGTTCTGACCGCGTCGTTGATTCAGACCATTGGCCGCGCTGCCCGCCATCTCAACGGCAAGGCGATTCTGTATGCGGACAAGCATGACCGGTTCCATGCGTCGCGCCATCGACGAAACCGACCGCCGTCGCGCCAAGCAGCAGGTCTATAATGAAACCCACGGCATCACGCCGCGCAGCATCCGGAAGGCCGTGGCCGATATCATGGAAGGCGCCCGTTACGGTGCGCATGCCCGGCGGCCCGGCAATTCGCCAAGGTCGCGGAGGAGCATGGCCAAGTATGCGGCCTTGTCGCCTGCCAAACTGGCGCAGAGGATCAAGCAACTGGAGCAGGTATGTACCGGCACGCCCGCAACCTGGAATTCGAGGAGGCGGCCAGGCTGCGCGATGAAATTCAACGGATTCGGGAATTCGGGCTGGAAATTCCCGCTGCCCAAGCGGGCTGAGGCTCGCGGTGCTGGTTCACCGCGTTTTTGCCGCAAACGGATGGAGTTGACGGCTAAAAGGTGCGCCTCCCGCAGGGCTGCTGGCCTACGCAACCCGGGGACTGGGTAGCGTACCCGGCCTGCGTCTCATCGGCACCGCGCCCGAAAAGGCCGGCGTCCTGCCTGCACGCCACTAGGAGTTCGTTTAGTCTCAACCCGGATGTCCCCACCATGATGAAAATTGCCGTGAAGTGAACGCGCGCATTTCTCTTGCTAAGGTCGTCTATAATTTTGTATCCTTAGCGACCTTCGATACAGGCGCGTAGCTCAGCTGGTTAGAGCACCACCTTGACATGGTGGGGGTCGTTGGTTCGAGTCCAATCGCGCCTACCAGACTTCAGTAAAGTAAAGGGCGTACCGTTCCTTTAGAGTGGCGCGGTTCGCCCTTTATCATTTGGCCCCGTTTATTGGTAACGGACTAGGAAATGAAGCGATGCCGGTAATCACGCTCCCCGACGGTAGTCAACGTACATTCGACAAGCCCGTGAGCGTCCAGGAAGTGGCGGCCGCCATCGGCCCGGGCCTTGCCAAGGCTGCCCTGGCTGGCAGAGTCGATGGCAGCTTGGTGGACACCTCGCACGTCGTCGAGCACGACGCGCAGCTTGCCATCATCACCGCCCGCGACGCGGAAGGGCTGGTGATTATCCGTCATTCCACCGCCCATCTGCTGGCGCATGCCGTCAAGCAGCTCTTTCCCAGCGCCCAGGTAACCATCGGCCCGGTCGTCGAGAATGGCTTCTACTACGATTTCGCCTTTGAGCGTTCTTTCACGCCCGAGGATCTCCAGGCCATCGAGGCGCGCATGGAGGAGTTGGCGGCCCAGGATTTCCCGGTAACCCGCTCGGCGATGCCACGCGATGAGGCAGTGGTTTTTTTCCGCGCCATGGGTGAGGAGTATAAGGCTCAGATCATCGCCGATATCCCTCAGAACGAGGTGATTTCGCTGTATCGCCAAGGTGATTTTGTCGACCTGTGCCGCGGTCCGCACGTACCCAGCACCGGCAGGCTCAAGGCGTTTAAGCTGACCAAGTTGGCGGGTGCTTATTGGCGGGGAGACTCCAAGAACGAGATGCTGCAACGCATCTACGGCACCGCTTGGCCCGATAAAAAGGCCCTGAAGGACTATCTGCATCACTTGGAGGAGGCGGAAAAGCGCGATCATCGCCGCATCGGCAAGGCCCTGGATCTGTTCCATGTCCAGGAAGAAGCGCCCGGTATGGTATTCTGGCACGATAATGGCTGGCGCGTTTATGTGACGATCCAGGACTATATCCGCCGGTTAGTGCGTGAACACGGCTATCAAGAGGTGCATACCCCGCAGTTGGTGGATCGCAGCCTGTGGGAGCGCTCCGGGCATTGGGATAAATTCGGCAGCGAGATGTTCACCACCCGCTCGGAAAATCGGGAATTCGCCGTCAAACCGATGAACTGTCCCTGCCATATCCAGATCTATAACCAGGGTTTGAAGAGCTACCGGGAACTGCCCCTGCGACTGGCGGAATTCGGATCTTGCCATCGCAATGAGCCTTCGGGCACCCTGCATGGATTGATGCGGGTGCGCAATTTCGTGCAGGATGATGCCCATATCTTCTGCACCGACGAGCAAATTCAACTCGAAGTGTCGGCTTTTATCGAACTGCTGTTCGAGGTCTACGCCGATTTTGGCTTTGAGGATATTCAACTGGCCTTGTCCACCCGGCCCGAGAAGCGAGTGGGATCGGACGAGATTTGGGATAAGGCCGAGCAAGCCCTGGAAGTGGCCCTGAACAACACCGGCCTGCCGTGGAAATTGCAGCCTGGGGAAGGTGCTTTTTACGGTCCTAAGATCGAATTCGCCCTGCGTGACTGCCTGGACCGGGTCTGGCAGTGTGGTACCATTCAGGTGGATTTCGCTATGCCAGGTCGCCTGGACGCCAGCTATATTGGCGAGGATGGCGGCAAGAAAGTGCCGGTCATGCTGCATCGGGCGATTCTCGGGTCCCTGGAGCGCTTCATCGGCATCCTCATCGAGCATTATGCCGGTGCTTTGCCGGTCTGGTTGTCGCCTACCCAGGCGGTGGTTCTGAACATCACCGACCAACAGGCAGATTATGCGGCCAGCGTCAAAAAAAGCCTTGCGCAACAAGGTTTCCGAGTCAAAGCGGACTTGAGAAACGAGAAGATCGGTTTTAAAATCCGCGAGCACACGTTGCAACGTGTGCCTTACCTGCTGATCGTCGGGGATCGGGAGGTGGAAGCAAATACCGTAGCTGTGCGTACGCGCGGCGGCAAAGATCTGGGTATCATGAGTCGGCCGGTCTTTGCGGATCGCCTGAAAGCCGATATCGCTGGTTACGGTCGTTCTGGATTGGAGTAGTGGAGGATTGAATTATCGCTGCCAGCACTGAGAACCGGCTAAACGATGAAATCACCAGCCGGGAAGTACGCCTGATCGATCAGGAAGGCGAACAAGTCGGTATCGTTCCCCTGGCGCAAGCCAAGCGGATCGCGGAAGAGGCTGAACTGGATCTTGTAGAAATTTCCCCCAATGCCAAACCCCCGGTTTGCCGCATCATGAACTACGGCAAATTCAAGTTTGAACAGAATAAAAAGCTGCAGGAAGCCAAGAAAAAACAAAAACAGATTCAGGTCAAGGAAGTAAAATTTCGTCCAGGTACGGACGAAGGGGATTATCAGGTAAAACTGCGCAACCTGATACGTTTCCTGAATGAAGGTGATAAAGCCAAGATAACCCTGCGGTTCCGGGGTCGCGAATTGGCTCACCAAGACATCGGGCTCAAGCTGTTAAAACGCATCGAAGAAGATCTTAAGGAATGCGGTGCAGTAGAGCAGTACCCTAAGATGGAAGGTCGGCAAATGATCATGATCATAGGCCCCACCAAGAAGAAGTAAGCTACTGGAAGATTTGGCTTTGCCACTACAGTCTCGAGCCTTGCCTATTATTTGAATGCGGAGTTTTCGTATGCCCAAATTAAAATCCAATCGAGGTGCGGCCAAACGTTTCACCCGCACCGGTTCAGGCGGGTACAAGTGTGCGCACGCGTATGTCCGGCACATCCTGACCAAGAAGCCTGCCAAGCGCAAGCGTCAACTGCGTGGTACCACCATGATCGCCGAGGCTGATGTGCCCATGGTCCGTCGTCTGTTGCCCTACAACTGACACCCCTGGAATAATCGAGAGGCTTACCGCTATGCCCCGAGTTAAACGTGGTGTTACCGCCCACGCCCGCCACAAAAAGATCCTCGACAAAGCCAAAGGCTATTATGGCGCCCGCAGCAAGGTTTATCGCGTTGCCAAACAAGCCGTTACCAAAGCTGGTCAGTACGCCTATCGCGATCGCCGCCAGAAGAAGCGGCAGTTTCGCGCCCTGTGGATTATCCGTATCAACGCGGCCGCCCACGAGAGTGGCTTATCCTATAGCCGCCTTATCAACGGCTTGAAGAAAGCTGCCGTCGAGATCGATCGCAAGGTCCTGGCCGATCTCGCTGTTTACGACAAGCCCGCGTTTGCGGCCTTGGCGGAGCAAGCCAAGGCCGCTCTCGGCGCAGTATAGCCGCCCAGTACAGGGTTTCCGCGTCCAACGTGGTGGCGTAAAGCGCTTTTTCAAAAGGGGAAGGCCGCCAACCTTTCCCTTTTTTCGTAGTGCAATCAACTTGGAGAATTCCTGCGTGGAAGCGTTGTTGGAACTCGTTCACAATGCCCAAATCGCCCTCGCCCAGGCCCCTGATCTTGCCGGGCTGGATCAATTGCGGGTGCACTATTTAGGCAAAAAAGGGGTACTGACGGAGCGCTTGAAGCAACTTGGTCACTTACCCGCCGAGTCCCGGCCACGGGCTGGGCAGGCCATCAACGACGCCAAGCAGGAAATCCAGGCGGCGATCGAGGCGCGCAAGGCGATGTTGCTGGTGGCCCAACTGGATGCACGGCTTGCTAGTGAAGCCATCGACGTAACTCTGCCGGGACGCGGGACTCGGTTGGGTGGTCCGCATCCCATCACCCGGACCCTGGGTCGCATCGAGGCGTTGTTCGGCCAAGTGGGGTTCACGGTGGCGGAAGGTCCGGAGATTGAAGATGACTTTCATAACTTCACTGCCCTCAATATCCCCGAGCAACATCCGGCGCGGGCGATGCACGATACATTTTATTTCGATGCCCACACTCTGTTACGCACTCATACCTCGCCAGTGCAGATCCGGGTGATGCGGGAAGTCAAGCCGCCGCTGCGCATTATCGCGCCGGGGCGGGTATATCGCTGTGACTCCGACCTGACGCACACTCCCATGTTTAATCAGGTGGAAGGGTTGTTTGTGGACGAGGGAGTAAGTTTCGCTGATCTCAAGGGCATGCTGGATGATTTCTTGCGTAACTTCTTTGAACGGGATTTGCAGGTGCGTTTGCGGCCCTCTTATTTTCCGTTCACCGAGCCATCCGCCGAGGTGGATATTCAGTGTGTGATGTGCGGCGGCGCTGGCTGCCGGGTCTGCAAGCACACCGGTTGGCTCGAGGTGCTGGGCTGCGGCATGGTGCATCCCAATGTGTTCGCCCAGGTGGGCATCGATAGCGAACGCTACACCGGCTATGCCTTCGGCATGGGCGTGGAGCGGCTCGCCATGCTGCGTTACGGCGTGAACGACCTGCGCTTGTTCTTCGAGAACGATCTACGGTTCCTGCGGCAGTTTCGGTGATGATGCCAAAGGGCATCCTAGGTTGAGGCGAACTGATGAAAGTAAGTGAGCGATGGTTGCGGGAATGGGTCAAGCCCGCGATCTCCAGCGCCGAGTTGATGGCGCAACTGACCATGGCGGGTCTGGAGGTGGAAGGCAGCGAACCCGCCGCCCCCGTCTTCAGCGGCGTGGTGGCGGGGCGCGTTGTGGAATTGACTGCGCATCCAAATGCCGAGCGCCTGCGGGTGGCCAAGGTGGACGTAGGTCACGGTGAGCTTTTGCAGATCGTCTGCGGTGCGCCCAATGTGCAGGTGGGTATGGTCGCTCCCACGGCCCTGCTGGGCGCCGTGTTGACAGGCGGTTTGAGGATCAAGCCTGCTAAGCTGCGGGGGGTTGCCTCCCAGGGCATGTTGTGCTCGGCCGTGGAACTAGGTCTGGCGGAGAGTTCCGAAGGGTTGCTGGCCTTGCCTGCTGCGAGCGTTCCTGGCACCGATTTGCGTGAACTCCTGCAATTGGATGATCTAATCATCGAGGTGAATTTGACCCCGAACCGGGGTGATTGCCTGGGGATGGAGGGGATCGCTCGGGAAGTCAGTGTGTTGAATCGCTGCGAGCTTACTCCGGTCGCGGTGGAACCGGTAGAACCGACGCTGGATATCGCTTTTCCGGTGGTTGTCAGTGCCCCCGCCGATTGCCCTCGCTACGTGGGCCGGGTTATCCGTGGCGTCAATCCCGCGGCGGAGACGCCCTGGTATATGCGCGAACGCCTGCGTCGCGCCGACCTGCGCAGCCTGGGTCCCCTGGTGGATGTAACTAATTATGTGATGCTGGAACTGGGCCAGCCCATGCACGCCTTCGATCTTGCCAAGCTCTCGGGAGGCATCGAGGTAAGGCATGCCGCCGCCGGTGAAACACTGGTCCTTCTCAACGGCGAATCGATGGATCTAAGCGCCGGCACACTTTTGATAGCCGACCGCCAGGGTCCACTGGCCTTGGCGGGTGTGATGGGCGGAGCGGCCAGCGCCGTGGACGAGTCGACTCGGGACGTATTTCTGGAGAGCGCCTTTTTCAGCCCGGTTGCCATCGCCGGCCGCGCTCGCCGTTACGGTTTGCAGACGGATTCCGCCCACCGCTTCGAGCGTGGTGTGGACCCCGGATCGCAAGTGCGCGCCATGGAGCGGGCGACTCGTCTGCTGTTGAATATCGCCGGCGGTCAGGCAGGTCCGCTGAGCGAAGTGGTCGCGCGCGAACATTTGCCGGCGGAACCCGCCATCCGGTTGCGTCCCCAGCGGATTAAACACCTACTCGGTTTGCAGATCGCCGCCGATGAGGTGGATGCAATCCTGCACCGGCTGGGCATGGCGGTGGCCCGCGAGGGGGATCACTGGTTGGTAGTACCGCCCAGCTTCCGCTTCGATATCACCATCGAGGCCGATTTGATTGAGGAGGTTGGGCGCATCCATGGCTACAGCCGGCTGCCCAGCAACCGCCCGCTTACCCGCCTTAGCATCAGTCCCCGCCCGGAAGCCCAGGTAAGCCTATCCCGGTTGCGTGAGACCCTGGTGCAGCGGGGCTTTCAGGAGGCCATCACCTACAGTTTCGTTGATCCTGTCTTGCAACGCTTATTGGACCCGGACTATGTGCCGGTGGCTCTGGCCAATCCTATTTCTGCTGATCTGGCGGTGATGCGCACCAATCTCTGGCCAGGTCTGATAAAGGCTCTGTTGCATAATCAGAAGCGCCAGCAATCCCGGATTCGTCTGTTCGAATGCGGCCTGAGTTTTGTACCCGACGGCGTCAGCCTTGCGCAGAATCTCCATATCGGCGCCGCCGTGTGTGGCGAGGTTTTGGAACAACAATGGGGCATGCCTGCGCGGATAATGGATTTCTTCGATTTAAAAGCCGATGTAGACGCGCTGCTGGCGCTCACCGGCAAGTCCGAAGCGTTCACCTTCGTAGCCGCCCGCCATCCGGCTTTGCACCCTGGTCAGACAGCGCGGATCGAGACTAACGGCAATCCTATCGGTTGGCTCGGCGCCCTGCACCCGGCGGTGGAGCAGGAACTGGGGCTCGAGGGCAGAACTTTCGTCTTTGAACTGCGCGTTGCTGGGTTACAGGATGCCAGGGTGCCGCAGTTCGTCGAGTTGTCCAAGTTCCCGGCCAGCCGCCGTGACATCGCCATCGTCGTGGCTGAAGAGGTATCCGCTCAGGCCGTACAGGATTGCATTCGCGCGCATGGTACCGATCTGCTGCGGGACATTCACTTATTCGATGTGTACCACGGCAAGGGTGTCACCGAAGCTCGCAAGAGCCTGGCATTCGGCTTGATTTTACAAGATTTTTCGCGCAATCTAACCGATGTTGCAGTAGATGACATCGTTTCCAAAATAGTTTCCGGACTGGAAAAGCAGTTTGGGGCAATGCTCAGGGTTTAGACGCAATGGCATTAACAAAAGCTGACATGGCTGAACGACTCTTCACGGAACTTGGCCTCAACAAGCGCGAAGCCAAGGATATAGTGGAGATTTTTTTCGAGGAAATCCGCGCTGCCCTACAACGGGGAGAGCAGGTCAAATTATCAGGGTTTGGTAACTTCGATCTGCGCGACAAAAATCAGCGCCCTGGTCGCAACCCCAAAACTGGCCAGGAGATTCCTATCACGGCGCGGCGGGTGGTAACCTTCCGGCCCGGACAGAAGCTCAAGGCTCGGGTGGATGCCTACGCGGGGGAAAATGACGGAAATAAGGTTTGAAATCCCGAATCCTTCGGGTAATATACCCACTCTTAATGCGGCGGGTTTCCGCCGCGCTTGACGGGGCGTAGCGCAGCCTGGTAGCGCACCTGCATGGGGTGCAGGTGGTCGGAGGTTCAAATCCTCTCGCCCCGACCAATTAAAACAAGGGCTTATTGGTTACCCCTTGATCCTATTTTTTCCCGGGGTACCCCAAAGCATGGGCCTTGGGTACCCGGAACTTTGCCATAAACTCAAGACGGATGACGCAGTATGGATGAACCATACGGCATGGCAACGCTTGAGGACTTGAAGGCCGGCACCTCAATGCGCGGTCTCACCCCCAACATTTGTGATTGCTCATTAAGTCCGGGTAATGGTACTCGGGCGTGGCACGGAATGGCTAGCAGGAGCTATTGGTGGAGTATACACTTCAGCCCATGAAGACAGTGGTCCTCGCCCCGCTCCCCGAACTTTCGGACTTACCTGGGGGTGAGCGAGCAGCGACGGTTGGGTTACGGTTGAAGCGTTGTCATCAGCGGCAGGAGTAAGTGGTGCAGCAGGCTGAGCAACTGGCGTTGCAGGCGGAGCGGAGCGAGCAGCTAACGGACGAGCTAGCGATATTGAAAGGCGAGCAACCACGGCCGAAGATCACGCCAACCTTGAAGAAAGCTCAGCCAGACGGCGCCGGCCAGGAGGGTGAGAAGAAGGGGCGCAGGCGGGGCAAGCCGAGTCGAAAGAAAACCCAAGCGCTGGAGATTAAGGTACCGCTGGGGCGGAGTAAAAGTGTCCCACCGAGAATGTTGAAAAGGGGCCAGAGGCCCCTTTGTTATTTCAGGATGGAATGGGCTCTAACCCGTCTTTCGCTATTCGCCCTTTTAGGGCAAGCTATCCCATTGAATTTTCTGAAACGTGGCTCACCAGGTCGGCACTACAACCCAAATTCAGGATGAGGCTTGGTTCGCGATGGCAGCGGGGGAAAGTCTTTTCCAGGCGCGTCAACCGCCCTGTCGGCGTGCCCACCAGGTGATGCACCGGCGGATCGGATTCGCGCATCGCCTACAGCGTTTCCTCGGTGGGAATGCCCCGGTCCATGACCCCGTTGCGGTCGGCCTTGCCGTATTTTTGCTCGATGGAGGCCAGAAAGTCTTTCAGCGTGGCCTTGTCGCTTGTGTTGCCCGGCATCACCTCGTAAGCCAAGGGGAACCCTTCGGGGGTGACGATCAAGGCGATGACCACCTGCACGCAATCGGAGCGCTTGTCCCGGCGGTAGCCGAACCGGCGCTTGCCTTCATCCGGCGGAACACCTTCGAAGTAGGTGCTGGTGAGGTCGTACAACAGGACCTCGCAACAGGCTCCGAACCGTGCCTGCCAGCGTCCGCGTAGAAAGGTGAAAAAGTCCTTTTGGTGGCGCAACAAGCGGTCCAGGCAGCGATATAGGGTGTCCTTCGCCACCCCGCTGTCCTCGGCCCAGCAAATCGGCCAGCGCCGTCTGCCCGAACCACTGGCGGTGCAACTGCCACTCGCTGCCCGGTGCCAGCAGACGCTGGCAAACCGGAATCTTGAGCACATTCAGCCAGCGCGTGCCCTTGCGGCTGGGCAGGCGTTTTTCGTCCCAGCAGCCGCCCAGCCCCAGGTGTTCCCACCGTTGCAGAGCCAGTTGTATATGCCAATCAAGTCTGCCACCGATTTCGGGCGAAGGTTGCCACCGGTTCCAGCGCAAGGTATACCACCTACCGGAGCATAGCGACACGGGCGGTTCATGGTTAACTTCGGTCTCCGGTGGTTATCAATGGGCTTTTCTTTTTGCGCTTTAACCGTCGCCTGCACGCGATTCGTGAGGGGTTTCTCACCGTCTTCCAGGTGCTTGGTGAGCTTTTCAAACAACTCAATACCCACTCGGTCTACGTCACCGACAGCTTCCCCATCGCCGCCTGTGACAACATCCGCATCCGCCGTGCGCGGCTCTGTCAGAACGAGGCTACATTGCCAGCAAGCGCCGCTACTTCTGCGGCCTGAGAATCCATTTGTTAGTCACCGCTGCAGGTGAACCGGTCGAGGGGTTCCTCGTCCCCGGTGCTGACGCCGACGTGCGGTCGCGGCACCGCTGCCCGTTTGATCTGCCCACCGGCAGCACCGTCTATGCCGACAGTATAGTGGACCCCTCAGTCAAGACCACCGGCAGCCTTATCGAGCGCTTGTTGCCGAGAGGCATTCATGCCGTCACCGCCCCGGGCTTTGAACTCAAGGTCATGCTCTTTGCCCTCGCCGTTAGCATGTCCCCCCCGTGTAGGTGGCAACGTGAGTTAATATCAAATCCCGGGATGTGAGAGGAAGCGGAGCTGAATACGGGATCTCTAAAGGAGGCGATTAGACGGGAACTGCCGGAATTGTTGCGGACGGAGCCGGACTTCCGCGCCGAGATTCTGGAATTGACCCGGCGGGAGTACGCGGGGCGGGCGGAAACCCAGGACCGGTTTTACGACCTCCTGGCGGTATTGCGCCGCGACCGGGAGGAGCGAACCCGCGACTGGGAAGAATACAGGGACGAGCAGACCCGTAAGTGGGACGAGCAGACCCGTGGGAAGCCAACCAGGTGGAACTGCGGTGGCTTTACGAAGAGATCATGGCCCAGGCGCAGAAACGCGAGCGTGGCATTGGGGCGCTGGGGTCGCGCTGGGGCCTGCAATCCGAGAAGGCGTTCCGCGACGCGCTGGCGGGGATTCTGGAAAGGAACTTTGGGGTGCAGGTGGTCAACGTCAACGAGTACGATGATCAGGGCGAGGTGTTCGGGCGGCCGGATCAGGTGGGGCTGGATGTCATCATTAAGAACGGGTTGTTGCTGATTGGTGAGTTAAAACCGTCCATTGACAAAGCCGGGATCTATAGTTTCGAGCGCAAGGCATGGTTTTACGAGCGCCGGCATCAGCGCCAGGCCAACCGCTTGATCGTGATCTCGCCGATGATCGACGCCCGGGCGCGTAAGGTGGCGGAGCGGTTGGGGTTGAGACCTGCGGCGATTCCATCGAGGTGGAGACTTTGTGAGGGGGAAGGTCCAAGGTGATAAGGGGAAAGGGGATGCGATTTGAGAATGTGGAGGTATGGAAATCAGTTATGTTGACGGGGATATTGGGCGGGCTGGATTCAGGAAAGTATTGAAATCTCCGCGCTGCTCGTCGGCCTGATTAGAACGAAGCGTGCGCATATCGCCGAAGGATGATCTTTGGCCTGTCGCCTTTGGCCTTGGTAGGGGAGAGCCAGGGGTAGAGAGTGTGAACGATGATCGGTATGCAATTCGTACCCTACCTCGCCAAGGGCTATACTAATTTTGTTAAACACAGGAAGCGGCAGCCATGCCCACCATCAGCATGTTTTACGGCATCATCATTCGGATGATGTTCATGGATACGCAACAACATCATCTGCCACATGTCCATGTGGACTACCAAGGTCAGAAGGCGGTGATCTCTATTCCCGATGGGGATCTTCTGGAGGGAGCTTTCCGGCTAAAAAACTACGCCTTGTGCAGGCTTGGATTGCCATCCATGAAGAGGAATTGATAGCGGATTGGGCGTTGGCAGTGAATGGTGAGCCAGTGTTTCCGATTGACCCCTTGCGTTGAGGTGCTGGCGATGATCGAGGTGAATGCTGTCGAGGCGGTTTCCGACTTTGGATTAATTCTGACCTTCAACAACGGCGAGCGGCGGCGTTTTGATATGCGTCCTTATCTGCATTACCCCGTGTTTCGCCGTCTGGAAAACCCAGGCTATTTTTCCCTGGCACGGATCGATTACGGCACCGTGACATGGCCCGGTGATATTGATATTGCACCAGAGACGCTTTACGAGTGCTCGGTGCTGCTGGCTAGTTCATCTCCTTTAGAGAACAAGACCGGTGAGGAGTGGCGGCTTTGAACGTTATCCCGGCGAAAGGCGCAAGGCGATGCGATTTGAGGATTTGGAGGTATGGACGCGGTCGGCGCGGTTGAGTGCCGATATTTATAAGGGCATGAGGCCGGTTCGGGATTTGGATTTTCGGGAGCAGTTGACGCGGGCGGCGGATTTGTCGGTGCTAAGCAATATTGCGGAAGGGTTTGAACGGGAATCGAACCGAGAATTTGTGAATTTCCCGTCGTATGCAAAAGGTTCCTGTGGCGAGTTACGGACACCAATCTTTATTGATCGAGATTGGGCGGGGCTGGATTCAGGAACGTATTGAAATCTCCCCGCTGCTCGCCGGCCTGATCAAAACGAGGCGTGTGCCTATCGCTGAAGGATACCCTTTCGCCTTTCGCCTTTGAGAGGTCATTATGGCGCTAACTCTAAGCATACCAGATGAAGTCGCCACGGCGATCAAGTTGCCACGCAAGCAACTGGATCGGCAATTGGCAATTGAAATGGCGTTTGCGTTGTACGGACGCGGTTTGCTATCCATGGGGGCAGCCCGTCGTTTAGCCAAACTGGACAAATGGACTTTCCTTGAGGGGTTGGGAGAAAGACGAATTGAGAGACATTATAGTGAATATGAGTTAGAGGAAGATCTTGACTATGCTAAAACCAGTAGTCAGTAATTCCTCACCGATTATTCATCTTGCGAAGATAGATCAACTCAATTTGTTACAGGAATTTTTTGGTGAGCTCATAATCCCTGAAGCTGTTTATGAAGAATGTATTACAGAAGGCAGGGGGCGCCCCGAAGTTTCCAGGATCAAACAGGCATCCTGGTTGCGAGTGGTTCCGGTAGCCAACCAGCATTTGGTCAAATTACTGAACTCCGAAATTGATCGCGGCGAAGCTGAAGCGATCACGCTTGCATTGGAAACTCAGGCATCGCTGGTTCTATTGGATGATGCCGATGCGAGGGAAAAAGCTCGACTCTATCAGCTCAGAATAACGGGCATACTGGGGGTGCTACTCCGTGCCAAAAAGTCTGGAAAGATCGCGTCGCTATCCGCGACACTCGCAGCGCTTTGCAATACAGGTTTTTGGCTGAGCGCCGAGCTTGGCAGTCGTTTGTTAATCGAGGCTGGGGAAAAGTGAAAGGCGAATGGATGCCTCCCGTCCAGCCTGCTCCACAAGAACCGTCAAGGAACCGATGAAGAAAATGAATTCCGTGGCTGATTTGGCGATCCACGGTGCGTCGCCGGCTTTTGCTGAACCTTTGCATGTCGGTCGCCCGAATATGGGCAGCCGGGAGGCGTTTCTGGCGTATGCGAACGCGATTTTCGACCGGCGCTGGTTGAGCAACAACGGGCCGCTGGTGCAGGAATTCGAGCGGCGGATGGCGGATTTCCTGGGTGTGAAGCAGTGTGTGGCGATGGGCAACGGGATGATTGCGCCGGCGGAGTTGGAGCGGTGGGGTGAGCGGGTGCTGGACGCGGCGTTTTCCGCGCACGGTTGCCCTGTAGGCCGTTTGTTTCAATCGCGCCTGACCGGTAAGATGCCGCTTGGCGTTGATCCTCCGGGCAATTCCTCCCAGCCGCTGCTGGATTCGGGTCGCTACGAGATAACTCGCCTGTGCAGCAACTGGACCAAGAACGAATCCAGCATTTACGGCTAAAAATTTTGCATCAAAAAATCCTCCAGTTCAGCAAACGCCCGTTCATCCGCAACGTGGCAACGGTTGCCGGTGGTACGGCGGCATCCCAGGCCATTTTAATGGCCTTCTCTCCGCTGATCACGCGCCTTTATGGTCCTGAGGCATACGGCATTCAGGGTGTATTCATGTCCATCGCGGGCGTTATGGGGGCGATTGCCGCCATGACTTACCCAGTAGCCATTGTCCTCCCTAAACGTGATGCCGATGCCCTAGGCTTGGCCCGACTGTCGATTTACACCGGTATGGCGACATCCGTGTTGGCGGCAATAATCCTGTTCTTCTGCGGATCTGAAATCCTCTCACTTTTGAAAGCCGAAGAAATTTCGGCTTTTATGTATCTCATCCCAGCGTTCATGTTCACCTTTGTAGTGGGCGCGGTGGTGAGCCAGTGGTTGATTCGCAAGAGGGCCTTCAATCTGACTGCCAAAGTTACGGTTTGGCAGAGCCTGGTTATCAGCACGATGAAGGCCGGACTGGGTTTCGTGCATCCCACCGCAGCCGTTCTGGTTGTTGCTAATACCTTGGGTGTGTTGCTGAGCGCGGCAATGATGCTGTTGGGCTTGCTCAGGACACGTACAGCAAGTCAAGAGGAAACTAAAGTTTCCGAACCCTGTTCGAGTACTTGGGCACTTGCCAAACGGCATCGTGACTTTCCTTTCCTTCGTGCTCCGCAGGTGCTGCTCAATTCGGTATCGCAGAGCCTACCGGTAGTGATGCTGGCCGCCTATTATGGGCCTGCTTCCGCCGGTTTTTACTCGATTGCTTCTGCTGTTCTGGGTATACCAATCGTCCTTATCGGCAGTTCGGTCATGCAGGTTTTTTATCCCCGCATCAATGAGGCGATACATCGTGGCGAAGATGCGAAAGCGCTGATCATCAAGGCGACGGTGGGGTTGGTGCTGAGTGGTGCGCTCCCATTTGCTGTTGTCATCGTTGCAGGGCCGACACTATTCAGTTTTTTTTTGGAGCCGAATGGCGGATTGCCGGAATTTACGCACAGTGGCTGTCGATCTGGCTATTTTTCCAATACATAAACAAACCGGCCGTATCAGCTATTCCAGCTCTTAGACTTCAGAGGGGCCTGTTGATATACGAGTTGTTCAGCACCGGTACGAAAGTGCTGGCTCTCTATCTCGGGTACACAGTCTTCGAAAGTGACATTGCCGCAATCGCCTTGTTCTCGGTATTCGGCGTTGCAGCTTACGCATGGCTGATTCTCTGGGTCATTTTCCACAGTGGAAAGTTGGTTCCCGAACCACAATCTGATCGAATCTGAGATGAATTACGAAAAACAGGTTGAAAAAAACCACTATGAATTCAGACGCTACATGTCAAAACAGCGGTGGTGCAGTACGTGGCATCAGCTTGATGAGATTCAAAAACTCAAACCGGAGCGTGTGCTTGAAGTCGGGCCCGGCCCGGGATTGTTCAAGATAGTGGCCGCAACGTTCGGTATTACGGTCGAAACGCTGGATCTTGACCCTGATCTGAAGCCGGACCATGTCGCCTCGGCCACCGCCATGCCGTTTAATGACGCCACCTATGACGTGGTTTGCGCGTTCCAGATGCTCGAACACCTGCCGTATGAGATTTCACTGCAGGCCTTCGGAGAGATGGTGCGCGTCAGTCGTCGCCATGTGGTGATCAGCCTCCCTGACGCGCGACCCGTGTGGCGGTATCTGGTCCATGTGCCCAAATTTGGCGCCCGTGATTTCCTTGTGCCGCGCCCGCAACTCAATGCGCGCGTGCATAAGTTTGATGGAGAGCATTATTGGGAAATTAATAAGCGGGGATATCTGCTATCCAACGTGATCACTGATTTCTCGAAGCGCATTCGACTGGTTAAAACCTATAGGGTTCCGGAGAACCCTTCTCACCGATTTCTCCTGTTTGAGCGGTGAGATTCATAGGCCCGTGATATGACGGAGAGTCAAAAGTGAAAACTGTAACAGTCATCATCCCGACATACAATCGAGTAAATATAATTGAGCGTACCCTGGCTTCAGTCCTCGATCAAGATTATCGGAAAGTCGAGATTGTAGTGATCGATGACGGATCCACCGATGCCACCGAATCAGTTGTCCGACGTATCGCAGAGAGTAATACTGATATCGACAAGTGGATACGTTATATTCGTCAAGAGAATTTGGGAGCATGTGTCGCAAGGAATCGTGGAATGATGCATGCAACGGGTGACTACATTATGTTCCTAGACTCCGATGACTTAATCAAGCCAACAAAGTTAAGTGCGCAAGTTAACAAAATGGAAGCCGAAAATAGCCAATGCTCGATCTGTGATTTCGAGTGCATCGACGAGACAGGGAACCCTGTTGGGCGCTTTAAAAATAATCGACATCCACATGACTTTATCCGGAACCTAGTGAGTCCAAGCATCTCGACAGTGCTAATGAGACGCGATTCTGTGCCTCCCGGGCTTCAGTGGGACTCCCGCTTGAAGAGGATCCAGGACATGGATTTTATTTTCAAGTACTTTGCTTCCGTTGGGACGTGGTCCTACGTCAATCAAGCACTATTTCGGTATTGTCTTCACGGCGGAGAGCGAATTTCCGATAGTTACCTCAAGGGGATCCAATACAGCGTATTGAGGAAATCATTCAAATCCTACATCGAGGGCAATGCGACTTTTATAACGACCGAACCAGTAGAACTCTATAGGGCTTACACACAGGCTCTCTGGAAACACCAAGTTAAGAATACCCTGGTAAGCTTTGTCCCGATTTCGTTAAGAAAGTTGCTAAAGCGCTTCCGATCTATTCAAATAAAGCTGCCATTTATGAACAGGTAGACTGAATATTTGCTACAGTTGCGGAGAAAAATGAAGTTGCAGCCTATGATATACCACTAAAACTGCTATCAAATCATCACATGATTAATACACAAATAACCCCATTCGGCATACTCAGGGCTACCATTTTTCGGCTTAAGGAGACCAACCCGACTGTTTATTTTTTTGTTTTTTCACTGTGGTTTAGAAGAAATTTTCGTATCAATAGAAAGCGGGTTCGCGGGAAGCAAAACAGTGTAATAAAATGCAATGCCATTTTAAATGGCGTTAGATTTGATATTGTTGGCAACAAAAATTGTATTGAAATAAATACAATGGCAATTTTGGATGGTGTCACATTTTATATTCGAGGAAGTTGCAATAAAGTAATAATTGGCGCGGATTGCAGAATCGCTAATAGTATTATTTGGATCGAAGACAACAGATGTGAGATCACAATTGGTCGTCAAACAACAATCGGCGGTGTACATTTGGCGGCGACTGAAGATGAGTCTAAGGTTATTATCGGAGATGATTGCATGTTGGCTTATGACATTGATATTCGTGCTGGTGATTCGCACGGGATATATGATCAAAGTGGAAACCGACTTAACAAGGCTGAAGATGTGATAATTGGTGAGCATGTTTGGATTGCTGCACACACAATAATTCTTAAGGGAGTAGTCATTGGAGAAGGTAGTATTGTCGGGACAGGGGCAGTTGTCGTAATGAGTGGAATTTATCCATCTCATAGCATCCTAGTTGGAAATCCAGCTAAGGTGATTAAACAGGGAATTTGCTGGACGCGATTGCGTGCAAATTCTTATAAAGTATGAGCCTGATAGAAATCTCGATAGCTATACCAATATACACTTAGCCTCAGCATTTAATTCCTGTTGCTATTTTACAGGCATCTTATATATGCCATGTATACAAGGTTTTGTTAAGCAGATGAACGGAATAACGCAACGCATAAAGCGCATTACTATTGTAAACTCTGTTTTTTTAGTGTTGCCTTCATATATTCTTCATTATTATTTAAATGTCGAAGTAAACAGCTTGTTCGCAGTCTTGGGCAGTGTTTGTTTGTTGGTTGCGCTTCACGACAGTCACTGGAGGCTAGGACGTGGGGTATTGATGCTGGTCTTGAGTTTGTGCGGTATTGGCGTGATCGGTTCGATATTTTCTGGTGTTTTAAGTCAGTTGTTAATGGCTATTAGTCTTTCACTGAGTTTCGTTGTTGCATCATGTAGTTGGAGTCTGCTTTCGGATCAGCGGACACTGAACTATCTGATGGTTATAGGTTGGATTCTAGTTGGTGGTGCAGTTTTTGCTTTCTTCTATGCGGTTTCAGGGGGGCCTCCGCTTGCTCAGATTGATTTGCTTGGCCGCGATAGTTATTTTTACCTGACGACCTTCACGAATGCAGTTTCCGGTAATCTTATTCGAGCGGCTGGCAATTCTTCATGAACCCGGTGCGCTGGCGATGTTCGTGACACTAATCGTTGCGCTCAATGAAGCGTTTCAGAAGAACACGAAGTGGTCTGCGGCGCTGTTGTTTGGAGGACTTTTTACCGGGTCTTTTGCGTTATTTTTATCGCGATTGCTTATCTTTTTTTTAAAGGCCAACAGAAGAACCTTGTGCTGGTAGCTATAATCTTGGCTGCCTTGGGCGGGTTTACGGTGTTTGATGAAAGAGTTTCAACGCTTGCTGAAGCATTTTTTTTAAAGCGTATCGAAATTGTAGATGGGCGTCTTACCGGGGACAATCGCACACAACAAATGGAGTCTTTTTTCGAAATAGTTGACTGGGCATATGACCCTTATGGGTCAAAAGGCTTCTAGCGATGATTATGCAGGCCGTGATCTAAGCTCAAATCCATTTTCTATCTATTTTAGATATGGCATATTTATTTGGATTCCATACGTTATGCTGGAATTGTGGTTACTATATTGTTTTGTTTATTATCGACCACATTTGCGATTTACTGCATTGGCATTATTTATGACTTTATTGCAGCGTCCTTATATTTATAACCTCCACTGGGGTATGATGATTGCTGTAGTGGCGGTAACAATTTATCGGGTTCAAAGAACTGCAATAATGGAGAAAAAATCATATTTTTCGATGAAGCTGACTCAGCGTGAATTCTTAAAACATCAGTCGTAAATGGTCGTTTGCCGAAAACAGCGGTCACAAAAATTTATATACGGAATAAAACCAATCCATGCATCCCAAGCGGTTCATTCCTAGATACCTTCTTAACCTTTTTTCGTCATTAATTTTTCCGACGAGGCTTTTCGGTTTGAAGCGGTGGCTATATGCGCGAGCGGGTGTAAGTGTGGGGGCGGGTGTCAAAATCACGTCTGAGTGCAGAATTTTCGGAAATGGTACGATTTCCTTCGGCGAAAATACATGGGTTGGGATAGGCGCGGAGTTTCATGTTCCCGTTCCTGCCCAGGTAACGATAGGGGGCAATTGTGATATTGCGCCCAGAGTTCAGTTTTTATGTGGCAGTCATTTGGTTGGCGATGCCTCGCGTCGTGCAGGCGAAGGCATCGTGGAGAACATACACGTCGGGTCGGGGGTGTGGATCGGCGCCGGTTCCACCTTGCTACCAGGCGCCTAATCTTGAGGATGGAATTGTTGTCGCTGCGGTTTCGTCTTGATTAAGGGGCGATATCCGGCCAACTCCCTGTTGGCTGGTAATGGGCGTAACCAGTCGAGCGCAGGGGTAGCGGCGACGGGTTGGGATTGAAAACAGAGGGTGGGTTCCCGTGTCCGCTGGGAGCGGACACGGGTAGGATGAAGGTTGCGAAATCATGCACCCGAGGAACCCACCGATGACGATGATGTGGCCACTGGCGGTTGAAGGCAAGGGGTTGGACGTGTCGGCTCACTTGGCGGAGATGGAGGGATTCGTGCGGGAGGCCGCGGGCGCCGGCCTGCCGGCGCACGAACTGGAGCGTGGCCTGTGGCGGCACCTGCTGCGGCTGGGCCACGACTTGCAGGCGGAGTATTTCGCCCTGGCCGGCGAGGGCGACGGCGGTGAGCGCTGGCGCTGGCGGACGGGCGGGTGGTCAAGCGGTTGCCCGAGCCGCATGTCCGGCCCTATCAATCGATTTTTGGGGAGTTTGCCTTGGAACGCGTGGGGTACGGGACGCGGGAAGGCCAGCGGATCGAGGCCGTACCGCTGGATGCTCGCCTGGGGTTGCCGGCGGAGAAGGTTTCCTACTTGTTGCGGGACTGGAACCAGGCGCTGGTGGTGGAGAACCCCTACGGCCAAGTCAACGCGGTGCTGGGGCGCCTCTTGGGACTGGACCAGTCCGTGGCCAGTGTGGAGACGATGACCCGAACCCTGGCCGGGGCGGTGGCGGACTATGAGGCGGCCCGCCCGCCGGCGGCGCCGGCGACGGTGGGCCAGATCGTGGTACTGAGCGCCGATGGCAAGGGGGTGCCGATCCGCAAGCCCCCCGACGCCCCGGCCATCGCCGCCCACGACCACGCGCGCGGGCCGAAGCCGGATCGCAAGAAAATGGCCGTGCTCGGCGCGGTCTATCAGATCGATCCCTACGTGCGCACCCTGTTGGCGGTGGTCGAGGCGCTGTTTTGCGACCCAGCGGCAAACCCCGAGTCGGGCGCAGCGCGCCGGCCGGTCCCCCAGCAGAAGCGGGTGTGCGCGGTGCTGCCGGTGGCCGCCGCCGTGGCCGGGGCGCTGGCCCCGCCGCGCCCGGCGGACGTGATCTTCCCCTGGCTGGCCGAGGAGGCCCGCCGGCGCGATCCCGACCACCACCACCCCTGGGTGCTGCTGATGGACGGCCAGGCCTCGCTGTGGGACGTCGCCGCCGCGATCCTGGGCGAGGCCCCACGGGTGGAAATCCTCGACCTGCTCCACGCCACCGGTTATCTGTGGGAGGCGGTGCATCTCTTTCACGACCCCGGCAGCGACCTGGCGTTGAAGTGGATGAAACTACTGGTCTTGGGGCTGTTGAGCGGCATGGGCACCGGCGTGGTCCGTTGGCTACAACACCTGGCCGAACAAGGTAACCTGCCCGCCGCCACCCGTGCCCGGCTGGCGGCGATTCACGGCTATTTCGACCGTCACCGCGACCGGATTCACTATGATCGATACCTCGCCGCCGGCTATCCCATCGCCTCCGGCGTGATCGAGGGCGCCTGCCGCCATGTCGTCAAGGATCGGATGGAACGCGCCGGCATGCACTGGACCCTGCCCGGCGCCCAGGCCCTGTTGAACCTCCGTTGCGTGGCCCTCAACGACGAATGGGACCCTTTCATGAACCATTACATCCAACAAGCAACGGCGCGCCTCTATGCGAACATCCCGATCAAACCCAATCCCGCCCAGCTTCGCCTCTTCGCCTGAGCCCGGGGCGCGCTCGACTGGTTACGCCCGCTGGTAATCCTGCGCAAGTAAGGAAACTCTATGAGCAATAAATGCAGTCTGCGGATTTTTTACTGCGGCATGATCAATACGCCGGGTTATGCGGCGATGATAGGAGAGTCACTTCACATTGGAGCCGCATCGAATAAGATGATCGCGGTGGTGCGTGCGATGCGGGATGCTGGGCTAAAGCGTGCCTGGTTTCCATACCGGTTCTTGGACGGAATGCTCGCACTACACATGTATCTGCTGTCGTTTTGCCGCACAGAGGCGGTCCTGCAAATTTTTCTGCCGGTCGTGGCGAACCCGTACTTCAGAAAAATCTACGCGCTTTTTGGCTTTGCATGGTTTTGTGCCGCCCATGTGGTGAACAGCGACCGGGTCATCCTTTATAACCATGCCATTGAGTACCTTCTTGGGTCACTGATCCTCGTTATTAAAGGTAATAGGCCTATTCTCGATATTGAGGATGCAGCCCGAGAAGACGAACAGGGGTGGCGGGGTTTCATCGGTCGTCCCTTGTTTTATCTATTTCGTCAGTTGACGTGTGAACGAAAGCTCATCGTTTCCGAAGCTCTTGCCAAAATACTGGACTTGCGCCAGTACTGTGTGGTTTACGGGGTTGCGAGATGGGAAGCGGTGGCAGATGAAAGTCTGTATCGATCGCCTTGGGGCGTCGGTGAAACGGGCGAGCCACTAATGATTCACTACGGTGGGAGCCTTACTGCGGATACCGGCGTTGACCTTTTTTGTGGCGCTGTTGGCCGGCTCATAGGATCGCTGCGTCGGGATGTTTGCCAAGTTCACTTTGTAGTTACCGGGTTCGGGTCGGAGGCGAAAATCAGTGCATTGCAAAGGCAATGTGCGGACTCCGGTGTTCGTATCTCGTTTCACCCGGACTCATCTCCGGAAGAATATCTTGATCAGTTTCGTCGTTGTCACGCTGCTTTGTCTTTGAAGCTGCCGGAGTCACAAATGACAATACCACCTTTCCTTCCAAGGTAGTCGAGATCACCAGTCATGGTCTGTTGCTGATTTCGACGAAAGCGAGCGATGTTCCGCTCTTGTTTACGCCAGTAGTTGGGTTTGCTCCCCAAGGCGACACCCAGCGCACTGGCCAACGCAATCATGTCAGTTGTTGCGGATCCGCAAGGTATGCAGCAGGTCGCCCGGCAAGGGCAGACAAGGGCCATGTACGGTTGTTCAAATCGAAGCGCGTTGGAAAGCGTATCGTGGACTTCGTATTGAATGGCAACGCATAGGTGTTGTTGCTTTCCCCGTCATGGGGAAGGTGTGTGGTTATTTCCCGGGAGCATTTGATTTGGGCAGCATGCGTGTGTGGTTTTGGCAACGCATCGTGACGCCGCACATGGCATACTTGGCCATTGCGTTGGCTGATCGCGGGATCGAGGTCGTCTACATCACGGAAGAGGCGATGGCGCCTGAACGGGTTGCATTGGGCTGGTCGGCACCGGTCCTGAAAGGCGTCCATCTGGAATTTGCGGCTTCTTCGGGGGCCGTTGGCACGCTGGTGGCCTCCGCGTCGGCGGATTCGGTCCACATCTGCCAGGGCGTTCGTAGCAATGGCTTGGTTCATGAAGCTCAGCGTGCTCTCGCGAGGCGGAAGCTACGGCAATGGGTTGTCATGGAAACCGTGGATGACCACAGGGTGGGCTCGGCGTTCTGAAGCGCTTGGAATATCGGCGCTTGTTCATGCTGCGGCGCTCGGTGATCGATGGTGTGCTCGCGATCGGGCACGCCACGCCAGCGTGGCTAGTCAGGCGCGGTGTTTCGCCCGAGAAAGTGTTTCCGTTTGCCTATTTCATCAGGGATTCGAGACAGAGAAGACCTTGGTCACGAGACGCCCCAGCGTTTTCGTTTTATTTTCGTCGGTCAGTTTATTGACCGCAAGCGATTGGATTTGCTTTTGGACGCATTGCACCGAACTCCTGATCAAGACTTTGAATTGGCCATGATTGGATCGGGGCCCCTGGGAGCTGAACTTAAGGCAAGGCGGAAGAACTGCTTGCCCGGTCGCGTTCACTGGCTGGGGCGATCTGCCGCAAATCAGGTCCGGCAGAAATCGCCAAGGCCGATGTAATCCTGCCCAGCCGCCATGATGGATGGGGCGCAGTGGTGTCGGAAGCCTGATGGTGGGTACGCCAGTCATTTGCAGCACGACGTGCGCATTACGCAGGTCGTGCGTGCCAGTGGTAAAGGTGGCGTTTTAGGAGTGGAGATCGGGGCGAGCTGATCGATAACTTGGCGCGTGCTTTAGCGGGGGGTTGGTTAAGGAACCTGATCGGGTTGCCCTTGCCGATTGGGCAGCTTGTCTGGGTGCCAAGGCTGGCGCTGCATATCTAGTGAATATTCTTAAATCCGCTGACGATATTGGCGAAAGACCCGCTCCTCCTTGGGGAGCGCCCTTTGAATGTGCTCCGACCATGACCGCAATCCCGTTCAAGGGCTAGTGATGACCCGTGAGCTATCGGTTTTCCACACCATTGCAGACTCCGGGTTCAATGGGGGCGCTTCAAAAGTGGTCGTAGATCTGGCGGATGCACTGGGCAAGCAACCGGCAATCCAGCCGGTACTGGTTGCAAGTGTTGCTGGGGGAATCCACCCTCCCCTCACTTAATCCAAAAGTGCAACGAATGATCGCCCGTACACCCTCGCCGAATGCCTTGCGGCTCGGATTGCCGTTTCGCGGCGCACTGCAAAACATCATCAAAGAGCGTGAATATCGTTGATTCAAAATCATGGTTTGTGGTTGCCCGTCAATCATTGGGCTCTCGATTCGCACGCAACATGCATCGCCATGATCGCTCAACCACATGGAATGCTCGAACCCTGGGCTATAAACTACAAGGCTTGGAAAAAACGCCTGGCTTGGAACCTTTATCAACACCGCGATTTGGAATCGGCTGCTATATTACACGCGACAGCTGAACAGGAAGCGGAGAATTTTCGCAAATCTCGGACTGCGCCAGCCCATCGCCATCATCCCCAATGGCACTGATCTCCCCGAATGGCGCGATCTGACTGATCCCAAAGGATCGTCAAGAACAATGCTCTTTCTGTCGAGAATTCATCAAAAAAAGGGTTGCTTAAACCTGGTGCAGGCCTGGCAAATCGTCAGGCCCGCCGGTTGGAAAATGGTCATCGCCGGACCCAACGAAGACGGACATCAACAGATTGTCGAAGCCGCGATCCATCAAGCCGGCTTGCAGGATGCTTTTACCTTCACCGGTTCCGTGTACGGGGATGAAAAAGAAGCATTGTATCGTTCGGCAGACCTGTTCGTTTGCCCACCTTCAGCGAAAACTTCGGGCTGGTCGTGGCCGAAGCGCTGGCCTGTGGCGTTCCGGTCATCACCACCAAAGGCGCACCGTGGGAAGGCCTGCACACCCACCGCTGCGGCTGGTGGATCGATATCGGCGTCGAACCGCTGGCGGCCGCCTTGCGCGAAGCCACGGACCTGCCGCCCGATACCTTGCGCGACATGGGCCAACGGGGCCGGGCCTATGTCGAGCAGAATTTCGGCTGGCCCGGCATCGCCCAACAAATGGTCTCGGTCTATCGCTGGGTGTTGGGGCAGGGCGAACGGCCCGATTGCGTCCGCCTCGACTGAAGGCAAGGAACCGCGATGACCGTTCCCCTACGAGTCAAACACCTCTCCCCCGGCAACAAACTCGCCCGCGCGTTGTGGAACTGTGTCTGGCTATTGCTCTATCGCCCCAGCCCGGTCCCGTTGCACGGCTGGCGGCGGTGGTTGCTGCGATTGTTCGGCGCGAAGTTTGGACGGGGGGCGCACCCGTATCCGTCGGCGAAAGTCTGGCGCCGTGGAATCTGGACATGGGCGACCACAGTTCCCTAAGTCACCACGTGGATTGCTACTGCGTGGATCGAATCACGCTCGGCGCCCAAAGCACGGTCAGTCAATACAGCTTTCTCTGCACCGCCAGCCACGATTACACCGATCCGGCCATGCCGCTAACCACCGCGCCGATCACCCTCGGCAACCGGGTGTGGGTCACCGCCGACGTATTCGTCGCGCCGGGCGTCACGATCGGCGATGGCGCGGTGATTATCGCCCGCTCCAGCGTGTTCCACGACATCGAACCGTGGACGGTCGCCGGGGGCAATCCGGCCCAGCGATCAAACCCCGTCCACTCCGCCATCCCCTCTCCGTACATGCGAAAGGGCCTCCAAACAACCGCTTGAACATACCCCCCCCCCCCCACCACAACCAATACATCCCTCGATCTTTCCGGCTATCGCTACATCACGCCGGCTTGAACCATTCCCACGGCTGTCTGTTGCCCACCTTATTCCGCCTGCTGGACGGGCTGAATCTGCCAGCCGATCAGCGGCGGGTGTTCGAACTCGGCTGCGGCAACGGCTAGGTCGCGCACGAACTCACCCGGCGCGGCTGGGAGGTGACCGGCGTGGATCCTTCCGCCGAAGGCATCGCCCAGGCGAACGCTTATCCCGACCTCAAGCTCCATCCCGGCTCGGCCTATGACGATCTAGCCGCGCAATACGGCCATTTCCGGTCGTCCTCAGCCTGGAAGTGGTCGAGCATGTCTACTTTCCCCGCCAGTATGCCGCCACCGTATTTTCGCTGGTCCAGGGGGGGGGAACCGCCATCCTCTCGACGCCCTACCACGGCTATTGGAAAAACCTGGCGATGGCGCTGACCGGGAAAATGGACGCGCATTTCACCGCACTCTGGGACCACGGCCACATCAAGTTCTGGTCCATGAACACGCTGACCGCATTGCTCGAAGAAGCCGGCTTCCGTGATATCCAGTTCGGGCGGGTCGGACGCATTCCCGCGCTGGCCAAATCCATGATCGCCGTGGCGCGAAAGCCGAGGTAACACTGGAATGTATTTCGCTAGAGTAGTAATCTTTTGTGAAATCACCGAGGAGGTCAGCCATGGGTCATCCGGTTTCTGTGCGGCTGGACGACGACATTCAAGCGATGCTTGAACAGGCCGCTAAAGAGCGAGGGATTGGCTTATCAACGTATCTGCGCGAGCTGGCGACCGACGAGGCCAAGCGGGTGCGGCGCGAGCGCATTCGGGCGCAAAGTCGCGCCGTGGGGACGTATGTCGCCGCATCGCCCGAAGGCCGCGCCTTCTATGCGGAGTGGGGGACGCCGACCCCCGTGGGTGAGAGATCATGAGGTTGGCGGCGGGTCAGATCGTCCTGGTGGACTGGCGGGATGGCCTGCCTAAAGAGCCCAAAAAAAACGGCCCGCTATTGTGGTTGAAGACCGTGATCTGTTCGACGACGCTTATCCCAATCTTATCCTGACGCCTCTCGCCGAGGACCCGCATTTAGCCATCGAGGATTTGTCGGTCAAAATTTCACCGATGCCGGAGAATGGCTGCACCAAACTTTGCTATGCGCTGGCTCATCATGTCACCACGACCTCGAAGCACCGGATCACGCCAACCTCTTCGCAAATCACCGACCAGCAACTCGCGGAAATCCGGCGGCTGATCGGGGTCGCTATTGGGCTGGACTGAGTATTTCGGTGACACAAAACCCATGAAACTCGTCGCCGTCATTCTGACCCTCAACGAAGCGCAACATCTGCCGCGCTGCCTGGCCAGCCTGGCCGGCGTCGTGGATGCATGCGCTGGTCGCCGACTGTTACTCCACCGACGACACCCTGCGCATCGCCCCGGCGCACGGCGCGCGGGTGGTGCAGCATCCGTTCGTTAATTACGCCACCCAGTTCAACTGGGCGCTGACCCAACTCGACGCCGATACCGACTGGGTGTTGCGCATCGACGCCGATGAAGTCCTGACCCCGGCGCTGGCGGCGGAGATTCGCGCCCGGCTGCCCGGCATCGGCCCCAAAGTGGACGGCGTGTTCTGTGGGCGGCGCATGACCTTTCAAGGCCAACTCATCCGCTTCGGCGGGCTGTTCCCGGTGCGGGTGTTGCGCCTGTTCCGCTTCGGGCGCGGCCAATGTGAGAATCGCTGGATGGACGAACACATCAAGGTCGCCGGGCCAACCGTGGATTTCCAGCACGAACTGATCGACGACAACCTGAATTCGCTGACCTGGTGGACCGCCAAGCACAACAGTTACGCCAGCCGCGAAGCGGTGGACCTGCTCAATCTGGAATACGGCTTCATGCCCCACGACTCGGTGGCCCGCCTGCGCGGCGGATCCCAGGCCGGCTTTAAGCGCTGGCTCAAGGAAGTGGTCTACGCTCGCCTGCCGGGCGGTTTGCGCGCCATGGCCTATTTCCTCTACCGCTACATCATCCGCCTCGGCTTCCTCGACGGTCGGGCCGGCGCGGCCTTTCATATCCTGCAAGGTTTCTGGTACCGCTATCTGGTGGACGCCAAGGTCGCCGAGGTCAAGCGCCAGATGCAGGCGACCGGCTGCGATGTGGCAACAGCAATTGAGCGGGTGCTGGGGATTCGGGTCTGAGATGAATCTCTACCTCTTCAAAATTCTGCCGCTGTTGAGCCTACCCGGTCAGCCTGACTTTGCTGCTGGCTATTTTCGCCGGGCTGTGTCGGCTGCTGCGCTGGCAGCGGCGGACCAGGTTCAGCAGCGGGCTGGCGGTCCTGGTGCTGTGGGTCAGCGCGACCCCAGTGGTGGGCGAATTCCTGATCGACCTCAAGGTCTGCGAACTCCGGCGGCGCGAGCAGGGCTTGCCCATTTGATGACCACAATGCCATTCCATTGGAAATCCATCATGCTCAAACACGCGCTGCTGTACGCTCTCGCCCTATGGGTGACGCCAACCGTGGGCGCTCCGCAAATTTTCTGGGCCAGTGACCCGGTGCGGCCGGGCGAAGCGGCCCTGCTCGTGGGCGATGGCTTTGGCGATCATCCCAGCATTGAATTGACGCGCCTCAAGGACGATCCCGGCGGTGCTCCGGCTCCTGTCGAAGGAACGGGAACCGGCATGACTGTTGAACCCCTGCAAGCTTCGGATCAGTCGGTCAAGTTCATCATTCCGGCTGAGTTCAAGGACGGCGTTTATGTCGCCCGTATTACGAACGGAGATGGCTCGGCGGTCGGGCTGCTCAACGCACCGACAGTTTACTGGGCGCAAGGCGACCAGGGTGTGCATGCCGCGCCGGGCGGCTGGATTCGTATTTTTGGCCGGTGCATCGGACAGGCGCCGGCTGCGGCTGGTTTGCGGATGACATCCTTACAAGACCTGACCTCGCGCCAGCTTGCGGCAACGTCATCGAACGTGTGGGAAGCCCAATTCGCGGTCCCCGCCGATCTGAAACCCGGCATCTACGATCTACAGCTGCATAACGGTTTGGGCGACAGCGGCGCTTGGAGCAAGGTGGGCCAATTGGAGATCAAGGCCGCTGAATCATGGCCGGACCGGCAGTTCAATGTTCGCGACTTCGGGGCAACCGGCACCGGCACCACCGACGATACTCAAGCCATCTTGGCGGCGGTAAAAGCCGCTGGCGACCAGGGCGGTGGCGTGGTGTTCTTTCCCCGTGGCCGCTACCTGCTGACCCAAGCCCTCGTCATTCCCCGCTTTGTGACCCTGCGCGGGGAACGCCGTGATCTGGTCAACCTGCTCTGGCTGGATTTGGAACAGCCCCCCCAGCGCTCATTCAAGGCAGCAATCATTTTGCCATGGAGGATTTAACGCTGTATGCCTCTCGCTATCAGCATCTCATCGCAGGGGATTTGCAAACCACACCCGCCGGAGAACCGGGCCATGTGCGCATCCAGCGGGTAACGGCACGTGCGGATATCTACCGTGGCCGTTTGAAACCCGAAGAAGTCGATCAGCGCTTTCGGGATACCTTGAAATTGTCCACGGGTGGGGGCGACACGCTCCGACTGGGCGGCGAACACTTGGTGATTACTGACAACGACCTCTATGGTTCGGGGCGTGCGCTCTTTCTTAACAAGCCTAGAGGCGCTTACGTAGCTCGCAACCATTTTTACAATGGCCGCTGGGGGTGGTACTGCCTGTCAGGGGTTGATGGGCTGATTTTCGAGGATAACCAAATCACCGGTGCCGATCTCATGTCCACGGGCGGGGGGATCAATAATCTTGGTGGGTCTCTCTACTCGCAAAATGTTTTGTTCGCCCGCAATAAACTCAGTCTCATGCATGGCTGGGACCGCGAGGCGATGACCTCCGACGCTGGAGGTGGGTTGTACTATGGGCCGATGAAAGACGCCACGGCGAATACCTTTACGTTCGCAACCGACCCCACCGGCAATCGTGCCCGGGCGGACGGCTGGAAAGGGGTGGGCGTTTTTGTTCTGGGCGGAAAAGGAATGGGCCAGTTCGCACAGGTGAGTCATATTGAAGGCGATGTGGTGCATCTCGACCGTACCTGGAAAGTAATTCCGGACGAATCCTCCGTTGCCACGATTACTGGGATGCAACAGAATTATTTGTTTATCGATAACGAATTCAGCGATGCCGGAGTTGCATTGCAGTATTACGGAACTTCAATTAACCACGTGGCAAAGGGCAACAAATCGACCAGAACCGGGGGATTTTATAATTCCGGGCGCTGGTATCAGCATTACCAACCGAGTTGGTACTGCCAGTTTCTCGACAACGAAATAATCGAAGGCAATGTTTATCGCGGCGGCGCCAACAACGCCACAGCGTCGGGGGAGGCATTTCTGGGTACGCTGGGTCTGCAGAAACCACCGAACACCGCGCCGCTGGCCTTGGGAGCCATTCACCGCAGCAACCACCTATATTCCAACGCGCACCTGGAAATCATGGGTGGCAGCAATCGCTCTGCCCCTGGCGCCCGCGACGTGATTATGGAGAACAACTTCGTGGAAAACGCCGATGTGGGTTTAAAAATTGACTCCGGCGTCATCGGCGTATTAGAGCATGGGAATGTCTTCAATCAGGTCAAGGAACCTATCAAGGCGCCGGCGGATACGATGCAGCGGGTTCCAGCTAACCGATGAAAATTTCCATCATCACCGCCGTCCGCAAAGGCCGCGCCACCCTCGCCGACGCCCTCGACTCAGCATTAGCCCAGGGCCATCCCGACCTCGAACTGATCGTCATCGACGGCGCTTCCACCGACGGCACCCTGGAGGTGATCCAGCGCTACGCCGGGCGCATCAATCAGGTGGTCAGCGAACCGGATCGCGGCATCTACGACGCCCTCAACAAGGGCCTGCGGCTGGCCACCGGTGAGGCCGTCGGCTTCCTGCACGCCGACGATGTCTTCGCCGACGAGCGGGTGCTCTCGCGCATCGCCGCCGCGCTGGCCGACCCTGGCGTCGACGCCTGCTACGGCGATCTGCGCTACGTCCGCCAGGACGACCTCACCCGCGTGGTACGCCACTGGCGCTCTGGCGAGTACCAGCGGCGGCGCTTGGCCTGGGGCTGGATGCCGCCGCATCCCACCTTCTACGCCCGCCGCGCGGTCTACCAGCGGCTCGGGGGCTTCGACACCCGCTACCGCATCGCCGCTGATTACGACTGCTTGCTGCGCTTCCTGGGCACCGGGCGGATCACCTGCGCCTATATCCCTGAAGTGCTGGTCCACATGCGCCTGGGCGGCGCCAGCAACCGCTCGTTGCGCAACCTGCTGCAAAAGTCGCGGGAAGACTACCGCGCTCTGCGGCATAACCAAGTGGGCGGCCTGGGCACGCTACTGCTCAAGAACCTGCAAAAGCTGCCGCAGTTCTTACAACGATAGGCACGGAGGCACGGAGGGGAAAGGCCAAAGGCTAAAGAATCGCAGAGGGTGTTAATCAGCATGGAAAACTTACCAGGGATCCGGGGTAATCAGCGTTGAATTTGTTCCACCCCGGAGTTGTGCAACCATCCGGCGTTTTTGCCGGAGCAACCTGGGGTGTTAAGCATGGAATTCATAGCCGAAATCAGACGGCATCATTTTGTCAGTGGTGAAAGCATCAGCTTGATCGCCCTGAGCTTGAAGCTTTCCCGTCCTACGGTCCGAAAAGCGCTCAAGACGCGGGTCGAACCGGTCTATCAACGCCAGCATCAGCCGTGCCCTAAATTGGGCGAGTTCCAGGCGCAATTGGAACCGTGGCTGGACCTTGAATCCCGCCTGCCGAAGCGTCAACGGCGAACGGCTCAGCGTCTGTTCGAGGGCTTAAAGGCCGAGGGATATCGGAGTTCTTATGACCCGGTACAGCGTTTTGTGAAACGCTGGCAGGCGCAACGTGCCAGCGGTCCCGCCGTGACCCAGGCCTTCGTGCCCTTGGCGTTCCCGCCCAAACCGCTCGTCCCAATCGATGCCGTCATCCTCGATGAATTGGGCCATCTGCCATTTCCCGACTCGGGCGGCGCGCTACTGTTCCACCTGATCAGCCCTTCAACTGGAAACTATTCGACGCTGATACCTGGAAATTTTTGGACGCTGATTGACAGCCTGACCGCTGTCGTGCGGCACATCACTGGCACGCACTGGAGCGGCCCGCTGTTCTTTGGCCTGGGTGGCAAGCGAGGCGCGCAATGAGCGAGATCGCCGCCAGCAAGGCGCGTAAGCGCTGTGCCGTCTACTGCCGGGTGTCATCGGACGAGCGGCTCGATCAGGAATTCAACTCCTTCGACGCGCAGAAGGAGGCAGGCCAAGCCTACCCAGATTGCCGCCAACCTGACGATGGATGGCATCACCACCAAGGCGTGGACGACGCAAGACGGCCAGATCCGCAGCGGCACGCGCATCGACAAGAAGTACCTGCACAAGCTGCTGCGCAACCGCATTCACCTCGGCGAGTTGTCGCACAAGGGGAACTGGTACCCCGGCGCGCACCCGCCGATCATCGACCAGGAACTGTGGGACAAGGTTCACGCCGTGCTGGCCAAGGACGGCCACGCCCGGTCTGTGGAGACCAAGATCAGGTCGCGCACCGACGCCTTGCTGCGGGGCTTGCTGTACGCCCCCTCGGACGAGCGGATGTACCCGACCTACTCGCGCAAGAACGGGCGCAAGTACCACTACTACGTGTCCAAGTCGGAAAGCCGGTTCGGCGCGCCGGGCAAGAGCTACGAGCGCCTGCCTGCGCCGGAGATCGAGGCTGCGGTGGTCGCTCAGATCCGGACGGTGCTGACCAGCCCGGAGTCCATCGCATCGGTGGTCAGATCCATTCAGCGCAACGGAGCCCAGATCGACGAGGCCACCACGGTGATGGCGATGGGACGGCTCAACGAAGTGTGAGATCAGCGGTTCCCGGTCGAACGCCATCGGATCGCCAACCTGATGATCGAGCGCATCGACCTCGCCCACGTCGGCGAGGTGCAAGGCATCAAAGTGAAGTGGCGGGAGCTAGGTTGGGACGCCCTGATCGGTGAATTCGCCCCGAGAGGGATTGGCGCGGAATTGCTGGAGGGCGAGGCCTGATGGATGACTCCTTGGAAATTTTCGTGCCTCTGGCATTTCGCCGGCGTGGCGCCCGGCGGGTGGCCGCCGACGACCGCCACGTCCACGACGTGACGTTGCTGGAGGGGGTGGCGCGCGGCTTCTACTGGCAGCATCTCGTCGACACCGGCGCGATGAAGAGCGGATCGGACATCGCGCGGGCGGAAGGCCTGCACCCGTCAGTACCCAATGAGCTGATGCGCCTGACCCTGCTCGCGCCCGACATCATCGACTTGTTGATGACCGGACGGCAGCCGCGCCGGATGAACCTGATCCGGTTCCAGCGGAACCCGCTGCCCGTGGACTGGGAGGCCCAGCGGCAGATCGTGAAGCGCTTTGAGGAGGATGCATGAGCAAGAAGCACCGTGGCCGAATCAAGGGCGATCCGGTCACCTATCAATTGCTAACCCCTGCAGAAGGCGTGCAACTGGAAACCTTCGTGCCCTGGACGTTAGTGAAACGGAGCTTCAAGAAGCAGGTCATCGTCTTGGCGTGCCCCCACGACGGGCACGTCAGCGTCGATTCCAGAATCAGGTCACTCACTTCGTGCTCCCGGCCACGGTCGACGGATAGCCCGCCTCCTGGGTCGCACGCGTCAGGGCTTCGACATTCGCACGGGCATCGTCAAACGTCACCGTTGCCTCGCGCGTGTCCAGGCTCACCTCGGTCTTGCTGACGCCCGGGACCTTGGAGAGCGCCTTCTTGACCGTGATCGGGCAAGCTGCGCAGTTCATCCCCGGTACCGACAAGGTGACGGTCCTACTTGCCGCCATGACCGGCACTGTGATCACGGTCAGCATCAAGGTGGCGAGCCATTTGTTCATAGGTGTCTCCTTCAGTAGAACAAGGGGGCGATCAACGGGAACCCGAGCGCCACGACTACCAGCGCCACGACCACCCAAAACAGCGTCTTGTAGCTGCGGTTGATGCGGGGTACCGCACAGATCTGACCGGGTTTACAGGCAGCGGCGGGCCGCCAGATCCGTCGCCACGCGAAAAACAGGGCGATGACGGCGGCCACGATGAAGGCCGGGCGGTAAGGCTCCAAAGCGGTCAGGTTGCTGATCCATGCCCCGGACACGCCCAATGTGATCTGCACGAGCGGCCCCAGGCAGCAGGTCGACGCGAGGATGGCGGCCAGCCCGCCCGTCAGCAGCGCGCCGCGCCCTGTTTTGTCGGAAGGGTCAGTTGGGAAATCTGGTTTCATGCCTTAAGCTTACTTCCGTACTTAAGTGCGGAGCCAAGCCCATGAGCGAAATATCCGAATCCCTCACCATCGGCGTCTTGGCGGAGGCTGCCGGGGTCAATGTCGAGACGATCCGCTTCTACCAGCGCCGTGGCCTGATGCAGGAGCCCGGCCGTCCACAGGGAGGCATCCGTCGATACGGCGCGCAGACCTTGCGCGCATGCGCTTCATCAAGTCCGCCCAGCGGTTGGGGTTCAGCCTCGACGAGATCGGGGACTTGCTCAAACTTGACGATGGGTCGCACTGCACAGAGGCGCGCGAACAGGCCGAGCGCAAGCTGGTGGACGTTCGCGCCAAACTCGCCGATCTCCACCGCATAGAAACGGTGTTCAGGGGCTCGTGGATCGCTGCTGCGCCGCCAGCGGACAGATTCAGTGTCGGATGATTCAGGCGCTGCAGGAGGCGTGACCCGACTGGCCCGTCGTTCTCCGTTCTCGGTCGTCAACGCACGACCACGCGCCAACTCCAACCCAGAGGCTTCAAACCCGCGCCAGTCTCGAAATCAGACCCTTGATCGCTCAAGAGACCGGCAGAGAACCGAGAGATAAAGGCCGGAAGATCGCAGCCAGTGCGCAGGGCAGCGGGTGGGTGTCGCTCAAGAGGCCAAGGCGGAAAACCGCGCCAACACTGGCGTTCAGGCAATAAAAAACCCCAACCGAGAACGGTTGGGGTTTAGGTATTGGTGGAGGCGGGGGGAATCGAACCCCCGTCCGCAAATCCTCCGCCCTTGGTACTACATGCGTAGCCACGTCGTTCATTTAACCGCTGGCGCCCCGACGGGCAGGGTTGCCGAACGGCGGTCCTGATTTGGATTTAGCGACGCAGCCCCAGGCGTGCCTTGTCGCGATCTTGTGTTGAGTCGACCCCTGAAGCGTCCCGAAGGACTCCGTACCTCACAAGCACGTTCCGGTCAGAGGCTAGCCGCGATTAAGCGGCTAGGGCGTAGTTGTCGTCGTTGGCAACTATTATTTTGCAGCAGGATTTACGAGGATAACTGCGTCCTCGGCATGCACCTCAGGTTTCGCAACCCACGTCGAATCCAGGTCGCCCCCTTGTTACACAAATTAGAAATATAGAGAATTGCAAAGTTCCACACCAACGCAATTTTAAGCCGTGCGCATTAACCGCTGCTTGTCGCGTTGCCAGTCGCGATCCTTTTCCGTGGCCCGCTTGTCGTAATCCTTCTTGCCTTTGGCCAGGCCCACATCCAGTTTGGCGCGGCCACGCTTCCAGTACATGGCCAAGGGCATCAGGGTATAGCCCTTGCGCTCCACGGAACCGATCAACTTGTTCAGTTCCTCCCGATGCAACAACAGCTTGCGGGTGCGGGTGGGATCGGGATTGACATGCGTGGAAGCCGAACTCAGGGGCGAGATATGACAGCCGAATAAATAGGCCTCGCCTTCCTTGATCAGCACATAGCTTTCCTTGAGGTGGGCGCGACCGGCGCGCAGACTCTTGACCTCCCAGCCTTGCAGGGAGATGCCCGCTTCGAAATGCTCCTCGATAAAGTAATCGTGGTAAGCTTTTTTATTTTTGGCGATGCTGTTATCGATGATTTGTTTCTTGTTCATCAGCGCATTATAAGCGATTCCTCAAGCAGGTGTTACTTACGTCAGGCTGTCCGGCAAGCCGCGAGGTGTTGAGCGCCACCGCGAAGTCGCCCAAAATCGCGCAAGTTCAAGGGGTAAATCCGCGGCGATTTGCTTCACCACTGACATAATTAAGATGATCTGTCCGGATGGATGATTTGGGAGGCGTGACGTAGTGGCAGCTGTACGTAAGAGCGCGCTGGTTCCTTATGCGGCGGCCGACATGTTTGCCTTGGTCAATGACGTGGAAGCCTATCCGCGCTTTTTGCCCTGGTGCCGTTCGACACGGGTTCTCAGCCACAATCAGGATGAGGTCCGGGCCAGTATCGAACTGGTCAAGGGGGGCGTGCATAAGTGGTTCAGCACCTGCAACCGCTTGCAACGGGACAAGATGATCGAGATCCGCCTGTTGGAAGGTCCGTTTCTGCGCCTGGAAGGCTATTGGCGCTTCGAGTCCCTGCGCAGCGATGCCTGCAAGGTATCTCTTGACATGGAATTCGAGTTTTCCAATGCTTTGCTAAGCTTGGCCATCGGGCCGATTTTTAGCCAGATTACCAATTCTCTGGTAGATGCTTTTTGCAAGCGCGCCGTGGAGGTGTATGGTGGACGCTAACAAAACCATCCGGGTGGAAGTGGCCTATGCGCGTGCTGACGAGCAGGTCATTATTCCGGTGGAGGTGCTGGAAGGGGCCACGCTGGAGCAGGCTCTGATCCTGTCTCGAATTCAAGAGCGGTTCCCGGAGATCGATCCGGCCACTGCCAAGGTGGGTATCTTTGGCAAGCTCAACAAATTATCTGCCACGCTGCGAGCCGGTGACCGAGTGGAAATTTACCGGCCCCTGATCGCCGATCCCAAGGTCGTACGCAAACAGCGCGCCGCCGAGGGCAAGCGCATGAAGAGGGGAAGGGGAGAGCCTGGCGGGCGAGTAGCAAAAAATTAAGGCTGCGGATTGACACTGCCCTCAACGTGGCTTAGCAGCTCCCCTTTAAAGAAGAGGCTGATGTGGCGCTGCTCAGCCGGTTTGTACGCCGGCTTGAAGCGGTAGACATAATCCCAGCGGTCGGCATGGAAAGGATCGCTCAGCAAAGGCGTGCCTAACAGGAACTGCACCTGATTCTTGGTCATGCCGGGTTTGAGTTCGTCCACCATGGCCTGGTCGATGTAGTTACCTTGCCGAATGTCGACCTTGTAGCAGCCAGCGGTCAGCACCAAAACGATGGAACAGACGATAGAAATGAGAACGCTGTGCATTTGAATGCTTTATCATGGTTGTTTAAACTTGGTGCATCATAACTCAAAGGCAGCCGTGTGTGCATGACCGCTGCGGGAGGTAAATCCGCTTGGGTTCAAGTGAGCTAAAGAAGGCTGGTCTGAAGGTTACGCTGCCGCGCATGAAAATCCTCAATATGCTGCAAGCCCATGGTGACCTGCATATGACAGCCGAGGATATTTACAAGAACCTGCTGAGTTCCGGCGAGGAGATTGGCCTTGCCACGGTCTACCGGGTTCTGACTCAGTTCGAGTCGGTGGGTCTCGTTAAGCGCCACCACTTCGAAGGAGGCCAATCCGTCTTTGAACTGAATCAGGGTGGCCACCACGATCATATTGTCTGTTTGCAGTGCGGCAAGATCATCGAATTTTACGATGAGGTCATCGAGCAGCGGCAACGCGATATCACACAACGCCTCGGGTTTGAACTGGCCGAGCACTGCCTGATCCTGTATGGAAACTGCAGCAAGGAAGACTGTCCTAATCGCTTACCTGCGTAAGCCGCCTAGCTAATTTGCCCGAGCGGATTGAATCCGCTCACTCAGTTCTGTACACAGTCAAGCATTTCCTCGGCATGCGCACGGGTATTGGCGGTGACAGCCAGGCCGCCCAGCATGCGGGCAATCTCTTCAATGCGCTCACGCCGCTGCAACGCCACGATCTGGGCACAGGTGGAATGGTCATCCGTGTATTTGTTGACTTTAAAGTGTTGATGCGCCTGGGCGGCCACCTGGGGTAGATGGGTCACGCACAGCACTTGGCGGGTCTTGCCCAGGGCGCGCAACTGCCGCCCCACGATCTCGGCCACGCTACCCCCGATGCCGGTGTCCACTTCGTCGAAGATCAGGGTTGGGATATGAGCGGCATGGGCGGCGATGACCTGTATCGCCAAGCTAATGCGGGAAAGCTCACCACCCGAGGCGACCCTCGTCAGGGACTTAAGCGGTTGGCCGGGGTTGGCGCTAACCTGAAACTCCACGGCCTCGACGCCGTGAGGAGAGGGTTTGCCAAGCGGTTCCAGGGCGATGGCAAAGCGCCCGCCCGGCATTCCCAGTTCCGCCATCGCTGCGCTGACCCGTGTGCTCAGTGCTGCTACCGCCGTCGTCCGCCGGGCGCTCAGTTCCCTGGCACTGCCGGAATACGCTCGGAGAGCCTCTGTCATCTGCTGTTCCAGTTGCTCCTGGCGCAGTTCGCTATTGTCAATCTCGTCCCGTTCGTCTCGCAAGCGCTTCAGCAGGGCAGGTAATTCCGCGGGGGGCAGGCGATGTTTGCGGGCCAATTCATGGATGGCGGCCAGTCGCTGTTCTACCCATTCCAGCCGCGCCGGGTCCAATTCCACACGTTGCAGGTAATGGCGCAGTTCGGCGCTGGCCTCGCGCACCTGGATCAAGGCGGCGTTGAGCAGTTCACCCGCCGGGGCAAGCTGGGCATCCAAATCATAGAGGCTCTGCAAGTCTTGCAGCGTTTGGCTTAGCAAGCCTTGGACCGACACCTCTTCATTTTCGTAAAGGCAGCCCACGGCACGCTGGCAGGATTCCAGCAAACGACCGGCATTCGCCAAGCGCCGGTGTTCGGTTTCCAACGCCGCCAGTTCATCGGTTTGCAGGCCCAGGGTTTCCAGTTCCCGGACCTGATAGCGCAGCAGATCCAGGCGTGCGTCGCGCTCGACCTCCGCCCGCTGGAGAGTGGCCAGGGTTTGGCGCAGGCGGCTCCAGTCCTGGTAGTGCTGGCCGAGTTCCGCCAGCAGCGACTGATGGCCGGCGTAATCATCCAGCAATTGCCGTTGCAAATCGCGTTTCAGCAGCGACTGGTGTTCATGCTGGCCGTGGATGTCAACGAGCAGTTCGCCGAACTCCTTGAGCGCCTGCAGGGGTTGCGGAGAGCCGTCAATATAGGCGCGCGAACGGCCATTGCGACTGATCACGCGGCGCAGGTGGCAATCCTGTTCGCCACTGCCTAATTCCCGTTCGGAGAGCCAGGCGCTGGCCGCTGGCAAGCCGCCGAGATCGAAGACGGCGCTGATCTCGGCGCGCTCGGCGCCGGCACGCACGACGTCGCTATCGGCGCGATCGCCGAGCAACAGGCCGAGCGCGTCGATCATGATGGATTTGCCGGCGCCCGTCTCGCCGGTGACGACGCTCATCCCGGCAGCCAGTTCCAACTCCAGGTATTCGACGATGGCGAAGTCGCGGATCTGTAGGTGATTCAACATACGGTCGTGCCCAGATCGATGCTGGTGGATAAGGTTAACGGGTAAAGGGAGAGCCTTGCGGCGAAGCCCCCCACCCCAGCTTGGCCCTCAACAGTTCAAAGTAATCATGGTTGATTGGGTGGATGAGCCTGAGCTTGGGTGATTTTTTGCGTATCACGATATGGTCTCCGGGCTCGATGGCCAGACTGATCTGGCCGTCACAGGTCACTTGGGTCTGGGTGGTATTGGAGGCATTGAGAAGAACTTCGATCACGCTGTCGGCGGTCACCACGATAGGGCGGTGGGTCAGGGTATGGGGGCAGATGGGCACTATTACCACCGCCTCCAGGGTGGGATGAATGATGGGTCCACCGCCGGACAGGGCATAGGCGGTGGAGCCGGTGGGGGTTGAAATGATCAGACCATCGGCCCGATAGGCATTCAGAAACCGGCCGTCAAGAAAGGTATTGACTTCAATCATGCGGGCCACGTCGCGCTTGTGGGCTACCACATCGTTGAGGGCGTCAGTCTGACTGATGATGCGGCCGTCGCGGACGATTTCGGCATGTAGCAGAGACCGCTCCTCTTCGCGGAATCGCCCGCTAAGCACTTCCTCAAGGCTAACCGGTATTTCTGCGGGGGAGACGTCGGCGAGAAAGCCCAGGCGACCCAGGTTGACGCCCAGGATGGGTACCTGAAAGTCCACCAGGGAGCGGGCGGCATTCAGGAGGGTGCCGTCGCCACCCATCGCGATAGCCAGATCACATTCCTGGCCGATGGCGTAACGCGTTGCTACCTCCAGGTCGTTGGAGGGAATGAATTTGGCCGATGCCTCATCCACCAGGACGCGCAAATTTAGCCGGCGCAGATAATTGGCGATCTGGGCTAGGGTATCCGCCACGCTGGGATCGCCAAATTTTCCTATCAGGCCGATGGTGTTGAATGTGTAGGGCATTGTCTCATAGGTTTCTGGTCAGCACATCAAACTTATCACTTCAAGGAACGCCAGCCAACCATCCCCTTGACACCTACAGGATGAGTTGCTAGGTTCCATATTTAGCACTCTTATTGATTGAGTGCTAATAGAGGATCCTAACTTGGTTACCATTGCTAAAAATCCGCCCGCTCATAGTGAACTAAATGACCGTACTCAGCACCTCCTGAAGGTGCTGGTAGAGCGCTATATCCGCGATGGTCAACCCATAGGTTCGCGCATTCTGGCCCGCGAGGCTGGCCTGGATTTGAGTCCGGCGACGATTCGCAATGTGATGGCCGATCTCGAGGAATTTGGCTATCTGCGTTCGCCTCACACCTCTGCGGGGAGGGTGCCTACGGTGCGCGGCTACCGCTTCTTCGTCGATTCTCTGATGCATGTCAAGCCATTGTACAGCGAAGAAGTGGAACGTCTGTGGCGCCATCTGGACCCTAATCAAAATACCGCTGATCTGCTGCGTTCCGTATCATCCCTGCTGTCGGGGATCACGAATATGGCGGGGTTGGTGATGGTGCCGCGCCGCGATTACTTCACCCTGCGGCAGGTGGAGTTTCTGCCGCTGTCGGGTAACCGCGTACTGGCCATTCTAGTGGTCAACGGACAGGAAGTGCAGAACCGCATCATCCGCACCCAGCGCAATTACACGGCAGTGGAGTTGCAGCAGGCTGCTAATTACCTGAATGCCGAGTTTGCGGGCAAGGACATTCACAAGGTGCGGGAAGACTTGTTGCAGGACCTGCACCTCGCCCGCGAGACGATGAATAATATGATGCAGGCTGTCATTGAGATCGCCGAAAAAGCCTTCAAGACAGACAGTATCGAAGAAGAAGATTACGTTCTCGCTGGCCAGACCAACCTCATGGGGTTTGCCGAACTTTCCGATGTTGAGAAATTGCGTGAACTGTTCGATGCCTTTAATCATAAGCAGGATATTTTACATTTGCTCGATCAATGCCTGACTGCCCAGGGTGTGCAAATCTTCATCGGCGAGGAGGCGGGTTCCGATGTTCTGGGCATTTGCAGCATCGTCACCGCCCCCTATTCGGTGGAGGGCAAGATTCTGGGCGTGCTGGGTGTCATCGGTCCTACCCGGATGGCCTATGAACGGGTGATTCCGATTGTGGATGTCACCGCCAAATTGCTGGCTTCGGCCTTGAATTCCAGGATTTAAGCCCCCATCCCTGACGGTGATGCAGACTAAGCCGCGGTTGCGGTAGTCTCATGATTTTGCACGATGGTTATCTATGGAGGCACTGTGAGTCAGCACAAAGAGAATACCGGTACTACTGCTCAAACCGAGGCGACTGTTGCGACGGAGCATGCCGTGTGGCAAGAGGCGGCGGTAGAGCAGGGGGGAGAGGACGTATCCCTGATTGCGCAGGATGCCGTGACGGTTCTGCAGGGCGAACTGGAACAGGCGCTGGCCAAGGCGGAGGAAAACCGTAACCTTTGCCTGGCCGCCCGGGCCGAAATGGAAAACGTCCGCAAGCGCGGTGAACGGGAGGTGCAAAACGCCCGCAAGTTCGCCCTCAAGGATTTTATCGACGCTTTGCTGCCGGTCAAAGACAGTCTGGAAATGGGTATTGCATTGGCCAACGACAGCATTGACGTGAATAAGCTGCGGGAAGGGTCCGAGTTGACCCTTAAGGTCTTCAATACGGCGCTGGAAAAATTCGGCGTGCAGGAATTGAATCCTGTCGGCGCCAAATTCAATCCCGAATTACATGAGGCGATGGCCATGCAGCCTTCCGAACAGGCCGAGCCCAATACCGTTCTGCAGGTTGTTCAAAAGGGCTACATGCTCAATGAACGGCTCATCCGGCCTGCCATGGTGATCGTAGCCCAGGCGGTTAAAAAGACCGAGGCAGGTATTGAAAACCCGCAGTATGACCCCAAGTAAACGCCAAGGCCGCTTAGTAGCGTAACGTAACTGAACAAGATTTATAGAGAGGATTGCAATGGGCAAAATAATCGGAATCGACCTTGGCACGACTAACTCCTGCGTCGCGATCATGGAGGGTGGTAAGCCGCGGGTTATCGAAAACAGCGAGGGTGATCGCACGACGCCTTCCGTCGTCGCGCTCGTGGATGGCGATGAGGTACTGGTGGGACAGTCGGCCAAGCGCCAAGCGGTCACCAACCCTCAGAACACGCTGTTCGCCATCAAACGCCTGATCGGCCGTCGGTTTAATGAAAACGAGGTCCAGAAGGATATCAATCTGGTGCCCTATAAAATCGTCAAAGCGGACAACGGCGACGCCTGGGTAGAAGCCAGAGGCAAAAAGATGGCTCCGCCGGAGATTTCCGCCCGCGTCCTCCAGAAGATGAAGAAGACCGCCGAGGATTATCTGGGCGAACCGGTTACCGATGCCGTGATCACCGTGCCGGCCTATTTCAATGATTCCCAGCGCCAAGCCACCAAAGATGCGGGGCGCATCGCCGGCTTGGAGGTCAAGCGCATCATCAACGAGCCCACTGCCGCGGCGCTGGCCTATGGCATGGACAAACAGCGTGGCGATACTAAAATTGCCGTGTATGACCTCGGTGGCGGTACCTTCGATATCTCCATCATCGAGATCGCGGATGTGGATGGCGAGCACCAATTCGAGGTGTTGTCCACCAATGGCGATACTTTCCTGGGCGGCGAGGACTTCGACAAGCGGATCATCGATTACCTGGTCGAGCAGTTTCAGAAAGACACCGGTATTAATCTGCAGAACGATCCGCTGGCCCTGCAGCGCCTCAAAGAGGCCGCCGAGAAAGCCAAGATCGAGCTGTCCTCCAGCCAGCAGACCGAACTCAACCTGCCCTATATCACGGCCGATGCCAGCGGCCCGAAGCACCTGAACATTAAGCTGACCAGAGCCAAGCTGGAGTCGTTGGTGGAGGACTTGATCCAGCGCACCATTGGACCCTGCAAAACCGCTTTGAAGGATGCCAATCTCGGCGTCAACGAAATCAATGATGTGATCCTGGTCGGTGGCCAGACCCGCATGCCCAAAGTGCAGGAGTTGGTCAAGGGCTTCTTTGGCAAAGAACCGCGCAAGGATGTCAACCCTGATGAGGCTGTGGCTGTTGGCGCCGCTATCCAGGGTGGGGTGCTGGGTGGCCAGGTCAAGGATGTACTGTTGCTGGACGTCACCCCATTGTCACTCGGTATCGAAACGCTGGGCGGTGTGATGACCAAACTCATCGAAAAGAACACGACGATTCCCACCAAAGCGAACCAGGTGTTCTCCACGGCGGATGATAATCAGACCGCGGTCACCGTGCACGTATTACAGGGCGAGCGAGAGGTAGCCTCGGCTAATAAGTCCCTGGGCCGCTTCGATCTTTCCGACATTCCGCCAGCGCCGCGCGGTGTGCCGCAGGTCGAGGTGACCTTCGACATCGACGCCAACGGTATTCTGCACGTGTCGGCCAAGGACAAGGCTACCGGCAAGGAGCAGTCCATCGTCATCAAGGCGTCCAGCGGCCTGAAAGACGAAGAGATCGAGCGCATGGTCAAGGATGCCGAGGCCCATGCAGCGGAGGATCGCAAATTTCACGAACTGGTGGATGCGCGCAACCATGCTGAGAACCTGATCCATGCCACCGAAAAGTCAATAAAGGAACTCGGTGAGAAGGTGGAAGGTTCCGAGCGGGCCGCGATCGAAGCCGCCATTTCCGACTTGAAGACGGCAGTGAAGAGTGATAACAAGGCTGCTATCACCACCAAGACCGAGGCTTTAGCCGATCTGTCCGGCAAACTGGCTCAGCGGGTGTACGCTCAGGCGGGTGGCCAGGGAGGTGGCAATCCCGATCATCCTGGTCAGGGCGGCGCGGGCAGTCACCAGAAACCTACCGAGGAAGGTGTCGTGGATGCCGAGTTTGAAGAAGTAAAGGATAAATGAAACCTATGTCGTGAGCCACGGGGGTGGGATTGGTTCGCCAGTCCCAGACCTGTGGCTTTGTGGTGCCCGGTGGGCGCATTTCCAACCCGCAAGATCGGAAGATGGCAAAACGCGATTACTACGAAGTCATGGGTGTTGCCCGCAACGCGAGTGAGGCGGAGATCAAGAAGGCCTATCGGCGCTTGGCCATGAAGTACCATCCCGACCGCAATCCTGGTGATGAGGTTGCCGAAGAGCATTTCAAGGAAGCCAAGTTGGCTTACGAGATCCTTAGCGATCCTCAGAAGCGCACTGCCTATGACCAGTTCGGTCATGCTGGCGTGGAGGCGTCGGCGGGCGGTGGGCCAGGCGGCTTTGGAGGCGGGGCTAACTTCAGCGATATCTTCGGTGATGTATTCGGCGATATCTTCAGCGGTATGCGTGGCGGTCGCGGTGCCAATCAGTCTTACCGTGGCTCCGATCTGCGCTATACCCTGGAACTCACGCTGGAAGAGGCGGCTTTCGGCACCACCGCCAAGATTCGCGTTCCCACGCTGGTGACATGTAACGCCTGCGGTGGGAGTGGCGCCAAGGCGGGTACCAAGCCAGCCACCTGTCCTACCTGCAATGGTGTCGGTCAGGTACGCATGCAGCAGGGGTTTTTCTCCATTCAGCAAACCTGTCCGCGCTGCAGTGGGCGCGGTACTATCATCCCCGATCCTTGTTCCCCGTGCCATGGCAGCGGCCGCGTCGAGGAGCAAAAAACCCTCTCGGTCAAGGTGCCCGCCGGGGTGGACAGCGGTGATCGGATTCGCCTGTCGGGGGAGGGGGAAGCCGGAGAAAGCGGTGGGCCGTCGGGCGATCTGTATGTGCAGATTCAGGTTAAGCCGCATCCCATCTTTACTCGGGAAGACAATAATCTGTACTGTCAGGTCCCGATCAGCTTTGCCACGGCGGCGCTGGGTGGCGAGCTGGAGGTGCCTACCCTGGATGGCCGGGTCAGCCTCAAGATTCCCGCCGAAACCCAGACGGGCAAGCTATTTCGTGTTCGTGGTAAGGGCGTGAAACCGGTACGCGGTGGCGTTGTTGGCGATCTGCTGTGCCGGGTAGGGGTGGAGACGCCGGTCAATCTAACCAAGGAACAAAGGGAACTGCTGCAAAAGCTTGCCGAGACCATGGAGGAAGGCGGGCAACGCCACGCTCCTCAGGAGCGCGGTTGGCTGGATGGGGTGAAGAAGTTCTTTGAGGATATGAAGTTCTGAGCTAAGCAGTTTCTCTCCTTTTATCTACCTTCATTTCCTATTAACATTTCATTAACTTAGCGCTATTATACCTTTAGCTAGGTAGCGCTAAGTTGCTCTCCATAGCACACCTTTATAGCGCTGGCCTAGCATTCCCATAAAACAGGTGCTAGGAATGCCTAAAAAACTCCCGTTTACCAAGACAGCGCTGGACGCGCTGCTTGCGTCTGAAAAGCGCTACTTCGTCTATGACACCAAGGTTCCCGGCCTTGGGGCCTTTGCAGATAACCCCCGGCGGAACCAAAACCTTCTACGTTTACAAGTGGGTGGCCGGCAAGCGAGAGCGGTTCAAGCTGGGCCGCTTTCCGGCAGTGACGCCAGAGATTGCCAGACGGCAAGCCACGACTATCAATGGACAGCTTGCGCAAGGCGTTAACCCAAAAAAGCAAAGCCAGGATCGGGAGCGAAACGCTATCGCCCTGGCGACGGTATTTAACGACTACACAGCAGTTCGGACTATCAAGCCGTCAACGCTGCGCTGTTATGCGGACGCCTTGCGGCTTTACCTGGCGGATTGGCGGGACCGTCCATTGCTGAGTATCACCCACGAGCAGGTATTGGCCCACCACGCGCGGCTGACTGAGCGGCACGGTCAGCCAAGGCTAATTTGGCGATGCGGCTATTATCCGCACTGTTCAATTTTGCCGCCGGCCAATACCTGGACACGGACGGCAACCCGCTATTTACCACCAACCCAGTCAAGCGGCTCTCTCAGGTGCGCGGCTGGGCCAGGGTGGAACGGCGTATGACGGTTATCAAGCCGACCCAGCTTAAGCGCTGGTGGAATGCCGTTCAGACATTGGACGGAACCGCACGGGACTACCTAACCCTGCTCCTGTTAACCGGCTTGCGCCGCGAAGAAGCGGCAAAGCTGCAATGGCGAGACATCGACTTCGACGAGCGCACCCTGTCCGTTCAGGACACCAAGAACCGCCAAGCCCATGTGTTACCGCTATCCAATTATCTCGCCGACATGCTCACCACTCGCTATGCCTACCACGGCGGCGGCACCTACGTGTTTCCCGGCAGAAACAGAACGGATAGCCGCATGGCTTCGCCACAGCACTTTGTTCAGCGAGTGGTTGAGCTGACGGGTATCCAGTTCAGTGCGCATGACTTGCGCCGAACGTTATCACCATTGCCGAAAGTCTGGATATTCCGGCCTTTGCCTTGCGGCGTCTTATCGATCACAAGGGTGCCGACGTTACCGCTGGGTACATCGTCATGGACACCGAGAGACTGCGAGAGCCAATGCAGAGGATCACCGACTATGTGCTGAAGGCGGTGGAATAGCCGTGCCATTTGATACCGAACGGCTTAAAGAAGCCGGCATGACGGAAGGCGAGGTACACATGTCCCGGTTTGTTAGCGCTATCGAGAAAGGCGAGCAACCACCAGCCGAAACCATGAAGTTTTTCCAGAGTGGCTTTAACGAAGTGTTGAGCGGCACCCCTGCAAAGAAGGCGCTGAAGCTGGAAAAGTCACGTGGACGGAAAGGAGTGAGCAAAAAAGTAGGGGAATTAGCCAGGCAAGTTCGCATTACCAAGGGTGTGCTAATGCTTCGACGCAGGGGATTGAGCCTGGAAAAATCCTTCGAGCTGGTATCTGCCGCTACCGACCTGTCTTACAAAACCCTGGAGCGCTATTACAAAAAGTGCAAACGCCATGCGGAAGCTAATTTGTGGCTCGATGAGGTTACAGAGTTGCTCGATGAGTTCAGGCCGCATATCCCTCAATGGCTTTGGGACCAGCTTGAGCACGTACCCGCGGATATTCACATAGGCGCGGCACGCATTTGGAAGGCTAATCCTAGCCTATCTGCCGAACAGGCTTTTGCCGAATATCTGGACAACAATCAAAAATTAATTGTTGGGGGCTGACTTCGCAGTTCGTTACTTCAAAATCGATACCGTTAACCAAACCTGATTGAGGTTATAAGGCATGAAACAACCACTCGCTACCCAAACCCGGCTGTTAACTCCTGAAGAAGTATCGCAGGAGCTTTGCATTGGCGTCACCACGTTAACCAACTGGCGTACTACCGGCAGGAACAATCTGCCGTACATTCGCATTGGCAAATTTCCACGATACCGGAGGGAGGACATCGACGAGTTCAAGGCTCGCCACCTAAAGAAATGGCAGTAATCCAAGTTACGAAACAGCGCATGGCCATAGTGGCAAAAGCGCATTAAGAGAATACAGAAATGAGCTTACATTTATCTGAGACCAAAAGTTACGAATTACCCCCGGCGGGAACTCATCCGGCACGCTGCATTAGCGTTATCGACATTGGCACGCAAAAGACTGCCTATGGCGAGAAAGGCCAAGTTTGGCTTGCTTGGGAATTGCTTAACGAGCTGCGTAGTGACGGCGCACCGCACGTTATTGGTAAGCGGTTCACGGCGTCGCTGAACAAAAAGGCCGGCCTGCGAGCCGCCCTTGATTCCTGGCGTGGAAGGCCGCTAAGCCAGGAAGAGCTCAAGGGATTTGACCTGAAGAATGTGCTGGGAAAGCCATGTCTGGTGTCTGTCACCCGCGAAGAAAAAGACGACGGTAAGGAAATTGCCGTTATATCCAGCGTGGTTCAGGCGCCTAAAGGAATGGCTATTCCACCCGCCACTACAGAATTGATTGGGTTTGAAATTGACTCTGACAATGAGACGGTTTTGGAAAAGGTGCCGGAGTTTTTGCAGAAGCTGGTGAAGGAAAGCCAAGAATGGACTGATAGAGGAAAACCGCCAGAGCCGACCGCTACGGACAGGGTAGCGAGGACTCTGACGGCGAGACTTTACAGACGACTTTAACGACAATATTCCCTTCTAATCAACCGAGGCCAGGCGCCGCTTGGTGGAACTAGCGGCGCCTAAAAGGACAATTCCATGTCTCTAAAACTCTCAGTCATCGAAAATGATAGTTTCCCGCCACCCGATACACAAGAAGTAATTTCCCGATTCTGCGATGCCATGCGGGAGCGCGGCCTTGTCCCGCCGACGCCATTCCCTGCCGATGGTCAGCTTCACCGTTGTAGCACTGCCGGAACCCACGGCAAGGCAGACGGCGCTTTCATTCTGCACATTGATGAATTTCCAGCCGGCGGTTTCCAGAATCACCAGGACGGACTTGGTTGGCAAACCTGGCACGCCAACAACGGGTACAAGTTTACCGATGAACAGAAAGCAGCTTTCGATAAAAAATGCGCTGAGGACAGAGCTAAGGCTGATGCCGCGACGGCAAAACGCCATGCGGATTGCAGGCGAAACTGAGCTAAGCGGTGGAAAGCCGCAAAACCAGCGGACAGCAATCACCCGTACCTCCAAGCGCATGCTATACCGCCATTAATCGCCAGGCAGGAAGGAGAGTTATTGCTGATTCCTGTTTTTGATACGGCTGGCACGCTGCATGGCCTGCAGGAGATACCCGCCGAAGGCAAAAAAAAGTTTATCTATGGGACCGACAAGAAAGGCCACTTTGCCACCGTCGGCGAGATAGGCGAAACCTTATATATAGCTGAGGGATTTGCCACGGCGGCCAGCATTCACCTGGCGCTTAAGACCGGCGTGTTTATCGCGTTTGATGCTGGCAACCTGCCGGCAGTGGCGGAAGCGCTTCACAAGCAATACCCGGATAAGACGCTTGTTATTTGCGCGGATAACGACCAGTGGAGGCCGGCAGTCGGTAATACAGGCGTTACCCAAGCACAGATAGCGGCGGCGGCGATCGGCGGCACCGTGGTGATTCCGCATTTTACAGCAGAACAGATAGCGGATTACCAGGCCAGCCACAACGGCGAGCGGCCAACGGACTTCAACGATTTGCACCAGATAGCCGGACTGCCGGCGGCACTGGAGCAGTTGCGCACCGCAGGTGTGGTAGAAACCAAGCTGCCGGATGGGTTCAGACGCGATTCTAAGGGTATTTGGCAGCAGCAGGACGAAGACGGAAAAGACGTTTGGGTATGCGTACCGCTTCGCATAACAGCCGCCACCAGAGATACCGACTCGGACAACCATGGGTATCTGTTGGAGTTCAAGGACCGCCTAGGATGCTCTCACCAGTGGGCCATGCCGCTTGAATTGCTCGAGGACAGACGAGCCTACCGGAAAGTTTTGAGGCGCCTAGGACTTTCGGCTAAGCGGAACGAAGGCAGGCAATAATGCTCTGCAAATATTCTTCGACACCATTGCACCAAAAGCAAAAGCGCTTTGTGTCCCTAAATGTGGCTGGCATAACGGCGTTTTTGTGTTGCCGAACCGCACCCTTGGAACGGCGAGTAGCGGGGAAAGGGTGCTTTTGCAAACCGTGTACCAGGTCAACTTTCCGTTCAAAACGGCGGGAACGCTGGCGGACTGGCAGAAGCATGTCGGCGCCTATTGCGTAGGCAATGATGGTTTGGTGTTTTCAGTCAGCATGGGGTTTTCGGCGCCGCTGCTGAAGATAACCCGCGAGCAAAGCGGCGGTGTTCACGTGCGCGGAAACAGCACTACCGGCAAACCTACCAGCCAGCGAGTGGCCTATAGCGTTTGGAACAGCGGCGAGGTGATTCCCACCTGGCGCGGGACAGCCAACGGCTTTGAGGGAATCGCCGGTTCCCACAACGACATTCTTCTGCCGCTGGATGAGATGGGTCAAGCGCTTCCAAGGGAAATCGGCCATTCCGTTTACCATGCTGGCCAATCAAGCCGGGAAGATACGCGGAAACCGCGAGGGTGGCGCCAGGCGGCAAGCCGAGTGGCGGTATCTTTTCCTGTGTCAGGGGAGCAAGGCTTGGCCGACATTATGAACAAGGCTGGTGTTGCGCTAAACGCTGGACAGTCTGTTCGCTTGGTTGAAATCCCGGTAGGCGAGGATTTTATTAAAGCGCTGCACGGTTTTGCGACCACCGAGGACTTTGTAACCGAGATAGGCGGGAACTCACAATGCTTTTATGGCACGGCTGGACCGGCCTTTATTGAAGCGTTGATTGCGTCTCTAGAGGGATGTAGCCAGCACGATCAGCGCATACCGGGAAAAGTGGATAGGCGAATTTGTTCCCCGAAGGCGCCAGCAAGCAAGTATTCCGCGTGGCTAACCGTTTCTCGCTGATTGCCGCCGGAGGTGAGCTGGCAACCGCTTTTGGTATTACGTCCTGGCCACCCGGCACGGCTAATGATGCGGCTGGGAATTGCTTCAAGGCATGGCTGGCGGATTGTGGCGGCAAAGGCTCTTACGAAGAACAGCAGGCGATAGATCAGATACGGCAATTTTTTCAACTGCATGGTGAGAATCGATTTACATCGTGGGGTTTTACCGAGGATGAGCTTAGCCGAACCATAAATCGCGCTGGCTGGCGTCAAAAGACCGTGAACGGGACAGAATTTTTTGTCTTTCCTGAAATATTCAAGACGGAACTATGTAGAGGACTTGATTCTAGGCTGGTTGCAAAAACGCTTATCAGTCAAAACCTCATCATTCCAGACGAAAAGGACGGGAAGTCCAGCGCATCGAAAAAGCCACCCGGCGTTGATAAGACCATTCGCCTCTATCATTTTGCGGCATCAATTCTAGGCGACCTCGTCGGTGAGCAGTCATGCTAGCCGAATATTTCTCCAGCATCATTAAGCCGAATATTTCTCTACCATCATTAAAAAGCGGTGTAACTGGTGTAACTGGTGTAACTTCGGAAGATAAACCCAGCAATAATGCGGCTTCCAGGGTATCCGGTTCCAGTTACACCGGAAGAAAAAGGCGGTGTAACTGGTGTAACTACACCCGGCCAACAAATAGACCGAGTTACACCAGTTACACCAGCCAAAAAAGACGGTGTAACTCAAGTTAATAGCCAGAAACCCAGCAATAATGAGGCTTCCAGCCTTCGAGTTACACAGTTACACCAGTTACACCGAAAAAACAGTCACCCTGAGAAAATTTCAGTTACCCGCGAAGACCTCGAGGACATGCACCCGGCGCTTATTCTTGGTGTCCCGCTTGATCTAATACTGAACGAAGCTATCCCTGCTGACTACGTAGAATTGCAGGACCGGCAGATGCTGGAGGCTTTCTGCAAGTCACTCCTCCAGCACGGCTTCATAAAACCACCAAAGTGGCGGGAAGCCGGCGTAACAGCTAAGGAATACCACCCGATCCTCTGTGCCGGCTGTGCGTCTTTCCTGCCGGACACTGGCGGCGACGGCACCGGCCTTGGGAAGTGCAAGGCCGGGAAAGGCGCTTTTTACCCCAACCAGATGCATACGTGCAGCAATCGAGGAACCGTATGAAAAAACAGAACCGGCCATGCCTGGCGATCAATCGCACCAGCAAGGACGCTTGCGGTAACCACGGCCACCACCCTTGCCGCATAAGTGGAAGGTTGTATCACTTGTGCAGCCTGCACGCCAGCATGGCTAACCACAGCCCTTACAAGGTGTCTGGCTTAAGCAATGGCTGGCTGAGCTTTGGCGATGAGGTGAAATGATGACTACGCTTAGACCCTGCAAACCTGTGGACCTGGTGGACCTAGGACCGATCGTGGTAACGGATGTGATCGATAACGGCGGCTGGTTGGCTATCACCTTCCACACGCGGGACGGTTGGTTCGGCTTCTGCGACTTCAAGCCGCCGAGGAAGCAGGCTAGGCCCCCGGCGCCGAAGGCTAAGGCGCTACCAAAGAAGCGAAGCCCTGCTGCACCGAAAAGGCTTGATAGTTAAATGCTATGTATATCAATAACTTACCGGGTCCTGTATAGCTACCCAAGGCAGGCACGCAGAATGGCGGAAAACAAGGCTGAATTGACTTCAAAACATGTGTCCTAGTGTCCTATGCGCATAGAAAATACTGAGCTAACCCCACGGGCGGCTGTAGTGAAATTGCTTGGCTTGAGTGACAGACAATTCCAACGGCTGATTACCGCTGGTGTATTCAAGTCTGTGACCAAAGGCCTGTACGATCTAACCGCCAGCATCAAGGCTTGGGTGGAATATCACGCCAACGGCCAGACGGACAGCACCAACGCCGAGGAACGGCGCTTGTTAACCATTGCACAGCGTAAGCGGATTGAATTGGATATTGCCGAACGCGGCAAGGAGCTGATCGAAATATCCGAAGTGCGGCAGTTCTACTTGATGAATATCCAGATGCTGACAAGCCAGCTAGAAGGCTTGCCTGGCCGCATGGCTTATGAATTAGCAGCGTGCAGCGATCCTGCTATGGTGCGCGCTATCCTACTTAAAGAGACTCGCCGTGTCCGTCAAAACCTCGCAGATCAACTCAACGCTGTGGCTCGAAGCCCAGCAAGCCGGCGGCCTGCTGAGACCACCACCAACCCGGACAGCCAGCCAGTGGGCTGACGCCAACCGTATCCTGCCGGCCGGCACGGCTGAGCCGGGGCCCTGGCGTTCGGACCGCACACCGTACGTCATGCCGATAGCCGCCGCCTGCGCTGATCCCCGGTACAAGCTGATTGTCGCTGTCATGGGTTCCCAAATGGGTAAGACGGAAGCCTTGCTCAACGTGGTTGGCCACCGCCTTGACGACGACCCCGCGCCCGCCTTATGGATAGCCCCCACACAGAAAGCCGCCGAGTCGATGAGCGGCGATCGTTTCATGAAGATGGTGCGAAGCTGTCCGGCACTGCTGGCCAAACTGCACCAAGGCCGGCAGAACAAGCTTACCGAGAAATTCTTTGCCGGCGTACGTATCGGCTTTGCTTGGGCGGGTAGCACTACAGAACTCGCCAGCCATGCCTGTGCTTTAGTAGTGGTGGACGAAGTGGACCGCATGGAAGCCACTGCCGAAGGCGACCCGGTAAGCCTGGCTATGGCACGCACCGCCACCTATCCCGATGGCAAGGTTATTCTGGTATCCACGCCAACCCTGGAAGGCGCTTCCATGATCTGGGCGCGCTATCTGGAAGGCACTCAACACCGCTGGCACTGGCCCTGCCCTGACTGTGGCGCCTACTTTGCGCCAGCTTTCGAGCTGCTACGCTGGCCTTCCGGCGCCACCCCGGCACAAGCCCGCCGTGCGGCGGTGCTGGCGTGTCCTGAGTGCGGCGCTGAGATACCCGACAGCCACCGCCTAACCATGAATGCGGCAGGGCTTTACCTGGCGCCTGGCCAGACGGTGCGAGACGGACACATAGAGGGCGATCTGCCGGACAGCGACACCGCCAGCTTTTGGGTATCCGGCCTGGCTAGTCCCTGGCGATCGTTTGGCCGCTGTGCGCAACTATGGCTGGAAGCGCACCAAGCCGGCGACCCGGCCCGGCTGCAAGCCGTCAAGAACACCGCCTTCGGTGAGCTGTGGCAGATGAAAGGCGAAGCACCGAACTGGGAGAAGGTGTGGAACCTGCGGCAAGGCTATGAGAGCGACACGCTGCCGGCTGGCGTTAAAATCCTTACCGCTGGCGTGGACGTGCAGAAGGACCGTCTCTATGTCGTGGTGCGTGGCTTTGGCGCGCAAGGCGAGAGCTGGCTTATCTGTCACCATGAGATATTCGGACTGCATGAAGCCGGCGCCGCCTGGGACCGGCTGGCCGCCGTGCTAGAGCGTCCCTACGGCAATCTAAGGGTGCGTATGGCGTTGATCGACTCAGGCTATGGCACTGACCAAGTGTATCGATTCACCCGCCAGAACCGCCACTACGCGGCCCCCTGCAAAGGCCATGACTCCCTAGATAAACCCGTCAAACCGGCCCGGCTGGATGTGTCCCGAGCCGGCAAGAGCCTGGCTGGCGGACTTACTCTGTGGCACGTAGACGGCGGTTATTTCAAGGCACAAATCCATGGCCGTATCGACTGGCCCCCGGGTGAGCCTGGCGGGTTCCACCTGCCGATAGACGCCTCTGAAGATTACTGTAAGCAGCTGGTAGCTGAGTCCCGCATCGTGCGGGCGCACCGTGTGCTGTGGGTACGGCATGGCAAGAACAATCACTACCTGGACGCGGAAGTCTACGCGCACGCTGCCGCGCAAGTGCTAGGCGCACATGTGCTGCGAGAGACGCCACCATCAGCACCTAAGCCGGACAAGCCAACCAAGAGCTTTATCAATCGGCCAGCCGGGGAAAGATGGCTGTAGCCGGCACCGGAGACGTCTGGCGGCAACTGGACGGCGTGCTGACCGCGAAATACAAGACCGTTGACGGAAGGCTGCTGACTGTCATTGCGGCTTGTGTTGACGCTGGCGGACACCATGCGGCGGCAGTGCATTCCTACTGCGAGACACGCCGAGCCAGGCGGGTTTATGCGATACGTGGCCAGGGTGGCGCGGGCAAGCCTATCTGGCCGAAAGCGGCGGGACAGAGTCGCCGCTACCATGGCGCTACAGTGTGGTCTGTGGGTGTTGACTCAGCGAAAGAGGCCATATTCGCCAGACTTCGGGTTGATCCTGGCCGTCCTGGCTACATGCACCTGCCGGATGACCTGGATAGCGGCTATGAAGAGCGCTGGGCTTCTCAACTGCTGAGCGAGCGCATCGAGACTACCCGAGTAAGAGGACAACTGGTTAGGCGCTGGGTATTGCCGCATGGCGCCAGGAATGAAGCGCTGGATTGCCGTGCTTACGCGCTGGCAGCGCTGCGCAGCATGAACCCCAACTGGCCGGCACTGTTAGCACAGACAGTGCGCACGGCAACCCCACGGCCACCACCAGCAAAGCGGCAAGGCCGATCGTGGCCGGGCGGTTCAGTCTGCGAGCTGGTTAAATATTATTTTTTCCGCACATACCCTAGCGCCAGGCGTATAAAATGCCTTGCCTTGTTACTAACATATTGAATAAAGGTTTATTTTTGGCGTAAAACTAGAATATGAAGTTCTGAAAACCCCTCCTTGCGCTAGGTTGCGCTATCTTTTTTAGCCTTTATCCTCGAAAAAGCACCTTAGCTGTCTGAGAACATCGTATGCCATTGAAAGGCTAATTGACTTATTACGAGACCGTTCGTCAATCGCGGCTTAGCCCCCGCTTTCCCCTGGTCTCGCTTCATGGTCAAGATACCCCCAACAAAGATCGACAAGGATCAATAAAGAAGTCGCAATAGGATGAATCTCAGCTTGATGAAGTACGGGGGATGAACTGATAGAGCCAGGTCTCCGACAGCGCCTGATCGCCCAAGCGCAAGTAGGCCCGCAGGTCCAGGGGTTCACCGTCTTCCAGTTCGAGATCGAAGTTCCCCCGCCAGCGGCGGGTGCCTGCCACCTGAAAGGCGCCAGGGTTACGCAGATTACCGCGCGTGGTGCTGGCCACCAATTGGACGGGCGCTTGCTTGTCGAGTTGTTCCAACGGTCCCCCGGCGAAATCGATGGCAAACCAGGCTTTATGCGCCGGTCGCGGCGGGGTCTTGGGAATGGTGATCCAGCCCATGCGGGTGGCGATAACCCGGCCGCGGGCGGGCAAATAGGGTTCGTCGGCTGCCCAATGCAGGCGGTATTTAAAGGTTCGGGTGGAGCCGGCTTGCGCGGGCGCCTGCGGCACCCAGTAGGCGACGATGTTATCACTGATTTCGTAGTTGGTCGGAATTTCAATGAGCTGTACCACCCCCTCTCCCCAGGGCTCCAGCGGTTCAACCCATAACGTGGGCCGCCGTTCATAAAATACGAGGTCGTCCTGATAGTTTTCGAAATTGCGATCCCGCTGGGAAAGACCGAATCCCCTGGGATTGTTATCGACAAAGGAATTGGTCTGGACGAAGGGCGGATTGTTGATCGGCCGCCAGATCCGTTCGCCGGCCCCGGTCCACAGGGCCAGCCCGTCGCTGTCATGGACTTCCGGGCGCCAATCCCAACTGGGCTGGTGGTTGGTCTCGGAAAACCAGAACATGCTGGTCAACGGCGCCACTCCCAGCCGGCGAATCGTCGTACGAAAGAATAATACGGCCTCGATGTCCATCACCACGCGCTCCTGGCGGAGCGCCTCGATCCGATAGGCGCCGGTAATGCTGGGACCCTCCAGCAAGGCGTAGATCATGACCGCCTGGGGATCGGCCGCCGGCTCCAGCCAGAAGTGGGTAAAGCGTGGAAATTCCTCCGCCGTTGGCAAGGCGGTATCGATGGCGATACCGCGGGCCGAGATGCCGTACTGATTCAATTCCCCGGCACTGCGAAAATAAGATGCGCCCAGGAAAGCCAGCCAGTCCCGCTCCTCCGTCCTGGAATGCATGACCCGGAGGCCGGCAAAGCCCATATCGTCCGGCAGCGCCGCGGCAAAATCCGCTTTGCCGAAGGTGAACAGTTGGGATGAATAGCGCACTTCACGCGCCGTACCCTCGCGCACGGCATAAATCTTCACCGGCGTCGGGAATAGCCGCCCCAGATGGAAGAATCGCACCGGATACGGTCCGTCTCCCTGTCGCCAGAGCGCGGCTTCCGGTCGGAACTGGATCTCCAGATGGGCATCATAATCGATTCTATCCAGGATATCGGCCTGGCGGATGAGGGGAGCCTGGTAGGGTTGGGCGGCCAGTTGTTTGGCCTGCTCGCGCAGCCAGTCGAAACTGAACGGCTGCGCCGGTCCCAACTCAAGTCCCGCCAGCGGTTTCACCTCAGCCTGAGCGCCCTGCCCAAGGAGGGGTAGCCACGGGATGAGTAATGCGCCCGTTAGAAAGGAACGTCGTGTAATACAGCGCTTCATGATATTAAGGCCTTATCTCGCCATGACCGCAGGGCTTCATGAACGGCCTGTCCCGGCAATGGCCAAGCTGGGTTATCGGGATAATGTTGTTCTGCTTAAAAGCTATGCGTTGAGAATTAAATATAGCATGGTAGAGGTATACGGCTATTTTAATGGAAGTCACAGTAAAATCATTGGAAATTCTTCACATCCGATACTATACGTTTAACCTGAAACTGCCGTAAAGACGAACGACTGGTTAGGCCCATTGAAAAAGATACTGAACCTTTTTTGCTACTTGCGTCTATAATTAGGCGGGGAAAGTATTCCTCGTTAAAAAAGCGAAATAAAACGAAGAACCTGCTTAAGTTCTTTATCGAAAGAATTGGGTATGTGATGAGTAGAGTTTCAGTGTGGTTTCCTATTATTAAAGTGATGAAGTAAATATGCGTAGTGGTACAGTAAAGTGGTTTAGTGATGAGAAAGGCTTTGGTTTTATTGCCCCGCAGGATGGTGGTGATGACGTTTTTGTGCACCATTCCTCGATCCAAGGCAGCGGTTTCAAAAGCCTCACCGAAGGGCAGGCTGTGATGTTCGATTCCCAGAAGGGCCCGAAGGGGCTGAGCGCCATAAAGGTAGAATTGACCAACTGATCCCTTAGTTCGGTAAGGCCATACCAGTCAAGACCCCGCCCTTAGGTGGGGTCTTGACTTTTGAGTCCCTGTGCAGCGGGCTCCGGATACTTCCGGCAAGTACGTCATCAGGTGAGAATTGTTCCGTCGGTGCTGACGGCTTTACACCTCCAACAGGTCTTCTATCCGAGCCAGAAACTCGCCGTTCTGCTCCGGGGGGATGACCAACATCGCGCGCAAGTGCGGTTTCAATTCTTTTTGAAAAGGACGGCAAAAGGCGACAGGCGGTCGAGAAAACCTCTATCATCATGGACGCCATTTTCCAAGGACGTCAGCATGGATAATAACAAACCACCTGCTCCTATACCCCTGGGTGAAGCCTGCTGGTACTGGCTCAAGCTTGGCTTTATCGGTTTCGGTGGGCCGGCGGGGCAGATCGGCATGATGCATCAGGAACTGGTGGAGCGGCGTCGCTGGATCTCCGAGCGACGGTTTCTGCACGCCCTCAATTACTGCATGATGCTGCCAGGTCCAGAGGCACAGCAGCTTGCCACCTATCTGGGCTGGCTAATGCATGGCACGCCGGGCGGCATCATCGCCGGCGTATTGTTCGTGCTGCCTTCCCTGTTCATCCTGATCGGGTTGAGCTGGATATATCTTGCCTTCGGCCAATTGCCGACGGTAGCCGGGATACTGTATGGCATCAAACCGGCGGTGACTGCCGTCGTGATGTTTGCGGCCTGGCGCATCGGTTCGCGGGCGCTCAGGAATGGTTTGTTGTGGAGTATTGCAGTGGCAGCTTTCTTGGCCATCTCCGTCTTGCGGGTGCCGTTTCCCTCGATCGTGTTGACCGCTGGGGTGATTGGCTATCTGGCGAGCAGGATCGCCCCTGAAAAATTCAGCGCCAAGAGTGGCCATGACTCGTCCTCCGCTTCCGCAGGCCCGGCGCTGATTGACGATCATCATGAGCCCCCGCCGCAGGCGCGGTTTAGGTGGCCGCGCTTACTCCGTTTGCTCCTGGTGGGGTTGGCCATTTGGGGGGGGTCGTGGGTGCGTTGGCATATGGGTTCGGCTGGCAGGGGACCTTGACCCAGATGAGCTGGTTTTTTACCAAGGCGGCGTTGTTGACCTTCGGTGGGGCCTACGCGGTGCTGCCCTATGTCTACCAGGGTGCGGTGGAGCAGTACCAGTGGCTGAATGCTGCCCAGATGATCGATGGTTTGGCGCTGGGCGAGACCACGCCCGGCCCCTTGATTATGGTGGTCGCCTTCGTGGGTTTTGTGGGCGGCTGGAGTCGCGAGCTGTTTGGTTCCGACGACCTGTTTATGGCCGGTAGTGCGGGCGCGGTGGTGGCGACCCTGGTTACTTTTCTGCCGTCGTTTTTGTTTATCCTGGTCGGCGGGCCGCTGGTGGAAGCCACCCGCGACAATCTGAAATTCACCGCCCCGCTAGCCGGCATCACCGCGGCGGTCGTGGGTGTGGTGCTGAACCTGGCGCTGTTTTTTGCCTATCATGTCCTGTGGCCGGTCGGGCTGGCGGGGCGCTTTGAATGGCCGGCTGTCGCCATCGGCGTGGCCGCCTTACTTGCTCTGTTCCGTTACCAGGTTGGGATCATCCCCGTGATCGGTGCCTGCGCCGGGCTGGGCTGGATGTATTCTCTGGTCGTCTGAGGGGGAAACTACATTGCAACACAATGATATCATGGCTTTTATAATCGCGCTGGTGGTGACCAGTGGCCTGGCCTGGGTCATGGTGTACTTCGTGCGGGAACTCTGGCCGATGTTGCCGGGGTGGCTGGCCTTGATCTTGTTCGTCCTGCTGGCGGTCGCGGCTATTGGCTATCCCATTTATGCTCTGGCCAAGTGGTCGGATCGTTATCTGGCTAGAAGTCGGCAGGGTGGCGGTAAATCTGCGGACAAGAGAAGCGAAGGGTAGCCCATTGGCGCGTCGGCACTGTCCATGCCAACTCAGCGGGAGTTTTCCGTATCCTCTTGGTAAAGCGCGCCCGGTCGCGCTATACTCCACCCCGAGTTTGTCGCAGCGCGATCCGGTCTGCGCTCTGAGGTTCTTAGCCGTCCTGTCCGGGACAGCCGCAAACGGGTAATAATTCCCGCGTCCCTCCTACAAACCTGTCGTGGTTCACTCTCACAGGCTGTTCCCCGATCATCATCAATGCCTCTGCCTGGACTGGTCTCGTGCACATCGCATGGGCAGGCGGATTCAGGAGTCATACATGTCTTTTGCTAACCTCGGCCTCGCGGACGATTTGGTGCGTGCTATCGCTGATCATGGCTATTCGGTGCCTACACCGATTCAGTCCCAGGCCATCCCTGTCGTTCTGGCTGGACGCGATCTGCTGGCAGCCGCCCAGACCGGCACTGGCAAAACCGCCGCTTTTACCTTGCCGCTTTTACACCGCCTGCAGGCCAGGCGTACCGCCTCTGTGGCGGACCCGTCCCGCCACCATCTGCGCGCTCTGGTGCTGACGCCCACCCGTGAGCTGGCGGCGCAGGTCTGCGACAGCATGCGCGCCTATGGCCGCCATTCTTCCCTGCGCACGGCGGTGGTCTTCGGCGGGGTGGGTATTCAGCCCCAGATCGATACCCTGAGGCGCGGTGTGGATATCCTCGTCGCGACCCCAGGCCGCCTGCTGGACCACGCTAATCAGAAAACGGTTAACCTGTCGGGCATCGAGATCCTGGTCCTGGACGAGGCGGATCGCATGTTGGACATGGGCTTTATCCACGACATCCGTCGCGTTCTAGCCATGTTGCCAGCGCGACGGCAAAACCTGTTGTTCTCGGCCACCTTCCCCGACGAGATTCGCAAGCTTGCGGCCGGCCTGCTGAATGACCCGCAGACCATCGACGTGGCGCCCCGCAATACACCGGCGGAACTTGTCAGCCAGCGTGTACATCTGGTGGACCGCGGTGGCAAGCAGGCTCTGCTGGTGCACCTGGTGATCTCCGGCGACTGGCGCCAGACACTGGTGTTTACCCGCACCAAGCACGGCGCCAACCGGCTCGCGCAGCAACTGGAGCGGGATGGTATCAACGCCGTCGCTATCCATGGCAACAAGAGCCAATCCGCGCGCACGCGCGCCCTAGCGGACTTCAAGCAGGGCAAGGTGCGAGTGCTGGTAGCGACCGACATCGCCGCGCGTGGCATCGACATCGACCAGTTGCCACAGGTGGTCAACTACGAATTGCCCAATGTGCCCGAGGATTATGTCCATCGTATCGGGCGTACCGGCCGCGCCGGCTCCAGCGGCGAAGCGATTTCGCTGGTCTGCGCCGAGGAGGCCCAATACCTGAAGGATATTCAGCGCCTGCTGGGACGCACCCTTCCGGCCTCGGTAGTGGACGGCTTCGCGCCGACCACCGCGCGCCATCCGGAGCCTGCGCCCCTACAGCCGCCGCGTTCCAGCCTGCGCCAGGATCCGGTTCGTAACCAGGGCTACCCCCGGCGTTCCGGTACGCCGCCTCGGCCGCGTTCCGAGCGTCAGACCCAGCGCCGCCGGGCGCCCTGAGACTCACTTTGCGGGGCCGCGAGGCCCTGTAAGGGTATTGTGTCACTAGCCGGTTGATCATCCCAGGAAACCGATCATGAAAAAGATTTTTATTGGCAATTTGCCGGCGGATGCCACGGAGCAAGAGCTGACCGCGCTATTCTCGGCGCATGGACGTGTGCGTTCGATCCGGTTGGTGCAGGATGTCTTCTCCGGGGCCTGCCGCGGCTTCGGATTCATCGAAATGGAAGGGCACGAGGCGCGCGCGGCCATCGGTGCGCTCAACGGGCTGGAACTGCGCGGCAAGCTCCTCAAGGTGAACGAGGAACGTCCCCAGGACAACAAACACGCCCGTGGCGGGCGCCGCCGCTAGCCGCCGCGGCGTTTCGCCAGCCAACGGTCCAGGCTGTTGGCGAAGGCCTGCTTGTCGCGCTCGCCATAGGGGGGCGGGCCGCCCCTGATCTCGCCGGTTGAGCGCAGCTCATCCATCAGGTTGCGCATGGCCAGCCGCTCGCGGATGTTGTGTTCCGTGTAAAGCTCGCCGCGCGGGTTGAGCGCGGGCACGCCGCGTTCAACCAGGCCCGCCGCTAGGGGAATATCGGCGGTGATGACGAGGTCTTCGTCGGTTGCCTGCTGCAACAGATAGTGGTCCGCTACGTCAAAGCCCTGACTTACCTGTACTGCGTTGATGAGACGCGAGGGTGGTGTGCGCAGCGGGCGGTTGGCGACCAGCGTGACCGGTACGCTCAGCCGTTTGGAGGCTCGGAATACGATCTCCTTGACCGGACCCGGACAGGCGTCTGCGTCGATCCAGATTTTCAACCGAGGCAGGCTATCAGGCACGCGCTTACTCAAATGCGTTGACATATCGAGCATTGTAGCCACTAATAAGTTATCGCATTCTGTTTTTGTGCAAGACTTACGTTGAATGATCCCCGGTAACCCTTTTTCGAGCACATGACGATGTGGACAGACCTGGGTATCAGCGTGTTGAACGGTATGTTCGGCGATTATCTGCGCGATCGTGGGAACGGGCTTGCCATCGACATGGCTTTCTACCATCGGAACCGTCCGCTGCCGTTAACGGCGGAGAGCCTGTACCAAGCGCACCCGCACCCTACCACCAAACTCTGCATTTTGCTGCATGGCCTCGGCTGCAATGAAGGCGTGTGGGCATTTCGGGACGCCGCGCAACGCTATCCTGAGACCTCTTACGGGACGCTGCTCCAGAAAGAATTAGGCTATACGCCATTTTACGTGCGCTACAACACAGGACTGCCGATTGCGGAAAACGGCAAGGGCCTGGCGGCCTTGCTCGATGATCTCCTCGCCTGCTATCCGGTGGGCATCGCTGAGATCGTGTTGATCGGCCATAGCATGGGCGGTCTGGTACTGCGCAGCGCCTGCCATTATGGAACCCAGCGCCAATCCCCCTGGGTCGGCAAGCTTGGGCGGGCATTTTACCTGGGTACCCCGCATGACGGCGCCGACCTTGAAAAACTGGGTCATGTGGCTACCGCGGTACTGCACGCGGTGCCCAACCCCATCACCCGCCTGATCGGTACTATCCTGAATCAGCGCAGCCAGGGGGTGAAGGATTTACGATCCGGCAGGTTGCTGGACGATGCTCCGGACACCCTGGGGCCGAACGGCGAGCCAACCGTTCCTTGGCTGGCGAGCGCGCATCATTACCTGATCGTGGGAACACTCACCAGGGACTCGCAACATGTGGCGGCCCGGCTCTTTGGGGATGCCCTGGTCCGGCCACCCCAGGACAGTACCTTCAGGCCGGGCGCGAACGTGAAGCTGTTCCGGAGGATGCATCACCTCAAGTTGGCCCATGATCCGAGGGTCTATCGGCAGATCAAGCGCTGGTGTGGCAGCGATTTAAAGAGGAGTTGAACGATGTCAAGGCTATCCCTGCAGCAGGCCAGAGGTCTGAAGGATCTCATCCAGGAGACGGTTGAAGCGGGTGCGAGTGCGATCGAGAAAGTTCATCAGGATATCGCGTGCCAGCCGTTTGCGGTGTTGAAAAAAATCAACGTCATCGCGGTGCCCGTGCAGGCGATCGAAACCGTCCACCAGACGATCACCGGCGGCGTCTATACTTCCGTTCGCACGGTCAATCGGATTGCCGGCGCCCTGGCGACGCAGGTGTTGGACCGGCTGGAAGAGCATGGAGATACTACTGACGGTTCGCAAGCTGGCGGGCCAGCAGGTGAGGACCCTCAATATCCCGCTGACGGTTCGCAAGCTGGCGGGCCAACAGGTGAGGACCCTCAATATCCCGCCGTCAACGCGCCCCGGCGGCGGGTATCCGAATAGCCATACAATCCCCAGGGCATGCGCACGATGCTCTGGGTACTGCCCATGGTGTCCTTGACCGCCACCTTGTGCCCCAGCGCCTCCAGCAGGCGCAGCGTGTCCGGGCTCAAACCTTCCTCGACCCGCAGTTCATCCGGCAGCCACTGATGGTGAATGCGCGGCGCGATAGTCGCCTCGGCGATGTTCATGCCGTGGTCGATCACGTTCATGACGAGCTGCAAGACCGTGGTGATGATGCGGCTGCCGCCCGGGCTGCCGGTGACCAGGAGGGGCTGGCCATCCTTGAATACCAGGGTTGGCGTCATGGAACTCAGCGGGCGTTTGCCCGGCCCCACCGCGTTGGCTTCACCGCCGATCAGCCCAAACGCATTGGGCACGCCGGGTTTGGCGGAAAAATCGTCCATCTCGTTATTCAATAAAACACCCGTGCCGGCGGCGGTGATGCCGGAGCCATAGTCAAGATTCAGGGTGTAGGTGGTGGCGACCACGTTGCCATCCTTGTCCATCACCGAGTAATGGGTAGTCTGACCGCCCTCGTAGAGCAGGGGCTTGCCGGGTTTGATCTCGGCGGCCGGGCGGGCATGATCGACATCGATGCGCTTGACCAGTTCGGCGGCGTATTGTTTGGAGGTAAGCCCCTTGACGGGGACTTGCGCAAAGCCGGGGTCGCCTAGGTATTCGCTGCGGTCGGCATACGCCAGCTTCATGGCCTCGGCCATGCGGTGGAGGGTGGCAGCACTGTTGTGGCCGAGTTCCTTGAGCGGATAGTTTTCCAGAATGTTGAGGAGCTGGATCAGGTGAACGCCGCCGGAACTGGGCGGCGGCATGGAGACGATTTCGTAGCCTCGATAATTGCCGCGCACCGGTTCGCGGATCACGGGCTGATAATTCCTAAGGTCGGCCGCCGTGATCAGGCCGCCGTTGGCACTCATGTCGGCAGCGATTTTCCGGGCGATATCACCCTCGTAAAAAGCCTTGGCGCCCTGTTCGGCGATTACCCGCAGCGAGACCGCCAGGTCGTGTTGAATCAGGGTCTCGCCGGGTTCATAGGCAACGCCGCCGGGTTTGAAAAAGATCTTCATGCTGGCGGGCCAGGGGCTCATGCGTTCCCTGGCGGCTTTTAGCGAGTCGGCGAGTCCCTCGCCGATGGCAAAGCCTTCCTCGGCAAGCCTGATGGCCGGCGCCATGACCGCCTTCAGCGGCAGGGTGCCGTAGTGTTCCAGTGCCAGCACCAAACCAGCCACGGTGCCGGGCACGCCAGCCGACAGGTAGCTAAAGCGGGCGCGCCGCTCATCCATGTTGCCTTGTGCGTCCAGATACATGTCGCGGCCGGCCGCGGCCGGCGCCGTTTCCCGGAAATCGAGTGCCGTGGTTTCCTTGCGCTTGGCGCTGTGAATCAACATGAAACCGCCGCCGCCCAGATTGCCAGCCCGCGGCAAGGTCACCGCCAGGGCGAAGCCGACGGCCACGCCCGCATCCACGGCGTTGCCGCCTTGCTTGAGGATATCCAGCCCTACCTGGGTCGCCAACGCTTCCTGGGTCGCCACCATGCCGTGGGTAGCGAAGACCGGATGGACGATATCGCGTTCGCTGAAGATGACCGTGGCGGCCGGCTGGGCTGGAACCGCGGCAGACAGAGTGATCGCGAGGGCCGCCAGCACGGCGAGCGCCAGCCGGGCGATCGGGGAGTGACGCGTGCGAGCAGTATTGATTGGTCCGACGACATGCAACATGATGAGCCCTCGCGTTAAAAAGTAACCCGGAACTTAGGCGTCTACAGAATGGTTTCTGCCATGCCAGCCCGGTGACGGCAACTGCAATAGGAGGAATGAGGGTGTGGGGTTTCCAGTCCTGGCGGCGGCGGCGCGTGTTGCGACGGGTACGGCTGCCCGCCGATCTCTGGCAGGCGGTCCTGGCGGACCTGCCGGTGCTGGCGGGTTTGAGCGCGGACGAACGGACGCGGCTGCGGGAACTGGTCATTCTGTTCCTGCATGAGAAGTCCCTCCACGCGGCGGGCGGACTGGAACTCACCCAAATCATGCGCCTGCACATCGCCACCCGGGCCTGTCTGCCTATTCTCAATCTGGGGCTGGACTATTACCGCGGCTGGGTCTCGGTGATCGTCTATCCAGACAGTTTCCTGGTACAGCATCAGTATATCGATGCCGCCGGTGTGGTGCACAACGAACGCCGTCTGCGGGCCGGGGAAGCCTGGGAACGCGGCCCGCTGATTCTGTCCTGGGCGGACGTCGCCCAGACTTTTCCGGGTGAGGGCGTCAACGTGGTGATACATGAATGCGCCCACAAGCTGGACATGCTGACCGGGACGGTGAATGGCCTGCCGCCCCTGCATCCCGGTATGCCAGTCACGGCCTGGGCGCAGGCGTTTACCGCTGCCTACGAAGATCTTTGCGGGCGCGTGGAGGAGAATCTGGACACCGCCATCAACCCCTATGCCAGCGATAGCCCGGCTGAGTTCTTCGCTGTGGCGAGCGAAGCCTTTTTCGAGATTCCACGGCTGTTGCAAGCCGTCTATCCAGCGGTTTACGAGCAGTTGAAGGCTTTCTACCGCCAGGACCCTGGTGCGCGGATGGCGCGGCCTTGCTGAAACCATCTCGCGTGGGTTCATCGGGTCGTTGCTACCCGCGCCTGACCAGTTCCGCATTGCCGGACTGCACATCAGGATGAAATTTAATCCACAGCGGCGTCCAGCCGTGCTTGAGATTCTCGACTGCGCCCGTTCCAGGTTCCGCCCTGTTCCTTGTCTGCCGCGATCACCACCGCCGCATCGGCCAGGCAGTAAATGTATTTATTGCGCGCCATGGCGTTGCCGACATCAAAACCTGCCTCCGGATTGAAGGGCGAGATCAGCGCCAGATTGCCGTTCATCAGACTGGGGCGAAAGCGGGCCGAGGTCGCAGCGCGCAGCAGACTGTCCGCCAGTACGCCGACCACCGTGCCTTCCTGCGCCAGCGCCCCCACCATTGCGTTCTCATCAACGCCCCGTGCGCCCCCGGAAATAATCGACAATCCCTGCAGCGCCGCTTGACTTCCCATCCGACTGGTCAACACCAAATCCTCGGGACTGGCGTGGCGCGAACCGATTACCGCGATTCCGCCCTGATCCAGCAGCCGGCGATTACCGCAACCAAACAGGACCGGGGGAGAAAGCGCCGAAGCTGCTTTTTCAGGCGTCCGGGATAATCAACATCGGCCCGAATCAGAATCCAGAGACCGGCGCGCTGCCACTTTTCCATGGCTAAGCCGAGTGCGCCGGCGCGATTCAGCAGCTTCTCAACCCGCTCCACCGTCACCGTGCGATCAGTCCAGCCTTCCAGTAACCGAGCGGGTTCACCACGCAACAGCATTTCCGGGGCAATCTCGTGTTCCTTAAGCCAGCGCGCAAATCGTCCCCATTCCGTCGGCGACAAAGGACGCGGTTCCTCGCCGGTCACCCGGGAAAAGTAGACGGTCAACAACAAAATCGCCTGCGCCTGTGGATGCAAGTCCATCTCAATCTCCAACGCCGGTCGTGGCGAGGGCTGTCGGCCAGACCGGCCCACTCCCCGCCTGCCGCAACAGCGCCGCAACGACCGTCAGCGTCCAGGTTGAATCCACCATGTCATCCACCAGCAGCACGGGGCCACTGGAACAGCGTTAGCCATCGCGAACGCGCCGTCCAGATTGTGACATTGATGATAGCGATTCTGCTGGAATTTCTGCGGGTTCATTATCCCGGCATTTGCTGACCACCGGGACGAACGGTAACCGCAATCGGGCGGCTAATCGGCGGGCAAAATCAGGTACGAGGGTCGGATGGTTACGGGAAGGTACGCAGGTCACCCAGACTGGCGCCGGTTGGGGACGCCACCGCTGTTGAATCATTTCAGCCATCGCTTCAACCAGTTCATCGCGGAAATGACCAGCCCGTTTATCCTCAGCGATTAGTCGTCCCCAGCCGGCATCCCCCCAGCGGGATAGCACCCGTCCAGCCCGGCGCAACCAGCGGCGGGCCTCCTGCTGAGTGAGCGCATCAGCCATCGTCACCGTCCCCGCGCCGGCAACAACCCCTGTGGCCGAACCACCATCATCACCATCATCACCAGGCCAAACACCAGCATCCGGGCGCTGGAAAATTCCCGGAACAGTTCCGGCAGACCGATGACCAGAAACGCCGCCAGCAGGACGCCCGCCATGTTGCCCGCCCCGCCGAGAATGACGATCATGAATAACACAACCGATTCCCAGAAGCTGAACGATTCCGGGGAAATAATCGTCATCTTGGCGGCGAACAGCGTCCCCGCCATGCCTGCCCAGGCCGCGCCCATGCCGAAAATCGCCAGCTTGTAATAAGCCGTATTGACGCCGCTACCCTCTGCGGCAACCTCATCTTCACGCAGATAATTCAGCGCCCGGCCAAATCGCGACTGTTTCAGGCGATAGAACAGGAAAAGGGTCAGCGCTACAAAGCCCCAGATCAGATAATAGAAATGCTGCGGCTGGCGGATCACGAAACCAAACACTGTAGGGCGGCTGATGCCAAAAATGCCATTCGCGCCGCCGGTAATGCCGAACACATCATTTACTAAAGCAATTCGTACAATCTCGCCGACGCCGATGGTGACAATCAACAGGTAATCGCCGCGCAAATGCACGACGGGCCGCGCCACCGCCAGGGCAAACAGTCCAGCCACCAGCCCGCTCAATGGCAAGGTCCACAGGATCGGAATCTGATAGCGGGTATTGAGAATCGCCGCGGTATAAGCTCCCATCGCATAAAAGGCGGCGTGGCCCATATTAAACAGCCCCGCTTCACCCAGAATCAGATTGAGACTCAGCGCCAGCAGCGCATACAGGCCGATGCTGTTCAAGACATCAATGTGATAGGCATTCAGAAACAGTGGCGCGGTAGCCATCAACATCATCAAGGCCGCCGCGATCAGCAAACCAGGCATTGGCCAGGTTTTCCAACCATATCTGCTTGAATTTATCACCAGATCACCTTAGCTCTCGCTTTGCCCAAATTTTGACCCGCAACTCTTCCCCCACCAGTTCGAATTCCGGCTCCCGTCCCGACAGCAGGCGCGACAGGCGGATAATCAATCGAGGAATGCCGGTGCCAATGGCGCTCATGTAGCCCAGTTGGGTCAGCAACGTCGCCAGCCGTCGATTCCGTTCCGCATGGACGCCCAGCCGGATGTTGTCCAGCGTGATCGAATTGGGTAATCGCCCTGGACTCCTTACCTCCACGCGATCCGCAAACACGAAGAGGCGGATTTGCGAGCCGCTCAGACTGTAATCACGATGAGCAACAGCATTCACTACGGCTTCGCCCAAAGCCTTGCGGTCATATAATGGGAGGTCTTCCCGCTGGAATCCCAGTTCCCGCGCCGGTTGGCGGATATTTCGCTCCAGGAACAGGCGGGCGTCAGTGATGATCTGCGGCAACCGTCCGGTGATCTCGCGCCGATCCAGAATATCGGCGTCTTCATCAAACCCGGCAAACGCCACCGCGGACAGCCGACTCTGCGGCATGAACCGTTGCGGATCAGCGCCGAAGATCAACAAGCCAGCGACGGTCAACCGCCATTCACCATCGACGGAGTCGGCCAGTCGCAGGTTTCTCAGCAAGGCTTCCATCGGCAATTGGCTTTGTTCCAGATGGTCGGCCAGCGGCAGACCAAACTGGGCCTCGTGATAGGCAGCGAACGCATCTTCGGCCAAATCGTGCAGCGTCGCCTCCCAGACCGGGCTTTCATCGTAATGCAACTCGCCAGCCGCCTGGGCGATGCGCACCAGTTCCCGACCCGTGGCGTCTTTCTTGTCCTGGCCGACCCGGAGGTAAAACCGGCCACCTGCCGTACGATACGGCTTCAAGCGGTTCAGCGCCGGCATCACGGTCAGGGCGACGATGTCACGGCCTTCAACCGTGTACTGCTCCAGCACCGGGCTGATCGGCGGAATGCAGCGATCCCGGCAGAGATGACTCAGGGTTTGGAAAACTTCGGCGCTGTTCGCCAAACCCATGATGGAGCCATTATCGTCCACGCCGACATACAAACAGCCCCCCTCGCTGTTCGCAAAGGCGACGATCTCACCGGCGATACTTTCCAGATTTTCCAACTGGCGCTTAAATTCGCGGCGCGGGCCTTCGCCTTGGGCGATGTCGGCCAACAGGTCATGCGTGTTCATTCAATCCTGCTCTTCCGTCACCGGCGCCTCTAAACCTTATCCGCCACCCGTTCGCCCAGTAATCCAGTCGGTCGGACGATCAGAATCAGGATCAGCACCAGAAAAGCGATGGCGTCTTTCCAGGCGATGGAGATATAGGCCGCGCCCATCGCCTCGATCACTCCCAGCAATAAACCACCCACCATGGCGCCGGGAATATTGCCGATGCCGCCGAGGATCGCCGCGGTAAACGCCTTCATGCCGTAGATCCAGCCCATGGTGAAATTGATCTGGCCGTAATACAGCCCCACCATCAGGCCCGCGACGCCGCCCAGCGCCGGCCCCACCAGGAACACCAGCAGGATGACCCGGTTGACATCAATGCCCATCAACCGCGCCGCGCCCTGATCAATCGCCGCTGCTCGAATCGCCGTGCCGATTTTAGTCTTCTGAATGAACAGGTATAGAGCGATCATCATCAGCACCGAAGCCAGCACGATCAACACCCGCATCAATGGCAGGTACAGGCCGAAGACATTCAGCGTCGCCGCCGGCAGGATGTCATCGGGATAGACCTGGAAGCGCGCGCCGTAGATCAGCATCAGGGTGTTTTGCAGGAAAATCGATGCGCCCAGCGCCGACACGACCGCTGATAACCGGGGCGATTCCCGCAGTGGGCGATAAGCCGCCCGTTCCAGAATCGCCCCCAGCACGGCGACCAGCCCCATGACCATCAGCACCAGAACCAACACGCCCATGGCGAATCCGAGTCGGTCAGTGAGCGCCAGCGAGGTCAGCAGAGTCAGGCCCAGATAAGCGCCATAAGTGAATAAATCGCCATGAGCGAAATTGATCAGCTTGAGTACGCCATAGACCATGGTGTAGCCCAGGGCAATCAGGGCGTAGATGCCGCCCACCGCCAGGCCATTGGTAAGTTGCTGGAAAAATTCTTCCATGAGGTCGTCAGGATCATTCAGGCTGGAGGGGAGGGAATGACCGGTTATCGGCCCATATTTGCGTGACTGCGGCGGCTCCCGCCGGTGCTGGAAAGAGCCGCCTGACGCTTACAACTTCTGCATCACGAAGTTGCCTTCCGCATCCACTTTGTAAACCCGATACACTTCACCTTCGCGGTCGCCCTTGGCGTCGAAAGAGATCGGGCCGCTCAGACCCGAGTAGCCCTTGAGGCTCTTATGCAGGTATTCAGCAACCTTGCCGCCATCCGTGGATTTAGCGCCTTCGATGCCGGCTGTCGCTACCCGGAAACCATCGCCGGCCAGCACGACCCAGATCGACGCTGGGGCTTCGTTGTACTTCTTCTGGTAATCCACCAGGAACGCCCTGGCTTCGGGCGTATCCAGATCCTGCGGTTGTGGCGGGCTGAGGAAATAAAAACCCTCGGCAGCCTCTTTGCCGGCGCTCTTGACCAGATCAGGATTGTTGGTCGCGTCGCCGCCGATGAACGGGACGGCCCAGCCCATGCTCCGCTTTTGCCGCAGCAGCAGACCCGCTTCAGGATAGTAGCCCGTGAATAACACGACGTCCGGGTTGGCGCCCTTGAGTTTGGTCAGAATGGCGGTGTAATCGCGTTCTCCAGGCGTCAGGGCGTCAAAGAACACCACCTTCGCGCCCTGCTTCTTCAACAGAGCATCGGTTTCATCGGCTAACCCCTTGGCGTAAGACGTGCTGTCATGCAGGATGGCGACTTTTTTGAAACCCAGTTTCTCAATCGTCTGCGCCGCCATGCGACCCTGCTCGTCATCGCGGGGGGCGGTGCGGAAGAAATGCTTGAAGCCCTTTTCCGTCAGGCGGATCGCAGTAGAACCGTTAGCAATCTGTGGAATGCCGGCTTCGTCGTAAATCGTCTGGCTGGCCTCAGTGACGGAAGAGCCGTAGGTGCCGATAACAGCAACGACGCCTTTCGTGGTCAGGCGCTGCGCGGCCAGCGAGGCGGTGCGCGGGTCGCCGCCGTCGTCTTCGGTCACGACCTCGATTTTCCGGCCCAGGACGCCGCCCTTGGCGTTCTGCTGCTCGGCCAGTAACTCGACGATCTTCTTCATGCCCTGGCCTTCACTGGCCCAGGACCCGGTCAACGGCGCCATCAGGCCGATCTTGACTGGATCCGCCGCTTGGGCCACACCGCCGCTCATCGCTAAACCGACCGCGGCAACCAGCGCCAACAATTTCTGTTTCATTCTGCTCTCCTCGTGGCTGGAGCCGGCTTGTTCAGTTTTCGGGAAGCCGGCATCATGAATTTTGCAACCTATGAACAATAGCAGCGAATTTGAAAAAGCGTCAAACCTGCCGCACTGCCAGCCATGGAATACGAATCTCCACTGACTGATTGTTCACCAGCGTTATCAGCGTTTCCTCCTCATCCTCCTCATGCCCGCCTGGCAACCAGTTCGGCGCCTGACCCCCGTTGCGCGCTCCGAGTCCGGCGAAATCGAACAGCCCGGTATCGGCCAGGTGTGAAGGAGCGACGTTCCCCAATGCAGCGAAGATATTCTCCACCCGCCCCGGAAACTGCTTTTCCCATTGTCGCAACATTGACTTGATCGCCTGGCGTTGCAGATTCTCCTGCGAACCGCACAGGTTGCAGGGAATGATCGGAAACTGGCAGGCTTCAGCGTAGGCGGCGAGGTCGCGTTCCTTGCAGTAGGCCAGCGGCCGGATCACCACATGCTGGCCATCGTCGCTCAACAGCTTGGGCGGCATGGCCTTGAGTTTGCCGCCGTGGAACAGATTCAGAAACAGGGTTTCCATAATGTCGTCACGGTGATGACCCAGAGCAATTTTGGTCATGCCGTGTTCGGCGGCGAAGGTATAGAGAATCCCGCGCCGCAATCGTGAACACAGCCCACAGGTGGTCTTGCCCTCGGGGATGACCCGCTTGACGATGCGGTAGGTGTCCTGCTCAATGATGTGGAAGGGAACGCCGATGCCGCGCAGATACTCCGGCAGCACATGTTCGGGAAACCCCGGCTGTTTCTGGTCAAGATTGACGGCGACCAGTTCGAAGCACACTGGCGCTCGCGCCTGCAGGTTGCGCAGGATATCGAGCAGGGCGAAGGAATCCTTGCCGCCGGACAGGCAGACCATCACCCGGTCGCCGTCCTCGATCATGTTGAAATCCTGAATGGCCCGGCCGACGTTGCGCCGCAACCGCTTCTGAAGCTTGTTGAAATTGAACTGCTGTTTCCTGACCGCCGCCGTCATCGTTCACTCTCCGGGAATCCCTGACAAGGCGGGAAACTTTACCCGAAATCCGGCCTGGTTGCGTCAGGTTGATTCGCTTGCCGCCCGTGCGCTAGCGGACTAGACTGCTTTCATGACCACGGTGAACGCCGCGCGTCGGGAACCTGCCCGGTTCCGGCCCCCACAACCCCCGCCCTTTTTCGGAGAACCCTGCCTATGGAGATGAATGACGTAGAACACTACAAGCGCCGGCTCGTCGAGCTGCGTGTTGAGCATCGCGACCTGGATGATGTGATTGCCCGCCTGGTTAAAGACCCTCTGGTCGACGAACTCGAACTGAAGCGGCTGAAAAAACGTAAGCTGATGATCAAAGATCAGATCAGCCGCCTGGAAAGCAAGGTCATTCCCGATCTGAACGCCTGAGCCGATCAGAAAAAAGTAGAGCCGCCCGGCCTTGCGACGCGCGGCGGCTCTGAATCGCTAACCCTGATCATCTACAAGGATTCGCCGTACTTCCGGGCATGGAGTTCCCGGGCCTGAGCGATCCAGTCATCCCGGCGAATACGGCCGCTAAGATGGATGACTTCGGATTCCAGATGATCGATATCGGCGTCGGTCAAAACGGCAATCTGTCGATAGCAGCCAATGCCGGCTGCATTCAATTTGCCTTCCAGCACCGGCCCGATGCCGCTGATCAGCTTCAAATCATCTTTCTCCGCCGCCCGCGCCGTCATGGCGGCTGCCTGTCGATCATTGGCCAGCGCCTTGAGCTGCTCATTGATCTCCTCGAGACGCTGAGCGATGCTCTGCAAATCGTCGCGGGTGGGCACCCCCAGTTGCTTCAGCGCCCGCGACACTCGATCCTCAAAAATCTGTTCCAGATGATCCAGCGTATCGGTCGCCTTACCCCGGACGCCCTCGACCATCTCCCGGACCTCTTCCATGCGCTCTTTCGCTTCATGGACCGTTTCCCCGGTCATCTTCAGGGTCTGGTCGCGGATTTTTTCGCTCTCCTTGACCAGCGAATCCATCAGCTTACCGGTTTCTTCCTGCGCCCGTTCCATCACCGCCTTGACCTGATGGGCCATGGTTTCAGGAACGCTTTGACGGTTTTCTTCGTTCATGACGATGCTCCTTTGGGCGATTGCCCGGATTTTGTCCTAATATTGATCGGGAACTGTTATGAATTTAGCAGGCAAAACTAGTGCAAACACCCTAACGGCAACACGGCCCGCGGCCCGGTGTGCTAAAGTGATTTATCCGCAGACGAGTCGATCCGGCCTTCGCCGGCACAGCCTCCCCTCCACCCCTAAATCATACCGATCGCCCCATGATCCTGAGCCGTTTCCTCAAGCCCAAGTGGCAACACACCGATCCTGAAACCCGTAAACCGGCTTCGCAGGAACTGAAAAGCACCGATCCTGCCCTCCGCCACACGGCGCTGGAACGCCTCAGCGATCTCGATCAATTGCAAACGATCGCCCACGAAGACGCTGACGCCGGGGTGCGAACCACCGCACTGGAGCGTTACCAGTTCCTGTTGGCTGGCAAGGCGCCTGATAGCCCGCCGCTGGCCGACCGCCTGGAACGACTGCGCCAGGATGCCGATCCCGCAGTGATCGAGTTCCTGTTGCGCCACGCCGTGGAGCCGGAGTTACGGCTGGCCGCACTGGAGCAAACGACCGCCGAACCGGCGCTGATCGAGATTGCGGTCCATGATCCGCACATGGATCTACGCCTGGCCGCACTGGAACGGGTCTGCGAACCCGAATCGCTCGATCAGATCGCCCGCCAGAGCCGCAACCGCGACAAGCGGGTCTACCGCCAGGCGCGGGAACGGCTGGATGCGCTGGTCGCCGAAAAAGTCCGCGCCAGCCACATTGAGCGGTTATGCACCGAAATGGAGAACCTGCGCTGGGACGGAGAAAGCGGCCTGAACGCCGGACGATTTCCCAAACTGGAACAGGAATGGCGCGACCAGGAATCAGCAGCGCCTCCGGAATTGCGGGAGCGTTATACCCAGGCGCGCGCCCGGTTCCTGGCTGAACGGCAGGCCAGCGCGGGCCGTCGAACCCAGCGGCTGGAACTGATCGCCTCGCTGGACACCTTGCTGGAACGGCTGCGCCAGGCTGGCGAGTCCAGCCCTGAACTGGACGCCTCGGTGCAGTACGCCACCCGCGAAGCCCCCGCCGCCTGGGCCTATTTCGGCCCGGTTCAGGACAGTGAAGGCCGGCGATTGGAACAGCAATTCCAGCAACTGGTCGAGGATATTCAGGAACAGCAGCGTGTTCTCCACCGTAACCAGGTCCGCGCTCTTCGTCTGCGCGAAGTCTTGCAGCAGGCGGACAAGCTGTTACAGCAAACCAGCGAAGTTCATGACGCCGACATCAAGCAGTTGCGACAACACTGGGAAGGTCTGGAGCGTCCCGAATCCCGGATGCTGGCGGCTGACCTGCAGGGCAGTTTGACGGAATGCTCGATAAGCTGCGCGCCCGAATGCAGCGTCAAGTGCAGGAACGGGAACGGGAATGGCAGGAACTCCAGGAATTGACGGCGCAACTGGAAACCGCCCTGGAAAATGGCGAATTGCAACAGGCGACCACCCTGCAAGAACAGGCCCGTCAGCGGTTAAAACGGAACATTGGGCTGAGCCGGGCGCAAATGGCCCAGATTGATGAACGTCTGCAAAGCTGCGCGGGCCGCATCGGCGAATTGCGCGACTGGCGCCGCTGGGCGGCCTATCAGGCGCGGGAGCAGCTTTGCGCGACGGCGGAAAGCCTGATCGGTCTGGAGATCGATCCCACCGAAATCGCCCACCGCATCCAGCAAGCCCGGGATGCCTGGAAGGATCTGGATCACCACGAAGGCGCAGCGCCCAAGAATCTCTGGAAGCGTTTCAACAGCGCCTGCGAACGGGCTTATGCGCCCTGTCAGGCGCATTTCGAGGCGCAGTCCCGCGAACGCCAGCAGAACTTTGAGAAAAAAGCCGTCCTGTGCGAACAACTGGAGCAGTTTGAAACGGCAACCGACTGGGTCCAGGTGGACTGGCGCGAGGCCGACCGGCTGCGTCGCCGCGCCCAGGAGCAATGGTACAAACTGGGACCCGTCAACCGCGCTGACCGCAAGAACCTGGACCGACGCTTTCAGCAGATCCTGCATCGCCTGGACGCCCGCCTCGACGCCGAACGCGACCGGGAATTGCAACGGCGTCAGCAGCTCATCCAGCAGGTGCAGGCGCTGGCGGACAGCACTGATTTGCGCGCCGCGATTGAAACCGCCAAGCGCGCCCAGGCGGATGGCATCCCGGTGCAGGCGTCGCCCCGTCAGGAACAGGCGCTCTGGAAGGCCTTTCGCGCCGCCTGCGATGCGGTCTTCGCCCGCCGCCAGGCCGAACAACAGGCGGCGGACGGTGAACGCCAGGTTCATCTGGCCAGCAAGTTGGCGCTGTGTGAGGAAGTCGAAGCCTTCGCGGACCTCGACAATGAACAGCTCCTGCAGGCGCGGGCGCGTTTGCCAGCGATCCAGCAGGAGTGGGAAGCGATCGGGCCAGCGCCCAAGGCTGAACAACGGGCGCTTGACCAGCGCTTTGAGACCGCCCTCCGCCAGTTCGCCCGATACGAGCGGTCCATGCGCCGCAACAGCGCCCAGCAAACCTTCCTGCATTGGCACGAGCGGGCCAGACTGTGTAATCGGCGTCGAGGCGCTGTTGACGGCGGCCCCGGTCGATGCGGACGTCGTTTCGCCATTCCAACAGGAATGGGCGGAATTGCCCACATTGCCAGCGGCATTACGGAACCGATGCAGCGGCGGTTTGATGCCGCCTGCCAGGTCACGGGTTCTGCTGAGGAAGCCCGTGAACGGCAAGCCAGTCTGGAACGGAATCTGAAGCGTAAAAAGGTCTGGTGCGTCTGCATGGAAATCGTCGCCGGAGTGGAATCGCCGCCTGCCTTCGCGCAACTACGGTGGAATATCAGGTCGCCCGGTTGTCGGCCTCGCTGGCCGGGGCCGCCGCCAAAACGGAGACGCTTTACGACCCCCCGGATTGCAGGAGCAACGGCGCCTGACCCGCACGTTTGCTCCTGCCACTGAAGAAGCGGAGCTGGACGCCCGGTTTATGAACGCGGTGCGGGCCTGGCGGGGAGCGCGGAAGAATAGCCGGTCCACACCCCCCGACCCGACCCTCCCCTACCCGCGGAGAGCGCGTCTGGCGAAAGAGTGGGAGAGGGAACTCAGGCGCTCAT
>CAVOJV010000016.1:0-22857 GCA_963696325.1 uncultured Gammaproteobacteria bacterium
CCTGGTCCACGATGAAGTCGCCCGGCGCGATCAGAAAAAACTCAACCAGCGCCTGCGCCGTGCCAACTTCCGCAGTCAGAAGACCTTGGAGAGCGTCGACTTCGGCCGGCTGCCGAATCTCAACCGGTCACTCGTCCACGACCTGGCCACCGGCCGTTTCATCGACGAAAAGGTCGCGGTGTTGATCGCCGGACCCTGCGGCACCGGCAAAAGCTCATCTGGCCCAAGCCATTGGCCATAGCGCCGCCCGCCAGGGGCATGAGGTGCTGTTCACCACCCAGACCCAGTTGCTAGGTAGCCTGCGCACGGCCCAGGCGGTGGGCAACTATGAGCGGCGTTTCCAGGCGCTGGTCAACACGCCGCTGCTCATCATTGACGACTTCGGACTGAAACCGCTGCGGCCACCCGAGGACGAAAGCTTTCACGATCTGGTGGCCGAACGTTACGAGAGAGCCGCCACGATCCTCACCAGCAATCTGGACTTTGGCGAATGGGGCGATGCCTTTGCCGGCCAACAAAATGCTCGGCGCCGCCACCCTGGATCGCATTCGTCATGGCGCCTACCGGGTGGTCCTGGAGGGGGACAGCTACCGCAGCCCGAAACCCATCGCCGACGGTCAAAAAAACGGCGTTGAAAAAAGCGGAAAATCCGCCCATTCTTAACCCCCGTTCGAGCCCCTGATCAGGCACTTCCAAGTGGCGCCATTATGCCGAAAATCGGTGGCGCCAATATGCCGAGGAGTGACACCGCTGCAACTGATCGGGCGCAGCGCCGCCCTGGTGCCGCCGCCGCGGCAACACCGGCATCGCTACTACGGCGTGCTGGCCCCCAACTCGCCGCTGCCCCCGGCAGTCACCGCCCTGGCGCCGCGGCCGTGGCACCGACGTCTGAATCGAGGCCCGCGGTAGCGACGGCAGCGGATGATCTACCGCAAGCCATCCGGCGCTCCCCCGCCCGCTCCCGCTGGGCCATGCGGCGGGCGCGCCTCTTCGAGGCGGTTCCCCTGCCCTGCCCCCACGGCGGCGCCGAGAGGCGGATCATCGCCTTCCTTACCGCCGCGGTGAACGTGCGCGCCCTCCTGGAGCACCTTGGCGAGCCCGCACCCCGCCCCGGATCGCCCAGGCCAGGGGACCGCCGGCGTGGTACGAAGAAACGCCGGGAGTGCCTCGCACTGGGAGGATGACTGAGCGGTGCCGGGCGATCCCCTGGCGCAGCCAGAATCGGCGTACGAGTTCGACCAACGGGTAACCTGGTAGCGGCCCGCCAAGGGCGCCGGACAGGCGGTTGCCGGTCGCACCAAACCCGCGCCCGCTCGACGGTAAAACCACCCGCCAAAACCGCCCGGTTGGCCCCCTTCTACACACCAGTGCCCCTCATCACGGCCCGATGCGGCTGGATCTGACTCTTGATCGACCCTTGACCGGGCGCGGGAGAGGATGGGATACTTCCGCGGAGGCGGTTGGATTTCCTATCCTTTTCTGATCCAGTCCAGAAACAACAAGGGAGTGCCACCATGAAACTGATCCGCTTCACCACCGCCGACTCGCCGAAGCCTTGTTTCGGCGTCGTTGTCGGAGATCAAGCTGTCCCGTTCGCCGTGCTGCAAAGCAAAGCGGGGAAGTCCTCCCCCCACCTGGCCGACAGCCGATCCTACCTGGCCAATCTCCCCGAAAGCGAGCGGGCGGCAAAGGAGATGCTTGCCTGGGGCGAAGAGCACCTCGGAGAACTCGGTAGTGGCGAACGCTTCCCTCTCAACGCCGTACGCCTGCTGGAGCCGGTGGAGGTCGTCGCCCTGTTCGACTTCGGCCTGACGCCGCGGCATCTCAAGAACTCTGCCGAAACCCTCATGAAGTATGAGAAGGATAACCCGCAGACCGCGCCGCTGTTGCAGGCGTTCGCTAAAGCCGTCATGGCCCCGAAACCCAAGTCCTCCACCGGTCAGCCCGAGCCGCTGTCCTATTACAAGTGCAACATGAACGCCATCGTCGGCGACGGGGAAACCGTCCCCTGGCCGGCTTACACGTCGCGGCTGGACATCGAGCCTGAACTGGCCGTCGTGTATGGGAATGAAAAGCAGCCGGTGGCGGGCTTCTGCATTTTCAACGACATCTCGGCCCGCGACGTCCAGGCCACAGAGTTCGTAGGCGGATTTTGCTTGACGAAGGACATGGCGAAGGGTAATCAGCTCGGGCCTTACCTGGTCACGCCCGACGAGGTCGGCGATCCGTACAACCTCAGGGTGACGGTTGTGGTGAATGGGCAAGTCAAGTACCAGGGGTCAACATCCGAGATCAGCCACAAGGCCGAAGACGTGTGGTTGTGTTGCGTTATTTTCCGACAGGCGAGATTGGACAATCTCCGGACGGAAAATAGGCATGGTTCAAAAATCGCAGATTTAAGGTAACGCAGGTATAGTGACGCCATCGCCTCTCAGTAGAGGCGGTAAAGCTGGCGGCGAACCCGAGGAAGGTATTATGCGGTGCCGGGTGCCCGCGTGAAGCGGGTAAAGCCGAGCATCTCTAGCCAGTGGGGATGAGCCTGGCCGGTCAACAGCTCAGTGGGAGACTTGCCGCGTCGTTCGGGTTTCTGGCTGCGTGAAAAGGGTTGATGGTTCAGGAAGAAACGGAGCAGATCAAGGTAGGCGGGTCCGATCTGCCGGCGCAGGAAGAAATAGTTGCGCAGCCGGCTGTTGACGTTCTCGACCAGGGAGCTGGCGCGATGGAAGCGGTTACGCCACTGCTCAAGCGTCTGCTGAAGGGGGAAAAAGCCGTCGTAGAGTTGCTGGTGCAAGGCGGTGGCTTTGGCCCAATAAGCGGTGGTGGTGCTCGGCAGGCTTTGCAGGGCCAGCAGCTCACGCACGAGGGCTGGGGGTACGGCGACCTGTTGCGCCAGGGTCTCGAGTTCCTGATCCAGCCGGGTAGCGAAGGCCAGCAGGGTGTCGCGCTGGTTAGCCAGGGCACGGCAGAGCGGGCGCAGGCGTTTGGCATCCAGGGTTTCGAGGTCCTGCAGGGCGGCAACCACGAAATCATCCAGGGCCTGCCGCGTGGTGGCGTCGGGGCCGGCCAGGGCGAGGATATCGTGCTGGAGCCAGCCGGCCAGCGTCTGCACCTCGTCGGCCAGGCGAATGGCGGTGGTCTCCTGGGCGCGGGCACGGGCCAGCGGTTTGGACAGTGGACGGCCCTGGCCGCATTGTTTGGCCCGCTGCATCTTCTGCTCCAGCTCTTCTCGCCGGGCGATCGCGGCATAGGCGCGCTTTTCCAGGGTCGCGACCAGACGGATCACCGTCCGCAGCCCGTGAAAGACATCACCGTCGCAGGGCACCGCCGGCCAAGCGGTGGCCTGGCCGGCTCGTAACCCCTGCCCACCGTCGGCCACGATATAATCGGGCTGTAACCCCTGGTCAGCCAGGTCCCACCGATGAATTGCCCAGGTCTCGGCATCACGGTGCGCTTCCAGTGCCAGCAAGTAGCAATACGTGGAATCCAGATCGATGCCCACCAACACCGGTTGGTGGCCCTGAAACAGCTCATCGTGGCTGCCCGACCGCACCCGTGACAGGTCTTGTTGGGCATTGATCCGGCGCGCCTCGACCACCGCCTCCGCCATGATGTTGTGCACCGTGCCCAGGGCGATCGGCTGATCCAGCAGGTCTCGGAAAAACCCGATCACCCCCCGAAACGAACTGTGGCACAGCAGCACCAGCCCCAACACCACCTGCCGTAGCCAAGCCTTGGTCACCGGCAGGTAGAACAGCACCTCGTCGTCCATCGGGGCCAGGGGTTGAAAGGCTTGCTCCAGCGCCTGCGCACCCTTGTCGGCTTGCTGATAGAGAAACTTCCGGCTAACCTCATGCCGCTCGGCCAGCTCCGTCACCGGCTCGCTCCGCGTCAGTACCTGCAGCGCTAACCGCTGGCGTTGCTTGCCATCCAGGGTATGGGCAGCACAGGTCACGTGCGCCGTTGACACATTGGGATCAGACGGGATATTAGTTACCGGGGTAGCCATGCTGATGACCTCCGAAAAAGTGGGATGGCGCCAAAATTCTCACTCTACCGGAAATATCAGCATCGGCTACCCTGTTAAATTGTTACCTCGGATTGAACCAAGCCGGAAAATAACGCAACACAACCGGCACGCTCGCCTTCAACAACATGAGTGGCATTGGTCGCAGCGGCACGGGCATGCTGAAGGTCGACGGCAAGGTCGTCGCCGAGCAGAAGATGGAGCACACCATACCGTTTATCCTGGCCTGGGACGAGAACCTTGATGTCGGCTCCGACACCGGCACACCGGTGGACGACCAGGACTACCAGGTGCCCTTCGCCTTCACCGGCAAGATCGACAAGATCACGCTTTCCATCGACCGGCCGAAGCTGACGCCGGAAGATGAGAAGAAGCTGATGGCGGCGCAGCGGAACAACAAAATGAGCGAGTAACGGACGTTACGCGAGGGGCCGGGGGCGGCGCCGCCTCGGCTCCATCCAAGTGCACAGGTTCCGGCGCCAACCAATCAGGCTAACGGAGATCGCGATGAATAAGTTTTCTAGACTCTTTGTCCTGGTGTCGGCATCCCTGCTCGCGGGCATTGCCTACGCGCAGCAATATCCGATTATGGACATGGTCGCCAACAAGGTCATCCAGAAATACCAAACGGCGACCTGCCAGCAGTTATGGCACCAGAAAAACCAACCGAAATCGGAGCAGGAACGGCGCGCCATCCAGCTGCTGCGCCAGGATCCCCAGATGCGAACCGCGTTCTTCAACAAGGTCTCGGCGCCCATCGCCAACAAGCTGTTCGAATGCGGCATGATTCCGTGAGGCTCATGCGGCGCCGAGAGCGCCCCCCTGTGGCAGAGAAAATAGTCGGAGCCCCATCCGTGAACGAAACGAACCTCAACACCCTGGGAAAGATCCTCGCCTTCGCTGCGGTCGTCGAAGTCGGTACCGGTCTCGCCCTGCTGATCGCTCCTGCGATCGTCGTCGCCTTGCTGCTGGGCGCGGAGGTCTCCGCTGAAGGGACGCTGCTCGGCCGCGGTTTCGGCATCGCGTTGCTCGCGCTGGGATTGGCGTGCTGGCCGGGACGGCAGCGCGCCGAGAGCGGCTCACCGGCCTTCCGGGTGATGCTGATCTACAACGTGCTGATTGCGCTGTACCTCGCCTACCTGGGCACGGTCTGGCACCTGGGGGGCGTGCTTGTGGTGGCCGGCCGTTGCGCTGCACGCCGTCGTGGCGCTGTTGCTGGTCTGGACGTGGCGCGACGAGCGACGGACCAAGGCGACTCACAAGAAGGGGCTCCAGGCGTTATTGGCGGAACATTTACGGTAAGGGTTCCTGTGAGCCTTCGGTAACCGTAAATTTCCCGCCATTTACGGCTTAGATGTTCACACTGCAGTTCAGCTGAGGAATCGTCGCACTGAGGTTCGGCTAATCCCTAATTGCCTGGCAATTGCCGACTTGCTGAGACCTTCGGCATAAAGTTGTCTTACCGCATCGGCCCGGTGAGCAACCGTCGGCGGTCGCCCATGCCGTTCGCCCCGTCGTCGTGCTTCGGCTATCCCGGCCTTGACGCGCTCTCGAAGAATGCCTCTCTCAAACTCCGCAAAAACCGCCAACATCCCGGCCATAGCTCGCCCCGTTGGCGTAGTGAGATCCAACGCCTCGTTCAGTGAGATAAAACCGACATCAAGCTCGTGAAGCTCTTGGAGGGAGACCACCAAGTCGGCTAACGAGCGTCCCCAACGATCCAAACGCCAGACCACAATCGTATCGATCTCTCGCCGGCGTGCCGCTTTCATGAGTTCATCACGCTGAAGCCGATCACTAACACCCGACCCTACCTCTTCAATCATAATCTCGATTGCTCCACCTCGCTGCTTGGCGTACGCTGTCATCGCCTCGCGTTGGAGAGCTAACGTCTGCTGATCATGTGTCGAGACGCGCGCATAGAGCCCCATCTTCATCGCGCCGCTAGACCTGGCCAAAAACCCCCTCCGAAATGCTGAAATGAACCGGTTGATATTGAAGCGGTTATTTATGCCGTTTTGACCTGGCCAAAAACTATAGTTTGGAGCCAGGTGAGAACCCATCCACGATACCCTGAGAGGAGCCCGCTCCCTGTCAACGCCTGACAGGAGGCCCTCGGATGAAAGCAGCCGTACGCTACGGCATCGCTCGCCATCGGTGGTCCTGCCTGAAGACCTCAGCCAAGAAGAACTGGCACAGTACTGGACCCTGTCCGCCGCTGACCGAGCCGAAACCATGCGCTGTCGCAGCGATACCACGCGACGCCGCTTTGCCGTGCAGCTCTGTACGCTACGGCGCTACGGTCGCTTTCTTCCCGAGGCCACCCCAGCCCCTGTGACCATTACGAATTATCTCGCCCGGCAGTTGGATTTGCCCCTTGTGCTCTTCGGTGAAGTGCCTGGCCGCTTGGCCACCGAAACCGAGCATCTCCAGCGTATCCGAACGTATCTCGGCTGGAGCCTCTTTGATGACGAGGCCCGCACGCGGTTGACCCGCTGGCTCAACCAGCGCGCCACCGATGACTTACTGCCGAGCATTCTCGTGTCACGTGCTGAAGACATCCTCCGGGCATGGCAAGTGGTCGCGCCGGCGCATTCGGCCCTTGAAGAACTCGTGGCATCCGTGACGGCTCGCGTGCAAGGCGATGTGTACACACGCATCACCACGGCTTTGACACCCGAGTTGATCCAGTCAATGGACGACCTTTTCCAGGTGCCACTCGGCGCCCGCCGATCCATCCTGTTTCAGCTCAAAGAATACCCCGAAGAAGCTAGCTATAGCGTCATCTTACGCTATATTGAGCGCTATCATTTCCTGCGCGATGTCGGCGTGGGTGACATCGATCTGGGTAGCGTCAGTCTACCGATGATTCGCTACTTGGCCGACCAAGCCAAACACTACGATGTCCATACGCTGCGGCGCTTTCCCGAGGCCAAACGCTATGGGCTCACCGCCTGCTTTCTGGTTGAAATCCACAAAACGAGTCTCGATCATATTGTGGCGCTACATGATCAGTTACTCACTAAGAAAATGCGCGAGGCGAGAAATGTCGTTGAAAAACGCTACCGTCAGGTTCGTCGGAAGTCCAGGCGAGGCTTAGCCAAGCTGATTAGTACCGGCGAAATGTTGCTCGATCCAGCGCGGGCACCGGAGACAACGCTGGCGGCTTTGCTGCAAGAACTCGACGAGGAGAACCTGCGTGAAGCCGTGAAGGCCTGTGCAGAGCGGCAGTACCTGGAGGAGCGTGGTGAAATCGATGCGCTGCGGGCACGTTACCCCGGTCTCAGACGATATTTCCCAGCTTTCTTCGCCTTACCCTTCCAAAATGAGCCCGGCAGTGACCCCATTGTCAAGGGGCTCGATCTGGTTCGCCAACTCGACCAAGGAACCCTGAAAACATTGCCCCCTCATGCTCCCACCGCGTTTATTCCAGGCAAGTATCAAGCGGCGGTGCACCAAGCAGACGCCACCACGTTAGATCGTCGCACCTGGGAACTCGGGCTAGCGGCGGCCATTCGAGATGGCCTCCGCTCCGGCGATGTTTACCTGCCGGAGAGCCGACGTCATGTGTCGTTTTCCAACCTGATTTACGATCCCACCCGCTGGACACAGGAGCGTGACCTCGCCTACACCGAACTCGATCTGCCCCAGCAACCCGATGACTTTGTCTCGCCACTGCTGCAGGAATTCGACGCCGTGGCTCAGCGGGCCGCACGCGGCTTGCCGAACAATGATTTTGTCACGATTCGAGGCGACCGGCTGCGCCTGAAACGGCGTGATGCCCTTGAACTGCCACCCCGGATTCAACAACTGCGCCGTACCATCGAAGGGGGATTGCCCCTGGTACGCATCGAGGACCTCTTGGCCCAAGTGGATAGGTGGTGCAATTTCACCCGCGTGTTTCGCCGCCCCAATGAACGAGCGTCGCGTAACCCGCATTTCTTGACCACGCTGCTGGCCACGCTGATTGCTCATGGCACCAACCTGGGTATTGCCTCTATGGCCCATAGTGTCGAAGGCATCACGGCGGATATGCTTCAGGACCTGTCGCAAGGGTGCTTGCGAGAAGAAACGCTCCATGCCGCCAATACCATCTTGGTGAACTACCACCACCAGCTCCCGTTCAGCGCCGTGTGGGGCGACGGGTCGGTGTCATCGTCCGATGGCCAACGCTTCGGGCTCCAGGCCAGCTCCCTGCTGGGCTCGCTTTATCCGCGCTATTTCGGCTATTACGATCAGGCCCTGACCGTCTACACGCATACGTCGGAGCAACACAGTGTATTCCACACCCAGGTGATTTCGTGCTCTGTACGCGAAGCGATTTACGTCCTCGATGGATTGCTCAACAACGATACCGTCCTTCGGCCCAAAGAACATTTTGTCGACCAGCATGGCTTCACAGACCAACTCTTTGGGCTCTGTCACCTGCTGGGTTTTACCTTGATGCCGCGTCTCAATGTGAGCAAGCAGACGCTCTACAAGCTGGACCGAACCCAGTCCTATGGCGCTCTCGATAAGGTCATCACGGGTACCATCGACACTGCACTGATGCGGGAACAGTGGGATCAACTGGTGCGCGTCGCCGCCTCGCTTCGCAACCGCACGGCGCCTGCCCATGTGGTGTTGCAGCGCTTGGCCAGTAGTGCCCCGTCGGATCGCTTGGCCAAGGCGCTCACCGCGCTTGGCCGGGCGCTTCGCAGTCTTTACCTGCTCCGTTATATCCATGAGGAGGACCTCCGGGCTCGGATGCAACTCCAACTCAACCGAGGGGAGGGACGACACCAGGTGGCCCGACGCCTCTTTTGTGCCAACCAAGGAGCATTTCAGACCGGTGATTACGAAGAGATCAGGAACAAGGCAACGTGTCTGAGTCTGTTATCAAACGCGGCGTTGGTGTGGAATACCGTGCAGATGTCACAGATTGTTGAACAGCTGCGAACCAGCGGTGAAACGATGACGCGTGAAGAACTGGCGCGGATTTCGCCCATGGCGTTCTCTCATATCATCCCCAACGGCACCTATTTCGCTCGGCAAACTTCTGACACACCCGAGGGGATTCGCAATGGACTCATGGCCCCTGACAGGGCAGGGATTGACTCAGACAGGTGACGGTGAGCAGAGGGGCTCAAAACGCTTACCGTAAATGTTCCGCCAATAACGCCTGGAGCCCCAAGAAGGGCGGCCGGGATTCTGACGAACTCCGGTCACCCTACGGGTAGACAGGACAGGTTACGTTGTATTCGAATGAGGAAATACCCATGGTAGAGCTTCATCAAGAGCTTGCGGTGGTCACGGGCGCCAATCGCGGACTGGGCCTAGAAACCTGCCGCCAACTGGCGCGGCTGGGCATGCACGTGGTGCTGACCAGCCGTGACGCGCCTAAGGGGCAACGCGCGGCGGACCAACTCCGCGCCCAGGGACTGGAGGTCGTCTACCGTTCGCTCGAGGTGACCGACCGCGCGAGCGTGGCCTTCCTGGCTGAGACCTTACGGCAGGAGTTCGGCCCGATCAAGGTGCTCATTAATAACGCCGGCATCGCCCTGGAGGGCTTTAACGCCGATGTAGCGCGGCGTACCCTTGCGGTCAACTGTTTCGGGGTTATGACGGTCGTTGACCACCTTTTGCCGGTGCTCTCACCCCGGGGGCGGATCGTGATGGTCTCCAGCGGTATGGGGCAGGTAGCAGGGCTGACACCGGAGCTGCAGGCCAACTTCCTAGACCCCGCGATGACCCGGGAGCAACTGGTGGACCTGCTGCACACCTTCGTGCGTGACGTGGAAGTGGGTCAGCACATCCAACGCGGCTGGCCCAGCAATGCCTACCAGATCTCGAAAGCGGGCCTCAATGCCTTTACCCGGCTACTCGCCAGAGAACTGGCCCACACGGCTATTCGGGTCAACGCTGTCTGTCCGGGCTGGGTCCGTACCGACCTGGGCGGGCACAGCGCCACCCGGAGTGTCGAGGAAGGCGCCCGCGGCATTGTGTGGGCGGCCCTGCTCGCTGAGGACGGTCCTAGCGGTGGGTTCTTCCGGGATGGTCGGCCGATCCCTTGGTAGGCTATTTTTGCCCAACGCCCTGAATATGCTGTGCTCAGCATATTGGGCGGGATGGGCAAAATTGGCCAGGTTCGGAAGGCCGTGAGGAGATTAAGAGATATGATGTAACTGCCTCACTGGTGTTTTCTGCGGAGCTGGTTTTACACCACTACGCGGGGCAGAGGTTTCAGCCTCTGCCCCGCAGGTAAGTCTTACAACAGGTAACTCCAGGGTTGGCAGATCTTCAACTGAAGCTGTCCCTCTTTAGCTATCATCACATCAGCGCGGCCATTACCATGCTTGGGGCTGCTATTGGCAAGCAGCAGGCGTAGCCGTGCAGGCCGCATTTACCAGAGGTACGATATTAGTATGCAAGAAAGGGCTAGCTCCTGCTTGTTTGATCGGTAGCCGTTCAGACCCCCTACTGGGGTAAGGCGGCCAGAGGCAGGCCGGCGCGGCGGTCGGCGATGGCGCGTTCGAGAGTGCGCCAGGGGGCGTGGCCACGCTGGCGGCAGGTGTCGATGACGCTGGCCAGCAGGGCGAAGACCCGCGAGCCGACCTCGGTGCGGGTGCCCAGACTGAGCTTGCGCAGGATCACCCAGTGCCGCAGGGCGCGCTCGGCCTCGTTGTTGGTCAGCGGCAGTTCGGGATGGCTCAGTACCTGGAAGATGGCCTCCCAGTCGTTGAGCAATTCCACCGCCAAGGCATGGGTTTTCTGATGAGCGCTGCCCTGGCCCCGCTCGCAGGCGGCGCGCAGCGCGGCCAAGAGCGGGGCGTGTTGGGTGGGCAGATCGACCGGGGGCGGACCTTCGCGGGCGGCGTACACCGCCGCCATCAGCACCTCCAAGGTATCCAGGACGAGTTGGCCGAAGGCGCGGGCCTCGCGGTCGCAGCTCTGGGCCAAACCCCGCGCCTTGCGAATCAGGTGGGCCCAGCAGCGCAGCCGGCGCGAGTAGTGGCGGTAGGACCTCCAACCGTCGCTCATCAGCCAGCCGGTGAAGCCGTCCAGCACGTTCTCGACCAGCTCCTTGCCCCGGCCAGCGACGTAGTACAAGGTCGCGGTGGTCGCGACAAAAACCCAGAGCCACAGCGTCTGCTGGGCTTCCGGCCAGGAGGTTTCGTCGGCGTGCAGCAGGTCGCTGGCCAGCACCGCCGCAACCAACTCCTCTTCCGCCGGGGCCACCGCCGCCGCCGCTTCGTGGAGGGTCTGATGAATCGTGCCGATACTCAGATCCAGCCCCAACCACTCGCCCAGGAATTCCTGAATCCGCGCCCGCGACAGCCGGAACCGGTAGGCCAGCGCCACGAGCAGCGCCGCCAGGCCCGGCCCCACCAGCCGCCATTCGTTCAGGTCGATCCCCGCCAGCAGCGGGTCCACCACCCCTTGGCCCGCCACGGCCCGGGTCCGATGCCCGCAGACGCAGGGCGTTTCGTAATAACGATGGTCGACTACCCACAAGGTCAGCCCCGGTCGCGCCGGATCGTCCCAGCGCAGGTCGACCGCCTGAAAGCCGGTGTAAGCCACCGCCGTCGCCGGGTCCAGCGGCCGGCCACAGCCCGCGCAGGTATCGGGGTAGTGGGCCTGTTCGGCATTCGCTTGGAACACCTGCGTGCGGCCGATCCCCGGCGCCCCCGGTTGCTTGCCCGGTTTGCGGGCCGCTGGGGTCTGCGCCGGTTCCGCCTCGGCCGGTTTCGCCTCGGCCGGCGCCGGCTCGCGGTCGCCCGCCGCCGCGATGGCGTCGGCCTCCGCGTCCCGCCCGCCGCCCTGGCGGTCCCACGGCGCCCGACTGCTCGGCGGCCGCGAACTGTTCTCCGGTCCCTGATTCAACCGGTCCCACGCCTCCTTGAGATCCGCCAGCAACCGCAACGACAGACTCTGCAACGCCGCCGGGTCCAAGGACCGGAGGTAGGCGTCGTCGATCTGACGGAGACTATGGGGGCTCAGGTGCATGGCGGTCGATCAAGGGGGCTTCAGCTATAGTGTTCCATACCCGGTCCTTGAGGGGAAGTCAGCCGTTACTGGGAGGGGGGGTGAAACCTTACTCCCCAATTAAAGTCCGACGCCAACTTCCGCGACCTGCAGGCGCAACTGGAAGGCACCGAAAACCGCATTGCAGTCGCGCGCAACCGCTACATCAAATCGGTGCAGGAATACAACGTGACGGTGCGCTCCTTCCCCTCCAACCTGACGGCGATGGTGTTCGGATACCAAACGAAGCCCACCTTCACGGTAGAAAACGAAAAGGAAATTGCTAAGCCGCCTAAAGTAGATTTCGGACCGGCGCCGGCCCAACCCCAAGACGCTGTCCATTACACACATCTCTAACCGGTTGATTGGAAATGAAGAGCAGAGGCCAACTGCATCCCCCAAGCGAGGTCGCGGGCGCGCTGCAAGCCGATCCAGAGCGCTTGGGGGCCGGGCGGTCCGTCGCACTTGCGGCCCAAGTGGCCGCCCAGGCGAGCAATCCAGCCGAGCATCGCCGGCAGCGGCGGCGGGCTCGCCGGCGGGGGTCGGCGGTGGATGGCGACGTAGACGGCCTGCCACTCGGCGGGGTCCAGCACGGCGTCGCAGGGCAACGCGGGGGTGACCCGTCCCAACACGGTCAGATACTGAATCCGCCAGGCGATGAGGAGGTACAAGGCCAGGGCCGGTTCCAGCCGCTCCAGGGTACTGAGTTGCAGGGCTTCGACCCGGCAGCCGGCGTTGAAAATTCGGAAAAAAACTTCAATGCTCCAGCGACTGCCGTACCATTGGAGCAGCTCGGCGGCTTGGGCGAGGGTGTCGGCCGGGCGGTTGGTGAACAAGCGCCAGTCGAGCGGTTCAACCCCGGCGGGTGGGGATGCTTCCCGCGCCCGCAGCGCGGTCAGGGTCACCGGTTGGCCGTTCTTGGGTTGCAGGGTCACCCGTTCGGCCCGCACGGTCAGCACCACCGGCCGGCTCGGCCGGCGGGGTCGGGCCGGGAGGGTGAACGTTACTTCGCCCAAGACCGGGGCTTGGGCCAGCCGATCCCACAATTTGTCGCCCTCGGCCAGGCAGCGGTTGTGGGTGGCCCGGATCAGCCAGTCGATCCCCGGCTCCCGTTGCGCCCGGAGCATGAACTCGTGGATGTCGCCTTCTCGGTCGGCGACGTAGACCAGCCGGGTGTCGGGCAGGGTGTCGGCCAACTCGGCGCAGCGCTCGAAGCCTTCCAACCAGCGCCTGCTCTCCTTGGCCTCGATCGGCCAGTGCCGTTTGTCCTCGCCGAAAGTCGCTCGGTCGCGGGTCCAGAACCAGGCGTCCAACACCCCCAGCGGCACGCCGTCTGGCGTCACCGCCAAGGTGGGATGCACGTACAACCCCTGCTGCCGCAAGTAGCTCAACGGCCCCAGTCCGGCAATGCCCGGCTGGGCGGTATAGTTCAACTCCGTGCTGTCTTGCACGCATAAGACGATCGGATGGTGGCGCATTCGCGCGACGCTACAGTCCCAGTGCGGCGCCAGCACCGACTCCCAAGCGACGTTCTCGTGCGCCAGCAACCGATAGGCCGCCTGGGTCTCCGCCCAGCCCCCGCAGGCCACCGGAATGCTGGCGCCGGGCTGCGCCCCCAGTCGTTCCGCCACCTGCACCAGCCGCCGGTTCAACCGGGCATCGCCCAGGTTGGCACCGCCCAACTCCGCCGCCGCCCAACTTACCGCTGCCGTGTCCGTCATCACTTCCGCCTCACGCACCTTGACCTACCCCTTCAGATGGGGGCGGTGGCTCCTGGGATCAAGATGTGTGTAATGGACAGCCCCAAGACGAGGCTCAAGGAGCCGCCAAGTGATGGCGATACACCTAGGAGTTTGTCGGACTTTCTCCGCAAGGCATTGATTTGTATGCAATCACTATTTTGGTACAGAATAAATATTTCTATACAAATCAAAGTTTTGTGATCGACTAAAGTAATTGCTCAAAAAGTCCGGGTAATTCTGGTCTACGGACCTTGAGCCGCAGCGCGAATCAGGCTGGGCAGTGGCGGAATTTGATGTTGTTGGCTGATCCGGTCTTGCAGATAGTGCCAAAAGGAAATGCCCAGCTTTTGGCACGTTTTCTTTAAGCTAAGGAAGGTATCGCGTGCCTTGCGTCCACTGTCACTGCGGGTCGTTGCGCTAATCTTGCGCTTTTTCACATAGTCGCGAATGTCGTTCTCGCTGAGGTTGTTGTGAAGAGGAATTTCAGGCCGCTCGAGCACCCGCAGCAACTCGGGTTTGTTCTCATGCAGACGCTTGAGCGCCACATCGAGGGTGTAATAACCCGTTTTCTGTGTAAAGATCTCGTCAAACCGTTTTTCCAGCTCCCCCCGGGTCTTCTTATCAGGCGCCCGCTGGTACGCTTTGAGCGCTTGATAGAAGCACCAGATGTCCCCACGAACACGCTCTTGGGCGGCTCGGTTGGTGTCGCTACAGGGAATGAGCTTGTGAAGCGTACGCTCGGCATGTACCCAACACAGCGCATTGAGAAAACCCGCGACATTGAACTGGCCGGCATCGTCGCTCATAATCACCAGCTCCGGAGACAACCCGTGATGAACGAGACTACCCACCAACGCCCCTTCGGTCGCGATTTTGATGTGCCGCTCCGTGGTAATGCCAAGCGTTTGCAGATATACCGCCCACGAGACCTTATCGGCACAGATTCGATCCTGTGAACAAAGTGCCAGCTGGGCATAGGGCAGTTTCTGCTGCTTCATATACTCGCGCGCGACCTCGTCGACTACATAGTCCGTTTGACCCGCGCGCAGCAGCTCCAAAAAATTGATCCGGCTTTTGCTATCGGTGCTCGAAAACCATGCAAACCACTCGTTACCGATGTGCGTGCAATAACCATTCTTACCCTGATGACGGGCCCCCGTATCGTCGACGTTAATATGCGAGGAGACGTCAAGTCCGATCCGCAATACCTCGGCTTTCTCCTCGTGAAACCGTGCGTAGCCATCAATGAGCAACCGATTCAGCTGTCCCGACGATATCTCTACGCCCCATTCCCACAGTTGCTTCAGAATTAGCCGCTGCGGGACATGTTGCTGGTAATGCTGACTCAGCATATAACTGCGCAGCGTCGGTCCAAAATGACTCCCCGCCACCGATACAGGCAACTCACCGATAACCGATTCCCCAGCCGGACTCTGATAGCGTGCCCGCAAATATTTCGTATTCTTGAGCTTGAACTCTAGCTCTTGGACCACATACGCTTGATAGCCTTTGAACGCCGATCCCGGCGGGATATGATCCGGTTGTACGATGTGCTCTTCGTGAATCTCCAGTGCTTGCGTCTTGCACCGACTCGGCTTCCCTCGCCGCTTTCGTTTCTTTTTGCTTCCGTTACCTCCCTCGTCTCTCGGATCTCTATTCAAGGTGCTTGGCTTAATCTTCGGCCGCGCTTTCTCACCTTTCAAAATCGCGATCTCGTCTTTTAACTGCTGAATCTGCTCCTCCTGCAGCGCCAATTGTTCTACCTGCTTGACCAGTTGCTCCTGCTGCTGATGACAGATCGACAACACCCGCGCCACCGTCGCCGTACGCTCACCTTCGGGTACGTCTGACAGTTTCGGAAGCGGGTCTAGGGTCACCGGTTTCATCGGCTCAATAGTATACGCCGCTCATTCGTGCCAGCCATCATCCACTCGATTCAGCTACAATTACCCAGACTTAATGAGCAATTACCGACTAAATGTCTAAGTCCGACAGACTCCTAGCAAGGGTATTGTCAACTTGACCGGAGGGGGATCAGTGGGCATCATCGCGGCATGAACCAAGCAACGAACCCCTACGTCGGCTACCGTTATCCTGCCGAAATTATCAGCCATGCGGTCTGGTTGTACTTCCGCTTCACCCTCAGCTTCCGCGATATCGAGGAACTGCTGGCCGCCCGCGGTATCACCGTGACCTACGAAACGATCCGGCAGTGGTGTCTGAAATTCGGCCAATCCTTTGCGAACGAGGTGCGACGGCGGTTGCCCCGCCCTGGCGACAAATGGCATTTGGATGAGATGTACCTGAAGATTAATGGCAAGCTCCATTACCTCTGGCGGGCCGTCGATCAAGAGAGTCAGGTGTTGGATATTCTCCTGCAGACTCACCGCGATAAACGCGCGGCGAAGCGATTTTTCAAGAAGTTGCTGAAGGGCTTGCGTTATGTGCCGCGGGTGGTGGTGACAGATAAACTGCGGAGTTACGGGGCGGCGCTCAAGGAGATCCTACCCAGTGTCGAGCATCGCCAGCAGAAGGGATTAAACAACCGGGCCGAGCTCTCGCATCAGCCGACCCGACAGCAGGAACGGCAGATGCGCCGGTTTAAATCCGCTGGGCAGGCCCAGCGGTTCCTGTCCGCCCACGCGCCCCTCAATAATTTGTTTCGCTTTCGTCGGCATCGCTTGACCGCCGCCGCCGCCAGGACTGTCCGCGCGCAGGCCTTCGCCACCTGGCAGCAGGTGACGTGCGCCCAACAGGCGGCCTAACCCCCTCAAACACCTCGTATCCCGGGTGAATTGCGTCTGTAGTTCAACAAGTTGACAATACCGGTGCGCGAGGAGCGGCGGCGGACGGACCAGCTCACACAGTTGCAAGAGAAGATTACCGAAGGTAACGCCTTCGTCGAAAAATCCCCGCGCGCGAGTGCGGAGAAAGGCTTAGCGGCTTTACAACGCGGGGTCAAAAGCCACAAGCTCGCCAAATTCGTCACCCTGACCCTGGAGGCGCGCGTGATCGTCGGCGCCATCGACGAGGATGCCCAGGCGGAAGAGGCCTTGCTCGATGGCTGTTATCTCCTGGAAACGGATGTTCCCCGGGCCTTGCTGGATGCCAAGACGGTGGAGGAGCGCTATCGCGACCTGCAAAAAGTCGAGCGCAACTTCCGCACCGTAAAAACCACCTTCCTGGAAATTCGGCCGATCTGCTTACGCAAGGCCGAGCGCACCAAGGCCCCTGTCTTCATCGCGATGCTGGCGCTGAAGATCACCCGGCAGTTTGAAGCTGGGCTTCGCCACGCGTTTGGGACCACCGACCAGGCCGCCGCCGCCATGACCCCGGAGGATGCCTTGGTCGCGCTGGGGCGATTGACCTACCTGTACACCACTGACCGTAACGGCGAGCGTTATGTCCACCTGCCGCGCCCAGATGATCAGCAGGCCAAAATTCTGACCGCTTTGGTCCTTTCCTTCCCCAGCAAGCCCAAAGTCGAAAAACGCCCAGCGTAGGCAGAAGCCCATTATGCAACATCATCTCTTTTTTAAATAAACTCATATACCTGAAGCCGAATTGCATCTGCCGGTCGGGGGAAGATCCGCCAGATTAACCCCAGGATTTGCAACAGAACCCCCGGCCCGCCATAGGTGGCGAGTTCGCCCTGTTAGCAATTGCGTGGCGGGATTAGTGGCGGCGTCAATCGTCCGGGTAAAGAAGGGCGTCCAAGTCGCGCGCGCCATGAAGTACGCGAACAATCTCGATGCCTTCCGGGGTTGGCCGGTAAAAGATTACATACCGGCCTACCGGGAAACTTCGCAATCCTGTTTCAAGTTCGTCACGCGCGCGGCCCATGTTCGGCTGCCCGGCTAGCGCGCGGAATTTCCGGTCAATGGTTTCAATGAAGGCGTCCGCGCGCGCCTCGCTGTCGTCGGCGATGTAATCCCATATCTCGGCAAGGTCGGTTTTGGCACGCGGGCGTTTGACGATGACCGGCATTTATGCCTCTTGGGCGGCGTTGGCGCGCGCGGCTCTTCTCTTGCGGCCTTCCCGCTTGATCTCTTCGGGCTCCCATGGCGTAGGCTCGCCGCTGTTGAGGCCGTCGCGTATATCTTGCCGCAACTGTTCGAGCTTAGCCGCGCGCATCCGGTCTTGTTCTTCCATAAGGCGCAACGCTTCGCGGACCACCTCGCTGGCGGACGTGTAGAGGCCGGACGCTACTTTCTGCCTGACCATTTCCTCAAGTTGAGGGGTAAGATTGACGTTCATCGTCATGACAACCTCGTGTCTGCCGTAAGGATGTTTGACCATAGCAGCATTATCATAAGATGGCAAAGTTTGACAATCAATGAATACGTCGTTGTGTCGGGTAAGGAAGCGGCATTGCTACCGCTCCCTCCCCTAAGAACCGTACTTGAAAGTTTCCCCGAGCCGTTGACTTAATCTGTTGATTCAGGCCAGTTAGCGGACGTACAATGCCCTTGTTCTCTGGCTTTTCCAATTTGAATCATGCAGAAAAAATCTTCCGTAGCTTCTACGGGGAAACACCCCCGGATACCGCCTGAGCACGATGGCATCCAGGTCAATCACTGCAAGTCTCCGGTCTGCAAGAATTACGGCGTTCCGGCAGAACAAACATCGGTACGTGGGAGCAATCGCTACACTCTGGATTCACGCAACAAAGGTATTTCCTGCTGCATCTGCACGTCCTGCGGAGAAGAATTCCCGCTCAAGAGCAACCTCGGCATCGCGGAAGAGGTCGAGCGCATGGCGTCCTACCGGTATTGTCAACTTGTTGAACTACAGACGCAATTCACCCGGGATACGAGGTGTTTGAGGGGGTTAGGCCGCCTGTTGGACGCACGTCACCTGCTGCCAGGTGGCGAAGGCCTGCGCACGAACGGTCCTGGCGCCGGCGGCGGTCAAGCGATGCCGACGAAAGCGAAACAAATTATTGAGGGGCGCGTGTGCCGACAGGAACCGCTGGGCCTGCCCAGCGGATTTAAACCGGCGCATTTGCCGTTCTTGCTGTCGGGTCGGCTGATGCGAGAGCTCGGCCCGGTTGTTTAATCCCTTCTGCTGGCGATGCTCGACACTGGGTAGGATCTCCTTGAGCGCCGCCCCGTAACTCCGCAGTTTATCTGTCACCACCACCCGCGGCACATAACGCAAGCCCTTCAGCAACTTCTTGAAAAATCGCTTCGCCGCGCGTTTATCGCGGTGAGTCTGCAGGAGAATATCCAACACCTGACTCTCTTGATCGACGGCCCGCCAGAGGTAATGGAGCTTGCCATTAATCTTCAGGTACATCTCATCCAAATGCCATTTGTCGCCAGGGCGGGGCAACCGCCGTCGCACCTCGTTCGCAAAGGATTGGCCGAATTTCAGACACCACTGCCGGATCGTTTCGTAGGTCACGGTGATACCGCGGGCGGCCAGTAATTCCTCGATATCGCGGAAGCTGAGGGTGAAGCGGAAGTACAACCAGACCGCATGGCTGATAATTTCGGCAGGATAACGGTAGCCGGCGTAGGGGTTCGTTGCTTGGTTCATGCCGCGATGATGCCCACTGATCCCCCTCCGGTCAAGTTGACAATACCCTGTCGGATGCTCTCATGCGATACCCGCTCCAGCCACTTCAACTCCACCAGCTTGTCGGCCAATAGCCGTAGCGTCCAGCGTTGGTGACCACGTGGCGGGTCACTTTTGGTCAACGCCAGCACCCGCGCCTCGACTGCACCGCTGAGCTTACCCAGGCGCGGTGGGTGCAGGCGCGGCTTCAGCGCTGCCTCCAAGCCTTCCTCAACGAACCGTTGCCGAACCCGTTCAATGGTACAAATCCCTACCCCCAAGGCGTCGCCAACCTGCTGATCGGTGCGTCCACCACCTCCATCATTGGCATCGGCCAGCAACAGAATGCGCGCATGCGTCAACAGCCGCGCCGCCGCCTTACCCGACGAGACCCGTTTCTGTAACGCCGTTCGTTCCTCTTCAGAGAGGGTAACAAGATATCTCTTGGCCATAGGTGAACTCCTTCGGTTTACGGAGAGTGAAAACCAAAGAAGATCAGACAGCGCCAAACCCATCAATATCAATTTGACAAGGCACTAGTGTGTCGTTTGGTTTGCATGTAGCCATTAATGGGCGGGAGCAAGTAAGCTGATGGCGGAGGAGGTCACCATGTCCCACTGCCCAAAGAACCCGCTGCGCCCGCTCCTGGAGGAGGAGCGTCGGCAACTGATTCACCTGAGTCGGTGCCAAGCCGCTCCCGCTGGCCAAGTGGCCCGCGCCAAAGCGGCGGCGCGCGGCTGGAATACCTCCCTAACGCCCTTCATCTAGGGTGGCAAGCGTGCGGCGCGGCGCCAGCGTAAGTGGGAAGACACCATCGCCTAGGCGGTTCCGGCGCCGTTACTCACTCGTCGCTTTCGTAGCAAACAGGCGGGTAACTATGGCGATGGGCAAACCAAACGCTCCACTAGTGAACTGCGCGCCTTGATCGGTATTGAAAATCGCCGGGACCCCAAAGCGCCGCAGCGCCTCGTGAAGACAGTCCACGCAGAATCCCGTATCGAGCGTATTGCTGAGCCGCCAGGTCAACAACTTTCCGCTATACCAGTCGATAATCGCCACCAGGTAACCCCAACCCTGGGCGAGTCGAATGTACGTAATATCGGTACTCCACGCCTGATTGGGCCGGTCGAGGGCCAATCCCCGCAGCAAGTAGGGATACACCGGATGGGCCGGATGCGGCTGACTGGTGTGGGGACCCGGCGCCATACCGGCCAACCCCAGCTGCTGCATCAGGCGCTGCACCCGTTTCCGGTTGACCGCAAAGCCCCGCTCCCGCAGAAACCAGACCATCCGCCGACTGCCAAAGAACGGATGGCGCGCGTATTCTTCAGCAATGAGCCGGAGCATCATCGCGTCGTCCTCATCCACCAGAGTGGCTCGCTGATGGGCGTAACACATGGCGCGACTGACCCCCGCCAGGGCGCATTGCCGGATCAACGGCAGGGGGTCGTCGCGGGAAATCCACGCCTGCCTCACCGCGACGGGCTCGGACCGGACTTTTTTTTCAGCCAGTCCAGCTCCACCTTGAGCCGCCCGATCTCACTGTAGCGGCGATCGGGGTCACTGTGCGCGCTCGCCGCCTGGGGGCCGCGCTTGCCCTCAAACACTTCGCTGGCCTGCTCCAGCAACGCTTTTTTCCAGTGGCTCACCTGGACGGGATGAACCCCATACTCCTGGCCGATTTCGTTCAACGTCTTGGTCTCGCGGACCGCTTCCAAGGCCACTTTCGCCTTGAAGCTCGCACTATGGACCTTCCGCGTCTTGGTGTCGCTCATCATCTGGACCCTCCTGTTCATCGCGTTTCCTTAGCTTAAACCCTTGTCCGATTTTCGGGGTCCACTATAATTCTTCATCTCTTAGTAGCGGCCGCTAGTGCAAATTCCACGCTTATTCGGCCACTGATTCCATGACCATTCGGCCACCCATTCCACGAGCATCCGGCCACTGATTCCACGGCCATTCGACCACCCCCTGGGCGGGGGCGACGCTGGGCAATCTCAACTATGATCGACCGCTTTTCGGAGCGAGAGGTCGATATGGAGCGATTATCCATGCGTATGATTCGAGAAGTGTTAAGACTGAAATTTGAGTGTGGTCTGTCGGATCGGCAGATCGCCAAGAGCACCGGCATTGCCCGCAGCAGCATCGGTGACTATGTGTGGCGCTTTCAGGATTCGGGCCTGGTGTGGCCTTTGTCCGCAGCGATGCAGGAACTGGATCTGGAATCCTGCCTGTTTCCGCCGCCCTCTTCGATGCCCACCGATCAGCGGCCCGTGCCGGATTGGCTTTGGGTCCATCAGGAACTGCGCCGCAAGGGTGTGACGCTATTGTTGCTGTGGCAGGAATACAAGGCGGCCCACCCCGAGGGTTTTCAGTATTCCTGGTTCTGCGATGCCTATCAGGCGTGGTGGGGCCGGCGTGACTTGGTGATGCGCCAGACCCATCGGGCGGGCGAGAAGCTGTTCGTGGATTTTTGCGGCATGACCGTTCCCCTTACCGACCGCCAGACCGGTGAAATCCGCCCGGCGCAGATCTTCGTCGCCGTGATGGGGGCTTCCAACTATACCTACGCCGAGGCGGTGGCGAGCCAGGGGTTGGCCGACTGGATCGGTGCCCATGTGCGCGCCTTCGCGTTTTTCGGCGGGGTGACGGAGGTCCTGGTCCCCGATAATCTGGCTGCAGGTGTGACCAAAACCTGCCGCTACGAGCCCGACATCCAGACCACCTATGCCGAAATGGCGGCCCACTATGGGGTGGCGGTGGTGCCGGCGCGGGTCCGCAAACCCAAGGATAAGGGCTTGAACTCATACTGCACCTCCTGCAGTGCGTGACGCTGAAGTCGCGGGCGCGACTTGATATTCGCGCTTGTGCGCGTATTTTCCCGGGAGATCTTCCGGCGGGATTTCATAGAGGTAATCGCCCCGGTCGTTGACGGGGTGTGCTCGAAGAAGGCCGCGTCGACGCCACAGATGCACCGTGGAGAGCACGACGCCGTATCGGGCGGCGACGTCCTCAGGGGCGAGCAGGCCCTGAGCAAGCAGGCGCGTACGCCGATCGGTGAGATGATAGGTGTTGCGCAGGCGCCCTATGCGCGCTGCGGTCCACGGCGTTGTAACCACGGTGCGCACGCCGCGTTCATTGAGGACATCGGCGATCTCGCCGTCCGTATAGGTGTCGATGAGACGGTCGATTTCTTTAATGACCTCGGCATCGGTCGTGCGCAGCTCGACGCACGACTTGGGCAGTGCCAGGTCGAGCGAGCGGGTGGCGCCGCCGGCGAAGCGGATGTCGACGTGCAACGCATCGCCTTTAGTCAGCGTGACATCCTCGATCAACAGCCGCAGCATGCGCTTCTTCTCCTTCATCTGCGTGCGCGGATTGCGCCACAGGCGCGAAAAGTCGATGGCCAGCGCTAACAGCTCAGCACGCTCGGCCTCGCTGACCACGCTGCTGTCGGTCACGCTCGCCTTCTCGTAAGTCTCCTGCGCACCGGCGAGGGCGCGCAGCTTCTCGTTCCAGTCGGCCTCC
>CAVOJV010000017.1:0-47485 GCA_963696325.1 uncultured Gammaproteobacteria bacterium
GAGAGATTCGCCCGCAACAGTCCAGAGCGCATGCCGGCCACACCGCCGCCTATTGGGCCGACGGTTCGTCTAGAATGATATCGACCATCAGCTCATTGGTCAAACCCTCCAGCGTTGCTCGAAGTCGTCCATATCACCTCGTTGGGAACGCTGAGTCGGACGCGGGCGTGAAAACAGGGTTTCACCAGACCACGAGGCACTGCTGCAGTGTGTATCGAGTTCGTCGATGTTGACCTTGTGGCTTGCCAGGGCATGAGAGATTTCGCGGACGATGCCGGGATGGTCTTGACCGACCAGCTCCAGGTTGAATGATCGATAACCGGTTATTGGTCCACCGGTGGCGACACTCTTCTCGATCACCATCCTGAGTCCTTGCGACTCGAGCCCTTGCAGCGCACTGATCAGCGCATCCGCACGGTTGTCGGGAACACTGGCGAGCAGGATTCCGGCGAACTTTTCAGCCAGGCTGGACATGCGGCTTTCAGCCAGTTGCCGCCATGCTCGGTGACAGCTTGCGATAACGCGTTGACCAGACCTGGTCTGTCATTACCGATTACAGTTAGCACTAACGATACGGACATCGCCGTGACTCCTCATGCAAATGAGTGTTGAGAGAATGCGCCACGGACTCGCACATCCCGCTGTTTAGCGATCCGGCCTACGCCACCTTCTCGTATTCCTCCAGCGGAGGGCAGGCGCAAACCAGATTACGGTCCCCGTAAACATTGTCCATCCGCCTCACCGGCGGCCAGTATTTGCGCTCGACCGCGGCGGTAGGAAAGACGGCCTGTTCCCGTGAATATGGATGTAACCATTCCGCCGCGGTCAATACTGCCGCGGTGTGCGGGGCGTTGACCAGGGGATTATCCTCGTGGTCCATGGCCCCGGACTCGATGGAACGAATTTCCTCGCGGATGCTGATCATGGCGTCGCAGAAACGATCCAATTCCCGCTTGGATTCGCTTTCGGTGGGCTCGATCATTAGGGTGCCCGCAACGGGGAAGGACATTGTAGGCGCATGGAAGCCATAGTCAATCAGGCGTTTAGCTACATCGTCCACGGAGATATCGGTAGCATCCTTGATGGGTCGCAGGTCGATAATGCATTCATGAGCAACCATGCCATTGGGGCCCGTGTAGAGCACCGGATAGTGTGGCGCCAACCGGTGGGCCACGTAATTGGCGTTGAGAATGGCGACCCGGGTTGCCTCTGCCATGCCTTCCCTGCCCATCATGGCGATATAAGCCCAGCTGATCGGTAGAATGCCGGCGCTGCCCCAGGGGGCCGCCGCTACCGGGCCGACGATCTTCGGGGAGCGCAGCCCATCCATGACCCCATGCCCTGGCAGAAATGGTGTCAAATGGGATTTCGACGATGGGACCAACGCCGGGGCCGCCACCACCATGGGGAATGCAAAAGGTCTTGTGCAGGTTGATATGAGAAACATCGCCGCCGATCTGGCCGGGCCAGCGGTAACGCCACCAGGGCATTCATGTTGGCGCCGTCCATATAGACTTGCCCGCCGTGCTGGTGGACGATGTCGCAGATTTCGCTGATCGCCTCCTCGAACACCCCGTGGGTCGAGGGATAGGTGACCATCAAGGCGGCCAAGGTTACGCCGTGCTGCGGCGGCCTTGGCCTTAAGATCGCCAGGTCAACATTGCCGCCGGCATCGCATCGACAGTGAACCACCATCACTCTTAGCCCCGCCATCTGCGCCGAAGCCGGATTGGTGCCATGTGCGGAGCTGGGGATCAGGCAGACGTCACGATGGCCTTCGCCCCGGCTTGCGTGATAGGCCCGAATCGCCAGCAGCCCGGCGTATTCGCCCTGCGAGCCGGCATTGGGCTGCAGCGATACCGCGTCGTAACCGGTACAGGCGCAAAGCCATTTCTCCAGCTCGGCAATTAAGCTCCGGTAGCCCCGTGCCTGATCCACTGGTGCGAAAGGATGGATGGCGCTGAGCGTCTCCCAGGTGATAGGTATCATCTCCGTAGCTGCATTCAACTTCATAGTGCAGGAACCCAGTGGGATCATGGCGCGGTCCAGCGCCAGGTCCTTGTCCGAGAGCGAGCGCATATAACGCAGCATCTCAGTCTCGGAGTGATAACTGCTGAAAATCGAATGGGTCAGACAGGCGCCGCTGCGATTCAGGGCCGCGGGGATCTGGTCGATGGCCGTGCTTTCCAGTTCGGTGAATGCCAGCGTGCCGGAATTTCCGAAAATATCCCAGAGCGTCTCGATATCCTCGCGGATCGTAGTCTCGTCCAGTGAAATGCCAATGGTGACGGCGTCCACTTCGCGCAGGTTGATCATCCCTGCCCTCGCCGCAGCATGGATAGCCTCGGTGTGGTCGCCCGTCTTCATGGTCAGGGTATCGAAAAATGCTGCTGGTTGGTTATCTTGAAGCCCAGTTGCTTCAGGCCAGTCGGCCAGGATAGCCGTTAAGCGGTGTACCCGTCGCGCGATGGTCTGAAGGCCTCGGGGCCATGGTAAATGGCATACATACTCGCCATGATAGCCAGTAGGGCCTGAGCGGTGCAGATATTGCTGGTGGCCTTCTCCCTGCGAATGTGCTGCTCGCGGGTCTGCAGGGCCAGTCGGTAGGCTTTGTTGCCGTGGCTGTCGACGGATACACCCACTAGCCGCCCCGGCATGGCTCGCTTGTACGCTTCCCGGGTGGCGAAATAGGCCGCATGCGGGCCACCAAAGCCCAGCGGGATGCCGAAGCGCTGGGTGTGCCGACAGCGACGTCGGCACCAAACTCACCGGGTGGTGTCAGCAGGGTCAGGCTTAGAAGGTCAGCGGCAACGACAACCAGGGCTTTTTGGTCATGAGCCTTGGCCACGGTAGAGGTAAGTCGTGATCTCGCCGTTGGAAGCGGGATACTGCACAGGACACCGAAAATCTCCAGCCCGTCCAGATCCTCGCGGTGATCGCCGACGACGATGTCTATTCCGACTGGCTGAGCACGGGTATGGAGAACCTGGACAGTCTGAGGATGGCAGTCTCGAGAGACGAAAAAGGTCTTGCTGTGGCTCTTGCTCGACCCGCTGACAGAAAGTCATGGCCTCGGCCGCGGCCGTCGCCTCGTCAAGCAGCGAGGAATTGGCGATTTCCATCCCGGTAAATTCCATGACCATGGTCTGGAAATTCAAGATAGCTTCCAGGCGTCCCTGCGAAATTTCCGGCTGATAGGGCGTGTAAGAGGTATACCAGGCGGGATTCTCCAGGATGTTGCGGAGGATGACTGTGGGCGTATAACAATTGTAATAGCCCATTCCAATCATGGACTTGTAGAGTTTGTTCTGAGCCGCAATGGCATGTAAGTCAGACAATACCCGCGGCTCGGTGCGGCTCTCGCCCAGCGCAAGCGGCGCGGTCGACAAAATGCCCGTGGGTACCACTTTCTCAATCAAAGCCTCTATGGAGCCAACCCCAAGCGCTTCCAGCATGACGGCCTTATCCGCCTCGCTAGGTCCGATGTGCCGGCGAATGAAATCGCGAGATTGCTCTAGCTCGTTAAGCGAGCGTTGTAATTGAGACATTCATTAACTCCAGTACATGTATTCCAGGATATTGTCGTAGGCGGCCTGGTCTAGCAGTGTATCGAGTTCCGCAGGATCGCTCAGCTTGAACTTGATAAACCAGCCCGTTACCCATGGCGGCTGGTTATGGTGGCTGGCGTAATCAGCGCGTACTGCAAGCCGATCATCTCAGCGCTTGTAGACGGGAAAGCGCCCGCAGAGTTCTAGGACCTGGTTCCGCACCCGGTCGATAGTCGCTTCGTTATCGACCTCATCGAGGATATCGCACATCCAGCCGACCAGTTGTTTCACCTCGGATTCCCCGAAGCCACGGGTAGTCACGGCCGGGGAGCCGATGCGAATACCACTGGTGATGAAGGGCGACTGGGGATCGTTGGGAACGGCGTTCTTATTGACGGTGATGTTGGCACGGCCCAGCGCGGCATCGGCGGCCTTACCGGTGATGCCCTTGTCAATCAAATCCACCAGGAACAGATGATCGTCGGTGCCATTGGAGACGATCTTATAACCGCGTTCCTGAAAGCTCCCGGCCATGGCGCGGGCATTTTTGACCACTTGCTGTTGATAGGTCTTGAATTCCGGTTGCAGCGCTTCCTTAAAGGCGACCGCCTTGGCGGCGATCACGTGCATCAAGGGGCCGCCTTGAATGCCGGGGAAGACCATGGAGTCGAATTTCTTCTCCAGTTCCGGGTTGCGCCGGGCCAGGATCAAACCGCCCCGGGGACCGCGCAGGGTCTTGTGGGTGGTTGTGGTCACCACATCGGCAATAGGCACCGGATTGGGATAGAGACCCGCCGCCACCAGACCCGCCACATGAGCCATGTCCACAAACAGATAGGCCCCTACCTGATCGGCGATAGCCCGAAAGCGCTGCCAGTCCATAATCCGGGGAATAGGCGGAAAAACCGGCTACGATCACCCTAGGCTTATGCTCCCGAGCCAGGAACTCCACCTGCTCGTAATTGACCTCACCGGTTTCTTCATTGAGGCCATACTGCACGGCGTTATAGATTTTGCCGGAAAAATTGGGCTTGGCGCCGTGGGTCAGATGCCCGCCGTGAGCCAGGCTCATGCCCAAAATGGTGTCATGGGGCTCAATGAGCGCCATGTAAACGGCGGCGTTGGCTTGCGAGCCGGAATGCGGCTGGACATTGGCGTAATCGGCGCCGAACAACTGTTTGGCCCGCTCGATGGCGAGCTGCTCGGCGACGTCCACGTTTTCGCAGCCGCCGTAGTAGCGCTTGCCGGGATAGCCCTCGGCGTATTTATTGGTCAACACCGAACCTTGGGCCTCCAGCACGCGGGGGCTGGCGTAGTTTTCCGAGGCGATCAGCTCGATGTGTTCCTCTTGGCGGCGCTCCTCGGCCTGTATCGCCGCCCACAATTCATCGTCAAAACCGGCAATGCGATCGTCTTTGGTGAACATCCGCTTCTCTCCTCGCCTAACATTATGCGCAGTTTATAAAGCACCCAAGTATAGTTGTCGGTAAATGACTATGAAATGAGTGATGAAGATAAAATTATGGCTCAATGTGGATTCCAGTCAGCCGGCAACCGGTTATAGATCACGTATGCATCGGTATGCACCCGGGTCCCCGGCGTGATGAACCGCGGGATGAGCGCGCGGATCGTGGCTTGCTGGACGTTCGCCAGCATTCGGATGACGACCGCCCCGCCGCGCTGGATCATGCCAAAGCTCGCAGGTTTTGAAGATTGATCATCGTCGGGGGAAACCTTCGGTGGCAACAGTTTGGAACCCGTTCAGTGTAGTCCCCGACCTCCATCGGCGCACGCCAGTCTCAACTGTCCGAAATCTACATTGAGCCTTTTCAATAGCTGTCAACCCTGCGCCGAAGCTGTTTGCGCGCTCATGTTCCCTCCCCATTTCCCTTCCCGACCATGCGGCACCGCGCCAGGACGCGGGCCTGATGGCTTTTCCACAAGCGGCCGGCAGTGGCTACAGTGAGTGGCACGAAGGTTGCGATTAGGAAAAACAAACGCCACACTTATTTGACGGCGTTCCCACCAAACCGAGGAGACAACAGCATGCTTATCGGCATACTCAAAGAAATCAAACCCCAAGAAAACCGTGTCTGCATGACGCCAGCAGGCGTAGAAATTCTGAAGAAAAACGGGCATTCCGTGCTGGTCGAGACGACCGCAGGCGAGCGCAGTGGCTTCAGTGACGACGATTACCGGGCGGCGGGCGCCGAGATTGGTGCTTCCCCCAAGGAGGTTTTCGCCCGTGGCGACATGGTGATGCACGTCAAGGAACCGCAACCCTCCGAGTATCCCATGATCCGGTCAGGTCAAACGGTATTCACGTATTTCCACTTCGCTGCCTCGCGGGAACTGACCGAGGGAATGATGAAAACCGGTGCCACCTGCATCGCCTACGAAACCATTACCGATAGCCATGGCAGCCTGCCGCTGCTGACACCCATGAGTGAGGTCGCCGGGCGGATGGCCGCGCAAGAGGGCGCCAAGTATGCAGAACGTACCTTCGGCGGGCGGGGTATCTTGCTGGGCGGCGTCACCGGCGTACCACCGGCCAGGGTGATGGTGATTGGCGGTGGCGTGGTCGGTACCAATGCTGCCCAGATGGCTTGCGGGCTGGGCGCTCAGGTATACCTCCTTGACACTAACTTGGAGCGCTTGCGGTACCTCTCGGAAGTCATGCCGAGGAACTGCTTCCCCATGTACTCGACCCCCGCCGCCGTCCGCGAACTGGCGAAAGAGGTGGACGTGGTCATCGGCGCGGTGCTGGTTCCTGGCGCCAAGGCCCCGCACCTGATTACCCGTGAGATGCTAAAAACCATGAAACGGGGCGCGGTGCTGGTGGATGTCTCCATCGATCAAGGGGGCTGCTTCGAAACCTCTCGAGCCACCACCCATGCCGAACCGACCTACGTGGTAGACGGAGTGCTGCACTACTGCGTGGCTAATATGCCGGGGGCCGTGCCGCTGACCTCGACCATGGCCCTGACCAACGCCACCCTGCCGTACGCGGTGAAACTGGCCAAGTTTGGCTGGCAGAAAGCCGTGCAGGAAGATACCCATATTGCCAACGGGGTCAACATGGTGGCTGGCAAGATCACTTACCGTAGCGTGGCCGACGCTTTCGGCATGGAATATGTGCCGATGGCAAAAGTCCTCTGATGGATAAGGAGTATCTGCTTGGCAAGCGAGTAATCATGCCTTACCGAATTTTGTGGGTTATCGCCGCATTTGTAGGTTCTGTCACGTCGATGGCGTTTATTTGGGATTTAGCCGACGCCATGAATGCCATGATGGCAATTCCCAATCTGATCTCCTTGCTGGCGTTAAGCAGTGTGATCGTTGCGGAAACCAATCACTATTTGTGGAAAGACAGAATGGACGAAGTTTCCGTAGATAAGATCCCGGAAATAACATAGCTGAGACGCGATCATAATTTAAGTTATTGATTTAAAAGGTTACCGCCCAGAGGGCTAGCCCTCTGGGCGGTATTTCTGCGTGTGAGTGCTTGGCCTCACGTTTTAATTGGCTTTCACCATGGTTTTAGGGTTTTCTTTGACTTCTGTGTTGGCTTGAGCGGCTTTCTTGTTACGCGCTTCGACTGCTTTGCCTTCCTTCACAAGGTCATTGAATAATTTACCACCCTCTCGCTGAAGCTTTCCAACTGCCCCGAGGCCGACCATCCATGTTTGGTGAGCATAATGCTGTATTTTACTTGTGATGGGTTCCTGTCTCATGATTTTTCTCCTTGAGAGATAGATGGAGAAACGGTGTCGAGTTTAGGCATTTTTGCCGTACGCTCTTCGTTGGTTTTTTCTTAATAGGATTTTTATATTCTATAATCTTAGAGCAAACCAACTAATAACAAATATGTAGTGCGGGGTTAGGGGAAGCGAGTGGTCGCTTCCCGACAGGCCTCAACAAGACGCTAATCCAGATAAGGGTGCTCGTCACTGAGATCACCGCGCTGCGACTGCATAGACCGCCCCTCTCGGTGGATTTCAGCAGGCACTTCAGGAATCGGCATCCACGCAATCACCAAGTCTTTAGGGGCCGCTTCATCGCTCCCTTGATCGATGAACGTCCGCCGGCGCCGGTCATAATAGCCATAGTGTAAGCTGCCTGAAGGCTCCTCGGCTGAATACTCCCGATACAGGATAGGCGTCGCTTTCGGTGGTAGCCCGTCACGGGTCTTGACCCACTGACTGGCAATGATCCTGGCCAGTTCCCGGGCGCTCGGCGCCAGGTCACAGGCGATGTCGTTGGGGCACTCGTTGCAGTGCTTGTCTTCAATCTTGCCGGTCGCCGTCGTAGAACGGCACCCGCCAGCAAATATCATAATTGCCATATTTAAATACTCCTCTTCCCTTGGGTTTGGGAAGAATTCAGTTTCCGTCCCGGTGATTCCGGCCATGTTGCGACCGGACTCCGGTGACGCTGTCACGCTAACGCCATTTAGTTTGGTTAGCGCCCCTACCCCTATCATCAGGAATACGCTAGCCAGCACCGTGCCGGCTCCGATTGTTCTTTCAGTAAGCACTTTACATGCGCATTACGATCATAATTGGCGATATGAATCCTTAGCGGTTCTCCGCACAGGACACAGGTCATCTTTTCATATCGCTTTAACCATTGCACACAGTCGGACTCAATGCAAATTCCCATATCAAACTCCTAAAAAGGAAGTAAAGGTAACAGAATTATCAAAAAAGATAAAACAATTATTATTTATGAAAAAACAATTGTCATTTAAGACATAAGAAATTTGGGAAAGGTTCACAAGATTTATGCGGCGAGTCGTCGAGCGAACTCATTTGGTTAGTTGTTAACCACTTGAGTAAGGTAGGATGGCACGCGGGAAAGCACGACGTGCCGGTATTGTGGACGGAAACTGGGTCGGTTTGATGGCTATGACGAGCCACCGCGATTCATGCGGTGACACCACAAGATATCGTGAGTCGTTAGGCGGCGGAATCCGCCCTGCCATTTCGCCCTACTGAGGGCGATAATGAGCCTTGTTCAAACGCTTATTTCAAGCGCTCTTTGATCTTGTCAATACCGGCTTGAGCGCAGATCTCATCCTTATCACCACCAGGGGCGCCGCCGACGCCGATGCCACCGACGACTTCCTCGTCGGCCTTAATCGGTAAGCCACCTGCCAGAATGAGCATCTTATCGTTGACGTGCCGTAACCCTTCAGCGGCCGGATTACTGGCAAGCATGTTGGTAGCTGCTTGAGTTGAAAGGCGCAGACTGGCGGAGGTATATGCCTTATGAGTGCTGCTATCTAGGGTATGCGGCGCCGCGCCATCACCTCGCAGCAATATTCGCACGAGCCCAGAGCGGTCTACCACGGCTACGCTTACCCGATAGCGTTGCTGCTCGCAGGCGGACAAGGCTGCTTGTGCCGCTTCGGTGGCTAGTGCTAAAGGTAGCGTCTTTTCCATGGGTAATCCCTGGGCTATGGCCGAACCCGCGGCCAGTCCAAGGCAGGGTAAAGCGGCTACCAAGACCATTGGGAGATACTGATTATTATTGTGTAAAATTTTGATAATATTTGTAATTTTCACGTTTATTCACCTTTGGTGATAATGGAGATTCAAGGTACTGAGGAGCATTAGGCTGCAGCCGCTCACGCACCTAACCACAATAGTAGCTTGTAACTGACCTTTAAGGATGCGCTTTAGGGCAGATCAGGCACCGCCTGTTAGTCATGGCGGATTCACAAGCACTCCCCCACGGAACCCGGCCGGCAGCGTCGGCGGTCGATCCAGATGGCACTGCCCAGGCGGGCATTGGTGAAATTGGTGTTGTCGATGCGGGCGCCATGCAGATCAGCGCCGGACAAATCGGCGCCGGACAAATCGGCGCCCAGTAAATTGCTGTTGTCCAGCTTGGCTCCGTTGAGATCGGCGCTCTTGAGATCGGCGCCCTCCAGCACGGCCCGGCTCAGCACCGCGTCGCGCAGCGTGGCATTGGGGAGCAGAGCGGCAGTCAGGTTGGCCTGTTGCAGGTTGGTTTGGTTCAGATTTGCCCCCGTAAGATTGGCGGCATCGAGATCCACCTGATACAGTTGCGCCTGGCTCAGATCGGCTTGTTCCAGCACCGCACGACGGAGCACCGCCCGTTCCATGCGCGCCCCGGCCATGGACGCTTTAGTAAACGTAGCCCCATCCAGTTTTGCACTCACCAAGCGGGCACCGGTCAGCACGGCCGCGGAAAAATCCGTGCCTCGCAAATCGGCTCGCCCCAGATCGGCGCCGCTCAACCGCGCGCTGCGCAGATTTGCCCCGGCCAGGTTGGCGCCTTCCAGTACCGCCTCGCGCAGATCGGCACCGCCAAGATCGATGCCCTGTTTCTCGCAGCGCAGCCAGTTTACCCGCCGGGCGGGCGGGTCTTCGCAGGCGGCCCAGGCGGTGGCGGGCGGCGCCAAACCGAGCGCGGGGAGCAGGCAAAATAGCAGGCGGCAGGGCGTGGCGAGCATCGAGTAGGGCCTCACCGGGGGCGTCAGTTGGGCAGGACCAGCTTTGCCACGTCCCGGAAATGGCTGACGAAATGCGCGGTTAACCCCTTGCTGATGTGCTCTGGCAGCTCCTCGTAGTCGCCGCGATTGGCCTCGGGCAGTATCAGTTCCGTGATCCTGTTGCGGCGCGCGGCAATCACCTTCTCGCGGATACCGCCCACCGCTAAGACCTGCCCGGTCAGGGTGAGTTCGCCGGTCATGGCCAGGGGGCGGGCGATCTTCCCGCCTCGCGCCAGGGACAGCAGAGCGGTAGCCATGGTGATACCGGCACTGGGACCGTCCTTGGGCGTGGCGCCTTCGGGCACATGCAGATGGACGAAGGCCTCGTCGAAAAATTTCGGGTCAGCCTTATAGTCCTGCAGATGGGAACTGACATAACTGTAGGCGATGGCCGCCGATTCCTGCATCACCTCGCCGAGTCGTCCGGTGAGTTTGAAGCCCCGGTTCCTGGTATGTACCAGGGTAGCCTCCACGTTCAAGGTTGCACCCCCTAGGGCAGTCCAGGCCAGGCCCGTGACCACGCCCACTCCGGTCAGCGGTACCTCCCGCTGGAATACGGGCCTGCCGAGGTATTCGGGTAATTCCTTAACCCCAATCTGGATAGTACCCTCATGCCCCTGTAGGATCTTCACCGCCGTCTTGCGGACGATGCGTCCCAACTGCTTTTCCAGATTGCGCACGCCAGCTTCCCGCGCATAACCCTCGATGATCTGGCGCAGGGCAGCGTTCGACAGCTTGATCCGCTGGGCGGAGATGCCTGAGCGTTCCAGCAGTCTTGGCCAAAGATGGTGCTTGGCGATGGCCATCTTTTCGGAGGCGATGTAACCGGCCAGGCGAATGACCTCCATACGATCCAGCAAGGGCGCGGGAATGGTGTCCAACTGATTGGCGGTACAGATGAACAGTACCTTGGACAGATCAAAGCGCACATCCAGGTAATGATCCAGAAAATCGCTGTTCTGCTCGGGGTCCAGCACTTCCAACAGAGCCGATGCCGGGTCACCATGGTAGGACGCGCCGATCTTGTCGATTTCATCCAGCATGATGATCGGGTTGGCTACCTGGGTTTCGCGGATGGCTTGGATGAACTTGCCGGGCAGTGCACCGATGTAGGTACGCCGGTGACCCTTGATCTCGGCTTCGTCGCGAATGCCGCCCACGCTCAGACGATAGAATTTCCGTCCGAGGGCAGCGGCGATGGAGCGGCCGATAGACGTCTTGCCAACACCCGGCGGTCCCGCCAGCAGCAGAATCGAGCCGGTCACTTCGCCTTTCAGGGCGCCCACAGCCAGAAATTCAAGGATGCGGTCCTTGACATCATCCAGGCTGTCGTGATCGCGGTCCAATACTTTGCGGGCATGCACCAGGTCTAGGTTGTCCGTGGAATGGACACCCCAGGGCAAGTCGGTAACCACATCCAGATAATTGCGGGTGACGGCATACTCAGGTGAGCCGGTTTCCAGGATAGCGAGCTTATCCAGTTCCTCGTCGATACGCTTGCGGGCCTGTGCCGGTAGTTGGCGGTTTTCCAGGCGGCCTCGAAAGCGTTCCACATCGGCGGTGCGATCGTCCTTGGACAGCCCCAGTTCCTTTTGGATGATCTTGAGCTGTTCGCGCAGGAAGAACTGGCGCTGTTGCTCGCTCATTCGTTCCTCGACCTTTTGCCGGATTTTGGACTGAAGCTTGGCGACTTCCAGCTCCTTTTTGATGAGCACGATCACCTTCTTCATCCGCTCCAGGATCGGCGCGGTGGCGAGAACGTCCTGCAAATCTTCCTTGCTGGCGGTGGTCAGGTTGGCGGCAAAATCGGCGAGCGGCGACGGATCATTAGTGTTGAACCGGCTCAGGAAAAATTTCAGTTCCTCGGAATACAGGGGATTCAGAGGCATCAATTCCTTGAGGGTATTGATTACCGCCATGGAATAGGCTCGCAATTCCTCGGTATTGACAAAGTCGCTGTCATCTAGGTACTCCACGCAGGCCACGTAGGGGGGAACCATTGACAACCATTGCGTGATGCGGAAGCGTTTCATGCCTTGGGCTACGAACTGCAGTCTGCCGTCGTTGCGGGCCAACTGGTGCATGCGCGCCACGGCGCCCACCTCGAAAAAATCCTCGGTGGCGATGTGTTCGGAGTCGTCAGGTTTGACCAGGATCAGGCCAATTACCCGCTGTTCGCTGCCAGCTGCCGCCTCGACTGTAGGCAGCCAGGGGTCTTCGTTGAGTACCAGGGGCATAACCTGGGCGGGAAAGAAAGGCCGTTCCGACAGTGGCAGCAAGTGTAGGGTCGTGGGCAAAATGTCCGCAGCGACCGCTATGCGCTTGGATGGCTGCGCTTCGCCGTTGACGATTTCGACGTCGATGGTTGCGTTTTCAGTCATGATGTTGTGGTGCCGGTTATAGTAAGGTAATACTGCTAAAATGCGGCCGGCAGAGGTGTTTATCAAGGCTAGACGACGTCTTCAGGCCAGTAGCACCGCCACAATGCCGGTGATGAAGATGCCGTCGAAAGTTCCCGCGCCGCCGATGGCGGCCACCGGGACCCCCATCCGCTGAATGTCTTTGAGCCGCAGCAAATCCGCCCCAATCAATACCCCCAGGGTACCGCATATATAGGCCAGCGGGGCGCTTTGCCCGGGATTGATGAGCATTGCCACCAGCGCCGCGGAAAGCGGAGCGATGAAGATGGGCATAGCTACGCCAAGACCGGCCATCGGGCGGCTGAAGGCAAAGCTGATGGCGCTTACCAGCGCCGTGGCCACGCTCGCATCGGTCAAAGGCAAAGTATTGTGGCTCAACAGATAGGCGGAAAAGCAGACTGGGATCAGACAACCTCCCACATTGATAGCAATGCTGGTGCGGCCGGTAAAGGGGCGTTGAGGCATGCGCAACAGGCGGCGCCACGGGGGCGGCAGGGTTCCCATGGGAGGCAACTCCGCGCGCACGCTGAACAGCGGCAGGTTGATCATGCTGCCCAGCAGGGAACTCAGCAGCAGGAGAAAAGCGGATTCCGGTGACAGGCCCAGACGTTCGAAGGCGATACGGAATAGTTGCAGTTGCACCATGAACAGCAGGCTGGCCAGGACGGCTGCGAGCAGGGCCAGTTGCAGGGGAGATAGTGGGGAGCGCATGCCGATCACCCGGCGAGAGCGACTGATGCTGTCAAGGTAATCTTCTCCTGTTAGAAGTTTCTGAGATTCCTCTACAATTAAACGATACTGAGTCCGGCCAGCGGGCGAGGATTACTGGCTCGCAACCTAAGGGTATCCGGGTGCTATTAAATAAAAATATTAAAAATCAATGGCCAGGCTGAACGCAGGGGTAACAGTAAGCCAAACTGTCTACGGGCTGATCTTTTTGTTATGGCTGTTTAGCCAATCTCCAGCCGCCTTTGCCGAGGGGGTCGCTGCTTCGGAACCCGCTCGGCAGCGGCTCATGCTGCAGGATTTTAATCAGGGGCTCGGAAACGACCTGGTCCGCGGTGGCACAGCCTGGAAAACCAATCCTGGCGATTCGAAAAGCGCTGTCCAGTTCAGGCTGCAATCATCCCACACACGGGGAGAGAGTGGAAATGCTCTCTACCTCAGCTATACGCTCAATCCCACCAAGGCGGCGACCAACGGCTTCCGGCTGTATCTCAAAGGATTGGATGCTTCGGCTTACGATCATCTGGAATTCTGGGTCAAGGGCGATCGCCGCAAAGGCTTTGCGGATGCATTCAAAGTGGAGTTCAAGCGGCCTTATCCCGATGGTTCGGGCGTCATGGAAAAGGGCAGCTACGTGGTTACCGGTATTACGGATGACTGGCAGCGCATCCGCGTGCCCCTGAATTTCATGAATGGCATCAAGGACTGGACCAATCTTAAGGAGTTCAACATCATCTTCCAGTCCCGCCGAGCGGCGGTGAGAGCGGGCGCCTATTATCTGGATGACGTCGCTTTGCTGGCCACCGGCAATCCCGGACCCGGCATACGCGATAAGGTCATTGCCGTCAGAAAAAGAGCCTTGGAAGACCAATTGGGTGGCCAGGACGCCGCCAGGCCTTACCTCCAGGCCAGGCTCACTGACTGGCCCACGCGGGCCGCCGTGGATCGCCGCGAGTTGCCACAGAGTGATGTCGAGTTCCTGGCACGGCTCGCTTGGGATACCTGGCGCGGCATTGATGCGCTTAGCGACCGGGAGCATGGCCTGCCGCTGGATACTGTTCGGCTCGCCAAGGACTCCATCGCCGCCGAACACTCTCGCATCGGCGATTACACCAACGTCACCAATATCGGCCTGTACCTGGTCGCCATCGTGGGGGCGCATGAACTGCAGTTCATCACCCGACAGGAGGCTTTGGACAGGTTAGGCAGGACACTCTCGACACTGGAAAAACTGGAGACGTACCAGGGGTTTTTTTACAACTACTACGATACGACCTCGTTGGAGCGAACCAGCAACTTCATTTCCTTTGTGGATTCGGCTTGGCTGACCGCCGGGCTGATGGTCGTCCGGACGACCTTTGCGGAACTCAACGAACGCGCTACCAAGGTGATCGCGCAGGGCGATTATGGGTTCTTTTACGATAACGTGGAGCAACTCATGTCCCATGGCTACTATGTCAACCTAGCCTATCCGTCGGAATACACCTATGGCTGTCTGTACACGGAGTCCAGACTGGGGAGTCTGATCGCCATCGGCAAGGGCGAGGTTCCGGAGGAACACTGGTTCAAAATGGTGCGCACGTTTCCCGCCGGTTACACCTGGCAGTCGCTGATGCCTAGGGCGCGTAAGGCCAGGATGATCCAAGGCCATGCAGTGAACGGTGGCTATTACCGATGGAAACGATTTAACTATGTTCCCTCCTGGGGCGGCAGCCTGTTCGAGGCGCTGATGCCTGTCCTGGTGTTGGACGAGCAACGTTATGCCCCCCATAATCTCGGCCTTAACGATGCTGTCCATGCCGCCGTACACCAGCGTTATGCGCTGAAGGAATTGGGCTATCCAGTCTGGGGCATGTCGCCAAGCTCCACTCCAGCCGGCGACGGCTATGCGGAGTATGGCGTGAAAATCCTTGGCGCGCGGGGTTACAAGGCAGGCGCGGTGACCCCGCATGCGGCGGCACTGGCGTTGGCGGTTACCCCTCAGGCAGCGGTGACCAATCTGCGTAAACTGGTCGAGCTTTACGATATGTATGGAGAGTATGGACTGTACGACGCCGTCGATCCGCGCTCCGGGGAGGTCGCTCACAAGTATCTCGCACTGGATCAGAGCATGCTGTTCATCGCGCTGGTCAATTATCTGGGTGATCATATCGTGCAAAAGCGCTTCGCTTCCGATCCCATCATGAGCAAGGCGCTGCCCCTGCTCCACGCCGAGCATTTTTTCGAGTGAGGCATGCGGCCAATGGCCAGCGTTGAGTTTTGCCACGTTGAAAAAGTCTTCGCGGATGGAACCTGCGCCGTCCACGATTACACCCTCGCCATCGCGGATGGTGAACTGGTGGCCCTCGTGGGGCCTTCAGGTTGCGGCAAGTCCACCCTGCTGAGGTTGTTGGCGGGTTTGGAGGAAACAACGAGCGGGACACTGCATATCGGCGACAGGATCGTCAATAAACTGCTGCCGCAGCAGCGCAATGTCGCTATGGTGTTCCAGGACTACGCCCTTTATCCACACCTGTCGGTGCGGCGTAACCTGGAGTTTCCGCTACGGATGCGCAAACTTCCCCGTGAGGAGATTGATCGGCGGGTCGCCTGGGCCGCCGAGCTGTTGAGCATGAACGAGCTGCTGGACCGCCGGCCACGGCAATTGTCCGGCGGCCAGCGCCAGCGCGTGGCCATGGGGCGGGCGCTGGTGCGGCAACCGGCGGTGTTTCTGATGGACGAGCCTTTGTCCAATCTGGACGCCAAGTTGCGGGTGCAGATTCGCGCGGAGATCGGCGAACTGCAAGAGCAGACCGGCACCACCATGATCTATGTTACCCATGACCAGGCGGAAGCCATGACGCTGGGCGACCGAGTGGCGGTCATGCAGCATGGTTGCCTGCAACAGGTCGCCAAGCCCCAGGAGCTTTACGAACGACCGGCGAATACGTTCGTGGCGGGATTTATCGGTAATCCGCCCATGAACCTGTTCCCGACAGCTCTTTGCAGCGGCGGTGACGGGCGTATCTGGATGAAGGTGGGCGAGCAATCGCTCTTGATTTGTCCCGCCCAGTTGACGAAAGCGCACCTGCGTTCTTGCCTGGACAAACCGCTGACCGGCGGTATCCGGCCCGAAGGATTTCGCATCGCGCCGACCGATAGTCCCGAGGCTCTCAAGGCAACTGTCAGCACCGTGGAATATCTCGGTCATGAGACCTTGCTGTATCTGCGCGCCGGGCAATCGTCGTCCGCAAACGACAACGGCGTCCTCATAGCCCGCCTCCCGGGAACCCATCTATTTCGCAAAGGCGATAGCGTTCCCTTGCTCATCGATGGTTCACAGGTACATTTGTTCAGCCAGGAGGGTCAGTCGCTGGCGGCGACCGCCGCGTGAAGGCCCAGCTTCTTTTGCACGCTGGCCACCTTATCTTCCAGGGTTTGCAGGCGGTCGGTGCGGGTGCCTACATGGATCGTGGTGGTGATTCGCGGCGCGCCCATGGCGTGCACGGCTAAGTGGCAACGTTTGATCGCCGCGAAAACCTCGTCCCAGTCTCCCTCGATATTGGTACCGTAGGCATGCAGTTGGGTCTTCAAGCCCGCCTCTGCCAGCAGCCGTTCGCAAACCGCCACGTACTCCGAAACCGAGACGCCGACGCCCAGCGGCACCACGCACAAATCTGCGATGACTTTCAAGATACGGCACTCCTCGGTTGTTGAGACCGGAAAAATTGCACAAGGATATGGGCTGTTGATTCCGGCTTTTCCATATGCAGATGATGGCCACCCGGCAGCATTTTGATTTCGAGTTGTGCCACCCGCTTATAGCGTTCAGCCATGAATTCCCGTTTGACCAGGTAACCCGACTCGCCGCAAATCAACAGGGTTGGCGCCTCGATATGGGCGAGAAAGGCAAGCACCTGCTCCTCCGTGAGATAGAGGGGGGACGTGAGGGTTAGCTTGGGATCGCTGCGCCAGCTTATTCCGGTTTGAACAGGCTTGGTGCCGCGGCCCGCTAGGGTTGCGGCGGCCTCCCGGGAGAGCTGGCCCGCTGTGGAGCGGGCCTGGACGGCCTCCTCCAGGCTGGCATAGAGCGGTAAGCCTTTCTCGGCTAGTTGCGCCAGTTGCGTCATTGATCTTTGCAGAACCGCAGGGCTGTCGGCGGGCTTGCCCGACAGCGGCCCCAAGCCCTCAATGAGGGCAAGCTGGCCAACGCGCTCTGGGGCAATTGCCGCCGCAAAACTGGCGATGCTCGCTCCCAGGGAATGGCCGAGCAGGGCGAACCTGTCCCACCCTAATGCGGTCGCGGCGCTCAGTACGTCTGGGACAAAATCGATGAAATGGTAGTGAGCCCCAGGAGGCCGGTGCTGAGAGAATCCATGACCAGGAAGATCGAGGGCAACTAGCCGACAGTCAGGTAGTAGGGGCGCCAGTTGATCAAAACTGGCCGCGTTATCCAGCCAGCCATGGAGCGCCAGGACCGGCAGTCCACGCTCAGGACCCCAAACACGGGCGGCAAGCCGCAGGTAGGGTGTCCTGATCTGGATTTCTTCAGGCGGTTTCATTGCCATCATCTTGCCCTGGGACTTTTCGGGAAGGAGTGGTTGTGAGAAAGTGAACAAGTCTACTGGATTATGCGCTGAAACCAGTCTGTAGCCGTTCCATGAGGTCAATATTCTCCACGACACTGGCCAGTAGCAGCTTGGCCGAGCTTAACTATGAAACATTATCATCGTAGAAAGTTCTTAGTCATGTGTCCGCTCAGTTGCCCATCATGGGCGGACGAGGGAACCGGCGTCGTAAGGCCATGTTCCGATGGCGATGACGGGTAGCGGCGAGAGTTGTCAAGACAGGGGCCTTCACCCGGTAGTTCTATCAGATGACGCGATTGAATGGCATTGATTTAAGCGGTCTATCGCCAATCATGGTGCGGTTGGATCCCCAATAATCTATTTTTAGAGTTATAATCTTGTGAATGTTCCGGTAACTATCCTCACAGATAACAATATCTCTGCTGCGAAACGTAGCCTGAGCAAAAGGCTGCACCAGCTTTTTTCTTCAAAATGGCTATTGTCGAATCACGAATCATCAAGGCGTATCGTTCGTTTGGAAGAGCCAGTATCCGGCTGCACTCCGCTGCAATGGTTGCAATTGCAAAGCCATCCGGTAAAAGTTTACTGGTCCGATCGCAAGCACGATTTTGAATCCGCAGGTATTGGATTTTCCGATATAGTCAAAAGTGATGATGAAGAGCAGCATTACTTGAAACTACTAGGGATTAAACAAAATTTAGGTGACGTTTCAGGAAAAGCAAAATATTACGGGGGTATGCGGTTTAACTCAAAAGCCGAAATTGATGAACATTGGCTACCTTATGGATCGTGCCTTTTTATCCTTCCCCAATTCGAGCTTTATTCGGATGTCTCAGGGACTCATCTCGCCTGCAATATTATTATCGAGCCTGATCAACAACCTTTCGGCAAACTCCAATATATCTTGGAGTCCCTCGACAAGATAAAAATAGATAAGGCAGCGACTACGAAGCCGGAAAGAATTTCGCAGTTCGGTCGCAGAGATACTCCGGAGAAAAAGTCAATGGTTTTGCATTATCGATTCCGTACTGGATATCTTAAAATCTGGAAAAGCCGAGAAGATAGTCCTGGGACGTAGCACTCTGCTGTCATTCGATGTCGTGATAAAATCAGTTCAGCTTATGGAGAGATTAAAAAGAATTGAACCGATTGCCTATCATTTTTGCATTCAACCGGAGGAAGGCAATGCGTTTATTGGCGCTTCCCCAGAGCGTCTTTATAAACGGTTTGGAAGCTTTATTCAAAGTGAAGCGGTAGCGGGAACCTGCCCGCGGGGTATGACGCTGGAAGACGATAGAAGACTGGGAGAAACTCTACTGCGATCCGAAAAAGATCATCGAGAACATATCTGCGTACGCAATAATTTATGGTTTCTATTGGAGCATTGTTGTCGCTCTCTTCAAATTCAAGATGTAAAATTGCTAAAACAAGCCAAGGTGCAGCATTTGTACAGTTATGTTTATGGACAATTAGTTGACAGTATATCGGATATGGACCTGTTGAAATTGTTGCATCCGACGCCGGCAGTAGGTGGATTGCCAAGAGATCGAGCCTTACAGGATATCGACAAATTGGAGCCTTTTGACCGTGGTTGGTATGCTGGGCCGGTGGGTTGGATAGGTCATGATATGGCTGAGTTTGCTGTCGGCATACGCTCGGCACTGATAACTGGCAGTACTCTAAGACTGTTTGCGGGAGCCGGTGTAGTCGAAGGGTCTAAAGCCCCAGTTGGAATGGGACGAAATGGAGAGCAAGATCAGTGCTTTCATGAATGCATTAGGGAAAGATTAGTGCAGGATTTTAAGCCTATAAGCGGCGCGATTTTAATAACGTATGGAGCGTTCTCCTGATCGAGGAACTGATAAGAAACGGAATTAATCACTTCTGTATATCGCCTGGCTCTCGTTCGACACCTCTGACCGTGGCCGTGGCCCGCCATCCTCGGGCGAAAACGATTATCTGCCATGATGAACGCGGCGCCGCCTTCTATGCACTCGGTTATGCCCGTTCCGCCGGTAAATCCGCCGTATTGATATGCACATCAGGAACGGCTGCCGCTCATTATTATCCGGCGGTTATAGAGGCCTCGATTGATCGATTGCCGATGCTCATCTTATCGGCGGATCGACCGCCGGAGTTACAGCAAACGGGTGCCAATCAGACGATTCAACAGGGACGTCTGTTTGGTCCATACGCCAAATGGTATTTGGAGATTCCCTGTCGCAGATGCGGCCATCCCGGCGAACAATGCTGCTCACGACAATCGATCAGGCGGTGTATCAGGCTCATTCCTCCCCGCCGGGTCCAGTGCATCTGAATGCGATGTTTCGAGAGCCCCTGGAGCCTTCTCCAGGTGATGTGCCAAGTTATTATTTAGAAGGTTTGTGGAAATGGACCGAGACAAAGGATTCTTTTACCAGCTATGGAGCATCCGTAAAATTACCCGACCCAGTGGCAATTGAAAAAGTGAAAGGAATGCTGCAATCGGCTGGCAATGGAATGGTTTCAGTAGGCCGCTTGAATACGGCTTCAGAGCGACAAGCAGTTATAACCTTACTGAGAATTCTTAATTGGCCGACGTTCGCTGATATTGCATCTGGCTTGCGCCTCGGCATTGAAGATATCCCAGTTGTTCATTACTTTGATCAATTGCTTCTGTCAAAGACTTTCCGTGACCAGTATCGTCCCGATACCATCCTGCATATTGGTGGCGAATTGACCTCGAAGCGATTTTTGCAGTTTATAGAAGATACCAGACCTCAAAATCATTTGGTTATAAAAGATCATTCTTTTCGCCATGATCCTTTGCATAATATTTCTTATCGTCTGGATGTCGATATTGAACGCTGTTGTCTCGCATTAATTGAACATCTCGGTGGCCGTTTGCATTCGGAAGGGTTAAACAGCTTATTCTCGATATCAACCCTGGTTGATGAGGTTATTGCCGGTTCTATTGTTCCTGGTCGAGCGCTTAGTGAAATATCGGTAGCTCGCTTGGTTTCTGAGAATATACCAGCCAGTCATGGTCTTTGGCTGGCGAGCAGTATGCCTATTCGTGACATGGATATGTATGGAAGCGGCAAATCGCCCGCCGTACGGGTTGGCTGCAACCGCGGCGCCAGCGGTATCGACGGAACGATCGCTTCGGCGATGGGATTTGCAGAAGGGCTTGAAAGCTCGGTCACCCTAATTATCGGTGATCTGGCTTTCCTCCACGACATAAATTCGCTCGCTTTATTAAAAAATAGTTGCACTCAATCGCTTATAATAATAATTATTAATAATAATGGTGGCGGTATATTTTCATTTTTGCCAGTAGCGGATATTAAGGATATTTTCGAGGAATATTTTGCGGCACCACACAATATTGATTTCGAGTTTGCGGCTAAGCTGTTCTCGATTACCCATTTTTGTCCTCGAACTAATGCTGAATTCGTCGAAATTTATCGTAACTCAGTTTCTGCTGCCCGGTCAGTTATTATTGAAGTGTCAACCGACCGGGCAGAAAACTATCAGCTTCACCAGACCCTGCAGAAGAGGATTATTGAACAGATAGAAAGTTATCTGTAGAGCCATGGCTATCGTTTCCTGCGAGGCTTTTCTTTTTGACTTGCCTCTCGCTGTTACCCTCAATCTTGGCAGACAAATGCTGAGATCCCGGCGTGGATTTATCATCCGCCTTGCCGATGAGTGGGATAATTTTGGTTATGGCGAGGTTGCACCCTTTCCAGGGATTCATACTGAGGATGTGGTTGCGGCGCTAAAACAATACAGGGATATAGTACCCACCTTGACTGAGTATGAATTTTCAAGTCAATTGCGTGATCTCAATGGCGCTTTCGAAAGTTGGCTGGGGCAATATGGTTTATTTCCCTCTTTAAGGTATGGCGTTGAAATGGCCATGCTTAATTTGCTGGCTGCTAGGGAAGCCTGTTCGCTGGCCAGGCTTTTAAGTGCTGCCTACCCGCGATTTCTGCCGGTCAATGGATTGATAATTGATGGGTGGGCCACCGATAGCAAGGCTCAATTGCCAGCAATCTCTGCGGAGGGCTTAACGGCGGTAAAGCTAAAAGTGGGTCGACGCCCTCTACAGGATGATATCGATGCTGTCAGGAAGGCCCGCAGTATATTGGGCAACAACGTCAGCCTGCGCCTGGATTCCAACCGTTATTGGGACTTTGAAACCGCCGTAAAATTTGCTGAAGCGACGGTGGATTGCACTATTGAATATATTGAAGAACCGCTCGCCGATCCATCGCAGTTGCCCGATTTCCATGCGCTGACCAAGCTTCCCATCGGGCTCGATGAAAGTTTAAGTGGCCAGAATCCTCTGGTGATGGTTGTACCCAAGTGCGTGCAGGCATTGATTTTAAAACCGGCGGTGCTAGGCGGTCTGGAAAAAACGCGTGCATTCATCCAGCTTGCGGAGCGTCATAAAATCAAGGTGGTCATCAGCAGCGTATTTGAGTCTGGCGTTAGCTTGGCGGCGCTTGCCAATTGCGCCGCCGCATTAACCGGGGGGATGAATCCTGCCGGACTTGATACCTACCGCTGGTTGCTCGATGATTTGCCTGTGCAGCGTTTCAGCACGTCTGCTGCTCAGGTGGATGTCGATAGGGTGCATTTTCAAGCCCGGCAACTGCGTCCGGATCTTCTCAGAAAGGTGGATCGTTAACCAGCTTTTTTCACCCAGGCGTTGCACCATCCATTGGCATTGACTTGTTTCCCAGCGAAAATGCTGCAGGGTCCCCACTCTTGGCCAGCGGCGCCAGAGTAAAGTTGGCAGTTTTTACAGAATTCGGTTGCGCCATCGGGGCCAGCGCGCTTTGGGAATTTTTTCACGTCAGCCTTCGTGGCATCATGGACATAACCCAGGCTCTGCGCGGCCGGGTCACTCTCATCCAGTTTAGGTAAATCTTCAGCCCCGGCCGATCCCTGGAGCAGTAAATTGCCAAGCGGCGCAGCAGCTATGCTTAAGGCACCGATCTTGAGAAAACGCCGCCGGCTCTTGTCTGAACACTTCTTAGACATCGTTAACTCCTAATTATTTATCCGGTTTGGGGATTATGGTTAAGGGTTGACCCTGCGCCATCAAACGCACGGCCATGTCAATCGTAACACGAAGCGCAAACGACTATGTGGTGGTATCGATGCGTGCAAATTTCCCTGAGTGCGCTCAGGGAACCGAGCAGGCGCCAGTTTGGCAGCGGCGAATAAATCTCCAGCGAGCGAACCGGTTATAAAACTTGTCTAGGATAGTGAGCGCACCACGAATGCGCAACAGGCCGGCAAGCACATGATAATAAGGAAGTTCTGACCAGATAGCGGCAAAAGCGTAGGCGCCAGTGAGGACCCGCCCGTCCCGGTAAAGAACATGCAGGCGTTCCATGGCTGTTTGAAACGGGATGCCGAATGCCGACAATAGGGTCTGATCCTGGTTGATATCTATCCAGTCAATGTGGTTGGCTGTGTCGAGACGCCTATAATGGTTGACTTCACGGCTGCATAGTGGGCAACCACCATCATAAAACATGATAGTTCTGGGAACGTCCATGGTTGGTCTCCTGATTGATATGTATCATATATGCATAACAAAGATCGAAAAAAAGGGAAATTATCGAGCAAAATGTTAGACAAAAGATTACTATATGGTTCCGCGGTAGGGGTAAGTTTCGGTGCTACTCCGGCTCGCGCCGCTGGCGAAACCACAAAATCCGGTGATCTGCGGGGCGTAGCGACCAAAGCATCCCACCGTTTCTCCACATCAGGGAGATCAGGATTATGACCGATGAGCTTAGCAAAGATCAGAAAAGTGTCGACCCTGAGGAGGTGGCCCGCTATACGGCGCTGGCCAGCACCTGGTGGGATAAGACCGGCCCGTTTTGGCCCCTGCATCGCCTTAATGAGTTACGGGTGGGTTACCTCCGTGAAACGCTGTGCCGAGTCTTCCAGCGGAATATGCGTGAATCCCAACCCCTGACCGGGCTGGACATGCTGGATATCGGCTGTGGCGGTGGTATTCTCAGCGAAGCGCTGGCTACCCTGGGGGCGACGGTGCATGGCATCGACGTGGTCGATCGAAATATCTCCATCGCCAGGCTACATGCCGAGCGTAGCGGCCTGGCTATTCGCTACGAGACCGTAACCGCAGAAGCCTTGGCCCGGCAGGGTGTGCATTACGATGCAGTGCTTAACATGGAGGTGGTGGAGCACGTGGCTGACCTGGAGGGCTTTGTCCATGCCTGCGGCCAACTGGTCAAGCCTGGCGGCCTGATGTTCATTGCCACTATCAACCGCACCCTGTTGTCGTGGCTGACCGCTATCGTTGGGGCGGAGTACGTGTTGTGCTGGCTGCCCCGTGGCACTCATCGCTGGCGCCGGTTTCCCAGCCCAAGGGAACTTGCAGAACTGCTGGCCAGAGATGGTCTGCGTATCATCGCCCGGACCGGTGTCCGGGTGAATCCCTTCAACCGCCGGATGTTTTTGACGGGTTACCTGGGCGTGAACTATATGTTGGTGGCGGAAAAGACGAAGTCGTGACCTTTATACGCACCGCATTCGCAAATCTCAGAAGGGGGCGCCATGAAAGTAGCAATCATTGGGGGTACCGGTTTTGTCGGTAGCTATCTGCTGGATGAATTGCTCCAGCAAGGGCACCAGCCGGTTTTGCTCGTGCGTCCGGGCAGTGAGTCGAAGGTAGTCCAGCGGGAACGGTGTGCCCTCGTGCCGGGCGACGTCAAGGACCGGCCGTCCATTCGTGCAACCTTGGCTGGATGTGATGCGGCGATTTACTGCATCGGTATTCTCCGCGAACTTAAAAGCGAGGGAATCACTTTTGAGGAACTTCAGTTTCAGGCCGCCGTGCGGACGATGAAGGTGGCGATTGAAGCGGGTATCAGACGGTTTCTATTGATGAGCGCCAATGGCGTCAAGGCCGAGGGTACCGTCTACCAGAACACCAAGTATCGCGCGGAACAGTACCTCAAAAAAACCGAGTTGGATTGGACCATCTTCCGACCATCGGTCATATTTGGCGATCCCAGAGGCAAGATGGAGTTCTGTACGCAGCTTTATGAACAGATGATCAAGCCGCCGATCCCGGCGCCACTTTTTTATGACGGGTTGTTTCCCAGCAACGCGGGTTCCTTTGAATTGGCACCCGTTCATGTCAGGGATGTGGCGACCGTCTTCGTTAAGTCATTAACGCTGCCCGCGGCGGTACGGCAAACTTATGGCCTCTGTGGTCCCGACTCGTTTGAATGGAAAGCCATCATCAAGACGCTGGCTAAAGCCACTGGCAAATCCAAACTGATGCTGCCTACACCGGTGCTCGCAGTTAAATTAATGGCAGCCGCGTTGGACAGGTTTGCTTTTTTCCCCATCTCCCGAGATCAAATAACCATGCTCATGGAGGGTAATACCTGCGATTCAACAGCCGTCTTTGCCCTTTTTGGGGTGACTCCCATCCATTTCAATGAGACTGCGCTGGTTTATCTCAATTCATAATGGCCAGTACGGTCAAGTTATTCATCCATCACAATCTCCCGAGACAGCACATAATCCAACCACAGGGAACTCAAGCGATCGGCTAGCCGGTTCTGATTCTGGCGTGCCGCTAGATTGTCCAGGTCGATCCAGGTCAACGGCTGATCCTGGCCAGCGCAGGAAAATACCGCACGGGTACGCTGGCCAGTTTCTGGGTCTACCTGCCACTGCAGGCACTGGGCGCACACGCCCTTTAGCATGCACTGCATGGGGCTGCCTACCGTGCCGGTAGCCTGCGCATCGGGCCGGAAGTAGTTCTTCAGAACGCCATTCGCCAGGGCTGTCTGAAAAGCCTTCAACAGACCGGTGGAGCCCATTACCATGATGCGGTCTATCTCCTTCAGGGATATGGGCTCGGGACCGCCGGTCTGTATCTCGCTCTGCCCATAGCGCCTTACCAGATCCACGATATCGGTCGCCACCACGCTCACGTCCTGAGCTCGGCGCGCCGGAATCCTTGGCTCTGCCGCTGTGCACCAGACGATTTGGTCGGCACCAACCTCCAGTTCATCCTGGTGATCCACCTCGTCGGCCTTGCCAAAGGCGGCGATGTAGAGGACCCGATTGCCCGCTTCCTGCAGCGCATGGCCGATGTCCAGCATGACCGCCGCGCCCCAGCGTCCGGCGACCACCATGACCGTCTTGTGGTCGGGAATGTCGACAGGAGCTCCTGTGGGCCCCATCAACACCAGAGGATCACCGGGCTTGAGCCGACTCACCAGCCGCGGCCCTGTTCCCCATTGCAGGACCAGCAGTCGGATCATGTCGTCCTTTACCCCGGTGCCGCTGACGGTGAGCAGGGGGATCTGCAGGCGAGTACCCTCTACCAGTGGGCTGGTGGATTCAAAGGTCTGCAATCGGTAAAACTGGCCGGGCCGGAAATTGCGGGCCGCCATGGGCGCGCGCACCCAGATCTCCACCATAGTCGGGTTATCCCGACGTACTTTTGCCACCCGCGGAGTGAGCAGTTCGGTCATGCGCTCTTTAAATTCGGCATAGGAAGTTTCAGCGGCGGGCGGGCGATGCGCCAGAGCGGCCATGATCAGCGGGTAGCTGCGCTTGCTGGAGGCCATGGCTTTGACCACGCTGCCGTGAAACACAGGATTGGTGTCACCGATAAAGGTGACCGAATGGCCCTGGTGATGATAGGACGTAAAAGGACCGAATTCCGGTATCTTGCAATGTTGCGCCACCTGTACCGGCTGCATGCCGTCCGGGTGCTCGACATGGGGAAGAAAATGATCGCCCTCCAGTTTGAAGCTGCCGGGATACTCTTGCTCATAGAGGGTATTGGGCTGTGCGCCTGCCGCCACGAAGACGGAACGAGCCGGCAGGGTCAGTTCCTCACCGGTGGCCAGCCAGCGACCCTGCACGCATTTCATGCGCCGGCAAATCAGAACCTGGACATGGCCATAACGGTCCAGCTCAACCCGCAACGGGTCGACGCCCTCGGCGTAGTACAGGCCCTCTTCCATGGCCTTGATGATTTCCTCGTGGTTGCGGGTATACGCGGGAGAGGCGTTCATGCCCTTACGGTAGGCCAGTGTCACCCCCCCCCAGGATCTAAGGAGGGCGATGAAACTTGGTGCTTCCGCAGCCATCGCCGCCCGTTCCCGCTCAGCGCGCACGGCGCGGCCATGCTCTAGAAGTTCCGCCAACGTTTCCAGATCCTCCTCGTTCAGGCCGGCGCGAATTCCATCCTCGCCCTGTGTCTCCGCCAGTTTTTCATAGCGGGTAACGACTTTTTCCACCTGCTTGATGTAATAGGCCTGTACCTCGTTGGCGGTGTCGATGGCGGTCAGACCGCCACCGATCACCACCGCTGGCAGCCGTACTTGCAGGTTTGCCAGACTGGTTTCCTTGCCAGCGCCGGTGAGCTGCAGCGCCATCAAGAAATCGTTGGCCTGACGCATGCCGCGGGCCAAGCTGTTGCCCATGGGGATGACCCGCGGAAAGCCGGTGCCGGTGGCGATGCAGACGTGCTCGAAGCCAAGTTCCCAGGCATCCTCCAGAGTCAGAGTACCGCCCAGGCGCACGCCGCCAAACACCTGGAAGTGGGGACGCCGGGCCAGGCTCAGATAGATGAGCTTGAGGAAATTTTTGTCCCAGCGCACCGTGATGCCGTATTCGGCAACCCCTCCGAAACCCATAAGAATGCGCTGGTCCAGGGGTTCCACCAGATCCGCCCAGCGACGCACCGGCTGTTCCAGGATTGCGCGGGGCAGCGGCTCGATCTTCAGGCCGTCGATGCCGACCACCGCGCAGCCCTCCAGCGTCAGATGGTGAGCCATGGTAAAACCCGCCGGACCCATCCCCGCCACCAATACCTGGCGGCCGTTGTAGGGTTTGGGGAGGTACTGAGCCTGGCGCAGAGGGTTCCAGCGGGTCAACAAATCATAGATTTCCACGCCCCAGGGCAGTTCCAGCACATCAGTCAGCACTCGGGTCTCGATCTGGGGGATATTGACGGGGTCCTGTTTTTGGTAAATACAGCTTTTCATGCAATCGTTGCAAATGCGATGCCCCGTCGCCGGCATCATGGGATTGTCCACCATGGCCATGGCCAGGGCGGCGATGGTGCGGCCGTCCTTTTTCAGGACATGCATTTCGGAAATCCTTTCCTCCAGCGGGCAGCCGGTCAAGGTCACGCCCAAAGGGTCCATCTTCAACCCCAGTTCCGGTTTGCCTTTCTTCTCGGGGAACCCCTTGGCGCAAAAATCGCCGTCGTGAATGTGGCAATAGATACAGTAATCGACTTCACCCCGCACAGCGCGGGCGGACATGCGCTGATCGGTCAGGCCAAAACCGTCGCGTTCCCGGAACTTAAATGGCTCCGCCTGGAGGCGTTCCAACCGGTCGGTGTCCACCTGAGTCAAAGGCACCAAACGGGCATGGTCAACCTTTGCGGGGAGCTTGAAGCTGGTCCAGCCACGTACCGTTTGCCGTCCCAGCGGATCGCTCAGGGCCAGCACGCACCATTGGGTCAACCTGTCGATGGCATCCTGGTTGGCCTGCTCATCTTGGAGCAGGCGCTCAGCGAACCGGGCGACGGCCAATTCCCGATCCTGGCTTTTCTGTCCGGTAATTTGCTTGCTCAGCCATTCGTTCAGTTGCCGGAACGGTTGCTTGATTTCACCTCGATAACGGCGTGTCCAACGCAGCACGAAGGTGTTCTTGAATGCCAATACGACCGCATGACCAAGAGTTGCTTCTCGGGCGGAAGTCAACTCCGCGTCGATGCCAAACAGCCCGGCGATGAAGTCCTCCAGATGTAGGGACATGGCCAACAGCAGTTCGCTGGTGGGCAGGGCAGGGACAGGTTTAGCATCCTGCCGATAGGCCAGCAACTGGTCTCGCAAGGCAGAGTCCTGTTCGCCAAGGTGATCCAGAAATCGGGTGTCCAGTCTTTCCAGACCGCTTACCTGAAAAAGTTCCGGAAAACTGAAGCCTTGCAATGTCAGTGAACTAATTGATGTCATCTCTTAAAGTCCAGGGCCAGTGCCGCCCGCGTGGCACAGTTGACCGGTAGGGTGAAGGTTTGACAGGCGCGTTCGGTAGTTGGAATAATGATCCCATGAAAATGAGTTGTTTTGCTGCGAATTCTCAGCGCATCGCCGTCTTTGACAAATGCGCAGACGGATCGGTCCACTGTTGGTCACAGTGAAGGGTCACTAAGGCGATTTCTGTGAAAGATTATCCCCCAGGCGAGATTGTTCGATGGTTTCGGAGACCTTCAGGTCTCCCCCTTAAAAAGGGGGAGGAAAAACCTCGCGCCAAACTGCTCTGCAGGAAAAGGAAATTTTGCTGCTTTCATTTCTGAAAATCACCTAAGCGCTGCAAGAAGAATAGCCAAAATGAATGGGTGCAAACCTCAACTCTTTGGACTTAATACGGCAGCAGCCTGTTTTATCAAACCTACACCCTGTCCCAGAATCGCCGCTCGCCAAGCAGCGGAGGGTGGGCAGAACATCTTTTGCAACCGGCGTTTGCTAGGATGACTCAGGGCGCCGCCGCCATAATGGTGCCAGCGGTTCTCCTCGCGTAGCGCATGGAGTACCTGCAGGACCGGGTAGGTACCGAATTCCTGGGTGAGGGCCTCGACCCGGATGCCCGGCAGCGTCGCCGGTAGGGCCTCGCCAAGCCCGCCCTGAATGATATAGGGTAACTTGGTAAACGGCCGCAGGTTCATCAGCGTCCTTAAGCCCAGTCCGGTTTTAGACGGTATTTCCATAAACAGCGCTTCCCGAGCCCAGGGGCCAAGGCCCGTGTGCACATCGATGGCCAACACATACTCTGCGTGAACCAATTGTTCAGCCAGCCACTTCAAAAAGCGGCGTGGTCCCTGCTGTAACGCAGTACCACCATAAAACAGGCCTCTGGGATAGTCGTACTGACCGGCGGCGACTGCCTGTTTCAAAGCCGGCAGCCCATGGCACAGTATCTGTACGAGCACCCGAGCCAAAAAACCATCCCATGCCGGAGGAGAGCGGGGATTCAAGAGTTTATCCATGGCGCGGTAAGCCTGAGAGGCGCCTAACCAACGCTGGCCGGGACCCGGAAAATTGCGGTTGAGATCCACGTTGGACTCGTTTACCCGTCGCCACCAAGCCATCCCGTAGGGGTTGAGAGCATGGACTAAAATCAGGGCTGCATCGGCAGCAAGCGCGGGTGGTTCGGCAAGCACCTGCAGCTGAATGGCTGAGCCGGCGAAACCTTCCACGCCATGCAGGCCTGAAATGTGTAATAGCACTTGCCGCGGCTTAAGGCTGCCTACCCAGGCAATATCGATGGCCAGGGTCTCGCCCTGTAGTCCCTGGCCATCCAGTTCCAAGCAATCGAGAGTGGCATCGGCAGCTGTGGCGGCAGCGAGAAAGCGTTGCCGGGCCTGTGGGTAATCCGCTGAAAAATAGTTGTTGGCATTCATTGGTCGACACCGTCCTGGATATTGCCGCAGGTTGGGCTGGTATGGCAATTGGAAACAGATGCCTGGTTGGCTTATATCGTCAGTTGCGCAGCCTGCGCGCGTACAGCGCTTGGCCTCTGTGCCACTGGGTCCGGTAATAGGATTGCACTGTGTTGTCGGAATTTTAGGTTGCAGTGGTTAAATATAGTAGGATCTTTAGGCAACTTTTCGCCTACTCTGAACCTGTCAAAAAATAACCTGTAAAAGTTTTGCTGACATAACCAAATGTCTTCTTGCTTGCAGAGTGTGGACTGTACAACTTATTTGCAGAAGGGCCCTATGGATTCGGCGCATTGTCAATCGTTCCCGTAGCCCTGGTTCTAACATAAGTTATGGAAGCGCTCTGGATCGCTGTTGCCTTCGGTTTTGGGCTGTTAATTCGCGTGCTCGGGTTGCCACCCCTGGTGGGATATCTGGCGGCCGGCTTTATGCTCAATGGCCTCGGTCAGCAGGGCGGTCAGTTGCTCGATCACGTGGCCCACAGCGGGGTCCTACTGCTGCTGTTCGGCGTGGGCCTCAAGCTGCGTTGGAAAAGCGTGATACGGCCCGAAGTCTGGGGTGGTGGTCTGTTACATCTGGGCGTTATCGCAGCGCTTCTAGGAGCAGCGCTGCATTACCTGGTCCCGCTGTCTCTGAATATGGCGTTGTTATTGGCCGCCTCGCTGGGTTTTTCCAGCACCGTGCTGGCCGCCAAAGTGCTGGAGCAAAAGCGGGAATTACGCGCTTTTCATGGCCGGGTGGCTATCGGCATCTTGATTATTCAGGATCTGGTGGCGGTGGGGCTATTGAGTTTCTCCGGAACCAGCACTCCTTCACCTTTGGTTCTGCTGCTGGCGCTGTTGCCGTTGCTGCGCTGGCCGGTCCAGCGCCTGCTGGACCTGATCGGTCACGATGAACTGCTCATCCTGTATGGGCTGTTGCTGGCTTTGGTGATGGGAGGATTGGGCTTCGAATATCTCGGGCTGAGTTCTGAGCTGGGTGCTCTGCTGCTGGGTGCTCTGCTGGCCGGACATTCCAAGGCCCATGAATTGTCCGATGCCCTTTGGGGGCTCAAGGAGGCTTTTCTGGTGGGGTTCTTTCTGCAAATTGGTCTGGCCGGCTGGCCGACCCTCGAGAGTCTGGGTTTCGCCCTGCTGTTGGTATTGCTGCTGCCCGCCAAAGCGGCTTTATTTTTCCTCATTCTCATCGTATTCAGGTTGCGTGCCAGAAGTTCTTTCCTGGTCGGTTTAACGCTGGCCAGCTACAGTGAGTTTGCCTTGATCGTCGCTCAGCTTATGGTCAAAAGCGGTACGCTCAGCCCTTCGTGGTTGGTGTTGTTGGCCATCGCTATTGCACTGTCCTTCCTCGTTGCCGCCCCCCTCAACCGCCTCGCCCACAGCCTCTATGAGCGGTTCGAATCACGCCTGCTACCCTTCGAACTGGCCCAACGCCATCCCGATGAACAACCGATTTCGCTGGGCAGGGCGCATATCCTGATTCTAGGCATGGGCCGCACTGGCAGCGCCGCCTACGATTTTCTGCATAGACGCCATTCCGAGCGGGTTGTGGGGCTGGATTCCGATCTGGGCAAGGTGGAGATGCATTTGCACCAGGGCCGGCGGGTACTCTATGCTGACGCCGAAGATCCGGGTTTCTGGCATACCCTGAAACTGGTTGAGATCAAGGCGGTTATCCTGACCATGCCGGATGCTGAGGCCAAGTTGATTGCCACCAAACAATTGCGCCGCCGCGGTTTTCCCGGGCTTATCGGCACTACCAGCGATTATCCGGATGAAGCGCAAACCATCGCCACCGCCGGCGCCGACATGACGTTTATGTCCTTCGACGAGGCCGGTGCGGGGCTTGCCGAGCATGTCTGGCACGCCATCTATGATGAGGTTACCAAGGTTGAAAGGGAGCACGTTTGAGGATGCGGACAGATTTCGTCTCTGGTTGTCTATAAGAATTGGCGACTTTGGCCGACAATCTTTATATAGCTCGTCACGAGGAAAAGTCATGAAATTTCAGATCAATAAGACCGAGGCGGAGTGGAGGGATCTATTGACGCCTGAGCAATTCACCGTGTGCCGTAATAAAGGCACGGAGCGGGCTTTCAGCGGCAAGTACCATGACAACAAAAAACCTGGCGTCTATCGCTGCGCCTGTTGTGGGGCGGATTTGTTTACGTCCGATGCCAGTTTCGATTCCGGTACCGGTTGGCCCAGCTTTTGGGCGCCTGTCGACCAGGCAAACGTTGCAACCGAAACTGACAACAGTTGGTTCATGCGTCGCACCGAGGTGGTCTGCAGTCAGTGTGGAGCTCATTTGGGCCATGTGTTCGACGATGGGCCGGAACCTACCGGCTTACGCTATTGCATTAACTCCGCGTCCCTGGATTTCGAGGCCAAGAGTTGAATTCTGAATTCGCTAACGTCCCGCGAGTGAGGCGGTTAAGATAACCTGTCTTTAAACCAATTCTGGCAATTAAGTTAATTCTAGTGATGAGCGATTCCGTCCAGGGCTAATGCCGCCTAGCTCAAGCATTGACCACCTAATGAGCACAAAAACTATGCCCGACCATATCTATAAAATTATCGAATTGACCGGTTCCTCCAAAACAGGCCTCGAAGACGCCGTGCAAAACGCGATAGCCAGAGCCTCGAAAACCATCCACAACATGCGTTGGTTTGAAGCAACTAATATCCGCGGTCATATTGTCGGTGGGGCGGTAAGCCATTGGCAGGTTACCATTAAGGTTGGCTTTACGCTGGAAGACGACTAGGAACCGGGGGGTTATAGCCTTTCTGGGGTAGGTTTTTAAGCAACTTGGCACTACCGAGCATGGTTGAATGAGGTACTTGGCAAGCCATCGTGGTGTGAGGCATGGTGTGGGAATCTTCTCTCCCCTTACCTCCGGAGACCCCCGATGGCTTGCCAGAACGCAGTGTATCAATGGACCACGGAAGTGACTACCCACTTGCCGCACCTGAGTAAACCCCAAGCAACCGTATTGGCATTATGGAGTTTGGGAATGGTACTGGCCCGCTCCTGTGCCCTGAGCGCGGTGGCTAGCTGGCTGGCCGCGTGGTTGGGGCGTAAAGAGAATACGGTACGTCAACAGTTGCGGGAGTTTTGCTACGAAGCACGGGCCAAGCGAGGCAGCCGACGCCAAGCGTTGGTGGTGGAGAACTGCTTTGCGCCGCTGTTGGCCTGGGTACTGCGCGGGTGGGAAGGGAGCCAACTGGCGCTGGCGCTGGATGCCACCCAGTTGGGACAACGGTTTGTGGTGCTGGCGATCAGTGTGGTCTATCGGGGCTGTGCGATCCCGGTGGCCTGGGCGGTACTGCCGGCGGGACACAAGCAGGCCTGGAGACCAGTATGGTTGCGGTTGCTGCGGCGCTTACAGCCTGCCCTGCCGCGCGCGAAGCTCGTGATTGTGTTGGCCGATCGGGGCTTGTATGCCCGCTGGCTGTTTCGCCGGATCGTGCGCCTGGGCTGGCATCCGTTCTTGCGGATCAACAATAGGGGCACCTTTCGGCCTGCCGGTAGCCCGCTCTGCCGACCCCTGCTCAGCTTTGTCCCGCGGCCGGGCACCGCCTGGCAAGGTGAAGGGATCGCCTTTAAGGGGTTCCAGCGCTGCTTGACTTGTACCCTGCTAGCGCGTTGGGAAACCGGCTACCAAGACCCCTGGCTAATCCTGACCGATTTACCGCCGATGGCGAGCGACGCCTGCTGGTATGGGCTGCGGGCCTGGATCGAGCAAGGCTTTAAAATCACTAAACGGGCCGGCTGGCAGTGGCAGCGTACCCGCATGAACGACCCCGCGCGGGCGGCACGCCTGTGGTTGGCGGTAGCCGTGGCTACCCTGTGGTTGCTCAGTGTAGGGGGCGAAGCTGACCACCGTATCCCGCCCAGCACACTACCCGATCTCACCCCGGTACTGAGTTCCCCTAGGCGCTCGCGTCAAGCCACCCGCTTACGCCTAGTCAGTGTCTTCCGCCAAGGCTGGATCACTATTATGGTGGCGCTGCTCAATCGCCGTCGCCTGCCCATCGGTCGTTTCGTGCCCGAACCCTGGCCCAGTGCCGAGTTAAGAGCAGGAAAGCGGGGAGCGGAGCAGGATGTCCCTCTGGCAGCATAAAAAACCTACCCCAGAAAGGGGGTTATAGCCGGGTTGGTTGCAAGAAAGAGTTCAAGTAAGCTGCGGCGCGGCAGTTTCTTTCTGCTCTGATTTGGCGAAGCATTTCGTCTAGGTCTTCCCAAACACCGCTGTTCGGTCGACCACTGGTTCCTCTTTACTCTCCCCTCCGGGCCGCATTCCGCGGCCAGGGACTCAACCCAGCAGAGGGGAGACATCATGACCACCGATGGGTACCAACAGGCGATCGCTGCCCTTCAGCGCAACGGCCTTGGTGAGCGCACCCAGGAAGCCTGTGTCCGCGCCATAGGCATGCTCGTCGAATGCTACGGCAACGCGCCCGATCAGATCACGGAGCCGGAGCGTCACCAGTACTTTCTCCATCGCCGAAACCAGGACGGCTGGTCGCCCAATACGATGCCCATTTGCTGTTGCGGGATCCGCCCTTGGGTTGTGCACGTCCTCAGGCGCGACTGGCATACCCTGGCGGTGATCCGCGCCCAGAACGAGCGGCGTCTGCCGGCGGTACTCAGCCAGGCGGAGGGGCGCGCCATTGTCGGCGGCGTCCGCACGCCTCACCATTGCGCCTTTGGCCGCCGTCTGGCAGCCGGACTGGAACGTCAACTGCCAGGCGGTACCCAACGCCGAGGCTTCGATCAGCTATCTTGCACCCTCTGTGTTCAAGGTCGCCAGCGCCGATCAGCGCATCCTGGACGTCCAAGACGGGCAAGTGAGCTTCTCCTACCGGAAAGCCGGTAGCCATCGCGCTCGAACCTGGTGTCTCGATGCCATGGAATTCATCCGGCGATTCCTGCGGCATGTGTTACCCACCGGTTTTATGAAGGTGCACTACTACGGCGTTCTCTCGCCGACCGCCAAGATGCCGCTGAAGGAGGGTAGGGCGAGGGTGGAACTGGCTTACGGGCTTTGCCGTGACGGTGCCGGAGCGAAAGCCGGCTGACCCACAGCGCCCTGCCTGCCAAGCCTGCGGCGGCGCTTTGCGCTTTTACCGCTCACTGCGCGCCGACCGTTCCGGCGCGCCCCGCCCAACCTCCCAAAAAGCAATCCCCTTATTCAAGCCCCATGCCGGATTCCGGGCCTCTTGAACACCGGATTGAAATGATCGCATTGTCAGAATCCGTTAACACCCTGACAGTTAAACTCTTGAACGGCGCCCCCTCCTCTCCAAATTCAGTGCCAGCCATCGCCGCAAAATCTCGTTTTTGCTATTTCGCCAATCCAAACTGTAAGCTGACCCAGTTCCGCCGCGTAAGGGGTGATCCCCATCCCTAACACTGCTTTCGGCCCCACCACCGGGAAGTCCCGTTGCAAACCCAGCGCTTCGGCTTCCATCATATCCGGGTGTTCTCTATCCTTAAGAGAGTTTGCAGGACGGTATACAGGAAATTGCCTAAGCCGCACGCCGGGTCTAGCAACTGGATTGTCAGTTCTTTAAACCAGCCTTTTATCAACTCATCATGTCGCCGGACGCCCCCAAAGGGTTGTGGGATACCGGGGCTGAAGGCTTTGCCTGTTTACCCCAGCGCAGCGCCCAGGCGCCATCGCCGAGCAGTACCTGCACCAGTGCTGTGACGGTCAGGAACAGCGGGTATTCCCAACCCCCACCCGCGTTGGAGAATACCCAGCCGTTGCCGGAATGTGCCCATGTGGCGCCGAGCAGGACGGGGATTAGAGCCGCGGCCACCCAGCGCGTTTGCACGCCCATAATCAGCAGCAGTCCACCCACTGCTTCCATCGCGAAGGTGGCGTATGCCAGCCAGCCAGGAAGGCCGATCGAGGTGAAAAACTGGGCGGTTCCCGGCAGGGTGAAGATGAACAGTTTTAGCCACAGACTGTGGGTGATGAACATTAGCCCCAAGCTGAACCGCAGCAGCAGGGCGGCATAGGGAGCGGTGCGAGTATCTATCATGGTGTCTTCTCCGTTAGCGAAAAATGTGTCTTGACTTCAGACTGCTGAGTCCAACCTGAGTCGGTTTCGGGTGCGCCGGTGCGCTCTCATTTATCCTTACTGAAGTTTGGTGTGAGAGTAGGGAGCATGAGCTATCGACTTTGGCGGTGTGGATAGCGACGTTATTGTATCGTATTCTTTGAAGCGAGTGATTTCACTCACCTCCAGCGAGCCTAGCCTTATGAGTACTTCCCAGGAGGCGGCTGTGGCGAAAGCCGAAACGTTACAGACCGATTCCGAGACCCCTGCACTGAGCAGTGCCTACTGCTCTACTACCGCCGTTTATGACGAAACGTGCTCGGCGCCCGGGCTGATCCGTCCTCACTGGCAGGAGCTGATGCGGTCGCTGGATGAAATGGGCGTACAGGAGCTGATTAGCCGTTCCGATGAAGTGCAGCGGCTGCTCCAGGAAAACGGGGTGACTTACAACGTCTATGACGATCTGCGTGGCACCCAGCGGCCCTGGGCGGTCGATCCCATACCTTTGTTGATGACCGGCGAGGAATGGAAGGTCATTGAAGCAGGTTTGCAACAGCGGGCGCGCCTGCTGGATGTGTTATTGGCGGACCTGTACGGTCCCCGCACGGTGATACGGGCGGGTCTGCTCCCCCCGGAACTTGTGTACGTCCATCCCGGCTTCCTGCATGCCTGTCACCAGTCCTTACCGGAAGGGCAACACTGGCTGGTTTTTCATGCCGTCGACCTGGCCCGGGCCGCGGATGGTTCACTCTGGGCATTGGGAGATCGCGCCCAGTGCCCGTCCGGGGCGGGCTATGCGCTGGAAAACCGAATTATTCTGGCGCGGGCGTTTCCGAAGCTATATCGGGATGCTCCCCTGCGCCGGCTGGCTGGTTTTCTGGAAGCAGAGCGCAGGACCCTGGCCGATCTGGCGCTTCATAATCAAGAACATCCCACCGTGGTGTTACTGACTCCTGGACCCGGCAACGAGAGTTATTTCGAACACGCTTATCTGGCCAATTATCTGTCTTTCAGCCTGGTGGAGGGAGAAGATCTGGCGGTGCGCTATGGTCGGGTCTGGCTCAAAACCCTGGGTGGTCTGAAGCCGGTGGATGTCATCCTGCGGCGGGTGGCCGATGATTTCTGTGATCCTCTGGAATTGCGCGGCGATTCTCTACTGGGTACGCCGGGTCTGTTGCAGGCGGTGCGCTGTGGCGGCGTGGCGATAGCCAATGCCCTGGGTAGCGGGATTGTGGAAAATCCAGGGTTGCTGGCCTTCCTGCCGGCGCTGTGCCGGCACTTGTTGGGGGAAGATCTGCGGCTGCCCTCGATACGCACTTGGTGGTGCGGCGCCGCCCAAGAGCGGGAGTACGTCATCGCGCATCTGGATGATTTGGTGATCCGGTCTATCCTGCCAGGGCGTGAGCCATGGGTGGGTTCCCAGCTTAAGGGCGCGGCAAAAATGAAACTGATTGAGCATATCAGGGCCGCTCCGTACCTGTTTGTCGGCCAGGAACTGGTCGTCATGTCCACCGCGCCGGTGCTGGAAGGCAGGCGGCTGGTGCCGCGTCCGGTGATGCTAAGAGGGTTCACCGTCGCTGTCGAGGATGGCTATCGGGTCATGCCCGGCGGATTGGCGCGCGTGTCGCCGGGCATGGATAATCTGAGGGCTGCCGTACAGAAAGGTGGCATGAGCAAGGATGTCTGGGTATTGGCGCCGGCTCCGGAAAAGCACATCAGTCTGTTGCGGCAGGCCTATGGCCCCATCGTGGTCACCCGCGATGGCAGCGATCTGCCAAGCCGGGTTGCCGATAATCTGTATTGGTTGGGGCGCTATGGGGAACGCCTTGATGAGGTCGCCCGGCTGTTGCGGGAAACGCTGGGACATCTGCTGGAACAGGAACAGGATGATAGCGAAGACAGTTGTCTGGACGATTTGCTGACCGCGCTCGAGCTGCCGGTGCAACCCCCTGCCGGTTCGCCCAAGAGCCGGTTTTTTGTCATCCGCAGGGAATTGCTACGGCTATTGACCGATGTGGAACTGGACGGCAGTCTGCCGGCCATTTTCGCCGGGATGCTGCGCACCGGACGGGCAGTGCGGGATCACTTGGGCGACGATAGTTGGCGGGTATTGAACCGCCTGCAACGGCACATTCAGCGAGTACCCGCCGAATTGACGGCCCGCGAGGCCAGAGAACAGTTGGAAGGGCACCTGGCGTTGTTGTCGGCTTTCTGCGGCCTCAATAATGAAACCATTCCACATCATCATGGTTGGCTGTTTTTGGATATCGGCCGGCATCTGGAGCGCGTCCTGCATACGCTGTCTCTGTTCAAGCTGGCTTTCGTAACAGCGCGCAACCCTGGTGTGCCCCTCTGGGAGGTTGTTCTCACCACCACTGACAATCTGACCGCTTATCGGCGTCGTTACCGTTCCGCACTGCATCCCACCGCGATCATCGACCTGTTACTGTTTGATGAGGGCAATCCCCGCTCCATCGGCTATCAGGTACGGCGCCTGCAAACTCAGATCGACCGCTTGCCGCACCGGGAGAGCACACCGTACCGCAGCGCCGAGGAACGCCTGATCCTGCAGGCAATCTCGACTCTGCAACTGGCTGATATCGAGGTGCTCTCCACCCTGGAACACAGCGCCCGCGCCGGTGTGGAACTGGCCCGCCTGCTGGAGTCCCTGTATCGACCGTTAAGCGGCCTGTCGGACGCACTGACCCACAGCCATTTCAGCCACGCTGAAGTCCCGCGCCAATTGGTCACCATGCAATGAAGAACTACGTCATCGTCCATCGGACTGCCTATAGTTACAGCAGCGCCGTAGCCTTGTGTCACAACGAGGCCCGGTTGCTTCCAATGGAAGCCCCCTGGCAGGTCTGCGGGGAAAGTCACGTCGATATTCACCCCAAACCTGCTTTGACCGCCGAGCGCCAGGATTTCTTCGGCAACCGTGTCTTATACTTTGCCGTGCAGGATATTCACAATCGTCTCGAGGTGACCGTCACCACGCGGCTCAGTGTGACTGAGCGGCCATTTTCCGAAACCAATGATTCGCCGCCCTGGGAGGCAGCGGTGAGAACGCTGCGAGAAAACCCCGATCCGGAAATCATCGAGGCCCGTCAGTTCGTGCTGAATTCCCCTTTCGTCAGCGCCAGTGTTGCCTTCACAGGTTACGTCAAGGACAGCTTTACGCCGGGCTGTCCGTTGCTGGCAGCCGTGGCTGACCTAAACCATCGCATTTATAAAGATTTTACGTATGATCCGCATTTCACCACGATGGCCACTCCACTGCGAACCGTGTTGGAGAATCGCCGTGGCGTTTGCCAGGATTTCGCCCACCTGGCGATTGGTTGTCTGCGCTCTCTGGGGCTGGCGGCCCGTTATGTGAGTGGCTATCTGGAGACTCTGCCGCCGCCCGGACAGCCCCGTCTGGTAGGCGCCGATGCTTCCCATGCCTGGTTGGCCGTTTATCTGCCGGGACTTGGTTGGGCGGAATTCGATCCCACCAACAACTGCATGTCCGGCGTTCAGCATATTACCTTGGCCTGGGGGCGGGACTACGGGGATGTGGCCCCGCTCAAGGGGGTGATGAGTGGTGGTGGCTCCCACACGCTGAAAGTGTCGGTGGACGTGATGCCGGAGACAGAGCCGCCGACCACAAAACCACCCGCGCTCGCCGGTCCTGCCGAAGAGGGGCCGTGACGGGCGGTTTATGGACGGTCCCGTCCATGGGCCGCGCTAAAATCCAATGCCGGCCCCTTGGGGATGATCCCGCTGGGATTAATGCCGGGGTGACTGGTGAAGTAATGCTGTTTGATGTGCGCCAGGTTCACCGTTCCCTCCACCCCAGGTACTTGATAAAGTTCGCGGGTGTACGCCCAGAGGTTAGAATAGTCTATCAACCTTTGCCGGTTGCACTTGAAATGGCTGTAGTACACGGCATCGAAGCGCACCAGGGTAGGGAATAGGCGCCAGTCGGCCTCGGTCAGACGGTCTCCCACCAGAAAACGTTGCGTGCTTAGCCGTTTCTCCAGGATATCCAGGGCAGCGAATAAGCTATCGAAGGCTTCCTCGTAGGCTTCCTGAGTGCTGCTAAAACCGGCTCTATAGACGCCGTTGTTAACCCTGGCGTAGACAAAATCGTTAATGGTATCGATTTCTGCGCGCAGGTTTGCCGGATAGAAATCCACCGCGGCGGCGCCGCAGGCGTTGAACTCGCTGTTCAACATCCGAATGATCTCGGAAGATTCATTGTTGACAATGGTTCGGCGCTGTTGGTCCCATAGAAAGGGTACTGTGACCAGCCCTGTGTAGGTAGGCTTCGCCAGTGTATAGAGCTGATGAGCGTACCGGAAGTTATTCACGGTGTCGGCGGTGCAGCCCTCGCAGTCCCTGAATTCCCAGCCCTGTTCGCCCATGTGGGGATGCACCACGGCGACCGAGACCATCTCCTGCAACCCTTTCAGTACGCGGACGATTAACGTGCGGTGAGCCCAAGGACAGGCTAGCGATATATGCAGCTGGTAGCGTCCGGGTTCGGCTGGAAAGCCGGAACTGCCGTCGGCGGTGACCCAGTCGCGGAACTGGCTGTTAGGACGGATGAATTTCCCGTCCGCACTCGTTGGCCTAAAGGGTTCGCTCTGCCAGATACCATTAACCAGTTGACTCATGACTATTTGCCATCGAAATCAGCATTAAAATTCCATATCATTGAAGCTTCTGACAGTATATTCGCATTACATTAATAGTATTCTTTTCTCGTTTATACCGAATGCTGCTGAGTAATTATTTAAAGGATTCGAATATGCGTTTGACTCTGGATGCCTTGGCTGTTTTGGATGCCATCGACCGTAAGGGTAGTTTCGCCGCTGCGGCTGAGGAGTTGTATCGGGTGCCGTCGGCAATCACCTATACGGTACAGAAATTAGAGCAGGATCTGGGAGTCACCGTTTTCGACCGCGGGGGCCATAGAGCGCGGTTAACGCCGGCTGGGCAGAAACTCCTCGGCGAGGGGCGTCGCTTGCTGAGCTTGGCGGAACAACTGGAGCGGGCAGTCAAGCGGGTGGCAACAGGATGGGAGGCGGAACTGAGCATCGCGGTAAACGACATCATTCCCTTGGAAAGAATCTATCCACTATTGGAGGACTTTTATCAGGAGGAGCACGGAACCCGCTTGCGAATTACCAATGAAGTACTCGGCGGTGTCTGGGACGCCCTGGTGTCGGGACGTGTCGATATGGCGATTGGTGCGCCTGTGGAGGGACCCCCGGGAGGCGGTTATGCATCGAGGCCCATGGGCTTCATGACGTTTGTATTTGTGGTGGCGCCCCAGCATCCACTCGCCGATATCCCCGAACCCCTCGCCGACGAAACCATTTTACAGTACCGAGCGGTGGCCACCGCCGACAGTTCCCGCAATCTGCCACCGCGCACCTCGGCCCTGTTCAGCGGCCAGGACGTGCTTACGGTGCCCAATATGGAAGCCAAATGCGAGGCCCATCGGCGCGGTTTGGGCGTGGGTTATGTGCCTCGCCACCTGGTCCAGGAGGATCTTACGAGCGGGCGGTTGATTGCAAAAGCCGTGGCGGGGGATATCCCCATCCCACGGCTATCTGTCGCCTGGCGCACGGCGCGGGTGGGCAAGGCGCTGAAGTGGTTCTTGAGGCGGCTTGAAGAACCAGAGTTGCTGCAGGAGATTATGGATTGAGCGGTTCATCGCCAGTCAATCAGCGGTCGGCGCATGTTTGATCCATCCTCTATATGTATCAGCAACTGCTTAATTTATAAGAATATAATTTATCAATGCCCTTGTTCAGCCTGACTAATGGTTGCATCGCCTTCGGCTTGGATAATCTACTGGAAGGCGCCAACTTTCAGCTTGACCTCGGGGAACGCGTCTGCCTGATCGGCCGTAACGGCGCCGGCAAGTCCACCCTGCTCAAAATGGTTGCGGGCGAGATCCAGCCCGATGCCGGCGAGGTATGGTGCCAGCCGGGATTACGCATTGCTCGCCTATCGCAAGAGCTGCCCGTGGGCGCTGACGCCACCGTATTCGATTTCATCGCCGATGGATTGGATACGGTGGGGCGGTTGCTTGCGGAATATCATGAACTTACCCATGGTCTGGTTGCCAGCGCTTCGCCGCAAAAGCTTGGGCAAATCGAAAGGCTGCAGCACGAGTTGGAAGCCCGCGATGGGTGGCGCCTGAACCAACGGGTAGAAACGCTGCTGACCCGCCTGCAACTGCCTGCGGACGCCAAACTCGCCGAGCTGTCCGGTGGCTGGCGGCGGCGCGTGGATCTGGGACGTGCCCTGGTAGGCGATCCTGAGCTGCTATTGTTGGACGAGCCCACCAATCATTTGGATATCGAGGTCATTCAGTGGCTGGAGGAACAGCTGCTCGAATACCGGGGCGGTTTGCTGTTCGTCACCCATGATCGCGCCTTATTGCAGCGCCTGGCGACCCGTATCATCGAATTGGACCGGGGCCGCTTGACCTCCTGGCCCGGTGACTACGCGCATTTTCTGGCGAAAAAAGCGGCGGAATTGGAAGTAGAAACGCGCCACAACGCTAAACTCGACAAAAAACTGGCGCTGGAAGAGATATGGATACGCCAAGGCATCAAAGCCCGCCGCACCCGCAATGAGGGACGGGTGCTGGCGCTCAAGGCGCTACGGGAGGAACGCCGCCAACGCCGTGAGCAAGCGGGCAAAGCCAGTTTCAATTTAAGCCAGGCCGAGGCTTCGGGCCAGTTGGTCATCGAGGCTGAAAACGTGAGTTATTCATGGCAGGGCACGCCTCTGATTGAGGCTTTCTCGGTACGTATTCTGCGGGGTGATCGCATCGGTTTGATCGGTCCCAACGGCTCCGGCAAGACCACGCTGCTGCAAATCCTGTTGGGCCGGCTGGCACCGCAAACGGGCCGGGTACGGTTGGGCACCCGGCTAAAAATCGCCTATTTCGACCAGTTGCGCGCGCAACTGGATCTGGAAAAGACGGTGATGGACAACGTGGCCGAGGGTCGCGAGAGCGTCACCGTCAATGGCCAGAGCCGCCACATCATCAGCTACCTGGCGGATTTCCTGTTTACCCCACAGCGGGCCCGCAGCCCGGTCAAGTCGCTGTCCGGCGGTGAGCGTAACCGCCTGCTGCTGGCCCGCTTGTTCAGCCAGCCAGCCAATCTGCTGGTGATGGACGAGCCCACCAATGATCTGGATATGGAAACCTTGGAGCTGTTGGAGGATCTCCTCGTGGACTATCGCGGTACCTTGCTGCTGGTAAGCCACGACCGGGCGTTTCTGGACAATGTGGTCACCAGTTGCCTGGCATTTGAAGACAGGGGCTGCGTCCGGGAGTATGTGGGTGGTTACAGCGACTGGCTCTGGCAACGCCGGCTTCCGGAAGCAGAACCCCGCTCCCCTCAGACCATCAAGGTCGAGGCGGCCAAGCCGCTAAAGCCACGGATATCCGGGAAGCTCAGCTATAAGGAACAACGGGAACTGGAGCAATTGCCCAGTCGCATCGAGCGGTTGGAGGCGGAGCAGGGCGAACTGCACGAACTCACCGGCACCTCTGAGTTTTACCGCCGCGATCCTATTGAGGTAACCCGGGTTCTGGAGCGGTTAAAGGCCATGGAAGTAGAACTGGAGCAGGCCTATAGCCGTTGGCAGGAGTTGGAAGGCTCGGATTAGGTGCCGCATCCGGCTAACCGGCCAGCGCCAGCTTCATGCGCTCTAATGCCTGTATAAGGATAGTTCGGGGACAGCCAAAATTAAGCCGCACGAAACCCTCGCCACCCGGTCCGAAGGTCACGCCATCATTAAGCGCGACTCTTGCGTTGTCTATAAAAAACCGGTGGGGATGAGCACCGATGTTCGCCTCACGGCAGTCGAGCCAGGCGAGATAGGTGGCCTCGGGACAGGTAGTATGAATGCCGGGAAGCTGGCGCGTCACGTAGTCCATCAGGTAATCGCGATTGGCGCGCAGGTAGCCGAGCAGCGCCTGTAGCCAATCGTCGCAGTGTCGATAGGCGGCCAGCGCGGCGACGAAACCCAGCACGTTGACAGACGGCACCATTCCCTCGGCGGCTGCTTTCACTTGTTTCAATAGACTTGGATTTTGCACGATCGCAAAGCTGGCGCCCAGGCCCGCGATGTTGAACGTCTTGCTGGGCGCCATCAGGGTAATGCAGCGGTTGGCGATGTCCGGCGACAGCGAGGCGAGCGGTTGATGCGGGCCTCCATCCAGTAAGAGGTCGCAGTGAATTTCATCCGAGCAGATCGTCAGGTTATGGTTTTCAGCTATTCCGGCCAGCCGCGCCAGTTCATCGGTAGTGAAGACCCGCCCTACCGGGTTGTGCGGATGGCAAAGTATGAACAGGCTGGTGCGCTTGGTCATAGCCGCTTCAAAAGCGGGATAGTCGATCGCGTAGTGGAGATTTTCGCCTTGCTGGGTTAGCGCCAGTTCGACGCTTTTCAGGCGGCGCCCCTGATGGCTGGGAGCCGACTGGAAGGGTGGATAGACGGGCGTTTGTACCAGGACTTCGTCGCCAGGCTGCCCCACCGCGCGGCAGACGACGTTAAGGCCGCTGACCAGGCCGGGCAGGAACAGGATCTGGTCCGGTGTAACCTGCCACTGGTAGCGCTGCGCCAGGCGCTCGCAGATAACATCGGCCAGTTCCAGCGGTGGCGAGCCATAGCCAAATACCCCATGGGCAATGCGCTCGTGCAGAGCCTGAAGCAGCGGTTCCGGGGAGACAAAATCCATGTCCGCGACCCACAGGGGAAGCACATCGGCACCATAGCGAGTCCATTTAACGCTATCGCTGGCGCGCCGCTCGATGATTCGGTCGAAGTCGTAAGTCATCAATAGCCCATTGTTTCTGAAGAGGCTTACAGCACCTTAAGTCGGTAAGAACCGGGAGCGGGTGTCCCCCGCTGCGTAGCCAGCGAAGCGATTAGGTGGGCAGCAGGGCTTCGATATGGCCCTTCTTGGAAATGGGATACAGCGCGAAAGTCCCCATGCCCTTGGCCACCAGTTGGCCAGTGTTTTTATCCAGGATCCTGGCATTGGTCACCATCAGCTTGGAGCCGATGAAATCGATTCCACCACTTCCCTCCAGGTGATCGCCCGGTTTGGCGGGAGACAGAAAGTTCGTTTTGAATTCAACCGTTGAGCATAATTTTCCTTGCTGAACCGCCCAAGAGAGAGCGGTCAGGCCAAGCGTGGCATCCATCATGGCGGCAATGACTCCCCCGTGGCAGGCGTCCAGGGAGCTTAGGTGCTGCTTTTCAATCGTCAGCGTATAGGAGATTTTGCCGGGTTCATGAATCGTAAGATGCAGCCCCAAATGTTCATCAAAATGGCACATCTTTTTGTATATTTTTTCAAAGTCCGGTGATTTCACTGCAAACCTCGTCTCTTGAGTTTTGTGTCTTGGCCTATGGTAGTGTCCGTTTTACATTATGATTTTTTGCTCGCCATTAAGTCTCGTCAGCACATTTTTAGGAATGAGCGTACAGAATGACGAGGTTTTTGGCGAGAGCGAGAGCGTGGCTGGGCGCAAAGCGCTGGACCCTATCCGTTTAACCGTCGAACCGGGGAAAATGGCAGCATTGATAGGCGCTTCCAAAGATAAATTCAACAACTTGTGAATTATTCAGAATTGGCTATCGTAGGCTTTAATGTGCCAATCTTCCATGGTCGAAAAAATTTCATTATAATGAGCTAAGTATATGAAAAAAATTATTTTTAAAAAGGTGATGTATGATTAAAATTAAAGAAGAGAAGGGCAAGAAAGTGGGCAAAAAAGATAATGATAAAAAAGACGTTGATAAAAGGGGCAAGGCAGATATGGACGCCTGGGAAGCTGCCCATAAAATTGCAAAAACTATACGGAAAGAATACAAGGATAAAAAATGGAGCCGCCTACCGTGGCGCGAAATTCGCGACCAACTGCGCCGTAACGGCCATATCGTGGACATGACGGCGGTGCCGGTCAATTGGACAAACGAAAGTCCGCAGATGGTTAAGATGCGCCTCATCCTGGAAGAAGCCGGGTTTAAACAGGATAGCCATCTTTATTATTGGGAAACCTGATGTTTCCAGATGTTGCCTGGCTACCTCGGCGAGCTTGGTAAGTTTTCTCATTGCTTGAATCAATCGAGGAGTTTCGAGTGCTCAGAGCATTTATCCGGAGCGAGGGCAGCCTAAAGGGAATTGATATGCTGGCCGATAGAAATCTGCCCAATGAAGCGTCCTGGGTTGATCTCTATCAGCCGACTCGTGAAGAGGAAGTGCTGGTAGAGACTGCCTTGGGCATCGAAGTGCCAACCCATGAGGAAATGCAGGAGATCGAGGTTTCGAGCCGCTTGTATCAGGATGCTGGTGCTTTATACATGACCGCGACGATTCTCGCTCATACGGGCACGCAGCACCCGGAAAGCCAGGCCGTTACTTTCATTCTGGCCGACAGTCGTCTGGTAACACTGCGGTATACTGAACCGCGACCGTTCGATACCTTTGCCGCCTATGTCGAGCGGCAACCGGAACTCTGCGCGACCGGCGAAATAGCCCTGATTGGGTTGCTGGACGCCATTATCGACCGTACCGCCGATATACTCGAACGGGTCAGCGCCGAGATCGATACTCTGTCTCGGGAGATTTTCGAGCGGGTTCCGGCCAAGCAGGCGTCGGGAAATGGTTTCGAGAAGATGCTTAGTCGTATTGGACAAAACCAGTACCTCACGGCGAAAGCCCGTGAAAGCCTGGTAAGCTTAAGCCGGCTTTTGAGTTTTCTGAAGCTTCCCGAAGAGGCTGTCAACAGGCAGGAACTCCAGTCTCACATTAAAACCCTGCGCCAGGATATCCTGTCCCTGTCCGATCAAACTTCATTTGTTTTCAGCAACATCAATTTCTTGCTGGATACAGTGCTGGGCATGATCAATATCGAGCAGAACAGCATCATAAAAATCTTTTCCGTGGCGGCGGTGGTGTTCTTACCCCCCACCCTGGTAGCCAGCATTTACGGTATGAACTTTGATCTCATGCCGGAACTGCGCTGGGAGCTGGGTTATCCCCTCGCGATTTTGCTGATGATCGCATCGGCGGTATTGCCGTATCTGTATTTCAAGCGCCGCGGT
>CAVOJV010000018.1:0-15532 GCA_963696325.1 uncultured Gammaproteobacteria bacterium
TCGCTCAATCGAACTGAGCTATTCTGAATTGCAAGCTGTAGATACAAAGCCGGATTCAATCCGAGCCGGCGCAAAATGTCTTGTTGCACGGCTAACAGCGGCGTAAGCCAACGCCGGATTTCGTGGTTGGCCGCGCATCCTTAATGATGGTCAGCGACAGCTTGGCAAAGGCTTTGAGCAGCCTTTCGGCGGTAGGCTTGTCCGTCTGCTTTGTTCGGTTTTCCGGATGTAAGCTGGGAAGTTTAGCCTGATCCTGCTGTAGGAACGCCGCAGGGTAAATTCCATGACCGTCAAAAGGATAGGAAATTCAACGCGCTTTTTCAATCTGCCGAGGCCGCACCGAAGATCCTGGCACGGGTGAGACTATGCGCCATCGCATCAAGTTAGTGCCTATCAGGGCCGTTAACGAGCTCCCCTGCCAACGCTGGCCAACGCTGACCTCAGCGACGAAGTCGCCGCGCAAAATCCGCCCGCACCGGCCCCGACGAAGGACCCGCTGATCCGAACGCTAGGGTCGCTAAACTACCCACTCACGGTCTGATCAAACTCATACTCCGGCGCCGGTTCGCCTGCGGCCGGATCATCAGGCGAGGTCTGATCGCTGTCGGCTTCCCAGCACGGCGGGCCACGGGAAAGCGCCAGTGGCGGCGGCTCAGAGGGTTCACCGAGGGGTACCCGGAGGCGTTGGATCGGCACCGCCTCGGTGATCAAGGCGATGATCCGCAGCGGCTCGCCACCGGAGGGGCAGCGCAGCGGTAACACCTCTTGGCTACGTGCCAGTAATCTCGCTCAGGGGTAGGCGCAACGCCCTCGAGGTTGCTCATCGAGTGGCGCCACCGCTGCCATCCCGGGGCTGATCGGCGGGCGCGGGGCGGGCGCAGCCGGGGACTCCAGCGATGGGGCGGCGTACGTGGTCACCGCTGAGCGCAGCGCTGCGTTCGGTGTCAGCACGCCGTGATCGCGGTGCCGATGCCGCCGCGGCGGCGGGATCAGCGCCGCCCGTCGATCCCGCCGCTCCAGTGGGCTCAGCTAACGCACGCCCTGTCCATCCGGGCGCGGCTTGGGCAACGGATACCTTAGGCGCTCGCCGGGCTTTGCCCAGGCCAGCCGCTCGCTGGCAAACACCGGGCGGGCGCCGTAGCGCAATAGCCGTTCCCAACCCGCCGGATCCTCAGCATGGATACGGATGCCGGCGTCCAGCAAAAAACCGCCGCTCTGTTCCCAGTGTCTCGGGTCGGCGACCGCCTCCGGACTCAACCACCCGCGCCGCTCGAATAAGGCCAGCACCCGCCGGCGAACTACCGTCTCCACGGTGGCCACAGCCGCCGCGGGCAACGCCGTCGCCTCGTAACACGCAACAACCTTGCCTTTGGCGCGCGCGGTGATGCGGCGGCCAGCCTTGCCCGCCGGCATATGGGTCAGTATCTGGATACCCAAACCCCGCATACGGGTTCGTTGATTGGTTCATACCCCGATTATGCCTGCTATATTTTTTGTCTGGTCAAATTGACAATACCCCACTCGTCAAACCCCACGATAGAGTCACTCAGTCGCCGCAGATCCTCCCTCGATTACCTTGGGAGTGTGCCCTGCTTTGAGCAGGTACTGGACCATCTCCTTGGCGCTGCCCGGGGCGACCACGGCGACACGATCCGACAATTGCGCCACAATCAATGGGCCGAGGCGGCGATCAGCACACAACTCCTGCAGGATCTCAGGCTCGGCCACTTCGATCAGGGTGAGATGGGTATGCAGGATCGTGGCGGTGTCGTTCTTACGAGCCGCCGGTGCCGAAGGGGAAGGTTGCGCGCGGCCTTTCGGTTTCATGCGGTTTGCTCCGGTGTGCCGAGCGCCAGCAGCACCTCGGTGCCGACCGCAAACCCCAGCTCACTGAGTTTAGCGATCAGTTCAGTCGCACGGTCAGGTTTCACCAGGAAGGCATGGGCGCCCAATTGACCCAGGAGATAAGCCTTAAAGACTCTACTCACGCTGATCGCCTTGGCCACCTCGCGATCCGTCACCTGGAGGATGGGTACGGTCGGCACCGAGAGTGGTCCTGGCGCGGCGCGCCCCCCGCTCCACGCCGCAATGGCGCAGGCCAGGATGGGCGGCAGTGGATGACAGATGCGGCGGGCCAGACGGCTCAAGATTTCCTTGGCGGTCCAGCCACGCACGCTGGCCTTGCGGATGCTCTCGCCGGTGATCCGCCAGCGATAGGCATCGGCCGGTAGCGGTTCGCAGTAGCCGGTGAGTTCACCGTTGATGAGCAAGTCGCGCGCATTGGGATCGATCACGATCTCACCGGTCTCGCTGGCGGTCAGGCACTTAGGCAGCGCCGGTTCATAGGCAATGGTGCTGCCTGGGCGAAACCCGCCGGCGAGACTTTCCACCTGCACGAAGCGTTCACCCACCGTAATGCCCCTGACCTGCCCTGCTGTCAGTGCGGCATCGCGCGCCGCCTGGCTCTCGAACTCCAGGACACTGGCATTAAGATGCACCGACAAACGCTCGCGGCGGGCGGCCCAATCGGTGAGCGTACGCACGACACTGTCCGGCAGCGGGTGACGGCTCGATGCTTGCAGGGTCGCTATCAGGGCATCGGCCGTGATCCCGGATTCCAGCGCTTGATAGGTGGCCTCGCGGGTCAGCCGATAGACTGCCGTGGCATTGCCCAGTTGCCGCCGTTCGGCGATGCGTTCAATGAAGCCGAGCTGCTTTGGATCGGCACTGTCAAGGTAGACGATGACATCGAAATTCGGCTGAACTACTACGCAGGGCTGCGCCGGCATTAACGCCGGCGGGGGGTGCGCTTCGGTTCGAAAGTGACCGCCGATGGCGGCGCGGCCGGCTTCCGTTAAGCGAAACCCGTTGGGGAGGATCGCCCGCTCACCCGGTGCGTAGCCAAGCTCTACGAGCCCCAGGTGGAACAGTGGCCCGGCGATGGCGTGGGCGATCCAAGCGTGCTCGCGCTCGCGCCAGTGGGCATGCTGCTCGCGCTCCCACTGGGCGCGCAACATCGGCACCTTCTCTGGCGGGGTTTGATACGGGGGATAAAAATGACTGCGGTAGCCCAGCGAAAAATAGGGGCCGATCCGATCATAGAGAGCATCGGACAGATCCTCAAGCCGATACCAGGCAGTGGGCTCGGGCAGTGCAGCGAACCCGAGCAGCAAGGCCGCCCGCAGGGCATTAAACTTGGAAGGCCCAACCAATTCGTGATCTCCATAGAGGTAGACCTGCGGCGGCACATATTCGACCCACTGATGCAGCCGGCGGTAGGCTTGCGCCCATCGTTTCGCCTGCTCGGTGTAGGGTTCGGCAAGCCACTCATCGACCTGGGCCTGTTGCAGCATCAGAGTTCGGCCCGTCGGGTCCATCACCAGTAATCCCGCCGCTTCGAAAAGTGACAGGTAAAACCCAAGCGCATTGGGCAGCGGCGTCGGCGCCTGCTCCGGCAGCGTCTCTTTCCAGCCGAGTGCCTTGGCGAGCTTGGCCACGGCCGGTTTCGCCCGCAACCCCTTGGCAGAGAGCGCAAGCGGACCGACTCGGCTCAACGCCTGGGTGAAGGCCACCAGATGGAGCAGGACCTCGCCTGGCCGGCGCACGAACTCTGCCCTCCCCTGCTGAGCCAGGGGCTGGAGGTCAAGCGATTGGGGTGGCAGCGGCGCAATCGCTGCGAGCACCTGTGCATCCGCGAATACCGCGACGCTCGGGTAATACCGGCCGATAGCCTGCCCACCCCCATCGATCCGGATGAGCAAGCCCGCCTCGAGCAGTGCATTGAGGGCACAGTAGTGCGCGTTTTCGTGGTCGTATCCCTGGAAAGCACCCGCCTTACCTTTGAACGGCAGGCCAAGCATTAAGAGCTCGCCGGCAATCTCCTCGGTATAGGCGGTCCTGCCGCCACGCAGCTTGATGAGCCCAAGCCCGGCCCGTTCGAAGTCCGAAAGACGCTCGACCAGCGCCCGGACCGCCTGGGGATCCTCAAAGCCCTTCTTGACGGCCGTCAGCGCCTGTTCTTTGTTCATCTTGTTGGCGTCTTTTCCGGTCCACCTGCGCGCGAGTTTCTTGAGCTTATCGGCGTTGAGATTACTCAGATAAACCTCAATGGGGGGCACCATCCGCTCAAGCTCGGCCGGAGTCGGGATACGCCAGTGCTTCACACCGCCTCCTCGTCGGCGATGCGGTACGCATAGCCTTGCTCGGTGAGAAAGAGTTGACGGTGGTGGGCAAAGAGCTCCTCCTCGGTCTCGCGACTGACCAGCGTGTAAAAGTGCGCTGGCTGCCCGTGGTGCTTGGGTCGGAGCACCCGGCCCAGCCGCTGCGCCTCTTCCTGGCGCGAGCCGAACGCCCCGGAGACCTGCACCAAGACCTCCGCATCGGGCAGATCGAGCGCGAAGTTGCCGACCTTTGACAACACCAGCACGCGCAATTGACCCCCGCGGAATGCTTCATAGAGCCGATCCCGTTCCCGCTGCACGGTCTTGCCGGTGATCAGCGGGGCGCCCACGGCCTGGGCCAGGCTTTTGAGCTGGTCAAGGTACTGACCGATGATGAGCGTGGGCGCGCCCGGGTGATGCTCGAGCAGGCGCTGCACCAGTGCCTGTTTAACGGGATTCTCCGCGGCGATGCGAAACTTCTCGCGCGGGGCTGCGGTAGCGTACGCCAGGCGCACCGCGCGCGGCAGCCGGCAGCGGACTTCGGTACAGACGGCCTCGGCGATCCAGCCGCGACCTTCCAGGTCACGCCACGGCACATCGTACTTCTTCGGCCCGATCAGGCTGAAGACATCGCCCTCGCGGCCGTCTTCGCGTATCAGCGTGGCGGTCAGTCCCAAGCGGCGGCGCGCCTGGATTTCGGCTGTGGCACGAAAGATCGGCGCGGGGAGCATGTGGACCTCATCGTAGATGATCAGCCCCCAATCGTGGGCATCGAATAATTGCAGATGGGGAAACGCCTCCTTGTCGGGGCGGTAGGTCATCATCTGGTAAGTAGTCAGGGTCACTGGGCCGATGGCACGGGTATCGCTCCCGTACTCGGCGATCTCCTCTGTGATCAAGGTGGTCTTGTCAAGCAGCTCGCGCTGCCACTGGTGCACGGAGGTTCGGCTCGTGGTCAGGATCAGCGTCGATTGTCCGACCTTGGCCATTGCCACCAGGCCAACGATGGTCTTGCCGGCGCCGCACGGCAGCACCACCACACCACTGCCGCCGCGTTCAGTGCCCGCCGCGTAAAAGCTTTCGGCAGCCTCGAGCTGGTAATCGCGCACGCTGAAGCGATCGAGCCGCAGCCCCAGGGTGAGCGGCGCGCCGCTGGTGTATCCCGCCAGGTCCTCGACCGGCCAGCCCACCGTCGTCAGCGCTTGCTTGAGCACCCCGCGGAATTGGATCGGCACAGCCAAGGCATGGGCTGACAGCGCCGGGCCGAGATAGCGATTTATCGCCGCGCTGCGGGCGAGTTCGATGAGCAAGGACGGGTCGTCCGATTCCAGCGCCAGGCCATCGTGGTGGCGCACCAACCGCACCCGGCCCCAGCGTTCCGACAGATCGCGGATGTCGGTGAGCACATTGAGCGGCACCGGGTATTTGGCGAAGCGCCCGAGCGCCGCTATCATCGCCTCGGCGGATACGCCAGCCGCGGCCGCGTTCCAAAGCGAGAGCGGCGTTAACCGGTAGGTGTGGATGTGCTCAGGGCTCTTCTCGAGCTCGGCAAAAGGCGTGAGCGCCGCCCGCGCCTCTTCAAACAGGGGGTTATGGACCTCAAGCAGGAGACTGCGATCGCTCTGGACGATCAGCGGATTGCGCGGATCGAAGGCAGTGCTCGCATTAGCTCGCTGATCGGGGGGTATATCCACCGGGCATTCTACCATGCCGTTTTCTCGATCACTGCGGGGTATCCTCCGGCTTTAACCCTATGACCTCGCCCAATGCTAGCCATGCGCACCCGCGCCGCTACCGGGGCGGTGGCTACGATACCTGACTTACGTAGGCAGATATCGTAGCTTCGTGTTGCGAGCGGGGTTTCAAGGTCAAAATAGGAGGCCTGGTCACTCGCCAGGAAAGCGTTTGAGTATCTCATCACGGTTCGCTTCGAGCTGATCCCACTGGGGTAGCTTGCGCAGGCGGATATTTGCCTCGTCAATGTCCTGCTGGTCGAAAAAGCTATAGATCGGTCGCAGCGCTTCACGAAACAAATAGTTTCGACGGTAGTGCATTTCGGATTCACCTTTGACCCGTCGGTAGATCTCGCGAACGAGTTCAGCGTCAGGCACATCTTTCAAATCGCTCATCAGTGGATTCCTCTCGCCGATTTGGTCGTGCGCCAGCGGTAATACTGTTAAAAATATTCATGCTACTGTGGGGCCGAGCGAGGAATCAAGCAATCAGAGGAGTATTGTCATAGATGGACCCATTCCATTTGCCAAGCTCTTTCGTCGGTCCTGGCAACAACAGTCTTGCCGGCATACATCCGGCCTGTAAAGGATAGGAAATTCAACGCGCTTTTTCAATCTGGCGAGGCTCTGGCGAGGCCGCAACGGAGATCCTGGCAAGGGGGAGACTATGCGCCATCGCATCAAATTAGAGCCTATCAGGGCCGGTAACGAGCTCCCCTGCCAACGCTGGCCAACGCTGACCTCAGCGATGAAGTTGCCGCGCAAAACCCTCCCGCGCGGGCCACGGGCAGGCGCCAGTGGCGGCGGCTCAGAGGGTGCACCGAGGTGCAACAAGAGGCGTTGGATCGGCACCGCCGCGGTGATCAAGGCGATGATCCGCAGCGGCTCGCCACAGGAAAGGCAGAGCCTCAGCGCTGGATCATGAGGCAGAAAATAGCGCAGCCGCTTGGGCAGTGAGAGCACCCATTGGCACACCGGGACACGCAAAAAGCTGATTGACTGACAAAACTAGCCAAGGAGGCGGAAGGCAAGGCAAGCTAGGCGTCCAAGCCAATGAATCCAAAGGACGCCTTCGCCCATGCCCCCACCCTCCCTCCTGTACGATACGTTGTTGAACCGGTTGCAGCAAGCGCCTTGGCGAGATCGACGCCACCTGCTCACCCTGGCCTGGATGGTGATGGGGCTGCTATCGAGCGGTTGGATCGCGCTGAGCGAGTGGACCCCCTTCGTGGTCGGCCGGGCGCTGATGGCGCAAAGCACCGAGCGGCGGTTCAGCCGCTGGCTGTGGAACCCCCGGATCGACGTGCTGCGCCTGTACGCGGCCTTGCTGAGGCAGGTTCTGGAGGAGTGCCCGGATCGACGGCTGTTGGTGGTGTTGGATACCACGGTCAGATGACCTGATCTCACGGATTTTGCGATGTACCGAGTTGCAGGATCAAGCGGAGGTTGGAGCGTGGGAAGACCGTCTCGGTAGAGTTCAACTCGTCACAGAGTTGGCGGACGGCGCGATCAGACGCGCCATTGGCCATGTGGTGGAGGCGGCCATGATCATCGTTTCGGCCATTGAGGCCCCCCGCCGGATAACGAAAGGGACTGCTTAGCGCTGCAACAGAGCTCGCTGGCTGGGCGGAATCGGATGAGCCGAGGGTGGCTCTCGCCAAGCCTGAGGTCGGAGAGTGGCGGAAGCCGAAGCAACCTTTATCCTGCATGGCACCCACCACTGCCGGATAAAGGGGGGTTCCACCCTGAGCTACGGTAGGCGAAAGCGGTGTCGGTTTCCAGTTTGCCTTGAGCGGGTCTCAGCCGCTTCAGGGGCATGGCGTCGTGGTGCGAGCCGTAACCTAACGTCGCCAGGGATTGACTCATGAAGCGCTGGGAACGGGCCACCCAAGTACTCAAGTTGCCGGCGGCGGAAGCGGAGTTGGCGAAGAACGAGCTCGGTTCGCACCGGCAGGTAGCCGCGCAGGTGGGGATTCCCCGGAGCACGTTGCAGTATTGGCAGCAACGCCAAGAGGCACTGGCGGCAATGCCGGCAGTAGTGGCTTTTTTTGAGTCGCCGGAGGGTCTGGTGTTGCTGCATCGCTTGCTGGTCGCTGCCCACGTGGTGATTACGCTGCTCGGTAGTGGTGGGATCCGACGGGTGTGCGGGTGGTTGGAATGGACCGGATTGAATCGTTTTGTGGCCGCCTCTTATGGCGCGCAGCAGCAGGTCGGGACGGTGCTCGAGACCGCCACCGTCGGTTTTGGACAGCAGGAGAAGACGCGGTTGGCGAAGGCGATGCCCTCGCGGAAAATCACCACCTGCCAGGATGAAACGTTTCATCCCGAGCCATGTTGGGTGGCCCTCGAGCCGGTGTCGAACTTTATTCTGCTGGAACAGTATGCGCCCACGCGGACGGCAGCCGCGTGGCAAGCGGCGCTGGTCGAAGCGCTCAAAGAATTGCCGGTAGAGGTCATTCAGTCGACCAGCGATGAAGCGCAGGCGATTCGGTGCCACGTCGAACAGCCCTTGGGGGCGCACCATTCACCGGATCTGTTCCACGTCCAGCAGGAGGTGGTGAAAGGCACCGCGGGGGCGTTGGCGGCCAAGACCCGGCCGGCCGAACAGGCGCTGACCACGGCCACCCGCGAACTGGCGCGTCAGTCCCAAGCAGCGGCCGCCGGCGCCAACTCGGGTTCCGGTCCGTCCCCGGAGCGCGGCCTACGGCTGCCTCAGGCGCAATGGCAATGCACCGCCGCCGCGGTGGCGCTGGAGGAGGCACACGCCCAGCAAGCGCAGGCCCAGCAGGCGATTCAGGCCATCAACCGCGCCGATCTCCTCCCTTTCAGTTGGAAACCGGCCAGCCCCAAAGCACTGCGGACGGAGAGCGCCAGTTGGAGCAGGCCTTTGCCCACCTCGAGCAAGTCGCCGACCCCGCCTCGCTGTCGCAGCGCTGTCGCGAGCGGCGGCAAAAGGCGCGGCGGGTAGTCACCGACCTGCTGGCGACGGTGACGTTCTTCATCATGACCGTGACCGCCAAGATCGAGGCGCTCGACTTGGCGCCGGAAGTAGCAAGCGTCGTCTTGAACCCACGGATTCCAGCCTTATATTGGCGTCGGGTGGCCGCGCAAACCACCGACTGCGAGCAGCGTCAGCGCCTGCAGCAACCCGCCACCGAGTTGATCGCCCTCCTCAATGCGCCGGGGAGGCGGTTGACCGGACTGCCGCCCGACGAGTTGGCCCTGCTCGAACCGGTCGCTACTGAAAGCGCCCCCCTGTTTCAGCGCTCCAGTTCCTGTGTCGAAGGCCGCAATGGGCAATGAGCGCTGCATCATCATCACCGGCATCGGATCCGTCCCCGCACGCGGGCCGCGTTGACGACCATTCACAACTATTTCATCCGCCGTCCCGAGGGCACTACCCCGGCCAACGCTGCTTTGGCAGCAAACCGGCCGACCGCTTCGAGTGGTTACTGGACCACGTCCCGATGCCGGCTAGGCCAGCACGAAAACGGCCGCCACCATCGGTGGCGAAATCCCTCTTGAGAGCCGTCGCATGAGGTAATGGCCCAAACGATGATCATGGCCCAAAAGGGCCTTGATCATCGTTCCGGCCAAAACCCTTTGATCTAGTCGGTCATCGGGGTTGCAGCGCGTCGGCAGACGCTGCGCCATCGCCTACCCTTGGAAGTGCAAAGCAACCGAGGGGCGAAACGATGAACGAAGCGTCTACCCTGTTTGACTGTAGCCGAGTCATCGGCTCGGTGCCACCGCTCGGGTCGGTGCGATGAGGCGCCGCTCGCGCCTGGAGCGGGTTGAACAGCTCACGGCGGCCGAGGCGGGTTTGCTTGCCGGCCACTCGCAGCGACAGGTGGCGGCGCCGTTGGGAATGGCGCGCAGCACGCTGCAGGATGGGTGCCTGCCCGCGGCAGTTGGCGGGGAGGCACCCGCCGCGTTGCGGGCCTTTGTCCAGACCCCGGACGGGGTCAGGTGGCTGCAGCGGCAAGTGGTGGTGGCACAGTTTGTCATCACGCGGTTGGCCGGCGCGGGGGCGCGCGTGGTGTGCCAGTTTTTGGAGCGGAGCGGGCGGTCGGCGTTCGTGGGCGCCTCCTACGGCACGCAACAACAGATCCATGCGGCGCTGGAATCGGCGGTCGTCGCCTTGGCCGAGGACCAACGCCGCGCCTTGGCCGAGGGGATGTCTCCACGCCAAGTCACGGGGTGCGAAGACGAAACCTTTCATCCTGAGGTGTGTTGGGTGGGCTTGGAACCGGTGTCGAACTTCATGCTGCTGGAGCAATACGCTCAGGATCGCACGGCGGCGACCTGGACGCAGGCGCTGACGGCGGCCTTGGAAGGGTTGGCGGTCGAGGTCATGCAGGGGACCAGTGACGAAGGCAAGGGGTTGGTCAGCCACGTGCAAAGCGCGCTCGGTGCGCAGCATTCCCCGGATCGGTTCCACGTCCAGCATGCGGTGGTGAAGGCGACCCGGTTGCCCTTGGCGCGCCAGGTGAAACAGGCCGAGGCCGCCCCGGCGCAAGCTCGGGGGCAGTGGCAGGCCGCACGCGAGGCGCCGGCGGCGTTTGAGCGTCAACCCGAACCTTCTCGCGGCCGTCCCCCGGCATTCGAGGCCCGGACCCCGGCCCCGCTGGTCGCGGTGGGGCAGGCTGAACGCGACCAGCAACAAGCCCTGCAGCAACAAACCGACGTGCGGGCGGGCGTGAGCTCACTGCGCGCTTCCCCTCCTGATGACCTGCAAACCGGACGGGCACCGCCCGTGGCGCGGGTTGCGCAACGCCTTGGCGACGCGTGGGCACGCGTGCATCAACGGGCCGAGGCGGCCGACGGGCCGAGCCGCGCCCGCGAGCGCCTTGAGAAGGCCCAGCGCGTCACCACCCAGTTGCTGGCGACGATCGCCTTTTTCTTCGCCACCCTGCACGCCAAGGTCGAGGCGCTGAACCTTCCGCCGGCGCTCGAAACGGCGCTCTGCGAGCCACTGATCCCCGCCCTCTATCTCGACCGCGTGGCTGATCGCTGCACCCACGCCGAGCAATGCCGCTCGCGGCGGGCATTGAGCGCCCGACTGCTCGAGCCCTTGCGCCAACCCGAACAGGCCTGCCAAGCGCTCGCCACCGACGAGCTGTCACTCTTCGGCATATTGGCGCCACCGATTTTCGGCGTAATGGCGCCACTTGGAAGTGCCTGATCAGGGGCTCGAACGGGAGTTAAGAATGGGCGGATTTTCCGCCTTTTTCAACGCCGTTTTTTTGACCGTCGGCGATGGGTTTGGGGCTGCGGTAGCGGGTGTGGCCCTCTCTTGATTCCCCCTTCCAGACGTGATACTGGTTTGGGAACAGCCAGATCAACCCGGGAGGAGGCGAGAGGCGATGTTGGCACGCGTGGTGGAAGTCCAGGGTTCCCAGGTCAAAATCGAACTGACGGTCCCGTTGAGTCGCTCGATGTTGGAGACCGAGGCGGCGATCCAGGAGGCCCTGAACGCGGCGGGCTGCCTGGCGAGTCGGGAGGCGCTGCGCCATCTCGACACCGACGGCGGGCCGATCCGGATCGGCCCCGAGATCTGGCGCACCAAGGGCCAGCAACCGAAGTGCTACCAAACCCCGTAGGGGGAAGTCGAGGTGGAGCACCACGTCTACCAGCGCTTCGGGGGGCGGGTCGACCTTCTGTCCGCTGGAACGGGACGCGCGAATCGTGATCACCTCCACGCCGTGCCCCCGCCCAGGGGCTGGCCGAATGGCCGTGGAATCAGTGGCCGAATGAGCGTGGAATTCGCAAGCGAGTGGACGATTGTTACTCAAGTCAGCTCGGCGGAATTGGCGATTATCCTTCTCTACATCGCCTCCTATGTCGACTTGAAAAAGTACAAGAAAAATCCCAGAGGCCCGAAAAAACCACGGATGGAGAGAAATCAATTCAAAGGTCACCCTCATGTGTCGACGGCTAAGCTTCTCAAAGCAGCCGCTGTGAAGGTGGCGGCCGCGAAGGCTGCCTAGCTCACCTTAAAAGGGCTGGTCTTCCCGCGGTTTCGCCACGTCATACCAAGGTTTCAGTTTCATGGTCATTCGCCCACCTGTGCCAGCGCCTGCTCGACCAATTGCTCGTCCAGGAACGATCCCGCAGCGAGGATTTGCTCGACCAGAGGGCGTGCCGCGGGAACCAATCCTTGTTTCCTGGCGCGCAACACGATTCCCAGAGTGCCGATCATCGGCAGGGAGTGGCTTAGTGCGCACGCCCTGGCTTCGCCATCGTCGAGAACCGGGACCAGGGCATCGGCCAGCGCGTGGGCGATGACTTGCGATTCTCCTGGCCCAAGATCCCAGTTGGCAACGGTCACCGGCACCGACACATCCAGCACCCTGCGCGTATCCGCCCAAGCCAGGGTTGCCTCGGTGGTTGCATCCTTGCCTTGGCCGGCAGCAACCTCGGCGAGTACGCTTGCAGGTACCACGACCCCCGCCGTCAAGGCCTCCAGCAAGTCCAGCCGATGCAACTTGCCAAGAAGAATCAGTGGCGAGGCGTTAATGACCCAGCGCTCACCAGTCACCGTCGATTTCCTTTTTCAGCGCTTCCAACGTCACCTGAATGGCCGGCACTTTGCGGCGAAATAGCTCGTCCAGAAACTCAGCGCGGCTCAGGCCGGCGATCTCCGCGGCCTTCCCTTGCGAGACCTGCTGCTGGGCGTACCACTGCACCGCCGCCGCAATGCGCATTTGTTTTACAAACTCGTTTGGCGCCAAACGCAAAGCGGAAAAAACAGTTTCCGGTAATTCAATGGTCACAGTCGTCACGGTTGCCTCCAGTCCTGCTCGTTGCACCTAACCGGTACCTAAAACCCCGCCACTTTAATCCAAGATAAGTCTTCGATCCCTTATGCTCCATTCGGTGCCCGTCTCGCGATAGAGGCCCGCAATGGACGCCGCATGCACATAACCAGCACATCAGAAACGGCTTTCTTGTTCACAGCCCCAGGCCTTTCTTCCGCGCCAGCACGCCATCCACCCAGCGCTTCTCGCTGCTCGATGGTGGATACAGTGCGGACAAGGCTTGTGCGAGGCCCCAGAAGCGCTGATCGCGGCCAGCACCGTCGTCGACCAGGAAACGCTTCAGCGCCTCGTCCAGCGCCTCCACAAACTCACGGACAAACGGTAATGGCTGGTGGATCAACATGGCAGATACCTCGACACCTCCCGCTGGCGATCTTTCTAGAGCCTACCGTAGACTATCCGTCCGTAGCGGGCCAGCCTCGTCGGACGGTGACGGCTCCAGCCCAGGCGGGCGCCCAAGTCTGGCGGGTTCGACCCGCTACCCCTCCCACACATTATGTCAGGCTCAAAAAACTTGAGCATCGAGTATCAGCATGAATTGGCGGGGTAACCCCTTGTTCAGCGATGCAGTGATCGTCAATTTGATCGCGGGCACCACTACCCGGACAGAGCTGAAAATTGAAGCTGAACTCGATACCAACGTCTACCCAAAAGGCATTCAGGTCACCGATGAAGAACTCGAAAAGATCCGACTCCAGCGGGCTGACTTTCACGGTGAATGGAACTACATCATCCTTCCGATGACTTGAAACTTGTACAAGTGATTTTTTGACAGGTCCTAAAGCGGGGATTGACGCCGCGCGCAAGGAAGGACGCATTGCGTTGTACGAAACGAACCGAGCATGAACCACAAGATTTTAATACGAGGCGCCCTGAGTTCCAACGACGCCATTCAAGGTTCAGCAATTCTCATTTTGGCGATGACTCGCTAGAGTAGCCACACCACCTGAACTGGAAGTACCCTGATGAGCGTACCGTTTGGCCCCTTTGTTTTGACGTTGGACGACATCACGCGACGGATCCGCCGCACCTTCGAGCAGTTTACCGACCCGCGCCAGGGGAAGAACACGCGCTACACGGTGGTGGACGCGGGGCTGAGCGCCTTCTCGGTATTTTTCATGCAAAGCCCCTCCTTTTTGGAATACCAGCGCAGTCTGGAGCAAGCCCAAGGGAAAAACAACGCCCAGACCCTCTTTGGGGTCCATCAGATCCCGTCGGATAATCAGATCCGCCACTTGCTCGACGCCACCGAACCGGGACGGGTCAAGCCGTTGTTTTCCTACCCGTTCGAGGCGTTAACTCAGGCCGGGGGTGATCGAGAGCTACCGCGCGGTGAACCAGACCCTGCTGCTAACCTTCGATGGAGCGGAGTATTTTTCCTCGCCCATGATCCATTGCCCGAATTGTTCGACCCGGCACCATGCCAACGGTCAGGTGACCTATTTTCATGTGGCCCTGACGCCGGTGTTGGTGAAGCCGGGTTTTGACCAAGTCATCCCGCTGGCGCCGGAATTCGTCCGCCCCCAGGACGGTGCGGAGAAGCAAGACTGCGAACTCAACGCCGCCCAGCGCTGGCTGGCCGACTGGGGCGACGACTATAGCCCGTTGGGCGTCACCCTCCTGGGCGACGATCTGTACTGTCACGAACCGTTCTGCCGCGACGCGTTGAACCGGGGATTTGACTTCATCCTGGTTTGAAAACCCGATTCCCATGCCATCGTGTCGGAGTGGTTGGCGTTTCTGGAGCGGGGCGGCGCCATCAAAACCGTGGTCCGCCGGCGGTGGACCGGCCAACGGCGCGAGATCGACACCTATCGCTACGCGCACGCGATTCCCCTGCGCGATGGGGAGGACGCCCTGTGGGTCAATTGGTGCGAGCTCACCACCCCCGATGAAAAAGGTCGCGTGCGGTATCACAACAGCTTTGCAACGTCCTTGGCGCTCGATGACCGCGAGGTGCCGGAGGTCGTCGCGGCCGGACGCAGCCGGTGGAAAATCGAAAACGAAAACAACAACACCTTCAAAACCAAGGGCGACCACTTCGAACACAACTACGGCCACGGCCAGCAACCTCTATCGTCAGTGTTGGCCAACCTCATCATCCTGGCCTTTCGGCTTCACACCGTGCTGGAATGGATGGATGACCACTACCGACTGCTCCGCCGGAAACTGCCCTCCCGTCAACGGTTGTTCGGCGACATTCGCACCTTGACCAGTTACCTGTGCTTCGCGAGCTGGGATGCCTTGATGACGTTCATGTTGCAAAGCTTCGAGCCTAAACCGCAACGTCCAAGCGCACAGATGCAAGCCGGCCTTGATGACGTTCGTGCCGCAAAGCTTCGAGCGGCTCCCCCACAACTAGAAACAGGGTGAAATCGCCAAAATGAGAATTGCTGTTCAAGGTTGGGCTTACGAAATGCTATCTGGTTCATCTTCTCACTGCAAAATTCCTATCGGCGCCGGCGGTTTCAACTAGGCCATTCGGGTGTCCGGCCCGAATAATTGGACTTTGGACAAACCTAACCCTTTCCGCTTTGAAAAAGCGGCCATTCCGGATGAACCGGAGAGGATTTCCGAGCGCCTCAAGCCGCCTTTTTAAGGGCAGGCCTGCTTTTGAACACTACCGGTTGGCGTGGACGGGAACCGGGACAGTATCCCGGCGTCCGCCCTGGGGAATTACCCCGCCGTTTGGGCAACCGGGCCCGGTGTCCCAATCTGCCGAATAATTTGCTCGAACTGCCGCTGGGCCGCCCCGGCCCGGGTACCGCCCGCGCGGCCTCGGTGACCGCGTAGCGCTCCCACGGTCTGGGTAACCAAA
>CAVOJV010000019.1:0-23627 GCA_963696325.1 uncultured Gammaproteobacteria bacterium
GCCGGTGCGCTGTGCCTGGATCAGGCGATGGAAATAACGTTCACGCGCAATCAAGAACGCGTTGTCTTTCTCATGCCTACGTAAAAACAACCCATGGTAGCGGTCAAAACGGTCGAATCCTTTAGCGGTATATCGAGGTTGAATCAAAGCGCGCCAGATCAGATTTTGAATAAGCAGATAAGCATGTAATGCGGCTGCTAACGGGGCATCTTCAACTTCCTGATGAAAGAGCCTGAATATACGGAACAGGAACAGACGTTCCGCGATCAGTGGTTCATCCTCTCCCAATGGTGCCCAGTCTCTTTCAGAGACAGCATAGCCGCAGGGTCTCGGTAGTCCGGTAGACCCGAAAGTTGGAACGTGTCGTAATCCCGGAAACGTAGCGGCAGACGATCAAAAGATGCTACCAATCGTTTAATGACATGACGATCTCACGATTCCTTATCGTAATTCTTCTGATAGAGCAATCGCTTGAGCAAGGCGGTGCGAAGATCCCCGGCAGTCCTCAGTAAGGCGATGCAATCCTGTCCAGTCAAACCATCCAGATGACCGGCAAGGCTCTTGGGAGATAAGCGCTGGGGGGCATTAATTAGATAAGACCAGAGTATACTTGGCAGGATACTACCGTTGAGATGACGGTGAATTTCCGCGAACCCTTCCTGGCGAAGTTGTCGTACCGTAGGATCTTCTGTTTCCGCCAGTAAAGGCCCGTGCAGCAGCACTTTGAGTGCTTCTTCAGATAAATTTCGGTGACGAGGGCCATTAATGTCCCTAATCGTCTTTCTGTTGGAGGTTCCCAGTCGATCGCCCACAAATAACATTGCATCGGTTCCGGGTTGCACTCGGCAAGCCATTTTTGAACCTGCAACAGTTTATCGCGACGAATTGTTGGATTACCCCGTTTCGCCATTCAAAATAGGTGTTGGCCATATACCGCAGACCAACCTCCAATACTTGTCCACATCGATTCTGTCGGTCTGTAGTCCTATTGCTTTCCTGGATACGGAAGTCGTTAAACAAATGTTGCACGTGATCTATGGAATAAGCCGAATGATGAGTGCTTACGTAGTCATTCAGGGTATCCCAAAGGTATTTATCCAGTGGCGTAATTTTTGTATTGTTTCCAACTGCCCAATTTTTCAGTGCATCAAGCATAACATGGTTGTTAATAATGTAAATGGTTACTTGCTCTCGCGTATGAATTTTCTCCATAAAAGAAACTCTAAATTTTAAGTTGCACTTGTTCTTTTGATTGTTATTCTTGTTCTTTGACGCCTTTTTGACTGTTCTTTTTGATTGTTGATCGTAAGTTTATGTAGTATTCCACTAACACAACTTAAAAAAGATTTATATTTTTCCAGCCGCTTTTTAAAAGCTACTTTTTTATTGTTATCAGTCAATTCTCCTTTTAAAAAACTTTTATAATCTTCTGGTTTGGTTACTTTATCATCAGTATCAGTAATAGCAATAATTTTGTAGATATCTAATTTTTTTATTTTCTCGAAAAGTTCTTTTTTCTTTAAAAGTTCTTCTTGGGATTCTTGGGATTCATCAAAACCTAAAGTTTTGTTCAGAAATACTAATAACAAAGGACAACAAAGCACTGCAAGAGTAAAACGTATTTTATCGGTCTTTTCGTCATCTGATAAGTAAGTCATCAAATTACTATGGAATAATTCTACATTTCCAGTTTCTATTAAAAGATCTAACTTTAAGGTCGCATCCAAAACTCCTTCTTTGAATACAACTTCTTCGATAAGTAAAGAATTAAGGAGGGCCGCAATCCAGAGTTCCAGTATCTCTCCAAAAGGTTTCAGAAACGAATTTTTATGTTTTTGATAAATAGATTCAAGATTTTTTATAAACCTTAAATAAGCACGCGAAATTACTAATGGTGGCACTAGGTCTTTATCATGAAGAATGTCTTTGTTTCGTACTTCTTCAATCCAAGCATGTAAATACTTAATTAGCGGAGATTTACTCGAAGGTTCAAGTTCGATTTCACTATAACCTGTCCGATCAGACTTTGATGGATTTCCTGGTGGCTGAGACGAGGCCCCACTATTAATCGAACGATCACCAATAGTCGAAGGATCAACTTGTGACAAGCCATGCTCAGTAAGTAAAAGCAACAAGTTCGTCAACTGACGTTCATCGCCTAAGCCTTCTGTCAGAACATCGGTGATACGTGCAAGTCCTACGAAAATACTGGATTTGCGAAGTGGCCCCGATACCTGGCTCAAATATAAATAACTTTGGTATTATAGAGACACCTTCCTCTAGAAGAACGTTATCTTGCCCTCCTTGCCCTCCTTGCCCTCCAGGTGGCTGTTTGATTGTTTTTCTTAGCTCTTCATTAAGATCAAATTTTTTTGAAATCTCGACCATACCATTAGAATAATTATGACTATTTTGCTTCTGTTTATTTTTTACAAGATCTAGGATGTATTTCAAACTTTCAACAACCAAATAAGTATGGCGTTTTCTTATGCTTAAATTCAGTGATAGCTTCATTTTTTCCAAAGCCTCGCCTGTCACCTGATATGTATCGGCTATCCAGCATGGAAAACACACCTTAAAAGCATAAGACAATGGTCCATTAGGATAAAGCAATGAATCATCTTTCTTTCGCGCTTTCCATGCCTAAATAAAAAAGCTTGCAAAAGCAAAGCTCGGTGATTTAGTTGTTCTTCATTATAGCGAGACTCCAGAGTCCAGAATCCTGGAGAAAAGCTGCGTTAAACAGTATTCAGCTAACCATTCTAAGTGCTTCCTTGCTTTAAGGATAATAAATCTCTAGTTTGGATTTGGCTGTTATATAAAGAATTATGAAAGATATGCGCTAACGCTTCAATTGCTGCTTCCTTATCAGTTTTTATTACTGCTTCCTTATCGGCTTTTCCCTTCTCGGTTTCTTTTGAGTTATCTGATTTACTAAAATCTTTTGCCCAGGGTTGAATAACTTTTATAAGTTTTACCATGCTCCTGGTAGCTGATGGCAATAAAGGGAGAGGTAACCAACTTCTTCTTTGAAGCACCTCGATGCTATTACTTTTTGGTTCAGGCATGTTAAATAAGTCTTTACTGAATTCAGCATATACTTGGCTAAATCCGTTAAATACACCTTCTGGCAATGAGTCGTATTTAAGTATTATAAGTTCTTCACCTCGCTCTGCCGCATTCATTATTTGAACTGACAGAGGTGTTAAACGTACACGCAAATGAGGTGGAATTACTTTGGCTAAATACTGATCAGTTAGTCGTGAAACCTGGTCCATAATTTTATCTGTTTGATATTCTGGCATTGGGTCTGTTCTCATTAATTTCTCTAAGCTCAATAAGATTTTTAAGGTTCTCAATTTCACGCTTTCTTACCAATGATTGATAAAGACTAATATCACCAGAGAGAATTGTTATCAGATAAGGAGTAGCTAGATATCGTCGTAGAGTTTCAAGAATAGGCCAACCTTGATCGATTGCACTATCCACATCATCTATCGGTTGAACAAATACTTCTTCGTCAATTTCTGTTAAACATGCACCTAAAAAATCATGAAAGCTATGAGCGAGACTAATTCCAGAATGTGCCTGATTCAATAATTCGTAAGCAAAGCTAATAGGATCCCCTAATAAATCCTTCCATTTTTCCTCTTGTATTGACGGGGTGCAAGAACAGTAAAATCACGGCTTAAAATTTCAAGCTTATCTCGAATGTTTTGACTCAAACCACCTCTATTCTGACTCTCTTTAATCTGTTTAAGGATATTAGCAACTACAATTACTAAAAACGCTTCATTCTGTTCCAATCTCGTTGGATCAAGACTGGGAAGCCATACAAGTTTTTGTCTAAGAATTTCATTTTCATTATTAATATAATTTGGAAGAGACAATAAAAAACTTGTTTTTCCAACCCCCCTTGGACCCAATATTGCTATCGTATTGTGCTGATGAAAGTAGTCCTCTTGATTTTCATTTTCGTCAGGCTTTTTCTTTACTTTGTTGACGAGTTTTGAAATCAGCTCTGTGGCTAACCTAAGTTCTTCTTCAAAAAGAATTTTACTTTTTTTATCCTTAACCTTTTGACCTTTTTTGATAAAACATCTTGAATTTTGACTTTCTTCGACATAAATCGAAATTTTATCAGTTTGATCAGTCATGGCTTTTCCCAGGGCATTAATTAACAATGCTAGTACACTTTGGCCGAAGTACTAGTGCTTCACCCGCTCTCAATTGAAGGGTAGAGGCGCTTGAGCTTGATACGCGCATCAGGCGTGGTGAAACGCCAATCGACCGGGCGGGCGATCGCGTTACGGGCTTGTTCCCACGCAGCTACTTCGTGTGCCAGGGTGGCGGCGTCAGCAATCCGCCGGCCCAGGCATTGCCGACTCAGGACACTCAGTTCGATCTCGGCCATATTCAACCAACTGCCATGTTTGGGGGTGTGATGAATCTCCAGCCGCTCGACCAGGCGCCGGGCTACCGCCGGCTCAAACGCTTCATACAGCGCGGCGGGCGTATGGGTGTTGAGGTTGTCCAGCACCAGGATCACCCGCTCGGCATGGGGATAGCGGACCTCCAGCACCGCGCGGACCACCTTCGCGAAATCCACCGCCGTGCGCCGCGCGGTGACGGTGACCTGGCGCTGACCAGTCAGCGGCTCGAAGACCATGAACAGGTTGGCCGTCCCCCGCCGTTCGTACTCGTAATCCACCCGCTCGGGCTGGCCGGGCTCGGCCGGCAGCGGCGTCCGGGTCTCGGCCACCAATTGCTTGCTGGTCTCGTCCAGGCACACCACCGGGTAGGCCGGGTCGTAGGGGCGGGTGTAGACGTCCAGGACATCTTCCATCGCGCAGACGAACGCGGCATTGGCTTGGGGCGGGATTACCCACTGCTGGCGCAACCAGGGCTTGAGTTCGTTTTTTTGAGCGTCACGCGCACGCATTCCGGACTGATCGACTCCACCACGTTCAATTCCACCAACCGGTCCGCCAGCAGCCGCAAGGTCCAACCGCAGCGCCCCTCCGGGGGCGCGCCGCAGGCCAGCGCGATCAACCGCGCCTCCTGGGCGCCGTCGAGCTTGCGATACTGCCGGCCACTGGGCTTCTTCCGGAACAGCGCCGCCACCAGCCCTTGCTCCACCAACGCCTGGCGCACCCGGTACACCGTCGAGGCGCCGCACGCCACGGCCTCGGCAATCCGCCCGTCGCCCCAGCCGGGCCCGCCCGCGCCGACATCGGCCTTCAGCAAGATCCGAGCATGGGTCAGTACCGAGGCGGCCCGTTTCCCGGTGCGGATCAACTCCTCCAAGTGGGCGCGCTCTTCGGCGCTCAGGCGAACAATGTATTTGGGTAGGGGCATGGTCAGGTTCCTCGTGGGAGATTTCCCACAGAAAAACCGATCTGCCACCCTAAGTCAACTTAGAACGGGTGAAGCACTAGCGGTAACTGGCCGTGGTCTATTCAAAAAGGGCAACGAAGCTCGCCTCCCCCATCTCTTCGTCCGGATCAGCTAAAGTAGCCATAACCGGTTAGGTATGGGCGCCAAAGAGCCAAATTCATTCAGACATCACCCCCGCGCAGCGCTAACAAACATCGCGCTTGCGCTAAGCACTTGAGCAAAAGTGATCTGGTATTTTGAGCCGACGTTGCCGAAGATATTTTGGAGAGCCTCCTTCAACGCGGCAAAGCGGATATAGGGTGCTGAAGGTTAACCAGTCGTACTTGATTTTGCGCCAGAGGATCTCGATCCAATTCAACTCGGGGCAGTACGGCGGCAGGAAATGCACCCCAACGCCCAACGCCCGCCACCGCTCGACACAGTGCGTTACCGCCTCACTGTGGTGAATCGGCCCATTATCCATCACCACCAGGGTAAGGCGGTGTGGGCGCGCGTTGGCAAAGTGGTCGAGCGCCAGCCATACTTTTTTGAGTACCCGTCGCAGCGTCTGCCGGCTGGCGGTTTTGCCAGTGCGTTCCCGCAGGCGAGCCTGCACGTGCTTGAGTGGGCGTGGTGACGGTTCGACCTCGGGCACGGACCTGCTCGGCTGCTGGCGGCGTCAATACCGGCGCTCCGTCAGCAGATGGCCTCGACTGCTGAGTTCCACCGCCTGCGCGCGGCGACGGAACGGTGCGGCGGAATCCTGCTCACGCACTTATGGGAGGGTGATTCCTTCCGCGTCGGTTAAGGTGGCAACAAATTTCATGACGTTGACGAACAAGGGGGATGAGGGATACTTTAAACACATCGGTTGCCTGCCACCTTCGGAATCCAAGGCAATTTCTGACCAACTACGTAATGCGCACAATGCCACAAGAAACTGAGAGGAACATCCGCCCTGAGCGCCTACCTGCCCCCCTAGGAGAGGATGGTAAAACAAATGGTATATCCACCGATCTCAATCAGTTGTACCGCCACATGGAAGCATCGGCCATCGGGGTTATCGATTGGTATCTTAAGAATAATGCTTTCAAATCCCGCATGTCTAAAGGGCTGCGCCTGGGTACCATTTTGTTTATATCTATCGGTGGATCATTCCCCATACTCGCTGAAATAGCTCGCAGACTCGGCTACACAACGCTATCCGATCAGTACTGGGGTTATCTTGCTTTGGCTTTAGCTGCTACCTGCTTGGGTTTGGATAAGTCATTTGGTTTTTCTTCAGGCTGGATGCGTTTCATGAGGACACAAATCGTCCTACAAAAGATATTGGCAGAATGCCAACTGGATTGGGTGATGCTCCTGAAGGAGACCCCGCAGATCACTCCAAGCAGCCTGGAGCACGAACGCAAAATGTTGGAACGGCTCAAGGTCTTCCGCCTGCGGGTATTAGCAGAGATCGAAAAGGAAATGCAGACCTGGGTGGAAGAGTTCAAGGGCAATTTGTTTCAGTTAGAACAGCAAGCCGAGTCGCGCCTAAGAGCCAAAGCGCAATCCCGGCAGGCTGACCTTGGCGATGCTGGGGATTATAGGCAAGCTAAAAAAGATACTTAAAGTCTCGGTTGGGAGTTTTGCAAGGGCACACTGACTGGTCTCCGTTGGGTATCAACCGTCTCCCACTCAGCCCTCCTGAAACACCTCGGCAAGCTCAATCCGTAAATCCGCCAGGACGCTTGAAGTCAGCGTCTCAGTGCGAGCGAACTTATGTACCGGCTGCAAACCTTCCTCACCAAGTACATAGACCTCAACTGTTTCCGCTTGGGGATCAACGATCCAATACTCCCGCACACCATAGCGCCCATACAGCACTTTCTTATAGCCTCGATCCCGCGCTTCAGTACCCGGCGAGGTGACTTCCACCACCAAGGCGGGTGCGCCCTGGATCTCAGCCGCGGTGATAAGATGGCGTTGCGTTTTCTCCACGAAGAGCAGATCGGGTTGCACTACCTCACGCTCGTTACCCACGCCAAGCACCACATCCACTGGCGCATCGAATACCTCGCCAAGAGCATGCTCACGAACAAAGCGGAGTAGCAAGAATTCCAGATTGCGGGAAATGCGCTGGTGCAAGGGGGTTGGTGCAGGGACCATCAGCAGCGCTCCATCCAGTAGCTCATAACGCGCCGACATTGACTCCGGGAGCGTCTTGTAATCTTCATAACGAAAGCGGATATGGGGATTGGGAACTGCCATAGGATCACCTTTACACCCTCGAACTGGAAATCGCACTCAAAGCATCCCGCAGGAAGTAATCCAGCGAAAGCGGATTCAAATCGGCGCCTTCAGGTACCGCAAAGAGATAGCCCGTTTTGGAACTCTCCACACGGCTATCGGCTTTTTTGATCTCCACCCGGAATGTGTAATTTCCCACCCGGTGCGGCTGGAGTGCAGCACCCCAGCAGGTGACACCCGACACCCCGCCACTCCGAAAACGGACCGGTTGCATGGCAAAGCGGGTCTCGATGCCCTCGGCATCGGTCACCACCACCTCAGTCTTGACCGGCTGACCCTGTACGCTGGCGTCTATGTAAAACGGCTTCGCCCGACTGGGATTCTCGCCGATTTCACGAATCTGCATGACCATTCTGTGGACATCTGGCCGGACACGTAAAAGACGCACAGCGTCTGGATCAATCGGCAAGGTGTGCCGCCTACGGGCTACTTGTAAGCTACGGATAAGCCCGACCACCTGCATCGCTCTTTCGGTTGCCACACCGCCTTCAGCGCTCGTCAAGAGAGGCTCGATAGCAATCTCTTCAGGAAAACGCACCGTCCACTGTCCGGACTCACCCGGCCGGTTGAGACGGTATTCGTCGGGATAACCGGTGGCGTCATGTAGACCCGTTACTGCCATCAGCGGTACATCTTCAGGCGCCATCTCGGGATAGATCTCGCGGGGAGCATAGACCATCTGGAGCAGTTTTTCGTGAACCGCGGGCGTCAAAGATTCAGCATGTCTTACCAATTCGTGATCCGTCATACCGGGAAAAAACTCCCGCAGCAGCATCCACTTCCTTCCAGGCTGCAAGCTCTGCCAGGCTGCCTGCAGGGATTCGGAATCCGCGACGCTGAAGGTCGCATAAGCATTGCGGATAAAGCGGGTGGGATGGTAGCGACTGCTTCTCTCAAGGCCCCAAATCACGGGGATATAGTTGTAACCTGCAAGACGTCGGGTCGAGTTTTCAATTTCCTCAGGCACGGTGCCGAGGGTTTCCAGAATTAGGATCGTGCCTTGCTCCTGCGCAAGCCGAAGGAGTTCGGAAAGGATTTTTTCCGCCGGCGCAAGACGATAATAGGCCGGTCGTAGGTCATCCGTGGGTAGCGGGCCAGGAATGCCATCTTCGGGAAAAAGATACTGTGTGAGAAACCCTTCGTCCTTGGCACGCTCATTGGGAGAAAGGCGGATGTAATCCCAAACCGGCTGGTTTTTAAAGATCAGGTCTTCGATCTGAGTCCAACGCTGCCACAGCGAATCCACCGGCAGTTGCTCAGCGTATTTTTCTGGCGAAACCTTCCGCGCCACTGTGATCATGTTGCCGCCGCGACGCACCCTGCCCGTTTCATCAAACAGCGCTTGAATCACCTCTTGAGGAAGCCCGGCAGCGGGATCTGCAAGTTTCTTTTCAATCAGTTCCGAGATTTCGCGGACTGCCCTGTTTTTCGCTTCCTCGGTATTTTCCCGCAGCGCCCGCTCGCGGACGGCCTGAATCGGCTCATAAAGGCCGAGTTTTTCCAGCGTCCTATTTTCATCGACATCCTGCCGGAACAGATAAGTCCGGTAGATGCCCAGCACATGATCCACCCGCACATAGACAGCACGGTCCTGGCTGGCGCGGAAAAGATCGAGGAAAAAGGTGACTGTCGCCGGATTCGACCAGTCATAGGCCGTGAACTGCCAGTTCTGACCGACGGGATTTTCCTTTTTGGCAGGGACACCCTGGGTTTCACCGCGCTGATAACCGTTTTCCTTCACCAGTCCTACGAGAGCCGGATTGATCCAGATGTCAGCATCCGGCGGCGAGAACGGCATATCGACCATCAGGAACACATGGTTACACCGGCCGTACTCCACCAGTTCTCGAAACTGCCAATCCAGCACGAACTGCACGAAGGCAGCAAACAGGACGTTGTCCCCATGCCGCCGCCTGGCTCGTTCCAACGCTACCGGCTCCCGCGTAGAGAGACCGGGTTCAAAGCGGTCCCAGGTGCGCCAGTCCCAGCCGACGATGGGGTCCCGGTCGAGAAACTCCTGCTTTAGCTCTAGGTAAAGCATGTGGTCCGCAAGCCAGTCCCGGTTGCGACCGAGGAACATTAGAAACTCGCGGTAGGGTAAAGAACCCGACTGCTTACGGAAAACCTCCCAGATCCGGCGGAGCACTTCCAATTTCAGATGGGTGATTTTTTCATGATCAATCCGGTCGCTGCGGCGCAACGCCTCAATGTCCTCGGTCTGTGCGCGAATGAAATCCTCTGCCTCCGGCACGGCGATTCCGAAGGGTTCGAGGTAACTCAGCAAAGCCTCAATGCCCGCATATTCGGGATCGAGCGCTCGTGAGCTCACCACCGAATAAGGTGAATGAAAGGCCGCGGAGTACGTCACCGGGAGGAACTGCAGGAAATGAAAGCCCATGGCATGGCAGAAATCCACGGCTTTCTTGGCAGTTGCAAAGTCGCCGATGCCCCAATCCACACGCGAGCGGATGTGATGAAGGGGAAGGAAAATACCATCGACGAGTTGGGCGGCGTCTACCGGCGAAAAAAACTCTTTCAGCGGTATCTCCACTGGAACGAAATCGCCAACTGCTGCAGATTCTGGATGGGAACTTTTCAAGGACACGCTCGCTGGTCTCCGTTAGGCATCAACTGTTTTCCGTTAACACTCAGCTCTCCTGAAACACCTCGGCAAGCTCAATCCGCAGACCCGCTAGGATGCTAGAGGTCAGCGTCTCCGTGCGAGCGAACTCATGGACCAGTTGGAAACCTTCCTCGCCAAGCACATAGACCTCAACTGTTTCCTTCTGGGGATTAACGATCCAATACTCCCGCACACCATAGCGTCCATACAGCACTTTCTTATAGCCTCGATCCCGTGCTTCAGTACCCGGCGAGGTGACTTCCACCACCAAGGCTGGTGCGCCTTGGATTTCCGCCGCGGTGACAATATAGCGTTGCGTTTTCTCCACGAAGAGCAGATCGGGTTGCACTACCTCACGCTCGTTACCCGTGCCAAGCACAACATCAACTGGCGCATAGAATACCTCGCCAAGAGCGTGCTCACGAACAAAGCGGAGCAGCAAGAATTCCAGATTGCGGGAAATGCGCTGGTGTAAGGGGGTTGGTGCAGGGACCATCAGCAGCGCTCCGTCCAGTAGTTCATAGCGTGCCGACATCGACTCCGGGAGCGTCTTGTAATCTTCATAACAAAAGCGGATATGGGGATCGGTAACTGCCATTAGATCACCGCCTTAGGTTTTAACGCTGAGATTAGTGCTGCGTAGAATCTGTAAAATACGCCCACCGGGAATAGCCTCCCATCCCCAGTCCCGGGCGTAGGTCTCGTACCGAAGTTCGTGTGCGGCGCGGGTGAGAGTCCAGAAATAAACAAGCGCTTTGGCCCTGTTCCGGTCCCAGGGGGTAAGTATTTTCTCCCCGAGGCCGCAGGTTTCCGCCTCGTCTAGATAACCGTCGAGAAAGGCCGAGGTCACTTCGGCAAGCCAGTTGTTCAGAAGATTGATAAGCTCCACCGTCAGTCCAGGGACTGCCGCTTCTTCCGGTGTCATTTCCCTGGCCAGGGCTAAAGAGACGCGCCTCGCTGTACTATGATCCTCGGCACGGTCCTGAGGATTCAGGCCAAGCTGTTCATAAAGACGGAGATTGGCAATGTAACAGAAGGCTTGCGCCATACCAGCCAAATCCAGGAATGGGCTGTCGCGGCCGTCCCCAGAATCATCCACAGAATTTTTGGCCGGTACACCCTCGAAATCAATCCAGCGGACACGACCTGAGAGTTCGCGTGCAGCCTCATGAATTCTGCTCATGTTCCCTCGTTCGACTGCTTCAAGAAAACGGCTGATCACGCCGCCCCCAGGTTCACTTGCGATCAATCCCTGGGCAGTGTGCAAATCCCCATGAATCTGAGCCTTCATAAGGCCCTGGCCCCGTTCGCGAAGCATACGGGCCACGCCCTCCAGAGCGCCTTTCTCACCGCCGGCCGCAGACTGTGCAAAACGAGGTGCCAGACGTTCGAGTTTCTGGATCAGTACCGCAAGTGTACTATCAGGCTGAGCTTCTTGACGCTTACGCAGAATCTCAAGCGCTATCTCCACGTCACGGAGGGGGGCCTCCGACCAGCGCTGCAGATCTCCATCACTTGCGGCAACCGGACAGAAGCTTGCACCAGTGCTACCCAGGAAGCTGGTATGCATCCTGGCGATGGTTTTCGCAATTTCACGTGCAGCGGCTGCAGCACCCTGTAGGTGTTTCCGGTGGAAAATTTCATCTTGAGCCGCTTTACCATCTGCCCAGGCTTTAACATACCGGTCAAGCGCACTCCAGAAAATCCCGCCGATCTCGTCGTCCTTATCCACCACATCCATGACCGCGCTCAGGGCTGCAACCGTCCCATTGGGAGCCTCATAGAAAACCAGGCCATAAAGCGGTGGGACATTGGGATAGCCTGCCTGTACTAGGGCCTCATAGCGCATGGCCTCATAATTCGGTTGCCACCTACGACCCGGCTCTCCGCTGGGACCGCGCAGATCTTTGTAGGTTTTGTCTATCCATCTCGTAGGGCCGCTTTCGACCAGCGTCAAGACGTTGGAGGTGGAAACATTAAGAGATTTGGCTTCAAGACCCCCTGTGGGTAACTCCAGGTGGGGTGAAAAAACCTGAAACCGGATCCGGCCGCCCCGCTGGGTCACCAGCGTTTCCCCTGCAGTCAGACTGTGAAGCCAAGGCTCCTGATAAAGCTTGCTGTGTTCAGCCAACGCAAGATAAAGGATACCGTCCGTTAGCTTTAGACGAACGGTATCCTCGGCGGACACGTCCGGGATCCCGGCCGAGGAAAGAATGATAGGTATAAAATAACGTTTTTGGCGCTCTGGAACCTGGTGGTCTGGGTCTGCGGCAAGGCGGAAAGTCACAAACAGCGCGTAAACCGCTGGGTCTGGTCCAGGCGCCAAGACGACAGCATCGGCTTGCTCCACACCGGTAATCACTGCTTCCTTTTCCATGAACCAGCGTTTTTCACGGAGCCAAGGCATCAGCTCCCGCAGCGCCAAAAAAGGATCCTCCCGAACCTGCACCTGACCCAGAGCGACCGAAACGGTTTCGGAAAATGCGTTACTTGTCATTTCAGTCCATCCTCATAACAGAAGCACTGCGGGTTTCCAGGGAATCCAACCAGCGTATACCACTGCTGGCTATCTGAAAAATATAGCAAAACTTAGTCCTCATGGCGCTTGCTACAAAAAGTGTCCAGGGTCGCCCGCAGCAGAACGGGATCAATGTCAGCGGCGATCACGGCTTGACCGAGCGCCTTCAGGAGGATGAAACGCAAGCGCCCGTCGCGGGCCTTCTTATCAACCGCCATCAACCGCAGAAACGCCTCGCTACCGAGCTTTGCCGGGGGCTGTACCGGCAGATGGGCGCGCCTTAGCAGGTCCGTTACCCGCGCTACCTCGGCGCCATTGAGCCAGCCCAGGCGGGCCGACAGGTCAGCGGCCATGCGGATGCCTGCCGCCACCGCCTCCCCGTGCAGCCAACCACCATAACCGACCCCGGTCTCGATAGCATGGCCGAAGGTATGCCCCAGGTTGAGCAGCGCGCGCACGCCGGTTTCCCGCTCATCCAAGGCGACGATCTTCGCCTTGCTGCGGCAGGAACGCTCGATAGCGTGAACCAAAGCGGCGGGTTCCCGCGCCAGCAGAGACTCCATGGTAGTCTCTAGCCACTCGAAAAAAGGCAGCTCGCGGATCAGTCCGTACTTGATCACCTCGGCGAGGCCGGCGCTGAGCTCCCGGTCTGGCAGCGTATCCAGGGTCTTGGTGTCGGCCAGCACGCAGCGGGGCTGGTAAAAAGCCCCGATCATGTTCTTGCCGAGCGGATGGTTGACCCCGGTCTTGCCACCCACCGAGGAATCCACCTGGGCCAGCAGGGTGGTGGGAATCTGAATGAAATGCACGCCGCGCTGGTAACAGGCGGCGGCAAAGCCAGCCATATCGCCGATCACCCCACCGCCCAGGGCAACAAGGGTGCAGTCGCGGTCGAAGCGGTGCTCCAGCAGGACATCGAAGATCCGGGTGAGCACCTCCAGTGTCTTGTATTGCTCGCCGTCGGGGAGAATGACCGCCGCCAAGCGCAGCCCCGTCAGCAGGGCCTGCACGCGCTGCAGATACAGGGGAGCAACGGTGTCGTTGCTGACCAGCAATACCTGTTTGCCGGGAATGTGAGCGCGCAACAGCTCAGGCCGCCCCAGCAGCCCAGGGCCGATATAAATAGGATAACTGCGCTCGCCGAGCGCTACGTTCAGGGTCTGCATGATATTGAAATGGTGTTGAAAAATTACGCTGGGCGCAAGCTTAATCGGATCTCAGCCGGCGCAGGATGCGTTTGGGCCACCCGCCGCGCCTGATAACCATCGGTGGACACGATAAGATCGGCCACCTCCCGGTAGAGGGGATCGCGGATCTCCAACAGCGACTCCAGACGCCGGCGCGGATCGGTGGTCTGCAATAGGGGCCGGTTGCGGTCTCGGCGGGTGCGCCGCAGTTGTTCCTCCACCGAGGCATGCAGGTAGATCACGAAGCCGCGCTCGACGAGACAGCGGCGATTATCCGGGTCCAGCACCGCGCCACCGCCAGTGGCCAGCACAATGTTCTGGCGCTGGGTCAGGTCGGCGATAACGGTTTTTTCCCGGCCCCGAAACCCAGCCTCACCCTCCACCTCGAAGATGAGCGAAATGCTGGCCCCGCTGCGCTGCTCAATTTCTTTGTCGCTGTCCATGAATTCCCGGTTCAGCACCTTGGCCAGGCGGCGGCCAATGGTACTCTTGCCGGCACCCATGGGGCCGACCAGAAATAGGTTTTCCGACGTGCTCATGGCCGGCATGATATGCCAGAAAAAACCATCCTTAGCAAGGTCGCCGGGTGGTTTAGGCCGCAGCCGCTTTAGTTGGGTTGCCGGCATGGCGCAACTCGTGAGTCTCCAGGCGCCGCTCCAGACGCTCGTGCAGGGGGCTGGAACGCGGAAAATGAGCGCGCAGGAAAGCCATCTGGTCGGCCAGGATGCGCCGACCCTGCAAGTACACGTATTCTGCGTGATTGGGGATGAAGGGGATGGCCAGCAACTGCATTCCCGCCTGCTCCGGCTTGCGTCCGCCCTTGTGATGGTTGCAACGCTTGCACGCGGTGACCACATTGTTCCAATAGTCGCCGCCTCCTTGCACTAACGGGGTAACATGGTCCCGCGATAACTCTCGGACCGGAAAGGTCCCACCGCAGTACAGGCACATGTTAAAATCGCGCCGAAACAACGCGTTGTTGGATAATGGCGGCACATAATCGCGGCGTGACCGGAGATGAGCGTAGGCTCCTCCCTGGGTGGCGATGATGGAATTCACCGCGATCACGCTGCGCCGGCCACTGGCGGCGTTTACCCCGCCCCGCACTTGATAAAGCAAGATTCCGCAGGCATAGGCCACCTGGCCCAGATGGTAGAGTCGGGTCGCCCCCTGGTAATCGATCCATTCCAGCGGCATGCCCGAGACATCGGTACGCAACACCTGCTGCTCCAGACCGTACATTACGCTGTCTCCTCGTTAGCCATCGTCGACACCGCACTTTGGCATCTTTCCGGCACATTGTGAACTTACGCTTAAAAGGACGCCATAATCAACGACGGGTTCCAGGCGCCACTCTATATCTCCAGCCACCCAAAGGCACAGACATTCTTTGTGCGTCGCCGCATATCTAGGTTACTATTCTCGCTGATCATGCACGCACTCCCCGCTGGCGTGCATGTCCTGCATAGAGCCACTGCAAGAACAAATTAAGGCTCTGACGTAATAATGGCCTTTCCATACCATAATCCGGGCGTGGCGGGTGTCCGGGTTCCGCGAATGTTGGAGGAATACCATGCCTGTACGTATGGCAGTCCCGAAAGAGATATTTTCGGGCGAACGCCGGGTCGCACTAGACCCGAGCGTGGCCGAACGCTTTACCAAACTGGGCGCCGAAATCCTGTTACAAAAGGGGGCCGGCAAAGGCGCTCATTTTAAGGACGAGGCCTATGACGGCAAAGCACGCCTGATCGATGACGCTGCGACCCTGTACGCCGAGGCTGACATCATATTCAAGGTGCAACCCCCCACCCTGGAAGAGTTGGACCTCATCCGGGAAGGTGCGGTCATCGTGAGTTTTTTACAGCCTCACCGCTATCCGGATATGGTACGCAAGCTATGTGACAAAAAGATCACCAGCTTCGCCATGGAGCTGGTGCCCCGCATTTCGCGGGCGCAGTCCATGGACGCGCTGTCCTCTCAGGCTTCCATCGCCGGTTACAAGGTAGCGCTGATGGCCGCCGAACTGGCCAGCTTCTTCTTTCCCATGCTGACCACCGCCGCCGGCACCATCCGCCCGGCCAAGGTAGTGGTAGTCGGTGCGGGCGTGGCAGGTCTGCAAGCCATCGCCACCTGCAAGCGCCTGGGGGCTCAGGTGGAGGCCTATGACATCCGCGCCGCCGCCAAAGAGCAGGTGGAATCGCTCGGCGCGCGCCTTATCGATACCGGGATCAGCGCCGAAGGGGTAGGCGGTTATGCCCGCGAGTTGACCGACGAGGAGAAACGCAAGCAGTCCGAGGTTCTGGCTAAACACGTCGCCGCCGCCAGCGCAGTAATCACCACGGCGTCCCTGCCTGGCCGCGACGCGCCCAAGATCATCACCCGCGCCATGGTGGAAGCCATGAAACCCGGCGCGGTGATCGTGGACCTGGCTGCCGAATCCGGTGGTAACTGCGAGGTCACCGAACCTGGCAAAACCATCGAATACAATGACGTCATTGTCCACGGACCCGTCAACATTCCCAGCCTGATCCCGGTGCATGCCACCGAGATGTATGCCAAGAACCTGTACAACTTTCTCTCGCCCATGATCAAGGACGGCCAGTTACAGCTCGACTGGAACGATGAAGTCATCAAAGAAAGTGTTCTGACCCATCAGGGTGAAGTAAAGCACGAACCCACCGGCAGACGGCTAAGAGGTGCGTCATGATCGAAGCATTCAATTACTTTTACATCTTTATACTGGCCGGTTTCGTGGGCTACGAGGTCATCAGCCGGGTTCCGGTCATCCTGCATACTCCCTTGATGTCGGGCTCCAACTTCGTGCATGGCATCGTGGTGGTCGGAGCGATGGTGGCTCTCGGGCCAGGCGGATACCGAGTGTCGAGAAAATCATCGGCTTCATCGGCGTGCTGCTGGGCGCCGGCAACGCCGTGGGTGGCTACGTGGTCACCGAGCGCATGCTCGAGATGTTCAAGAGCAGCAAGGGGAAATAAGCCATGGATTATGTAATTGAAATCAGCTATCTCCTAACTGCTGTGCTGTTCATCCTGGGCCTCAAGCGCATGTCTCACCCCACCACTGCCCGTAGCGGTATCGTGTGGGCCGGCGCCGGCATGGTGCTGGCTACCGTGATGACCTTCGGGCATCCGGAAATCACCGGCAGCCAAGGTAATTACGCTCTGATGATTGTCGCCATCGCCATCGGCGGCGCCGTGGCCTGGTGGAGCGGCAAAAAGGTCGCCATGGCCGATATGCCGCAGATGATCGCCATCTACAATGGCATGGGCGGCGGCGCGGCCGGGGCCATCGCGGCCGTGGAACTGGTCAAGCTCGCAGGAGCTGGCGAGGCGGCGGCTCGCCACTCCACCATCGTGGTATTGCTGGCGGTCGTGGGCGCCCTGATCGGCACGGTGTCCTTCTCCGGCTCCTGCGTTGCCTTCGCCAAGCTGCAGGGCCTAATGAAGGGCGTCATCCGCTTCCCGAATCAGCAGATCATCAACCTGGCCGTGTTCGGCTCGATGGTGCTGCTCGGCTTGATCATCGCCTTCAGCCCTCACCCCAACATTCTGATCATCCTGCCGTTCTTCGCACTGGCGCTGGCCTTTGGCGTCATGATGGCGGTGCCCATCGGCGGCGCCGACATGCCGGTGGTGATTTCCCTGTTCAACGCCTTCACCGGCCTGGCCGTGGCGCTTGAAGGGTTTGTGCTCGGCAACTCCGCCATGATCATCGCCGGCACGGTGGTGGGCGCCGCCGGCACCCTGCTCACCCAGTTGATGGCTAAAGCCATGAACCGGCCGATCAGCAACGTGCTGTTCAGCAGCTTCGGCCAGACCGGCGGCGGCCCCGAGCAGGAAGTCACGGGCAGCATGAAAGCCATCGAACCCCAAGACGCCGCCGTGCAGATGGCGTATGCGTCCAAGGTGGTCATCGTCCCCGGTTACGGCATGGCCGTGGCCCAGGCCCAGCACAAGGTGTGGGAAATGGCGGAACTGCTGGAAGAGCGTGGGGTGGAGGTGAAGTTCGCCATCCATCCGGTGGCGGGCCGCATGCCCGGCCACATGAACGTGCTGCTGGCCGAGGCAGGCGTACCCTACGACAAGATCTTTGATCTGGAAGAGATCAACAACGAGTTCACCAGCACCGATGTGGCCCTGGTGATCGGCGCCAACGACGTGGTCAACCCCACCGCCAAGACCGACAAGAACAGCCCGATCTACGGGATGCCGGTCCTGAACGTGGACGAAGCCAAGAACGTCCTGGTGGTCAAGCGCGGCCAGGGTACCGGTTTCTCCGGCATCGAGAACGCCCTGTTCTATCTGGACAACACCCGCATGCTCTATGGCGATGGCCAGAAGGTCGCGGGGGCATTGATCCAATACATCAAGACGCTGTAGCGGCTACCAAGTGACACTTGCAAGGCGGCCCGCGGGCCGCCTTTATTTTTTCAGAGCCGGTCGCAGAGACTTTGCACGCCCTGTCGTCCTGAGGCGGGGCCACGAAGGCATCGAACGCCGCGATTACCTCGGTACTGCTGAACGCGACCCTCCACAAGATAGAAGAATGCCTGGTTGGCTTTGGTGAGAAACCCAAGCCCGTTTAAGGCGTGGCCCCGACGCGCTCGGTACACTCAGCGTCTTGGCCACCGGTTGCAGGCAGAGGGCACGGCGGGGGTCAACGTAAAACCGGCCTCACAAAGTGACCAGCTCCACCCGCCCCTGCGCTTCGGCCTCCTGCAGCTTCTGCAGACGCTGCTGCTCGGCTCGAAAAGCCGTCTCATCGCGTTTACCTGTCAGCGAGCGCCAACCCCGCTGACACCGCTACCGGACGTTTTTTTGACACCCACTTTAGCCGATACCCCGGCTACTCATTTACACCGCCTTGTCTGCTTACACTCACCTTATCGTCCTTAATCTTTGATTATCCGCATTATCTCCTACGTGTTGCACGAATTATTTATATGCGAATTATGGTTTATAAGTTTGGCTTAGTGAGGAAAATAGCGTGTCTCCCGGAGGGGAGAAGACCTTGAGGTGCGTCGGATGGGCTGGGTAGACCGTGATGAATTCTGGCGTTGCCTGGGGAAGGCGCTGAAGTGCGCCGGCGTTCATCAGCAACATGCTCTCCTGTGCGTGGACTTAGACGGACTCAAAGCCATCACTGAATCACCGACGGGCAAACAGCCGCCAGCGCGGTGCTACGCCAATGCAGTGACCTTTTACTTCCGAGTGCAGCAAGACGACCTGTTTACGCAACTGGACGATAACAAGTTAGGTCTGCTGCTCCTCAACCGCTCACAAGGTCAGATCTTGCAAACGGCACGGCTGCTGCGAGCTGCCTTACAGAACAGTCGGCTGCGATGGCAGGACAAAATCTTTAGGCTGGGCGTGAATACCGGCCTGTTCCGATTACCGATCACCCTCGGCAGTGCACGATGTGCGCGCTGCAGTTGAGGCGGCCTGTCGCGAAGCCAAGCGCAGGGGAAATAACTGCATACACACTGTCCATCCTGAGGATGTCAAACTAAGCCGACGCCAACCAAACCTAATGACGATGCAAAGAGAAAACGATGAACAACGAAGCTGAAGAAAAACTCACAGGTAATTTCCAGGAACAAGCGCAAAATGTGCAGGGAAAAGGAACTTACTGTAGAGCGTGGACCCTGCCTGACAAGCTGGCAACCCTTGATTTATCTCCTGGCACAAAAGGCAACAGCCTGAAAGACGGCAAGACCCACCGAGGTTACTACGTAGAGTGGGTTTGATTACGCTTCTTAAGGCGGTGCCACTGCGAAAAAGCTATACTAACCTCAGCGACGCCGGAGTAATTTAACTGCCAAGTGAGTTAGCTTGAGGTGAGGAAAGCATGTACCGTTTGCTGCTATTACTGACCACCGGTTTGTTGGGTTGGGTTTCTGTCCCGCTGCCAGCGCAGGACCTTACGACGAATAGCGCCCACCTGGAAAGCCCGAGTGAAGATTCGTTGAGAGCGGCATTGGTTTAATTCGGGGCTGGGTGTCAACGCCACTGCCCGTAGAAATGCAAATGGACAATGGCGAGCGCTGGCTGACCGCCTATGGCACCAAGCGGGAGGACACCGCGGCTGTATGCGGTGACACCAATAATGGCTTTGGCTTGACGTTCAATTGGAACCGCCTGGGTGATGGTCCCCACACCCTGCGGGCTTTCGCCGATGGAGTGGAATTCGCCGCCCTCACCTTCAATGTGACCACCCTGGGACGGGAGTACCTGCAAGGTGCGAGTGGTGAATCGACCCTATCAGGTTTTCCGCTGTCCAGTAACAACCTGACGGTGCGCTGGTCCGAAGCCCACCAGAATTTCGTGATCGTGGGTAGTGACGGAAATCCGCTATGCGGTAGCCGCGCTAATGTCGAGTTGGCGTCTGAGCCAGCCGCAATTTCGATACTCGCCCACTTGGAGAGCCCGAGTTCAGGATCCTGTGAGAGCGGCATTGGTTTAATTCGGGGCTGGGTGTGCAATGCCACTGCCGTGGAAGTGCAAATGGACAATGGCGAGCGCTGGTTGACCGCCTATGGCACCAAGCGGGAGGACACCGCGGCTGTATGCGGTGACACCAATAATGGCTTTGGCTTGACGTTCAATTGGAACCGCCTGGGTGATGGCCCCCACACCCTGCGGGCTTTCGCCGATGGAGTGGAATTCGCCGCCCTCACCTTCAATGTGACCACCCTGGGACGGGAGTACCTGCAAGGTGCGAGCGGCACCTCGCGCTCTCCAATTTCCCCGCCTCCAACCAGAGCCTTCTCGTAAGCTGGCAGGAGAGCGGTCAAAACTTCGTAATCAGTGACTCATCCCTGCAACAGGCGCGTGGCCAGAGGGCGCTGGATCAGTACGTGGCAAAACCGGACGATAACTACCAGTTTACTCATTATCATACCCAACGGGGCGTCGGCTATGATGCGTATTTCCTGAGTATGACCTCGCAGCAGTGGCGTCAGTCGAACGAAGTGAACCGGGTGCTTTGGGAACACGACGTGATTATCATCGTGCCGTGGGTGGTGCATTCCAATAGCGAACACACCGCTATCCTGTTCATAAACGGCGGCAGCAACGGTGGAACGCCACCGCCACCGAAGGAAACCCAGGCGCTTGCTGGTGTGGCAGTGGCGTTGGGCTCGGTTGTGGCAGAAGTCAGGCAGATTCCCAATCAACCCCTTTACTTTGCGGATGAAGCCAGCCGCGCCCGCAGCGAGGATGCCATCCTTGCCTACAGTTTGGATAAGTACCTGGACACTGGTGATCCCGAGTGGCCCGTCCATGTCGCCATGACCAAGGCCGCCGTCCGCGCCATGGATACGGTTCAAACATTCCTAACGATGCGCCGGCCGATCGATGATTTCGTCGTCATCGGCGGCTCCAAGCGGGGTTGGAGCATGGTTGACTCGGCGGTGGATCCACGTGTGAAGGCCATCGCGCCCGCCTCAATCGATATGCTGAACCTGGCAAAACAGTTCATCCATCACTGGGAAGCCTATAGATTCTATGCTCCAGCGCTCGAGGATTATGTCGAATTCGACCTTCCCTGCCGGATGCAAACCCCGGAGGGCAGAGCCCTGTTGCGGATCATCGATCCGTATCAGTATCGACTACGCTACACGATGCCAAAACTCATATTGAATTCGAGCGGCGACCAATTTTTCGTGCCCGACTCGTACAGCTTTACTATCCTGCTCTACCCGGCCCGAAGTGGCTGCGCTACCGTCCCAACACTGACCACTCGCAGGATGTAGACGTCATTTTGGCCGCCCTCTCCTGGATCAATAATATCAACAACGGCAAGAGCATTCCTCAATACTCGTGGATTCAGGAACCCGATGGCTCGATTCTGGTACAGACGACTTCCCAACCCAAGCAAGTCCTGGCGTGGCAGGCCAGCAACCCTACGGCGCGCGATTTTCGTCTAGAAGCCATAGGCCCCGAGTGGACCGGCGCAAACATCCAAACGAGCGGAAACGGTCTCTACGTTGGTTTTGTTTCTCCGCCCGCCCAGGGTTGGTCCGCTTTCACGGTGGAGTTGACGTTTGATGAGGCTGGTCTCTTGGAGCCCGATCAGGCCTACACAACAGGCGTGAGCGTCACCCCCAACACCTTACCCTTCAAGGGTACGGCCTGCGGCGGTCAGGGCGGCGGTTGAGGCGACAGGCAACAACGCAGTTGAAACGCTTAGGTGTATGAACCAGAAGAAGGTAAAGCACCAATAAAGTGTCACGCATTTTCTGCTTCTGATCGCTCTCGCTCCTCCGCCTGCCGGGCCTGGATGGCGGTCAGGGCGATGGTGAACACGATATCCTCCACCAGGGCGCCCCGCGAGAGATCATTCACGGGTTTGCGCAGCCCCTGCAACATCGGGCCGATGCTGATCACGTCAGCGCTGCGCTGCACGGCTTTGTAGGTGGTGTTACCGGTGTTGAGATCGGGGAAGATGAAAACCGTGGCACGCCCGGCCACCTTGCTATCCGGCGCCTTGTTGTGGGCCACCTCCCTGATGGCTGCGGCGTCGTACTGCAAAGGTCCGTCGATCAACAGTTCTGGATGCTGCTCCTGGGCGATGCGGGTGGCTTCCCTGACCTTTTCCACATCGCCGCCTGTTCCGGATTCGCCGTGCTGTAGCTCAGCATGGCGACCCGGGGCTCGATGCCGAAAGCCCTGGCGGACTCGGCGCTCTGGATGGCGATGTCGGCCAGATCCTCGGCGTCGGGATTGGGGTTCACCGCGCAGTCGCCGTAGACCAGCACCTGCTGCGGCAGACACATGAAAAAGATCGAGGAAACCAGCTTGGCACCGGGAGCGGTCTTGATGATCTGCAAGGCCGGGCGAATGGTATTGGCGGTGGTATGCACCGCCCCGGACACCAGCCCGTCCACCTCGCCCAGGTAGAGCATCATGGTGCCCAGCATCACCGGGTCCTGCAGTTGCTCTTCCGCTACCTCGGGGGTCAGTCCCTTGGCTTTGCGCAGTTCCACCAGGGGTTCAATGTAGCGCGGGATCACCACTTGCGGGTTGATGATCTCAATATCTTCGGGCAGTTTCACCCCGTGGCGGACCGCCACCTCGTGGATCTGCTCGGGCCTGCCGAGCAGCACCCAGCGGGCGATGCCACGGCGTTGACACTCGACGGCGGCCATGATGGTGCGCGCTTCATCGCCTTCCGGCAGCACGATCCGCCGATTGGCCTGCCGCGCCCGTCCACCAGCAGATAGCGGAACGCGGCCGGGCCCAGACGACGTTCCCCGGCCCGCTTCAGCAGATCGTCTATCCACTGCAGGCTGAGATGGGAAGCCACGGTCTCAACCACCCGCTGGATGCGATCCGTGTCGTCCAGCGGCACTTCCAAGTTGATGCGGGCGATATTGAGTACCGACTCGATGGTGTGGTAGGGCACCGCCAGCACCGGCAGACCGGTGGCCAGTCCTGGACGGCAGAGTTCCCACACGGGGGGGACTAGGACGCAGGCCGCCGGTGAGCAGCAGGGCCGCGATGTGGGTACCGTTCAGGGCCGCCATGCAAGCGGCCAGCAGCACGTCATCGCGATCGCCGGGCGTGATGATCAGCACACCGGTGCGGTACTTGGCACAGCCGTTGGCCAGATT
>CAVOJV010000020.1:0-30856 GCA_963696325.1 uncultured Gammaproteobacteria bacterium
TATACCTCCAGACCCGTAACCGCCTCTGGATTCGGCTGGCGTTGGTAGGCCTTCAGGTCGGCATAGAGATCCCAGATCTCGCCGCGCACCCGTGCCAGATCCTGACGATGCTGATCATTGAGCGGGATGAGCTTGTGAACAAGGCGTTCGGCGTGAACCCAGCACAAGGCATGGCGCAGAATCGCAAACTGTCCGGCACCATCGCTGACGATGGCCAAGTCTGTGGAAAGTCCTTGCTCCAGCAAGCCGCCGAGCAAGCCGCCTTCGGTGGCGATGCGGCGATGGCGCTCGGTGGCGATGCCGAGGGTATCGAGTGTTTCTCCCAGGCCTCTGCCGTCGCGAGTTCCTGCGTCGGATGGCGCTCCAGGCGCTGCAACGGCGCCTTGGGCAGCCCCTGCTCGCGCGCATACTCGAGCGCCTCCATAGTGATGCAATAGCGGCGTTCCCCGGCTTGCAGGAGCTGGAGAAAATTGATCCGGCTCTTACTCTCGGTGCTGCAAAACCAGGCGAAGAGGTCGTTCCCAATCTGGGTGACGTAGCCGTTCTTGCCCTGATGCCGCGCCCCCGAATGATCGACCGTGATGAAGGAGCTGACCGCCAAGCCAACCTGCAGCAGCCCATCCTTCTCCGCAAAGAACGGTTCGTTGTGGTCGCTGAGGAGGGCATCGATCTGCCCCACGGAGAGGTCGATGCCCCATTCGAGCAGTTGCTCGCGCAATAACGGCTGGGTGACGTGGCAATGATGGTGCTGGTAGAGCAGATAGGCCCGCAAGCCCGGACCGAAGTGCCCGCCATGAAGCGTCGGCGGCAGTTCCCCGCACAACCATTCCCCCTCCGGGGTCTGCCAGACCTCCAGACGATAGCGGATGTTGTGGGGTGGACCTTCAAGTCCTGAACGATGAAGTGACGATATCCCTTGAAGCGCGAGTCCGGCGGCAGCGGTTGGCTCGGCGGGATCAGGCAATCCTCGTGGATGCTCAACTGCGCCGTCTTATGCCGCTTGGCCAAACCCGCTCGCTTGCCGCTGGCCTCGGCCGAGGACCCAGTCCTTGCCTCCGGATCGCGCTGACCTTCCATCCCGCTGGGCTTGAACGTCGGCTTCGCCTTCTCGCCCTTGAGCACCGCAATCTCATCGCGCAACTGTTGGATGGTTTCCGCCTGCCGGTGGGTTTCCTCAGCCAACCGTTCGATCAGCGCCACCAATTGCTCGACCACCGGGGTGCGTTCCGCGTCGGGGATGTCGGGTAGTTGGATCGGGGTGGGCATGTCTGAGGAACGATTCTGAGGTGAGGATTGGTACACTTTAACAGGTATCGTCGGTGATGGCTGCCATGACTTATTGAGAAGTTACGTTTAATTCTTCTAACTTCTCTAATTCCTTAATATTTTTTTCCAGTGCCTCCACTTGCTCCAAAAGTAGACGTATATCCTCGTTGGTAGGCACTCCTAAGCGGCTTAGAGCGCGTGCGACCCGCTTTTGAAATACTTCTTCCAGCTTATTCCATGTATCGGCAGCTTTATCCTTAATATACTCAACCTTTTTACCGCTTACTTTCTTGATGCGAGCCTCCAATTTCTCTCCCTCTACAACCAGTGTTTCAAAAAATTTACCGCCTTCTCTTTCAGCTTTCGCAAAAGCACCGAGACCGGCTAGCCAAATCTGGCGAGCAGAATCCACGACGACGGTTGCTATTTGATTTTCATCAAGTTCAGCTTTGATAATCATCATATTATCCAATCTATATTAAACAAGGAAAATTTTAAAAAGTTTAGTGATGAAAATTAGACTAAACATACTAAATCAATAAACACCAGCTAATCCGGATTATTCATAAAAAAGCGTTAATATAACTTAAAATATTGATATATTTATATTTATACTTGATAATCGAGTTTTAGGATGAAACATTCGGGCTAGACCTGTGGGGTGATAAGCACTAACTGATTTTCCTGCTGGAGCCGATCACACGGCCCTTCCTAAGAGCTCATCGACTCTTGCAGGATTTCCCTCGTCAACAGTTTCGCAAAGTCAGCACCGCTCCCTCGACTGCTAGCCAACGGCACTTCCAGACTATCCCCATCCAGGTTCAGCACGTCGAGCTCGGGGTCCGGCATGTCGCCCGAGGGCGACTGACTGACTGCGATTTTCTTGGCGATCAGGCTGAGGCAATCGTTCTGGGCCCTGTTGAGCAACGACTAACCATCCGTGCCTACGGGTGCTGACCCGCCACAGTCATGATGATGGCGAGCACGGCGATAGCCACCAGCACCGCGGTGGTAATCTTAATCCAGCTATAGGGCCGCTCGCCCTGCACCTCACCGGTCCGCCCGTTGACCACGAAGCGGTAGGACTTGTCGCCAACCCGGTAGGCCGCGAGATAAATAGGGAGCAGGATGTGTTTGCAGGTGATATGGTCATGGCGGGTTTGCACGCCATGGATGCGCTGCTCATCACCACCGATGTCTTGCCTGATATCCTCATTGATTTGGACAGCCATGAGGTCCTTCGCGCTCTCGAAGCCCTGCTGCACATCGACCTGATAGGCTTCGGTGCGAAAGCCGCTCAAGTATTGTTCGCTGTAGGGCACCAGGTTCTCCAAATCCCAGGGTTCCAGGCGTTCCGTCTGGCTCCTGGGTAGAGAGCTACTAGCCAATGCCAGGATATCGTCGAAGTCGCGCCACACCGTGCCGCTTGCCGGATACCAGTTGGTTCGCCGCACCTGCCGGGTGCGCTGCACAAGCCGGCCGTTTTCCTCCTCCGTGTAGGTTTCCGTCACATAATAGTAATCGCCCCGCTGCCCGGTGTAAGAACTGGTGGTGGAACAGTCAAAGGTCCAATAGGGAATATACATGCCGGACAGGCCGCCGCCTTGGCGGGCATAGTGCTTGACCTTATTGGGCGCGAACCACAGGCTTTGCAGCCAGGCGGCGAAGCGTTCGCGGGCCTGCTGGTCGGTGAGTGCGAATGGCAACAGCGACTGGGGTTTGAGGGCTACGCCTTTGTGGGTGTCTTCCAGCACGACCGGAGTGCCGCAGAAAGGGCAGTCCGCCGAACGGACGACGGGATCCAGGGTGAATTCCGCCGCGCAGTTGCCGCATTTCACTGTAATGCTTTCAAGCACCGGCTGGGCTTTCACCAACTCGGCCAGGGCGGCATGGTAGTCCAGTTCCTCGATGGCCGCCTCGGCTTGGGAAATCTTATTTTCATGCCCGCAGTAGGAACACTTGAGGCTGGCCGTGCCTGGCGCGAACTGGAGCGAGGCCCCGCAGGCTTCGCAGGGAAAGCGAGTCTGTTCCATGTTGGATATCGTTACTGGGGTGGCAGCGGCGGCGGCGCGCTGCCAAACAGTGCGTTGAGTTCCGCCACTTCGGCGGCGGGCTGCCATGCGCTCATCCCTTGCGTCCAGACCAGGGTGTCACGGCTAAGCTGGCCGCCCTGTGCCTGCTTCGTCAGGGCATCCAGGGCGAAAGGCCCAGCCTGCTGGCCGTTGATCGACAGGTAATAGGCCGCGGGCACCGGTGGCGGCGGCGCCTGGGCGAACAGATCGGCCAGCTCGCCGATCCCGCCCGCGGCCTGCCAGTTCGCCATCCCCTGTTTCCAGACCAGGGTGTCGCGGGTGAACTGGCCACCCTGGACCAGCTTGCTCAGGGCGTCCTTGGCAAACGGCCCTGCCTGTTGCTGGTTTAGATGTGCAAAGAAACCGGCCACCGGTACCGGCGGCGGAGCGGCGCTCGCCACCGGCTGAGGAGCGCCTGGCTGGGCACTCGCGAGGGTCTGGCCGAACTGCTGGGCCAATACCACTCCCAATCCCATGCCCATGCCGCCGCCCGCCGGTCCCGGGTTCTCGGCCGCCGCCCGCATGGACTCCGCCGCCTGGAACTGGGCATATTGATTGAGATTACCGACGATGCCCATGCTGGAACGCTTGTCCATCGCCGCTTCCACCTCGGGTGGCAGGGAGATGTTTTCCACCAGCAATTTGGTCAGGGTCAGGCCGTAGGCTTGAAATTCGGGAGCGATGGTATTGGTGATGAACTCGCTCAACTGGGTGTAATTGGCGGCCAGGTCCAGGACCGGAATATTGGCCTTGGCCACGGCGTTAGTGAAGCGCGAGACGATGATGTTGCGCAACTGCTCGGCGATTTCGTCGGTGGTGAAGTGGCTGTCGGTACCGACGATTTCCTTGATAAACGCCGCCGCATCGGTTACCCGGAAAGCATAAGTGCCAAAAGCCCGCAGGCGCACCATCTGAAACTCCGGGTCGCGGAGCATGACCGGATTCATCGTGCCCCATTTGAAGTCGGTGAACTGGCGGGTATTGACGAAGTAAACCTCCGCCTTGAAGGGGCTGGCGAGGCCGTATTTCCAACCCTGCAAGGTCGAGAGAATGGGAACGTTCTTGGTTTCCAGGGTATACATGCCGGGCGCGAAAACATCAGCGATTTGCCCCTCGTTCACGAACACCGCCATCTGGGATTGGCGCACCGTGAGCTGGGCGCCGTACTTAATCTCGTTACCGTAGCGTTCGAAACGATACACCAGGGTGTCGTTGGAATCATCGGTCCATTCGATGATGTCGATGAATTCGCCGGTTATCTTGCCCCACAGTGACATGGCTGGCTCCTTGCGGCGCGCGCGGCACGCTGTTAATGGATTGGTAAAGGATTTTTAGCCTGATGCCAATACTAGGTCAAGCAGCGCCTGCCGGCAAAGTGGCCATGGGAAAATAGTGTATTCGGCGCCGGCATCACCGCGGAGACTCCAGGTGGAAATAGGCCGTGAGGGTCTTGAGGCGGGGATCGTCGATTGGCCGACCCACCGTGAAATGGTACAGGCTCTGCCAGGAGTGGTCTTCGATCCCCAGGATCTGGTGCATGACGTCGTCGAAGAAGCAGCCGATGCCGGTGGCGCGAAGGCCCGCCGCTTCCGCCTCCAGGTATAAGATCTGGCCGATCAGTCCCGTTTCCCAGAACAGGCGCGGATAGAACCACGCTCCTTGCTGGTTCAGGCTGGGCTCGAATTCAGCGAGCATGCCCAGCGCGAAGGCGCCCTCGGCGGCGATGTCCTGATGGCAACTGATGATCCGCGCCGTGTCCCGGGCATCGCCCGTAAAGAGCAGATACAGATCCAGCAGGTCCGGGCAAGTGGACGGTTTTTGCCAAAGAAACTCCTGGCGCAGTGTGGTCCGCAACACGTCCCGATGGGACGGGTCCCGCGCGAGCAGATACAACCCAGGCTCCAAACCGCTGACTCGATGGACAAACAACGCCAGCGACACCCGTGGCCGCCAAGGCAAGGATTGAAACACGGGTGACAGCCGGGGCGTGACCCGCGCCAGCATATGATAGAAAACCTCCCGATCGATTTCGGTGCGCCCGTCCATGGCCACCGCGCTGCGCCGTTGGCGGATGATACGCCGCGCGGGTAGTGCACGTTCGGGCAATAGACCCGTGCCAGAACCCTCAATAACGGCCACCACGCTGGGATACGGCAAGCCTGACCGACCATCATACCGGGTCGCCGCTGCGACCGCGTCGATGATGGGCCAGGGCTGGTGGTCCCTGCTCAATCGGTTTTCCGTCCCTACCCACTCGGCATCCGCCAGTGGTGCCAGCCCGTCGGGCCGTAACTTTAGTTCGACAGCGGCCGGTTCCGACCCCTCCCCCACCGGAAACACCGCCAGCAGGCAGTCCGGATGTTCGGCTTCCGGACCGCTTTGGCGATGTATGCCCAATAACAGCGCGAGTTCGCGATTGGCGATGGTGTCCAGCAAGCGAACCCGCCAGCCCAGCGCGGCCGACGCCAGAACCACCGCACCGATGGCATGCCCGATATCATGTTGGCAATAACGGAATGCCCGTTCACCATACTTCCATGCCTCCCGCCAATAAATAGACGACAGCCCCACCAGTACGCAGTCACTGGGCAGTTGCTGGGCAAGCGCCTGCCATTGATCATGCGCCAGCTCCAGCCGCCGTTCCAGCGCGTGCTCGAAGGGCGAATAGTGGTACACGCCCGCCGTCGTGCTCAAACCATTGATGGCGCCGGCAATCAAATACCCTTCCGTGGGATGCAGATCGCCGCTGGAGGGATTGACCCGTAGCGACCAGCGCCCTGCGCCCTTGACCTCCTTCCAGGCCGACAGCGCCAGGCTGTCATAGAACAACTGGCTGATCGTCGCGCGATTTACCGGCCGAGGCTGGCTGGGCCGCGTTGCAAACAGCTCGTCAAAATACGGCTCAGCGCTTACGGCGGGATGCTCCAGGGGCAGGCGAGGTGCGCCCGCGAAGCGCCGAAACGGATCGGGTTGGGTCGCCCAGTCGAGATAGCCCAGGGAACGCGCGTAGGCATTGGGATGATGCTTGGTGCGTTCATGGTAACCGAGCACTTGCTCGATTGGGTCTTGCGGTTCGTCTTGCATACAGTCGATCTTTCGCCAGCGCTATATGGCACGCATGCCAGGTTGTCGGGACACCCAGGGAGCTGGCAGTATAGCCACCATAGGACTTACGTAACATTGTCATTCCGACGAAAGTCGGAATCCAGCAACCCAACGAAAAACTGGATACCGGCTTGCGCTGGTATGATGAACGTGGGTGGTATTGCTTAAGTCATGCACCATTATTGGTTCTGGAGGCCATCATGCATACCCAAACCCTTAACCATTGGCAGCACGATCACGCCTTCGACCAGCAGCACGCGCGCCTGGGCGAACGGCGTACGCTGATCGTGATCGTGATTACGGCCATCATGATGGTCGTCGAGATCGCCGCTGGCATCGGCTATGGTTCCATGGCCCTGCTGGCGGATGGGTTGCATATGAGTTCGCATGCCGCCGCGCTGAGCATCACGGCTATTGCCTACGTCTATGCCCGCCGCCATGCCCATGACCATCGCTTCAGTTTCGGCACCGGCAAGATCAATGCTCTGGCGGGTTTTACCAGCGCGTTGCTGCTGGCCGGGTTCGCCTTGCTGATGGCTTGGGAAAGCGCGCAGCGATTTTTTAATCCAATCGACATCGTCTTCAACCAGGCTATCGCCGTCGCATTCCTCGGTCTTGCCGTCAACGCCGCCAGTGTGGCCGTGCTCGGCGGGCATCACGATGATCATAACCACGATCATTCCGATCACGATCACGATCATCATCCGCACGGCCATGCGCACGGCGATCACAATCTGCGGGCCGCCTATCTACACGTCCTCGCGGACGCCTTGACCTCGCTGCTGGCCATCGTCGCCCTGCTCGCGGGCAAATGGTTTGGCCTGAACTGGATGGACCCGATGATGGGCATTGTGGGTGCGCTTCTCGTTGCGCGCTGGTCATGGAGTTTACTGCGTGACACCAGCCGCGTGCTCTTGGATTACCAAGCCCCGCGCCCTATTCACAGTGCGGTCATCGAGGCGATTGAAAGCCACGACGATAACCGCATCACGGATCTGCATATCTGGTCGATCGGCCCCAATATATACGCGGCGCTGATCGCGCTGGTCACCGCCGCACCCAAGCCGCCCGAACACTATGTGGCCATGGTTCCCAGCCATCTTGGATTGGTGCATGCGACGGTGGAGGTTCACCACTGCCAGCATTGATTCCAAGTTGCGAGCTGAAACTTACTTTCATTCATTTGTCGGGGTTGGTGCGGATGAGGTGAAGGAAATGGCGTGTGATCCAACGTGCGTTAGAGCTCCCATTTGGTGTTCCGCTGTGGTCCACACTTGTGCTGGCTTGTTTCAAAACCTCTGGGAAACGCTACCAACCCTGCTAACCGCTACGCACCTCAATCCTGCTCTGGCCGCCGGATTGGCGCCGCACCTGAATCTGAATCCCGATCCGTTCGGTCATCTCCTGCACATGAGAGATGACCCCCACCTTGCGGCCCTGGGCCTGCAAATTGTCCAGGGCGTCCATCGCCACCCGCAGCGTGTCGGCGTCGAGGCTGCCGAAACCCTCGTCGATGAACAGCGATTCCACCCGCACCCGGTTGGAGGACAGTGAGGCAAGGCCGAGGGCCAGCGCCAGCGAGACCAGGAAGGATTCGCCACCCGACAGGGAATGCACCGAGCGGCACTCGTCGCCCATGTCCTGATCCACTACCATCAGGGCGAGGGCGTCCTTGACCCGCTCCAACCGGTAGCGGCGGGAGAGATCGGCTAAATGGCGGTTGGCGTAGCCGAGCAGCACGTCGAGGGTGAACTGCTGGGCGTAGTTGCGGAATTTCTTGCCGTCGGCGGCACCAATCAGTTCGTTCAACTGATTCCAAAGCCGGGTGACTGCTTCCTGTTTGTCGATGAAGCTTTGCAGTTCTGCTGTTTTGGTGCGGCGGTCGTCGTCCTGGCGCAGATCGAGTTCCGCCTGGATAGCGCGCTGTTTGGCCTGTTCCAATTCGGCGATGGTTTGCGCATGCGCGGCTTGCACCACGTCCGCCGGGTCCTGGGTAGCGCGTTGTCGTTCGTGTTCCACCCGCTTCGATTGGCGTTCCTTGAGGATTGTTTCGGCGCGTTGGATGGCGTCGACAAACACCCGCAGCCCCTCCCGTTCCAGCGACAGCCAGGCGCTGTCATGGGCAAGCAGGTCGTGAAGTCGGGCGACATCCAGCGCTTCGCCGGAATGGCGGGCGTTGAAACCAGCGATCCAGGCATCCAAGGCTAAGCCGGCCTGTTGCTCCGCCTGCTGGGTGTTGTCGAGGGCTGCTCTTGCCTGAATGAGTACCGCTTCGGCGCTGGCCTGGGCTCGCGCCGCTTTCCTGGTCTCCTCGTCCTGCTTTTGGAGATTGACTCTGGCAGTTTCGATCCCCCTGGCAAGTTCCGCTTCCACAGCCACGACGGGGCGCCCTCCGAACAGAGCCTGCCGTTGCCGGCGCTTGTCCTGAAGGGCATGATCAATTTTCTCGAAGTCTTCGGTTGCTCGCTGGAGTTGTACGGATTTTTCAGCGGCGGCCGCAGTGAGATTGCCGATCTCGATTTCGAGCGTGCCACGCCGGATTTGCAGTTGCTTGACGGTCTCGCTTTGGTTGTTCCATTGCGTGGCCTGTTCCCGTCGATCACGATGGAAGGCGGCGGGATCAGCTTGCCATGCCGGGCGCCAGCTCTGGTCGGGGAAGGCGGCGTCCAGCGCGGCCAGCCGCTCGTTCAAGCCTTGCGCGGCGTCCGCTTGCCGGTCGCTGGCGGTCTGCACCGCCAGGGTTGTCTGATTGAGCGCCATTTGCGCGGCGCTCAGGGAGTCCCGCGCCTTCGAATGTTGTTGTTGGGCGTTGTCCCGCGCCGTTTGCGCCTCATCCCTGGCTTTGCTGGCCTGCCGCAGAGCCTTGTCCTGTTGAGCGATAGCGGCAAGCTGTTCCTGTACCAACTGGCTCTGCGCGGTGAACCAGATTGGACGGTCAGCCTGTGCCCTGGCATCAAGCTCCGCCGCGACCGGATGAGCGTTCCAGGTGTCGGCATCCCTTTGAATGGCGGCGGTCAGCGGATCGCGCGCTTTGGCAATCGCACTCAGGCGCTGGCGACTGCCGTCGAGATTGGCCTTATGCGTCGCTTCCTGTTCGCCAAGGGTATCCAGCGCTTTCCGACAGTCGCTGACTTCGGTCTTGAGGCCGACCAGCATGGCGCGGGAAGGCGCATCGCCGGCAGCGTAGGGATGTTCCGTCGCACCGCAGACCGGGCAGGGGAAACCCGTCTCCAGATTTTCCCGCAAGGTCTCGACGCTCTTGGCGCAGGCGGCTTCGGCGGTTTTCAGCGATTTTTCGGCCTGTTCCAGCCGGCCGGCCACTGTCGGTTTGTCCGCCAGAATCTCCTTCAGGGCGGTTTCGGCCAAGGCGAGCCTGTCCTGAAGTGTTCCCGCTTCATCCCCCAACTCGCGCTGGCGAGCGAGCGAACCGGCGAGCACGTTCCACAACCGCTCGGCACTGGCGAGTTGCTCACGGCGGGTTTCGGCGGTTCCGCGACGCGCGGCCAGCGCTTCCGCATCGAAGCCGGCCAATGCGTGTATAGCCGCCTGAAGTTGGGTTTCCGCGGTGTGGAACGCGGTTTCGGCCTTGACGAGAGCGGCGGCGGCTTTATCCCGCGCCTGCTGCAGCTTCTTTTCGTCCTGTTGCCGGTTGGCGATAGCCTGTTCGACCTCTCGCAAGCCGCCTTGGGCTTTGGCCGCCTGTTCGAACAGCATGTCCCAGCGCGACCAATCCTCGGCCAGGGGACGCCACCGTTCGTTCCTTGCCAGCCAGTCCTGGGCGGTTTTCAGGTCCTGGCCGGTCTGGTTGCGTTCGGACCGCTTGGCGGCAAGATTTTCTTGCGCCTTCGCTTCGACTTCGCGGGCTTCGGTCAATACCTTGGCGGCGGTGTTGTGGCCGGGGATGAGCGTCGCGATTTCGGCATCCAGCGCCTTGGCGCGGTTGAGGTTGGGATGGGCCTTGTCGGCGGCCTCCTCGGCGGCGGTGACCGCCTGGCTCGCCAACTCCAGCTTTTCATCCTCCTTCTGTCGGCTTTGCCGCGCCTCGTCCAGCTTGCCTTCGGCGATGACCAGGCTCTCCCGAGTCCTCGCGACCTCCCCAGCCATGCGCGCAACGGAATCCACCTGGGGGCGGGCGTCTTGTATGGCCTCAACCTGAACGAAATAGGCCTGCCGGGGGGCCGCGGCTTCCTGGTCGGCGCAGGCTTTCTGTAGGGTCTCAAGCGCCTGCTGCTCGCTCTGTTGCAGTTTTTCCCAGCCTTCATACCACTGTAATCGCCGGCCCAGTTCGTTCTTGCGCTGTTCCAGCGTCGCCGCTTCCGCCTTGGCAGTATCGCGTTCCTGTCCCCGCTGGGCGCGAATATCGGCGGCAAGTGGCTGCTGACCGTCGAGTTGGCCCTTCAGGGCATCCAGCGTTTGCTGCTCGGCCTTGGCGCGGTCAAAGGCGCGGATGGAAATGCCGGTGTAAACATCCAACCCAGTCAGGGTTTCCAACAGTTCCGCCCGTTCATTGTCGTTGGCCTTCAGGAACGCCGCGAACTCGTTCTGGGCCAGCAGCACCGCACGGGTGAATTGCGCAAACGACAGCCCCAGCCGTTCCCGAATCGCCTGCTGGACTTCATTTTTTACCCCACCGATGCGTTGCCCACCGTCCAGGGTTTCCAGCAGCATCTCGGTGTTTTGCAGCTTGCCGCTCGCCTTACCACGAGCGCGGCGCACGCTCCAGCGGGCGCGGTACGCAACCCCGTCGTTGCCCACGAAATCCACCTCGGCGAAACCCTCGCCCGTGCCCCGGCGCAGCAGGTTGCGAGGATCCTGGGGGGTGATGGTTTCGTCGCCGACATCCGGCAGGCTGACGCCCTTGACGGTGGCGCGGGTCAAGCGTGGAGTTTCGTCATACAGCGCCAGACACAAGGCGTCGAGCAGGGTACTCTTGCCAGACCCAGTGGGGCCGCAGATGGCGAACAGGCCAGTGGAGGCGAGTGGTTCCTGGTGGAAGTGCAGTTCGAACTCGCCAGCCAGCGAGGCCAGATTCTTGCCGCGAATGGCGAGGATTCTCACGGGGCGCCCTCCCCGTCGGAGGCCAGCAACAGTTCTGTGAAGGCGGCGAGCAGCGCGGCGGAAGGTTCCGCGCCACCGTATTTCGACCTGTGGAGTTTCTTGAAGATGTCATCCGGTTGCAGCCGCCCCAGTTCGTCCAGCGATTGTGGACCGCTGGCGGAATCGTTCTCAACACTACTTCCGTAGCTGGTTTCGATTCGGGTCAGCCGTACCGGCTTGCCGTCCAGCACCGACTCGACGCGGGCGCGCAACCCCGGCTCCGGTGCCTTCAGCCGCACCCGCACTTCCAGATAAGGCTGTGCGTCCAGCGGTGTATCCGGGAGATCGAGCACCGCGAGGGCACCCAGCACCTCATCCAGCGGCGCGGGTTGCGCGGGCACCCGCATTAACTCCACGAAACGTGGGATGCTGATCGTGGTGATTTCCGTGACAGCATCGCCATCCAGATCAATGCGGACCACCTGATGGGGATAGCGGATTTCCGCGAACGACATCGGCAGCGGACTGCCGCAGTAGCGCACCCGCGCCTGACCGCCGACCTTTTGGGCGCGATGCAAATGCCCCAGCGCGGCGTAGGCGATAACTGGATCGAACACCTCCACCGGCAGTGCCTCGGCCCCGCCGATGACGATGCGCCGCTCGGAGTCCTCGGAAGTCTGGCCGCCGCTCATGTGGCAGTGGCCGAGCGCGACGATGGCCTGGCCGTTTTCCCGGCGACTCAGGGCGAGTTCCAGCGCCCGCCGGTAGAGCATGGCGACGCCTTCCAGATACGGATCGCCCACCGTCTCCACCCGCGGCACGTCACCAGGTCGCAGGAAGGGAACCGCCAGACACCAGGCGGCGATGTCGCCGTCTCGGTTTCTGAGCGGCACCACCAGGCGGTCGAGTTCGATGTCGCCGCGCGGGTCACGGGTGACATGGCCGACCACGCTGGCATCGAAGGCTGCGAACAACGGCGCGGGTGCTTCCAGCCGCCCCGGCGAGTCGTGATTGCCGGCGATGATAACGACATCGAGCCGGGGGACACGGCGCTTGGCCGCGGTGAGGAAGCGGTAGAATTGCTTCTGGGCGGCGGCGGACGGATTGGCGTTATCGAAAATGTCGCCGGCAATCAGCAACGCGTCGGTCTGTTCCGCCTCGACCGTGTCCAACAGCCAGTCGAGAAAGCGCTGATGCTCGTAACCGCGGTCGAAAGTGTGCAGGGTCTGGCCGAGATGCCAGTCCGAGGTGTGCAGCAGGCGCACGATACCGTCCTCCCTTCATCATAGGGTACTTGGCTGATCGATCGCGGCGAGCAGCAGGATACCGCCAAATAACACGATGGCCAGCGAGCCGGCGATGGACAGCCCCTGATGAATCCGGTTCTCCCAGACAATGGCGGCCCCCGCCATCCACACGATAGCCCTTCTCGACAGCACTGTGAATAGCGCCAGGGCCGATAGAGTGAGCGCCGCGCACGGCGCAACAGATAGAACCGTTGTTCATCTCGAAGATTTCCTCGTCAGCATCGAACACAACCTGGTGATCGATGCCGATTTCGCCGAAGTCGTTCTCGATGACGGCGCTGCGCTTGCCGGGCTGGCGAGCCAGGATGTGATTGAGCAAGGTGGTCTTGCCGGCTCCCAAAATCCAGTGAGTACGGTGACGGGTACCTTTTCGTGGCTGGCCATGCCGCACCCCTTGGAGGTTTGCTATCGGGTTAATTCTTCGCCATCGCCGCCGCAAGGGCGGGCACATTGTGACGGAAAATGCCAATATAGGTATCACCCGGCTTGCCGGCGGGAGCCAGCGCATCCGAGTACAAGGTACCGCCGACCACGCCGCCGGCCTCGTCGGCGATGCGCTTGAGCAAACGCGGGTCGCTCATGTTCTCGACAAACAGCGCCCGCACGCCAGCCTGTTTGATCTGACGGACCAGGTTGGCAACGTCCTTGGCGGAAGGCTCGCTCTCGGTGCTCCAACCCACCGGGGCAAGGAACTGCACCCCATAGGCAGCGCCAAAATAGCCGAAGGCGTCATGCGAGGTAATCACCTTACGTTTAACGGCCGGGACGGCGGCGAGTTGCCCGCGCACCCACTGGTCGGTTTCCTTGAGTTGTGCCAGGTAGGCTTCGCCGCGCCGCTGATAAGCCTCGGCATGGGCCGGGTCGGCCTTGGCAAGGGCGGCGGTGATGTTGGCCACATAGCGCTGGCCGTTGGCCAGATCCTGCCAGGCATGGGGGTCTGTTATCAGGCCGTGGCCGTGCCCCTCATGCTTGTCTTGGCCGTGGCTGTCCTTGGCATGTTCTGCCTCTTCTTCCTTCAGCTGCCGAGGCGGGATGCCCTGGCTCGCTACCACTACCGTGCCTTTATAATTGGCGGCCTTGATCAGGCGGTCTATCCAGCCTTCGAAGCCCAGGCCATTCACCACCACCAGATTGGCGTTACCCACGGCCTTGGCATCCGCCGGGGTTGCTTCAAAAACGTGGGCGTCTCCATCGGGACCCACCAGGGTGGTAACGGTCACATCCTCACCGCCGACATTCTTCACGAGATCCCCAAGAATGCTGAAGCTGGCCACGACCCGCAGTGGTTCCGCCCAAGCCGTGGGTACTATCAGAACGAGCGCCAAGGCCATGTGTTTCAGATAAAACCGCATAGGTAACTCCTTCGGTTAAGCTTGCAGATGCCTACCGCGCAGAAATCGGCCACGTAAGCCGTCTTGGCTACCCAGGACGATGGAAACCACATAAATGACCCCGGCGGTGAGAATGATGGCAGGCCCGGAAGGCAGATTGCCGTGGTAGGACAGCAACAAACCCACGTAACCGGACAGTACCGCGATACCCGTCGCAACGGCGGCCATGGTCCATACCTGTTGCGTCCAGAAGCGGGCGGCGGCGGCGGGCAACATCATCAAACCCACCGCCATCAGCGTGCCCAGGGCCTGGAAACCGGCCACCAGGTTGAGCACCAGCAGCATCAGAAACAGCAGGTGGTAGACCGCGCCATGGGCTTGCACGGACCGCAAGAACTCCGGATCGAAACATTCCACGATCAAGGGTCGGTAAATCACCGCCAGGCTCAACAAGGTCACGCTGGCGATACTCGCTACCAGCAACAGCGACACATCGTCTACCGCCAGAATGGTGCCGAACAGCACATGCAACAGGTCCACGTTGCTACCCCGGGTAGAGACTATCAACACACCCAGCGCCAGCGAGATCAGATAGAAAACGGCGAAACTGGCATCCTCACGTTGTTCCGTGAAGCGGGTCACCAGGCCCGCCAGCAAAGCCACCACCAGGCCGGCAACGAAACCGCCAATACTCATGGCGGTTAGGGAAAAGCCCGCTACCAAAAACCCGATGGCCGCTCCCGGCAAAACCGCGTGGGACATGACGTCACCCACCAAGCTCATGCGCCGCAGCACCAGCAATACCCCCACTGGGCCGCAGCCCAGCCCCAAGGCCAGGCAGGCCACCAGTGCCCGACGCATGAAACTGAATTCCAAAAAGGGGCGGATTAGCCAATCAAAGAGCACGTTCATGGTGGATTTACCGCACACAGCGGGGCTTGTTCATCCCAGGCTTCGGCCATGTGACGGGCGCGCAGCAGATTCGTCGGGGTGAGCACCTGGGCGGTATCACCCCAGGCAATGCCGGATCGGGCCATCAGCAGAGTTTCGGGGAAATGGGCGCGCACCTGTTCCAGATCGTGCAGCACGGCAATCACCGTGCGTTGCTCGCCGTGCCAGCGCCGCACTACCTGTAGCAAATCCGTTGTCGTCCGGGCATCGATGGCGGTAAAGGGCTCATCCAGCAGGATCAGGGCGGCATCCTGCAATAGCATCCGCGCGAACAGCACGCGCTGAAACTGACCGGCTGAAAGACTGTTGATAAGCCGCCGAGGAAAACCATCCAGTTCCACTGCCGCCAGCGCCTTGGCGGCCTTCGTCTTGAGGGCCCCGGTCACGGCGCCAAGTATACCGATGCGCCGCCAATGGCCCAGCATGACGACATCCATGACGGTGATGGGAAAGTTGCGATCGATCTGCGCCTGTTGGGGAAGATAAGCGATATCGCCACGGCTCGGAACGGCAGGTTTGATATGTCCCGTCGTAACCGGCAGCAGGCCCATGATGGCCTTGAGCAGAGTGCTCTTGCCAGCCCCATTGGGACCCACGATGGCTGTCAACGAACCGCTGTTGAATTGGCCGGACAGATGATGTACCGCGGGATGGCGGTGATAACATACCGTCAGATCATCGAGTTGAAGCGCTGGAAGCATGACGTGATTAGTGCAGGGCCCAGGCCACGGCCAGCCACAGTCCCGCCACTAACGCAATCGCGCCATCAACCGTTGAACCACGCCTGTGGCCAGCAGGCTTAAGCCGGTTGGGTATCGTTTTTGCAAGGCTGCATTACTCGCTAAAATCATAACCATGATCAAAATGGTACTTCATAACATAACTCAGCGAAGTCAAAATTCACAAACAATGGCTGCCGGCAGCGCTGGCCAGGTGTGAAGTGGTATCCAGCAGTAAGCCGGTTTCTTCGCCGTCATCCTGCCATTCCTCCTGCCATTCCTCCTGCCAGTCGTGCGCTGTCTGTTCACATTTGCGTTGATCTTCATGGCGTTTGGGTTTCCGTGCTACTGTAATTATGGCAATACCCGATTGTGGAGAGCTTCGCCATGCGCCTCGTGCAAGGACTGATTCTACTGCTGCTAACGATGACCGGCGTCCAGGCGTCTCCGCCGACCGCCATCCCCGAACCGCTGCGCCCGTGGGTGGACTGGGTACTGCATGGCCAGGAGGAAATGCGCTGTCCCCTGCTTTACAGCGATACCGTTGGCCGGCGTTGCGCTTGGCCCTCGGCGCTGCGCGTAGCGATCAATGACCAAGGCGGGCGCTTCGAGCAAACCTGGCATGGTGACGCTGCTACCTGGCTGCCGCTGCCCGGCGACCGCCGCCACTGGCCGCAGTCGGTGATGCTGGATGGTACGGCGGCGACGGTGCTTGAGCGCGATGGGCGGCCGGCGCTAAAAGCCGAGCCCGGCGAGCATCGTATCAGTGGTCAACTGGTTCGGAGCGCCGTGCCGGAGTCGTTCCGCGTGCCACCTGAGACGGCTTTGTTGACGCTGCTGGTCGATGGCGTGGCGATCGCCAATCCGCGTATAGAGGCCGACGGCGCCGTCTGGCTGCGTGAGCGTGCCCCACCGGCGACGGATATCCAGGATCACTTGGAGGCGCAGGTATTTCGCAGGATCACTGACGGGGTACCACTTATCCTCACTACCCGCCTCAGCCTGCGGGTCGCCGGTCAGGCGCGCGAACTGCAACTCGGGCCCATGCTGCCGGAGGGCTTTATCCCCTTGAGCCTGACCACCCCCCTGCCTGCCCGCCTTGAAACCGATGGCCGCCTGCGCCTGCAGGTCAAACCGGGCGACTGGATCGTCGAGGTCGGCGCCCGCCATGCCGATCCGGTCGAAGCCTTGCAGCGTCCAGCGGCGGGCGAGCCCTGGCCGGCACAGGAAGTATGGTCGTTCGAGGCGGCCAATGCGGTGCGGGTGGTAACGGTCGAAGGCGCGAGCGCTATCGATCCGGGTCAGACCAATCTCCCGGAGGAATGGCGTGCGCTGCCAGCCTATCTGATCACACCCGACACTGCCTTGAAATTCATCACCCGCCAGCGCGGCGCCAGCCCAGTACCCGATCAACTCAGCCTCAATCGCAGCTTGTGGCTGGATTTCGACGGCGCGGTTACACCGTGCAAGATCGCCTGGAAGGGCGCGTGTCCACCGCCAACCGACTGGAAGCCGGTGCCGAACTGCAGCTCGGCCGGGTGGCGCTCGATGGCCAGGACCAGTTCATCACCCACCGCCCCGGCGACACCTCGGATGCGTGGAATTACGCCAGGGCCAGTTGCAACTGAGCGCCGACGGCCGCTTGCAGCCCCTCGCCCGCGGCGATCTACCGGCGGTCGGCTGGCGATTGCCGCCCGCTCAGGTGCGTACCAGCCTCAACCTGCCGCCCGGCTGGCGCTTGCTGGGAGTCGGTGGGGCCATGGGGTCAGCACCGCCTGGCTGTACCAATGGACCCTGCTTGACCTGTTTATCGTTCTCATCACCACCGTGGCTTTCGCTCGCCTGTGGAACTGGTGGTGGGGTCTGCTGGCGTTGGCCGGGCTTACCCTGGCGTACCACGAGCCCGATGCCCCCCGACTGCTCTGGCTCAAGTTGCTCGCCGCCATCGCGCTGCTGCGGGTGCTGCCGCCGGGACGCTTGCAGACGCTGGTCACTTGGTATCGCAAGCTGGCCGTAGCAGGCTTGGTACTGATGACGCTGGCCTTCGCCATCCAACAAGCGGGCGGCCTCTATCCTCAGCTCAGTTCACCGCCCACCTATGTGGATGCAGCCGCCTGCCGGCCGAGGATTTTCAGGCCGTGGCGCCGCCTGCCGCCGGACCCGCGCTGCTGAACGCCGGTCCATGGCGAAATCAGCACCCGCCCCGAACCGTCTGCGGCGCCGTCGCCACGGCTGCGCCTAGGCTATACGCCGGACGTCCAGGTACAGACACGGCCCCGGCCTGCCCCAGTGGCACTGGGGCCGGGCCGAGTTGCGCTGGACGGGTCCGGTACCTGCCGAGGCCCGACTTACGCTGTGGCTGCTGCCGCCCTGGGCCAGCCGCATGCTGGCCTTCCTCGGGGTTGGCCTGCTGCTGGCCCTGCTGGGGCGCGTGCTGGAGGTCCGCCTTCCCCGCCGCGCGCTGCCTTTACTGGTCCTGGGTTTGCTGATGCCCTCGCCCGACGCCCATGCCGATATCCCCTCCCCGGTACTGCTGGAGGACCTGCGCGCCCGCTTGACCGAGGCACCCGACTGCGCACCCCAGTGCGCCGCGCTTGCCAACCTGGCGATACAGGCTACGGCGACCGAATTCCGACTCCAGCTCGATTTGCATGCGCAGGCCGACAGTGCGGTACCGTTATCGCTGGACAGCGGACGCTTCGTAGCGCACCGCATCGGTTTGGACGGCAAGGCGGCGGCGCTCTACCGCGCCGCGGATGGCGGCCTGTGGTTGCGGCTGCCCGCCGGGTTGCACCGTGTTGAAATCGACGGCCCACTGCCGTCCGATCTGCTGACCCTGCAATTGCCATTGCCGATGGCGCCGGGCCGGGTCACTCTCGATCTCGACGGCTGGAGCGCCGACGGCGTATTCGACGGGGTAGCGAGCGGCGCCCAGATCGAACTCAACCGCCAGCGCCGCGAAACCGCCATCACCCTGGAGCCAGGCGTATTGCCAGTGTTCGTCAGCGTCGAGCGGGAACTGGTGCTGGGCATCGACTGGCGGGTGCATACCCAGGTCAGACGCTTGAGCCAGGCCGATTCCGCCGCGGTGCTGGCGATTTCCCTCTTACCGGGTGAGCGCCTCACTACCGCCGGCATTCAGGCCGCGACGGGCGCGCGCAACTCAACCTGGCACCGGATCAGGATGCACTGGAATGGACCTCCACCCTGGAGCGTTCCGATCGCCTTCAACTGACCGCCGCCACCACCCTACTTCATCGAGATCTGGCGGTTGCGCGCCGGCCGATCTGGCATATCGAGGCCGCCGGCATCCCGGTGCTCCACTACCATGACAGCGCCGGCGAGTGGACCCCGGAATGGCGCCCTTGGCCGGGAGAACTGCTGACCCTGGTGATCAGCCGTCCGGAGGGAGTGGCGGGTAAGGTCGTTACCATCGACCAGGCCATTCTGCGTCTGCAACCCGGTGAACGCGTAAGCAATGCCGAACTGGAACTGACGGTGCGCGCCAGCCGCGGTCTGGACCATTTATTCACCTTGCCGGCGGGTGCGGAACTGACCGACGTGCTGATTAACGACCGCAGCCAGCCCTTGCAGCTCAGGGATCGCGTCCTGACCGTGCCGCTGACGCCCGGCGGGCAGCGGATTGCGTTCACTGGCGTGATCCGCGGAGTATGACTATGTACTACGCACCCCGCGGTGGATCTCGGCACCGACAGCGTCAATGCGAATATCATTCTGACCGTGCCTCCCGACCGTTGGACCCTGTTTGCCGGTGGCCCCACCCTGGGACCGGCGGTGCTGTTCTGGGGAATGCTGGTCGTGGTCCTGCTGGCGGCTGTTGCCTTGGGGCGATATGCGGGTACGCCTTTACGGAGCTGGCAATGGCTGTTGCTGGGGATTGGCTTGAGTTTCAGACCGACCTGCTTTCCGCCGCAATGGTGGTGGGATGGCTGTTGCTGCTCGGCCGCCGCACCAGGTTGCCGGAAAATATCGATAATCGCATTTTCAATCTCTTGCAAGTGTTGCTGGCGCTGCTGACCTTGGTGGCGCTGGCGGCCCTCGCTGAAGCGATCCAGCAGGGCCTGCTGGGGCTGCCCGATATGCAGGTCGTGGGCAACGGTTCCAGCGCCAATGAGCTGCGCTGGTACCAGGACCGTTCGTCGGGGTTGCTGCCGCAAGCCTGGACGGTATCGGTGCCCATGCTGGTTTACCGGCTGTTGATGCTGGCCTGGGCGTTGTGGCTGGCTTTTGCCCTGTTACGCTGGCTGGCTTGGGGTTGGAACTGTTTCAGCAGTGGCGGGCTATGGCGGCGCCTGCGATTGCGCAAGGCTTAAGGAGTAATAAACCATGCTCTCGCAAACCACACTGACCATCCTCACGCAGGGCCGGGGCACCTATCCAGAGTGACTGACCGTGTCCAGGCTGTGGTGCGCGCGACAGGCCAGAAAACCGGCCTGGCCCATGCGTTCATCCATCACACCAGCGCCTCACTGATACTTTGCGAAAACGCCGATCCCACGGTGCGCCATGACCTCGAAACCTTCATGGTCCGCCTGGTCCCTGACGGCGTCGCCTGGCTCGAACACAATGACGAGGGTCCGGACGACATGCCTGCCCATATCCGCACGGTGTTGACCCAGAGCAGTCTGACGATTCCGGTGACAGAGGGGCGCTGTGCCTTGGGAACCTGGCAGGGAATATATCTTTGGGAACACCGTCACGCCGGTCACAGTCGCAGGCTAACCGTCACCGTGCAGGGGGAATGAGATTTTCCAGGGGCCGGCAGGCTTGCGCAGCGGAAAAAATTACCGCGCAAGCCATGCGGATTTAGGGAAATGCCGGTATGGTTGGCTCGGTGCCTTCCACATGCGCCTCGGGGTGATGCTGTCTAACCAGATCGGTGACTTCATCCACCCGATCCTTGGCGACATCGATGAGCATCAGCAACTGCCCTTCCTCAAGGGCGTCATGAAACTTGTCCAACTGGGTATTGGGTATCGACACGCCGATCATGCTCGCTACCCAGGCCCCTAGACCCGCCCCCAACAGGCTGGTGGCAAGGATGGCGCCACCACCCAGAATCAATCCCGCCGGCGGGAAGGTCACGGCGGCGATACCCGCCAGCAGACCGGTAGCGCCGCCTACGGTCAAACCGCGTTCCAGGGCGGGAACAAAATCGCTCTCTTCAAACAGTCCAGCTTCTGGCAAATTGGCCTTTAACAACGGCGCATGATCTTTAGCAACGATATGTATATGGCGTTCATCAATTCTCGCTAGCAGCAATTCATTGACGATTTGCGTGGCACTTTCTACCGTAGGGACCAAAAAATAGAGTCGTTTCATTATGACTTGCCCTTATCTTCGATGATGAAATTTTATCAATATAAAATTTAGACCCTAATGCTAAAAATTAAATCCTGACCAATCCAAAAGACCCAGCCTCTACTCAACATCCAGCACTCTGGAAGCTACCATGCGCGCCCTTGCCAAAACCCTGCACCCTTCTCCTTACGTGCTGCTCATCCTGACTACTCTGTTCTGGTCCGGTAATTTCGTCCTTGGCCGCGCGGTACACCTGGCTTTTCCACCCATCGCCCTGTCCTTCTGGCGTTGGGTGGTGGCCATGATGATCCTGCTGCCCTTGGCCTGGTCACGGCTGCGCCCGCACTGGCCGTTACTGCGGGATCACTGGAAGATCCTAACACTGTTAAGCATTCTTGGGGTCGTCAACTTCAACACCTTCGTCTACACCGGTCTGCAGTCGACCACGGCTACCAACGCGGTGCTCCTGGTCTCCACCACGCCGGTCATCATCGTGGCGCTGTCTTTTGCCTTGCTGCGCCTCACCGTGACTGGCCGGCAAGCCCTGGGAATAGCCATTTCCCTGCTGGGGGTACTGGTGATCGTTACCAAGGGCGACATGCAAGCACTGCTGGCCCAGCGGATGAACAGTGGCGATCTCTGGATCATGGCGGCAGTGTTAAGTTGGGCATTATACTCGGTCTGTTTGAAGTGGCGCCCCGAGGGGTTGCATCCCCTGGCCTTCCTGGCCGCCACCATGATCATTGGGGTGGTTTTGCTCATCCCCCTCTACTGCTGGGATCTGTCCCGCGGCGCCACCTGGGAACCCAATGCCGTGACGCTGGGCAGCATCGCTTATGTGGCCATTTTCCCGTCCGTCCTCGCCTATATTTTCTGGAACCGCGCAGTGGCGGAACTGGGCGCCAACCGCACCGGCCAGTTCATGCACCTCATGCCGGCCTTCGGCGCCATTCTCGCCATGCTGTTCCTGGGCGAACGGCTGTATCCCTTCCACCTAGTCGGCATTGGCCTGATCGCCGTGGGGATTTATCTGACGACGGGACGCCGATGTTAAGTGTAACGGCCCGACCACATAAGGCGCGGGCGGAGGCCAGACCGGCCCGGGTGGATGCGGTGATCAGATCCTGTGCCAACCGCACACGCGGCAAGGCTTCGGCCAGGACCAGCCAAAATACCTGCACTGGTTGCTCGCCCAAGCCCTGGCGCCGAAGGCCCAACGCGAGACCATGCTGACGGTGGGTGCGGTAACCCTGCTGGTGCGAGCGACTCGCCACCCCGTTGCAGGTTGACAAATACCTGACCTTGGCGTTGGAAGACGGTTACCGGACCGGGCAAAGCCGGTCGGCGCGGATACCCTCGAGAGCCTCCTGGCGATTGACCTGGACGCTCTGGAGGCGCGGCTGATGCGCAACGGCTACAATGGTGAAGGTGCGCTCGGAAATCCGCAACGCTAAACTTCGCGAAAGTCGCTCCTTCCTGAGTGGGCAACTGCCACCGGGCCGAACGCAGGCGCTTCACCAGGAGCTGCTTGCGGCCAGCGTGCCGCGGTAGCCGTTCTCACCGCGAGGGGTTCCTGGCCGATGTCCTCTGTCCCCTACCGATAGCCAGCCCCGCAGATGGGAGAAAACGCTTGACCGCCAACAACCAAGCTCAGCCTGCCTCAGCCAGTGCACCCGCCGGTGCGGCCGGTCCCGGCTGCCGCTTTCCCATCGTCGGCATCGGCGCGTCGGCCGGGGGGCTGGCGGCCTTCGAGGCCTTCTTCTCCGGCATGCCCGCCGACACCGATCCGGGCATGGCCTTTGTCCTGGTGCAGCACCTGGCCCCGGACCACAAGAGCATCCTCACCGACCTCATCCGGCGCTACACCCGCATGCAGGTCTTCGAGGTCGAGGACGGGATGGCGGTGCAGCCCAACTGCGCCTACATCATCCCGCCCAACCGCGACATGGCCTTTCTGAACGGCACGCTCCAACTGATGGAACCGTCCGCGCCCCGCGGCCAGCGCCTGCCGATCGACTTCTTCTTCCGCTCCCTGGCCCAGGACCAGCGCGAGCGGGCCATCTGCATCGTGCTTTCGGGCACCGGCAGCGACGGCACCCTGGGCGTGCGGGCCATCAAGGGCGAGGGCGGCATGGTCATGGCCCAGAACCCCGCCTCCACCGAGTACGACGGCATGCCGCGCAGCGCCATCGCCACCGGCCTGGTGGACTACGAGCTGCCGCCGGCCGAGATGCCCGCCCAGCTCATCGCCTACGTGGCCCACGCCTTCGGCAAGCCGCCCCGGCCCGCCACCGTCCCGGCGCCCAAGGCCGAGAACGCGCTGAAGAAGATCTTCATCCTGCTGCGCGCCCAGACCGGCCACGACTTTTCCCAGTACAAGCCGAGCACCATCCACCGCCGCATCGAACGGCGCATGGCCGTCCACCAGATCGAAACGATGGACGGGTACGTCAAGTATCTGCAGCAGACGCCGGCGGAGGTGGAAGCGCTCTTTCGCGACCTGTTGATCGGCGTGACCAATTTCTTCCGCGATCCGGAGGCCTTCAAGGCGCTCGAGGAACAGGTCATCCCCAAGCTCTTTGCCGGCAAGCCCGCGGGCGCCGTGATCCGCGTCTGGTCGCCGGGCTGCTCCACCGGCGAGGAGGCCTATTCCATCGCCATCCTGCTCGCCGAGCGCCATGGAGGCGCTGAAGCAGAGTTACAAGGTGCAGGTCTTCGCCACCGACATTGACAGCCAGGCGATTGCCACGGCCCGCGCCGGCCTCTATCCGGCCAGCATCGCCGCCGACATCTCGCCGGAGCGGCTGGCGCGCTTTTTCACGGCCGAGCCCGACGGCAGCGCCTACCGCATCCACAAGAGCATCCGCGACATGCTGGTCTTTTCCGAGCAGAATGTGATCAAAGACCCGCCCTTCTCCAAACTCGACCTGATCAGTTGCCGCAACCTCCTGATCTACATGGGCGGCGACTTGCAGAAGAAGCTCATTCCCCTGTTCCACTACGCGCTGAACCCGGGCGGTTTTCTCTTCCTGGGCACCTCGGAGACCGTGGGCGAGTTCGGCGATCTGTTTGCCGCGCTGGACCGCAAGTCGAAGCTGTATCAGCGCAAGGAAGATTTTCACAGCGCGCAGCGCGCGGCCCTGGGCCGGTTTCTGCCGCCCATGACGGCGATCGATGCGGCGCTCCCGCGGGCCGCCGGAAAGACGGCCTGCCCCGGGAAACTGCCGCTGCGCGAGCTGACCGAACAGGCGCTGCTGCAACAGGTCGCCCCGGCCGGCGCGCTGGTCAACGGCCAGGGCGACATCCTCTATCTCCACGGCCGCACCGGGATGTACCTGGAACCGGCCCCGGGCGAGGCCGGCATCAACAACATCCTGAAGATGGCCCGCGAAGGGTTGCGGCGCGAACTGACCACGGCCCTGCACAAAGCCGCGGGGACAAAGGAGATCGTGCGCTGCCCGGGCCTGCGCGTCAAAACCAACGGCGACTTCACCACGGTCAACCTGACCATCCGCCCGGTGGCGGCAGGCCCCGCCGCGACGCCCGAGGCGCCTCTGTACCTGGTCATCCTGGAGGAAGCGCCGCCGCTCGATCCCGAACAGGCGCAGCAGGCCGCCCCGCATGCCGTCGGCAGGAGCGGACGGCCCCGACACGGACGCCGACGCGCGCATCGCGGCGCTCAAGCAGGAACTGCGGGCCAAGGAGGAATACCTCCAGACCGCCAACGAGGAACTGGAGACCTCCAACGAAGAGCTCAAGTCCTCGAACGAGGAGATGCAGTCGGTCAACGAGGAATTGCAGTCCACCAACGAGGAGCTGGAGACCTCCAAGGAGGAACTGCAGTCGGTCAACGAGGAACTGGCCACGGTCAACGCCGAACTGCAGACCAAGGTGGCCGATCTGTCGCGGGCCAACAACGACATGAACAACCTGCTGGCCGGCACCGGCATCGGCACCGTCTTCGTGGATCATCAACTGCGCATCCTGCGCTTCACCCCCGCCGCCACCCGGATCATCAACCTGATCCTGAGCGACGTGGGGCGGCCCGTGGGCCACATCGTCTCCAACCTGGTGGGCTACGACCGCCTGGTGGCGGACGTGCAGGCCGTGCTGGACACCCTGGTTCCCAAAGAGGTGGAAGTGCAGACCACGGAGGGCAAGTGGTACACGATGCGCATCCTGCCCTACCGCACGCTCGACAACGTGATCGAGGGCGCGGTGATCACCTTTGTGGACATCACGGAGATGAAGCAGACGCAGGAGGCGCTGCGGAAAGCCAATGAGCTGCTCCGCCTGGCCGTGGTGGTGCGCGATGCGCACGATGCCATCACCGTGCAGGACCTGGATGGCCGCATCCTGGCCTGGAACCCGGGAGCGGTGAGGATGTACGGCTGGAGCGAAGCCGAGGCGCTGGCGATGAACGTCCGCGACCGGATCCCGGAGGGGCTGCGCGAGGAAGCGTTGGCCAAGCTGCATCAGCTTAGCCGGGCTGAGATTCTGGAGCCGTATCGCACCCAGCGGATCACCAAGGACGGTGCGGTCGTGGAGGTCTCGATGATCTCCACCGCTTTGGTGAATGAGGCCGGGCAGATGTATGCGATTGCGACCACGGAACGGGCGAGCAGAATCAGGCAAAGACAGGCCGAACGGATGGAGGCCGCACGATGACCAGCAAGGATGAACGCCGATGACCGCAGCAAGACGCTGCGCCGAACTGCGCCGGCAGGCCGAAGAGATCGCCCGGGAAAAAGCGGCCCAGTCGCCGGAAAACCTCGAGGCCCTGTCGCCCGAGGAAACGCGGCAGACGCTCCACGAACTGCGGGTGCATCAGATCGAGCTGGAGATGCAGAACGAGGAGCTGCGCCGGGCGCAGGCGGAACTGGACGCCGCGCGGGCGCGCTATTTCGACCTCTACGACCTGGCGCCGGTGGGCTATTGCACCCTCAGCGAGCAGGGGCTGATCCTGGAGGCCAACCTCACCGCCGCCACCCTGCTGGGCGTGGCCCGGGGCGCGCTGGTCAAGCAGCCGATCTCCCGGTTCATCCTCAAGGAGGACCAGGACATCTACTACCTGCACCGCAAACAGCTCTTTGAGACCGGTGAGCCGCAGGCGTGCGAACTGCGGATGGTGAAAAAGGACGGCACGCGCATTCTGGGCGCATCTGGCGGCCACCGCCGCGCAGGACGCCGACGGCGCGCCCGTGTGCCGCGTCGTGCTGAGCGACATCACCGAGACGCAAGCAGGCGGAGGACGGCGCTGCGGGAGAGCGAGGAACGGCACCGGACGCTCCTCGAGACGGCCATGGACGGCTTCTGGCTGGTGGACCGGGACGGGCGTCTGCTGGAAGTCAATGAGACCTATTGTCGGATGAGCGGCTACAGCGCGCAGGAATTGTTGGCCATGGGGCATTCACGACCTGCGAGTTCGCGAAACGGCCGACGGCGTAGCCGCTCGCATCCAGAAAATCATGGCGGAGGGCGAGGATCGTTTCGAGTCCCGGCACCGCGGCAAGGACGGGAGCATCAGTGACGTCGAAGTCAGCGTCCAGTACCACCCGTCGAAGGCGGGCGATTGGTGGCATTTCTGCGGGACATCACCGAGCGCAAGCGGGCCGAGGCGGAGCGGGAGAAGCTGCAGGCGCAGTTGAGCCAGGCCCAGAAGATGGAATCGGTGGGCCGGCTGGCCGGCGGCGTGGCCCACGACTTCAACAACATGCTGGCGGTGATCCTCGGCCACGCGGAGCTGGCCCTGGAGCAGGTGGACCCGGCGCAGCCGCTCCATGCCGACCTGCAGGAGATCCGCAAGGCCGCCGAGCGCTCCGCCGACCTCACCCGGCAACTGCTGGCCTTTGCCCGCAAGCAGACCGTCGCCCCCAAGGTGCTCGACCTGAACGAGACCGTGGCAGGGCATGCTCAAGATGCTGCGGCGGCTGATCGGCGAGGACATCGATCTCGCCTGGCTGCCGGAGGCGGACCTGTGGCCGGTCAAGATGGACCCCTCCCAGATCGACCAGATCCTGGCCAACCTGTGCGTCAACGCCCGGGACGCCATCGCCGGCGTCGGGCAAGATCACCATCGAGACGGGCAACATGCGCCTTCGACGAGGCCTACTGCGCCGCATCACGCGGGTTCGTCCCCGGCGAGTACGTGCTGCTGGCCGTGAGCGACGACGGCTGCGGCATGGACAAGGAGACGCTGGCCCACCTCTTCGAGCCGTTCTTCACCACCAAGGACGTCGGCAAGGGCACCGGCCTCGGGCTGGCCACGGTCTACGGCATCGTCAAGCAGAACGACGGCTTCATCAACGTCTACAGCGAGCCGGGCCAGGGAACGACGTTCACGATCTACCTGCCCCGGCATGCGGGCAAGGCCGGGCAGGCGCGGCCGGAAGGCGCGGCGGCGCCGGCCGCGCGCGGCCACGAGACCATCCTGCTGGTGGAGGACGAGCCGGCCATCCTGAACACTGACCACGACGATGCTCGAACGGCAGGGCTACACCGTGCTGGCCGCCAGCACGCCGGGCGAGGCCATCCGCCTGGCCCGGGAGCACGCCGGCGAGATCCACCTGCTGATGACCGACGTGGTCATGCCCGAGATGAACGGCCGGGACCTGGCCAAGAACCTGCTGTCCCTCTATCCGGACCTCAAGCGCCTGTTCATGTCCGGCTACACGGCCGACGTCATCGCCCACCACGGCGTGCTGGACCGGGCGTGCACTTCATCCAGAAGCCGTTCTCCAAAGGGCTGGCCGCCAAGGTGCGCGAGGTGCTGGATCATGGAAAAGATTAAGAATCACCATTCGGCTAACAAGACGCTGCACCGGGCGCAGGCGGAACTGAATGCCGCGCGGGCGGGGCTGGAGGCGGTTGCGGGGCAGGATGCTGATGGCCTTCGCGTGTGCCGCGCTAACGCAAGGCCAAGGAGGAACAGCTGTGTCAGGCCGATGACGAATGGCGAAAACCCTTGATCGTCGAGACACACTCCAGCACGGACAGATGCGCATCGATCAGATCGCGTGATCCTGCCCGTAAATAGCCAAGACCCTCGACAAGCTCGCGCAGCTTGGCAGGAATGGCGCGCAAGGTGATGGAGAATAACCCGAACGGCGCTCCAGCGAATTGCCGCAGGGCATCGTCATGATTGCCGGGTATATAAATAATGCAGCGTACCTTGCTTGGCTTTCGCCAGCAGCTTCTGGATCACCGCATTGTGCGCTGGGGGCCAGTGCAGAGCCGGTACTCATACTCCATAAATCGATAATGTCCCCCACCAGGTAAAGGAATTTCGAATCGGTGGCGTCGAGGAACTCCAAAAGCGCCTCGGCCTTGCAGTCGGACATGCCAAGGTGCACATCGGATATCCAGATGGACCTGAAACGAGCGTTTTTCATAAGCAATCACCGGGCAAGCCAGGGAAGCCAACGGCGCCCGAGGGTAGCCGGCTCCTGCTACATTTTTGGGCAGTCGAAATGACAGTTCGGGGACACGTACGGCGCTAGATTTCCACCGCCCACTGTGTCGCCGTACTGTCACAGAACCCGCATTTGCCTGAAATACACCTCGCGCAATTTGATCGGGAAGGCTGCCGTACGCGGAGCCTGTACACTTTGCTGCAATTGATATCGGCTTTGGCTTTCTGTATTACGGCATGGGCAGGGCATTGCGCCCCAAGCACGTCCTGGTCATCGGCTCTGGTTTCGGCTTCAGGCCTCGCCCTCGGGTTGAAGGACAAGGGCAAGGGCAGGCGCACCTCGTCGATCCCTCGTTCTCGGTTCTCGAGGACGGCCCTTAAAACCATCGGCGGCACGGGTTATTGGAATGATCCGGATCGGCTCCCAGGTGGACCTGACGTACCCTGGCGTGAGAACCTACATACTCGGGTACGGGCCGGCAATCAGGCACGGGCCGGCGAGACTATCCTGATCGACTGAGTGCTTCCCCGCGGGAACCCGGCGGCTCCTATTCGCGGCAGTTTCAGTATACTGAACCCAGGGCGGTCGCCTTCCGCCGCCCACGCCCTGGACGCCACTTTAGGAGGACCGCCATGCTCGTCACTTGTGAACATTCCTGCTTGCTGGTCATCGATATTCAAGAACGCCTGATGGCAGCCGTTCAGGATAGCCAAACGGTTATTGCCAACAGCGCCTGGTTGCTGAAAATCGCGAGGCAACTGGAGGTGCCTATTCTGGCCTCCGAGCAATATCCCCAAGGTCTGGGACATACGGCGCCGGAACTACGAGGCCTGGTCCCGGCGGCAAGCATCATGGAAAAAACCTGCTTCTCCTGCGCCGCCGACCCGGCCTGCCTGCAGCGCATCAACGCCTGCCAGCGCGAACAGGTGATCCTGCTCAGGTGCGGAGGCGCATGTCGTGTTGCAGACCGCCCTTGGCTTGCTGGCGGTAGGCAAGGATGTCTATGTGGTGGCTGATTGCATATCATCGCGCCGGCCACGGGACATGGAATTGGCGGTCGAGCGCATGCGCACCGAGGGGGTGCGGGTGGTGAGCCGGGAGATGGTGGTGTTCGAATGGTTGCAGCAGGCCGGCACCGACCGGTTCCGCCAGATCAGCCACGAGTTCTTGCGCTAGTCGCGCCGGCACAACGCCCATTCTCCTGCCCGAGCTTTCGGGAGGGGAGCGGGCAGGCAGTCAGCTCACTCGAACAATCCCGCCACCGACAGGTAGCGTTCGCCGGTATCGTATGAGAACGTGAGAATCCTGCTGCCTTTCGGAAGTTCGGGCAGTTTTTTCGCGACCGCAGCCAACGAAGCTCCTGATGAAATGCCGACAAAAATTCCCTCTTCCCGGGCGGAGCGTGTTGCGTACTCAAAACGCCTCTTCCTTGGTAACCTGAATGACACCATCGAGAACGCTTTGGTGTAGATTCGCCGGGATAAACCGGCGCCGATTCCCTGAATCGGATGAAGGCCCGGGGCGCCTCCGCTAATCACCGGCGAGAGCGCAGGTTCGACTGCAAACACCTTCAACTTCGGAAATCGTTCCTTCAGAACTTCACCTACGCCCGTGATGTGTCCACCTGTTCCAACGCCTGTGATGAGCACGTCAAAACCGTTCGGAAAGTCGGCGAGTATCTCTTTCGCAGTTGTTTCCTTGTGTACTGCGATGTTTGCCTCGTTCTCGAACTGCTGCGGCATCCAGGAATTGGGTATTTCGGCGGCGAGTTCCTGAGCCCTGGTAATCGCCCCGGACATACCCTTTTCCCGCGGGGTCAATACCAGTTCCGCGCCCAGCGCCGCCAGGTAGCGCCGGCGTTCCAGGGGACATGGATTCGGGCATGGTCAGAATCAGCCGGTAGCCCTTGGCGGCCGCCACCATGGCCAGCGCAATGCCGGTATTGCCCGAGGTGGGCTCAATGATAACGGTATCCTTGTGAATCCGGCCCTTGTGCTCCGCATCTTCAATCATTGCCAGCCCGATCCTGTCCTTGATGCTGCCGCCGGGATTGGCGCGTTCGAGCTTCATCCACACCTCAACTCGACGATTCTCAAACAGCCGGTTGATTTTGACATGGGGTGTATTGCCAATCGTTTCCAGGATATTGCGCGCTTTCATTGTCTCTTCATCCACCCTTCATAAACATAAGGTTCACGGGAACGCCCTTTTTATCACTTTACGGCAAGCAATATAAAACTCGTAAGAATTTTAGATTTTATTTAAATAACCAATACCACTAAACATTGTTAGCCATACTTTTATAAAGATAGTTTAAGATATTGATAGTATGCG
>CAVOJV010000021.1:0-12312 GCA_963696325.1 uncultured Gammaproteobacteria bacterium
ATTGGGGTTTGAGTAGCAGTTGGACGGAAAATCGGGTTAAGCCAGCGTCTTGTTACGAATTACGAGAGGGGCCATGGACCGGGCTACTCTGGGTCCTGTGCGGGATTGCGTAGCGGCCGCAACTCGCCTTTCGCGACCGCCTCCGGCATCGAGAACGAGTAGCGACCGAGGATATTGATGTGCTCGTGGATCAACGGCGACAGCCTCGCCACGTCCTCGTCCCGAACCGGGTAACCTTCCTTGCGCAGTTGGTCGAGCACCGCTTCGATATAGATCGTGTTCCACAACACGATCATATTGATCACCAGTCCCAGCGCGCCCAACTGATCCTCCTGCCCTTCCCGGTAGCGCTGGCGCAGCTCGCCGCGCTTGCCATGGAAGACCACCCGCGCGAGGCTGTGGCGCCCTTCGCCGCGGTTGAGTTGGGTCAGGGTGCGCGCGGCGGCGGCTCTCGTCATCGATAAAGTGAGGGTATGCAAGGTCTTATCGATGCGCCCGAATTCCGCGATCGCCTGCGCCAAGCGGGTCGGCCGGTCGCCGATCTGGAGCGTGCGCATGATGCCGTTCGCCGGCACCCGCCCGAGCTTGAGCGAGCCGGCCAAGCGCAGCATGTCGTCCCAGTGCGGCGATCAATCGTCCAGGTCGATCCGCTGACGCGCGAGACCCGTCGAGTTCTCCATAGTCGGCCTGTCGGATCGATGCGCCAGAAGCGCGTGCCGCCGATATCCGCCAGGCGGGGGCTGAAGCGGTAGCCGAGCAGCCGGAAGAGGCCAAACACGACATCACTGTAGGCGCCGGTATCGGTCATGATCTGCGTGGGCTGCAGCTCGGTTTGTTGTTCGAGCACCACGGCCAGCAGCACCAAGGACTGTCGCGCAGCGTGCCGGGCACCACGCTGGCGTTCAGTCCGGTGAATTGGTCGGAGAGCAGGTTGTACCAGGTCACCCCCTTCGCGGACCGAAATACTTGGGGTTGGGTCCGGCATGGACGGTGCGCACCGGCACGACGAAGCGCATGCCGTCGGCCGAGGCGCACCTCGCCGCCGCCCCAGGCGTGGGCGAGTGGGATTGGTTTGGGCGGCGACCAGGACGGCGTTGGCGGCGTCAGGGTGTCGTCACGCAGGTAGTTCTGGTCGACCCACGACAGGCGGTCGCGCTTAAGCGCCGGCTCGTCCGTTCGGATCGAGCGGCTCGGGGCCGGTGTTGCAGGCTTCGGCCATCAGCACGGCGCACAAGCTGGTGGTCAAGTCGGTGGCCCGCGCGGTGCGCTCGGTCAGATGCGTGAAGGCGTCGGCAAAATCCGTCCGCGCGGCGATCTCCAGCAGCATTTCCGGCAGGTCGACGCGCGGCAGGCGCGCCACCACCGCCGCCCGCAGGGCGATCAAGGACGGCGGTTCCTCCAGCTTGTCCAGGGGACTGAGGATCAACCTGCGTCGACCTTTTCAAAGCGGACGGCCGGATTATCGGGCAATCGCGCGGCCACCGCGCGATAGGTCTGGTCGAGCTCTGCTGCCAAGGCCGTCCAGAGCGGGCTGCGGATCGGCTGGCAGCCCGAGCGTGCGGCAGACGATCGGGCGCATCGCCTCCCATTCCGCCCCCGCCAGCAAACCCGGCACGCGGATCGGCATAGCGCCAGCTCGGCGTGAGCAAAGACGTCGCGCCGGCGCGAGCGCCGTATGCAACTGATCAAGGAGGCAAAAGGTATAGGCGCGAAGATCAATCCCGCCATCCTCGCCCAGCACCAAGATGCTGCCAGGACTTGCCGATCATCGCCCGCGGCGCGTCGCCGGCTTTGGGGCGTGGCGGTCGTGTCGCGCAACCAGTCGAAGGCGTCCACCACCGGTTGGCCGGCGGGGCTGGCCCCGAAGCGGAGGTGGTTCAACACAGCCGGCAGATAGCCCCGGACGCTGGCGGTAGTGTTCGGCCAGAGCCAAGTAATAGACGTCATCGGGCGGCCGGATCAGGGCGCCGACCTTTTCCAAGGCCGTTCGAGCTCCTCGCAGGGAATCCGGGCGAAAACCTGCTGGCGAACGCTCCGCGTCGGGCACGGCCGGGTCGAGCAGCCAGCTCGGCACGCTTCCGCCAAGGTCGCGGCGGCGGGGTCCAAGTCTTTGAGGGTCCGCAACCGCGCTTTCTGGTCCGCTCTGATGGCGCGCGCTGAACAGCTCCTGCAACAGCGTTTCCAGCACTTCCAGGATGTCATCCTGCGCCGTCGCTTCCAGGCAATGGACGAACGCGACCAGGGTGGCGAGCCGACGAGCGGCGGGCATCCGGCTGATAGCCTGCAGCCTTGGCACGGTGGGCAAAGCGCGCCAGTACGGCGATCCGGCCGAACGGGAATGCGGGCCGCGTGGCAAGGTAATATCCAGGGCGCGGACCGATTGCAACGATCGATCGCCCCGCTAAGGCCGGACCGCTGACGCGGGTCGGTCCCGAGCGGAGCTGCTCGAGCCAGGAATGGCGGCTGCCCTCGGGAATCGTCAGGAGCCGGTTTAACCGCGTTCGCTGTTCCGTGGTCAGCCCACGCCCCAAGGCTGCCATAGCCTTTTCTCGGCGCGGGCGCGGGTCCGGAGGATCAAACGCTCCAGTGTGCTGTGCCCCGGCAGCAAGTACCTTGTGGGTCAACAACCAACCGGTGACGCGCGCGAAGAGCACGCCCGGCCGTTCGGTCCCGGTCCAACATAAACCGTAGAGCCAGCGGTCAGCCGGAAACCCACCCAGGGTCGGTAATGTCGCTGTAGCCATAATAGGTGCGGATCTGCTGACATGGTCCCAACGTTGTTCGCCGGTGCGATACGGCGCGGATCCCGTCGGTGCTCGGCACATCCAATTGCCGGGCGACCGTGTGCAGCACCGACGACGGCACCGCCAGCGGATCGGCGAGGAAGGTACCGAGAAAGCGGACGGTCGTGAGCTGGAGGGCGAAAGCCGAGGCGATTGTGATCGCCTCGGCAGGTCCTGATCTGTGCCAGATCGTCATCGTTGAGGTGGAAGAAGCGGGTCAGTTCGTCGGGCGTCGGCGCAGCCGCATAGCGGCCGTAGCTTTCGCGCTGGGCGGCGGTCAGGAAGCTGACAGGCATATCGCGGACTCGGGGCAGGATGAATCGTTTGACGAAAGTACCAGGCCAGTGCCGCCCAAACACCCGCTTAACCTCGGGTCTTGCGCGCCCGCGCGTCATCCGGGTTATGTTCCGGTCCGCGCCCGCATCAGGCGCAAGACGGTCGCCGGATGCACCTTGAACAATCGTGCCGCATCCGCAGCCGTTTTCGTTCCCTGGGTCACCAGGGCGACAATTTCCGTTTGCTGGGCGGCGGTGAGTTTCGGCCGCTTCGGCCGCCCCTGCGACCGGCTTTACGGGCGGCATCCAATCCCGCTTTCGTGCGCTCCTTGAGCATCTCTCGCTCGAACTCAGCGAAGGCGCCGACCATCTGCATCAGCATGCGTCCGGCAGGCGTGGTGGTGTCAATGGCTTCCGTCAGACTGCGGAATCCAGCCTGCGCCTCTCGCACTCGTTCCATCAGAGCGAGCACATCCCGTAGCGAACGGGACAACCGGTCGATTTTCCGAGACCACTAAGACATCGCCATTGCGAAGCTGGGCGAGCAGATGATGCAGTTCTGGGACGTCCTAGCGACCGCCAGAAGCCCGTTCCTGAAAGATCAACTCCACACCCTACGGCTTTCAGGGCAACAACCTGGACATCGGTATCTTGTTCGTGGGTGGAGACCCGGGCATAGCCGAACAACATGATTGCGTAAACCTATTGCCAATTAATTATATTTTGCAATATAGTTTCGCAACGCGCCAGCCCCCAATATCACGTCAACTTGGGCGATTGCACAAACGGTCGTTTGTGGAACGAGTGGTTTGCCGGGAACCCCGTACTGGCTGGCTTTGCAGGCTGTGATGGCAATACATTCGGAGTTTTTCACAGGGCCTTAACCCAATTTTCCGTCCAACTGCTACTCAAACCCCATTATTGCCGGGGTCGACCAGATCATCCGCGCCATTGACGGCGAGCCGTTGCCGGAACCCGACGTAAACCCCGCCGGCGGCATTGCGGATATTCAGCAGTATGTTCCAGTCATTTTTATTCTTGCGCTCGTGATAGGCGGAGTGCTTCGCGCCGTATTAGGCCGATTTCCCGGCGCGCTTGCAACTGGCGGAGCCGTGGCTGTGGTCGCTTGGTTATTGGCCGGCGCGGTATCCATCGCGCTGGTCGCGGGCGTGATCGCGCTCTTGTTCACGTTGCTCAGTGGCGGTATGGGCGGACTTGGCGGCGGAGGTTATCGTGGAGGCTTCGGCCGAGGTGATTTTGGCCGCGGCGGCTTCAGCGGCGGTGGCGGCGGGTTTGGCGGTGGCGGTGCGTCGGGCCGGTGGTAACGATGAATATCAAACGCATTTTAAGACATCTCGTCATGACCGACTGGCAGGTCAACCGGGCTTTTCCCCGCCAAACCTTGCTCGCGATTGAGCAAGCGATCAAAGCGAGCGAGACCGCCCACGTCGGAGAAATCCGTTTCGCGCTCGAAGGCGCACTGGACGGCACCTCGCTTTTCAAGGGGCAGTCCGCGAGAGAACGCGCTATCGACGTATTTTCGCACTTGCGGATATGGGATACCGAACACAATAACGGTGTGCTGATTTATCTGTTGCTTGCCGACCGGGCCGTTGAGATCGTTGCTGATCGTGGGATTCACGCGAAGGTGGGCGCTCGGGAATGGGAAAGGATTTGCCGCCAGATGGAAACGGCCTTTAAACAGGCGAACTACGCAGGCGGCGTAGTCCGCGGCATTCAAGCCGTGACCCAGCATCTGGTGGAACATTTTCCCGCTTCCGGTACTGGTAATGAATTGCCAGACCAACCGGTGGTGCTGTAGCTCAACCAACGCTTATCCACGAGCGAGTACGGTCCCGGATTGCTGCGGCCCAAGCCCGCGGCGTTAGGTTTGGTCGTCAGCCGGGACAGCGCATCAAAGCGGACCGACACCCTACGCGCGTGCTAAAACTCGTTGCCAGCGGTCGTTCCTACCGGGAAATTAGTCGTCAACTGGGGATCAGCAAAAATACGATTCTTGACATCGTAAAACGGAGTCGAACAGCGGCTGTGTAAACCGGTTCAGCGACTATACGGTGGACTTCGACCGGACTGTGCCGCCAATGCGGTACGAAATACAACTTACTTGAGTGACAAGTAGTTACGATACAATTCGCCGGATTTCGTCAGAATCCCGACCGACTCTCTTTAGGAGTTACGGGCACTGTTTTTGCGAGCTGATGAACGCGCCAACCCCGACGAACTCGCCAGTATCCAACGCGGTAGCTGGCGGCGGAACCGAACTATCGTATGATCGACACGCCCAGACCGTCCCACGCTGCCCAGTTGCTCAATAAACTGCAACACAGCGAAGAGTTAAGGCATCAACCTATTGCCGCGGTCGGTTTGGACCCACAGTTGGCGATGCTGCGGGAATGGCAGGCTCATCGGCTGGCGCGCACCTATGCCGACCTGCTGGCCGATCCGGGCTACCGCCCGGCGTGCGAGTTTTTCCTGAGCGACCTCTATGCTCCGCGCGATTTCAGCCAGCGCGATCAAGACCTCGAACGCATCCACCAGTTTTTGGCACGCGTGTTACCCGCGCAAATGATCCAGCGGCTCACTGAGACCGTCGAGTTGAACAGCCTGACGAACACCCTGGATAATCGGTTGTTGCGGGTGCTGGTCGAGCAACTCGGCGTGACGGACACCGTCACGCCGGAACCCTATGTCGAAGCCTACCGTCTTTGCGACAACTATTCGGAGCGAGGACGGCAAATCGATCTGGCCCGCAGCATATTGATGCGAGTGGGCGAGGGGGCGCGTCGCAAGCGGGTCGGCGTAGCCATGAAGCTGGCGAAGGTTCCGGCACAACACGCGGGCTGGATCGATCTGTATGATTTCCTGGAGCGGGGCCGCCAGGCCTTCAGGCAAATGAAGGACGTAAAGACTTTTGTGGATACGATTGCGCGGCGCGAAATGAATATCCTCGATCTGATATACGCCGCCGACCTGCAAGGCTTCGAAAAATGTGCGGGTCTACGTTGAACACCCTCGATCGGCCCAGACCCAACCCTCGTGCCATGAGCCGCCAGCTGGTGAAAATCCAATGCTGGCGCGGCCTATCGCTAAACACTTGTTTTCCGTTAACCCAGAACCCGCTGACATCAATCAGACTGCCTCCCCCGGGGTTTTGCATGCTCTCCATGTTCAAGAGTGGGCAGAGGGTCACGACCGACGGACCGGTTCCGTTGGTCACTGAGCAATGCTATTCGTTGGCAGCCTAATTGCGCCTGTTGATAGCCGGCCTTTGGCTATCGAAAATTAACGCAACACAACCAATTTGATAGGTTTGGACCAGCAATTCCCGCTCTGAGCTGATGGTTGCGGCTTAGGCCTCCTGACAGAGCCGGTAAAATCGAACCAACAAACCCCACCTGTTCGCGCTCTAAGCGGCGGCCCAAAGCCATCATCAATCAACCCTCTACAACGCTCAACAACCGCGACCGAACTGTCGCCCTCACACGGCGGTGGCTACGACGTATCGGGCGTCAGCACCGCACCGGCATAATCCTGGGTAATCGACTCCCACAGCGTGTGCCAGTCGGGTACGTAGAAATCCAGCACCCGGGCCCGTAAGCGCTCCCACCGCGAGGTGCGCGAACGAAAGCGTGCCCGTGCGGCCTGAAACAGCCGACAGCTCAGTTCCTGGACCTGATCGACCAGAAACGCCAACATCATCAACAGCGCCAGCACACTGGATAAGTGCTGCTGGCCATGGCCGTAGTTGTGCTCCAGCGCATAGCCTTGGTTCTTGAGCGTATTGAACGTTTCATTTTCGACTTTCCAGCGGGCTCGCCCTCCGCGCATGATCGGTTCCACAGTGTCTGGGTTTAACTCAAGATCGGTGACCCAACTGAACACGGTTTGTTGACCCTCCTGGCTCATCCAGTACTCCAAGAAGTTAACCCGCAACTCGGGATGGCTCGCGTTCAGCGCCACCTCGTTGCGCCACCGATAGCCATGCTCGACGCCCTCGACATCGGTATACTCCCACTCCTGAGTGACGCCCCTGCTCAGCCCGGCATGCACCGCGTTAAACAGCGCTTCATGATCCCCCGGCTTGACGCCGATGAGGTAGTGCAGATTCAGCTGCTGGAGCAGTTCCAGATGCGGGCCGTTGGCCGAGAGGCTGTCTTCCAGCACCATCAGCTTCAGCTGCGGATGGTCCTCGCGCAGGTGTTCCAATAAGCGCTTGCTGGCGTTGCGCTCGCAGTCGTTTTTCCGCGCCCCATCGGCCCGCGTGATCGGCTCCGGCGCCAACGGCAACACCGTCTTCAGCTTGGGGTGCACCAGCACCGCCCCTAACAACTGATGGTAGTAGCGCGGCCCCGCGCGGGTCTGCTTGACACAGCACTCCGGGCAACGGATCTCGCTGGAGGCAAACTGACCGGTGCCGTCGATCGACACCAGATAATGCCCGTTCCAATACTCATACGGCTGCAGGGCCCGCTGGCGCTGCAGCTGGCGATGCACCGCCCGAAACGCCCCGCGCAGTTCCTGCGGGACCACCGGATCGAGGATCGTGCGCAGCTGCGTGTCGCACGGCGCTCGCTCCACCCCCTACAGCGTGCGCAGATTATGCCGAATCCGCGCCTCGTCCTGATACGCTTCGTCGAATTTCAGCAACGACGGGTATTTCAACCCAAACATCGCTAGCCCCGACATCAGCGCATCACTGAGTGAGATTTCCCGTCGAGCACAGCGCTGATCCGTTGTTAATCAGCGTGCAAAAGTATCCAGGTTGTCGGGGAAAACAGCGTCCAAAAAGGACCACCCCGAGGTGTTAAACCCTCTGGTTTTTACCGGAGAAACCTGGAGTGACCTACTTGGAAACCATCGGAAAAATTCGTCGTCGTCATTTTGTCGAAGGCGAGACCATCAGCCAGCTTGCCCGTGACTTTCAGCTGACGCGTAAGACCGTCCGCAACTACCTGAAGAGCACCGACCCGGATCCCAGCTATACGCGTCAGCATCAACCGCAACCCAAGCTGGGCGCTTTTCAGTCGCTGCTGGAAGCATGGTTAAAGAACGAGAGCCAACGACCCAGGCGTGAGCGCCGGACCGCCCAGCGCTTGTATGAAGGACTCCAGCGCGAAGGCTATGCCGGTGCCTATGACAGCGTGCAGCGGTTTGTGAAAGCTTGGAAGGGCGATAGACGGCCTTCGCTCACGCAAGCGTTCGTGCCCCTGTCGTTTCTGCCGGGTGCCAAGTACCAGTTTGACTGGAGTCACGAGGTGATGGTTCTGGGGGGTGTCGTACAGACGGTGAAAGTAGCGCACTTCCGGCTGTGCTACAGCCGGCAGAGGTTCGTGGCGGCCTTTCCCCGTGAAACCCAGGAGATGATCTTCGAGGCCCATAATCGAGCCTTCGTCTTTTTCGGGGGCGTGCCCCTGGCAGGCATCTACGACAATCCCAAGCCAATCGTCACGACGGTCTTCACCGGCAAGGAGCGTGCGTTCAATCGTCGCTTTCTGGCCTTGATGAATCATTACCTGATCGAACCCATTGCCGGTACCCCGGCCGCCGGCTGGGAAAAAGGTCAGGTGGAAAACCAAGTGGGCAACCTCCGGGAATGGTTGTTCACGCCACGCCTGGCGTTCGCCGATTTCACTGAACTCAATGGCTGGTTGGAACCGCGTTGCCGGGAACTGGCCCAGCGCTTTCATCCGGAGCCAAGCGACCGGCGCATTGCCGAGGTGTTCGAGGAGGAGCGTCCGCGGTTGCGGCCCTTCACGGCCGCTGTCGACGGTTATTTTGAACCGACCGTGCGGGTGTCTTCCACCTGCCTGGTGGCCGGTGACCGTAATCGCTACAGCGTACCGGCGGACTATGCCGGGAAAACCGCTTCCCTGCGTGCCTATGCCGATCGCATCCGAGTGGTGGCGGAAGCGCGAGTGGTAGCCGAACATCCCCGACAGTTCGGGCGGGGGCGGTTTATCTTCGATCCCTGGCACTCTCTGCCCGTGCTGGAACGAAAACCCGGCGCGCTACGCGATGGGGCGCCTTTCCAGCAATGGGACCTCCCAGCCTCGGTGCGCAAGGTCCTGGAACTGTTCCTCACGCAAAAGGGCGGCGACAAGGCCTTTGTCGAACTGCTGCTGGTGACCCGTCCGCACGGCCTGGAACCCCTGGAAGTGGCTTGCGATCTGGCCCTGGAGCAAGGTCTGGCGACTCTGCCGGTCATCCTCAATCATCTCCATCGCTTGATGGCCCCCCTGCCACCAGCACGGCTGGAAACGCCTGATCGGCTCCGCTTGCACCAGGAACCGCGGGCCGACGGTGACCGCTATGATCAGCTCCGCCAGCGGGAGGCAACCTATGCGGGCTGAACTTATCGCGCAACTCAAAGCCTTGCGTCTCTATGGCATGGCACAGGCCTTGACAGATCTGGTGACCCCGCCGACTGAGCCACCCCCACTGGCGGAGCCGTGGCTCCAACCGTTGCTCAATGCCGAACGGGCGGATCGGCAAGCGCGGACCTTGCAGTATCAACTGAAGACCGCGCGCTTTCCCCTGCATCGGGAGTTGGCGACCTTTGACTTCCAGGAGTCCCCTGTCCCCGAACCGCGCGTGCGATCCTTGCGCGCTGCGCAGTTCACCGACATCGCCCAGAATTTGATTTTCGTCGGCGGAACCGGGACCGTGACATGATGCGCACCTCTCTATGTTATTGAACATCCATAATTCTCTGTTTGTCATTGGCTGTTCGTGGGGGCTCGCGCAGCGCGTTTTGTACGGCCGGTGAGGCGAGGTCATCTCGGTGAATGACCCAAGGGGCGCCGACACAGACTTGAGTGGCAGACAGAATCCGGCGCTTAATCAAGCGCCGCACGGTCATGGTACTGACACCCAGCTGTTCCGCGGCCTCCTGCAGAGTGACCTCCTGGCGAGCCTGTCGTTCCCCCTCCTCGTAGACCGCGATTGCCTGATCATTCCGAAAGACGCATACCCGGTTTCGGGTCCAGACGAGCCCCTTGGCTGTGCGTTTGCCCGCACGATTGAGGAGGGCGGCGAGGTGAGCGTCAGGCATCAGGCGAGCCAATGCGCGGACCATCTGCTCGACCTCCACGTCCGTCTTCCAGCGGTGAAGGCCACTGCGATTTTTGACGACCTCGAGTTCGGTGTGGTCGCCACCTTGCCAATGCAGCACCAGATGAATGCGCTGATCGACCAGGGAGACGACAATTTCTTTGAGTACCGTGCGCAAGAGGCGCTTCTTGATCTCGGGTGAACTCGCAGGATGATGCCAGACCGTCGGTAGGTCATCTGCCAAGGCCACTAGTGCTTGCCGCTGTTCATCAGTAGGTAGGGGATCGGAACCTCGCAACGTCTCCAATTCCCCCTCGCGTTGCTGAACGAGACGCAATGCCTCATTCCAGCGCTGCTCGAGTTCCGCGGCGACCAGCCGGTTTTCGGGCTCCACCGCATCATACTGGCGCCGAACCCGGTTGGCCTCGAACCGGGCCTGCTCCAAGGCGAGTTGGCGTTGGTGCCGAACCGCGTCCCCCTCCCGCTCACGCCTTCGCAGGGCCTCCAGGGCCGCCTCGATGCCCATCGGTTTCAGGACCTCCAGGACTTCCTCCGCAACCACCTGGTCGACCCGCAGCCCGCCGAATGAAATGCAGTTACTGGCGACCCCATGGTTGAGCAGGGCGCCTCGGCAAAGATAGCGACCGACGCGACCTTGTTTGCCGCTGTACTGCACCGTCAGCTTCCGACCGCAATGCCCACACCGCAGCAGTCCCGGCAAGAGGGCCTCGCCCTGTTTTACCGAACCTCGTACCATCATGCTACCTCTGCCGTTGGCGTTCTCTCCAATCAGGGCTTGATTCGCTTGGTACTCCTGCCAGCCGATATAGCCCTTGTGGTGATCGATGATGAGCACCTCCCAAGCGTCCTGTCCCCGGCGACAACCCTTGGTGATCTGCTTACGCCCATTCTCGATCCGCGTGCGCGACTCCGTGCGACCATAGGCATAAACTCCGGCATAAACGGGATTGGTCAGGGTCTTGTGGATCGTATTGTAGACCGGCAATTTCCAGATGATCCGCCGCCCCTCGGGACCGTAATCTACCGCAGGCAACTCGATCCGTTCCTCCCGCAGCCAAAGCAAGACCTGACGAACACTGCCGAATTCACGGAACTGCTGGAATACCAAACCGATGCTCTGTTGAACGTGGCGGTCGGGATCCTTTTCCAGGCGATGGTCCCGCGTCCGTACATAGCCGACGGCAACCGTGGTATACAGCTCACCGCGCGCGGCTCTCAACTTGAGGGCTTCCTGCGAGCGTTGGCGAAAGGTTGCAAGCTCCATCTCGCTGAGGGTACCTTTCAGGCCCAACAGGAGCCGATCATTGGGGTGGCGTGGATCATAAATGCCGTCTTCATCCACCAAAAGAGTATTGACCAGTCCACAGAACTCCAGCAACGTGTGCCAATCGCGACCGTTTCTCGCCAAGCGCGACGCTTCAATGGAGAAGACCGCTCCCACCGCCCCCTTACAGACCGCTGCCAGGAGCCGGTCGAAGCCCGCCCGCGCGATACAAGCCGAACGGCCGAGATCTTCATCCAGGATCACGATGTCCTCCCAACCGAGTTGTTGGGCCCGGTCCTTAAGCCCATATTGTCGGCGCTGGCTCTCGCGGTGGTGGTTCACTTGCTCAAGGGTGGACTGCCGAATATAGACATAGGCGCTACGCCGCAAGTGTTCGGAGGTGATCTTACTCATCGCTTTCCGCCTCCGTCGACGGGGCTACGGACGGTGGTTCGAGCATCGTCCACAACAGTTCGCCAAGAAGATGAAGAACGCCTGAGCGTTCGCTCTCCGGTATTTTCTTTTCGCCGGTTCGTGGAGAAACAGATCGCTCTGTGGTGGAATGCCTCGTTTCATGGACTTCTCCCGTGGCTGTTGGCGTCCTCGGACGCACTGCACGAGAGGATAAAAAGCTATCGACCCGTCGACGCAGATCACAAAGCGCCGAAAGAGCGATACGCGGAAGCTTTACAGTTTCCAGCGTTGCCGCCTGCGGGTCCGTCATCCAGGCTGGAATTAATGCTCTACTCCCATCAGGCTGCTCAAGGATGAAATACGCTTCACCGCCGTGATGCTGGCAGCCAACCACCTGTACCTGCTCTCCATAGCGGGGGTGATACTGGTAATGAATGACGGTTTCAAAAGCCCGTTGATGAGGAGAATGTCGTCGTCTTGACCG
>CAVOJV010000022.1:0-16807 GCA_963696325.1 uncultured Gammaproteobacteria bacterium
AGGCGCCGGTCTGCTGTGCCTGGTGAGCCTGTCTGGTTGCGGGCTGTTGCCGGAAAAAATCGACGAAACCAAGAATTGGTCGGTCAATCAATTATATACAAACGCCAAGGAAGCAAGCGATGCCGGCAACTACAAAATCGCCATCGGCTATTTCGAGAAGCTACAGGCCCGCTATCCCTTCGGCCGTTATGCTCAACAGGCCCAGTTGGAATTGATCTACGCCAACTATAAGGACAACGAACCGGATTTAGCAATCGCCGCCGCCGACCGCTTCATCAAGAGTAACCCGCGCCATCCGTTTGTGGACTACGCCTACTATATGAAGGGATTGGTGAACTTTACCCGTGGCAGCGGGACGTTGGATCGCTTTCTACCCGGCGATCCGACCCGGACCGATACCGCCACCATCCGACAATCCTTCAACGATTTCAGCGAACTCGTGCAGAAATTTCCCAACAGCAAGTATGCCAACGATGCCCGGCAGCGCCTGGTGTTTCTGCATAATAATCTGGCCACTTACGAGGTTCATGTGGCGGAGTACTACTTGCAACGGGGCGCCTATGTGGCAGCCGTCAATCGCGCCAAGTACGTGCTGGAAAATTACAGCCGCACCCCGGCCGTGCCCGATGCGCTGGCGGTCATGGCCGAGGCATATATCAAGCTGGGCATGAACGATCTGGCCGCCGACACCACCCGCGTATTGAGGCTGAACTATCCGGATTCCCCCCATTTGCCACGGCTCACCGCCCTGCTGGAAGGCAAGGAAAAGAGTTCGTTTTCCATATTTGGCCTGAGCTCGTAAACCGGCGCGGCGCGGGCTTCGGCCATCTGGGCTAGCGCCTGAATCCCGAGGTTATCGGATAGCGCCGGTCCCGGCCAAAGGCCCGGGGGGTAATCCGCACCCCCGGCGCCGCCTGACGGCGCTTGTACTCATTCAGGATGACCAGCCGCGCCACCCGTTCCACCGTCTCCCGGTCATAACCTTCCGCGACGATCTCTTCCACGGAACGGTCCTGTTCCACATAGCGATATAAAACCGCATCCAGCACGTCGTAGGGGGGCAGACTGTCCTGATCTTTCTGATCCGGGCGCAGTTCCGCCGAGGGTGGCCGGTCGATCACCCGCCGCGGAATCACCATTGTCAGACTGTTGCGATAGGCCGCCAAGCGATAGACCAGGGTCTTGGCCACGTCCTTGATCGGCGCGAAACCGCCCGCCATGTCCCCGTACAGGGTGGAATAGCCCACCGCCGTCTCGCTCTTGTTGGCGGTAGTCAGTACCAGCTTGCCGGTCTTGTTGGAGATGGCCATGAGCAGGATACCGCGGCAGCGCGCCTGCATGTTCTCTTCGGTGGTATCGGGCGGCAGCCCCGCCAGGACCGGCTGCAGGGTATCGAGAAAGGCCTGAAAGGCCGGCTCGATGGGCAGGATCCGGTAGCGAACCCCCAGCTTCTCGGCCTGTTGCGCGGCATCGCTCACGCTGATATCGGCGGTATAGCGGGACGGCATGAGCACCGCCTCCACCTGCGCCGGCCCCAGGGCATCCACGGCAATCGCCAGGGTCAAGGCGGAATCGATGCCACCCGACAGACCTAGCACCGCGCCTTTGAAACCGTTCTTGCGGGTATAGTCCCGGACCCCCAGCACCAGTGCGCCATAGACGCTTTCCTCCAGGGTCAACAGCGGGCTGAGGTCTCCCGCCACCGGGGTTACCTGCCCGTCCACGATTCGCAAGTCCACGGGAATCAGCGCCTCGGCAAAAAACGGACCGCGCTGGGTGACCGCGCCACCGGCGTCCATGACCATGGAACCACCGTCGAAAACCAGTTCATCCTGCCCACCAACCTGATTGACATAGAGCACGGGGATAGCGTCCTCGGTCACCCGCTGCCGCAAGACCTCCTCACGCTCCTGCTCCTTGCGGGTGTTATACGGCGAAGCATTCAGATTGCAAAGCACCTGCGCGCCCGCCATGACCGCCTGGTGGACCGGACCCGATTGCCAGACATCCTCGCAGATCGTTACCCCCACCCGCACGCCCAGAAGATTCACCACGCAGGGCTCCTGGCCCGGCGTGAAATAGCGTTTTTCGTCGAAGACGCTGTAATTGGGCAGCAGTTGCTTGAAATAGGTGGCGACCACCGCCCCGTCCACAAGCACGGCGGCGGCATTGCGCAATCCTTCGGGGGTGGCCGCCGGATAGCCGACGATGACGATGATGCCAGCGCTCGCTTCGCAGAGACTTTGCCGCGCGGCTGCCGCGGCGCTTATGAACGTCGGGCGCAACAGCAGATCCTCGGGAGGATAGCCGGTGATGGCCAACTCGGGAAACACCACCATGTCAGCCTTGAGCCGGTCCCGCGCCTCCCGCGCGGCAGCAAGAATGCGCCGGGTATTGCCGGGCACATCGCCGACCAGGGGATCGAGTTGGGCCATGGCGACCCGCAGAGAGGATGTGGGCATATTTTCCTCTAGGGTTTGCCCTTGCGGCTTGAGCGCTAAGCTTCCCTAAGTCCCCCCCTTGGCTCAAGGAGAGGACTTACATACATCCCGCCCACGCCGCCTTAATTAAGAAAAGATTGGGGGGGGATGTAACAAGGGCGAGACTGAGGGGTATTTAACTAGCCGCTGAAAAACGTCTGCATGCGGCTGCCGATCTCGGCCGGGGAGCGCACGATGGCCACGCCCGCGGCTTCCAGGGCCGCGAATTTTTCCTTGGCGGTGCCCTTGCCGCCCATGATGATGGCGCCGGCATGGCCCATGCGCTTGCCGGGGGGAGCGGTGACGCCGGCGATGTAGGCCACCACCGGCTTGCGAACGTGAGCCTTGATGAACTCCGCCGCTTCCTCCTCGGCGGTGCCGCCGATCTCACCCACCATGACGATGCCCTTGGTCTGGCGGTCCGCCTGGAACATTTCCAGGCAGTCGATAAAGCTCAAGCCGTGAATGGGATCGCCGCCGATACCGACGCAGGTGCTCTGGCCAAGGCCGATCAAAGTGGTTTGGTGAACGGCCTCATAGGTCAGCGTGCCGGAGCGCGAGACGATGCCGATGGAGCCGGCCTTGTGGATATGGCCGGGCATGATGCCGATCTTGCATTCATCGGGGGTGATCACGCCCGGGCAGTTGGGGCCGATGAGCTTGATGTCGGTGCCCTTGAGGGCTGCCTTCACCTTGAGCATGTCCAGCACCGGGATACCCTCGGTGATGCAGGCGATGACCTTAAGGCCAGCGTCGGCGGCCTCCAGAATGGCATCCGCCGCGAAGGGCGCGGGGACGTAGATCATGGTGGCGGTGGCGCCGGTCGTCTTCACCGCCTCGTGGCAGGTATTGAAGATGGGCTTGTTCAGATGGGTATCGCCGCCGCGCCCCGGGGTCACGCCCCCGACCAGTTGGGTGCCGTAGGCGATGGCCTGTTCGGAGTGGAAGGTACCCTGTTGGCCAGTGAAGCCCTGACAGATAACTTTCGTGTTCTTGTCAATCAGAATGCTCATAATCGTTGTGTCCAGTTCGAGGAAGGTCGAGGGCTTACTTGGCGGCCGCCACCGCCTGCTGGGCGGCAATGGTGAGATCGTCGGCGGCGATGATGTTCATGCCCGACTCGGAAAGCATCTCGCGCCCCGCCTCCACATTGGTGCCCTGCAGGCGCACGATTAGGGGGATGGACAGATGCACTTCCTTGACCGCCTGGATGATGCCCTCGGCGATCAGGTCGCAGCGGACGATGCCGCCGAAGATGTTGACCAGGATGGCCTTGACCTTGTAGCTGGAGAGAATCAGTTTGAAGGCCTTGGCGACCCGCTCGGCGGTGGCACCGCCGCCCACGTCCAGGAAGTTGGCGGGCTCGCCGCCGTGCAGCTTCACCATGTCCATGGTGGCCATGGCCAGCCCCGCGCCATTCACCATGCAGCCGATGTTACCATCCAGGGCCACGTAATTGAGGCCGATCTCGTGGGCAGTATGCTCGCGCTCGTCGCTCTGGCTGGGATCGCGCATCTCGGCCAGCGCCTTGTGGCGGTAGAGGGCGTTATCGTCCAGGTTCAACTTACCGTCCAGCGCCAGCAGTTGGCCCGAACCGGTGACGATCAGCGGATTGATCTCTACCAGGCTGGCGTCATTAGCGACGAACAGGTTGTACAGGCCGGTCATGACCTTGACCAGGTGATTGACCTGATCCTTGCCCAGGCCCATGCCAAAACCGAGCTGCCGGCACTGAAAGGGCTGCAGGCCGGTGACCGGATTGACGGTCACGGTGAGGATCTTGTCCGGCGTCTTGGCCGCGACTTCCTCGATATCCATGCCGCCTTCGGATGAACCGATAAACACGATGCGCTTGGCACTGCGGTCCACCAGGACGCTCAGGTACAGTTCGTTGGCGATATCCAGGCCCTCTTCGACCAGCAACGCATGGATCGGCAGGCCCTGGGGACCGGTCTGGATGGTCTTCAGCGTGGAACCCAGCAGTTGGCCGGCGATATCTTCCACTTCCGCCAGGCTGCGCGCCAGTTTGACGCCACCCGCCTTGCCGCGACCACCGGCATGGACCTGGGCCTTCACCACCCAGACCGAACCGCCCAGTTCCTTGGCGGCAGCGACGGCTTCCTTCGGGGAAGTAGCCTTGATGCCGCGCGGCACCGCCACTCCGAATTCCTTGAATAGTTGTTTTGCTTGATATTCGTGCAGGTTCATGCGCTTTCCATCCCCTTTCTGTCAGAAACCGTTATTCTAACAAATAGTGTGGGGAAAAACCCCAACCTTTGTTGCACTGCGCCAACCCTTGCAAGTCGCGAGCAGCCTGAGATACTTTAGCCATGATCAGCAGCCGGGGAATTTTCATCATCGCGGTAGTGGCAGCCGGCCTCTGGCTGTTGCGCCGCTGGCAGCACCGGCTGGCAGCGCGCCGGTCGCCGCCCCGCCCCGAACCGCCCTATCAGGCGATGGTGCGCTGCGCCCACTGCGGGGTGCACCTGCCCCTCGGCAAGGCCATTGGCGATGCCCATGCAGGCTACTTTTGCAACGAAACGCATCGCCGCGCCCAGGGCACCGCCCAGGACCGTTAAACCATATCGCTCAAGGACCGCCGCCATTGCCACTCCCGCCGACAACGCCCACTCCCTGTTCATCAACATCGTGCCGGGCAGTGTCATCGACCGGCGCCGCGTCTGGTATGTGTTCCGCGCCTTTAATCTTTACCGCCTGATCCTGGCGGTACTGCTGCTGGCGCTGTTTTATGTGGAACCGCAGAATCGCCTGCTGGGCAAGACCAATCCCCCGCTGTTTCTGGGCACGACGCTGACTTACATGGCGCTGGTGATACTGTCCATCGTGGGCAGCTACCAGCGCCGGCCCTCCCTGAACGTGCAGGCCCATGTCCAAACCTTCATCGACCTGATCGGCCTGAGCCTGCTCATTCATGTCTCCGGGGGCATCACCAGCAATCTCAGCATACTGCTGGTGATGGCCGTCGCCGCCAGCGGGATCCTGCTACCACTGCCGTCGGCCCTGCTGGCCGCCGCCCTGGCCTTCTTTCTGCAAACGGCCTCCTGGCTCTACACGCTCTGGAAACCCTTGCTCCATCAATCCGGCGCCACGGAGTTGGGTCAACTGCTCGACCAGACCCCGGTCCCCACCGAGGAATTGGGGCGACTGGGTTTCCTGGGCGCGTCTTGTTTTCTCGCCACCCTGCTGACCTACACGTTGGCGGAACGCACCCGCCGCAGCGAGGAGCTGTCTCGCCAGCGCTCCCAGGAACTTCTGGCGATGGCGGGGCTTAACCAGGCCATTGTCCAGCACTTGCAATCGGGTGTCATCGTCGTGGACTGCCACGCTCGCATACGGCTCATCAACGATATGGCGCGCGACCTGCTCGATCACCGCGACGACACCCCGGTGGTGGAGCTGCGGGAGGTTTCGCCGGCGCTCAATCAGCGCCTGGAATCCTGGCTCCAGCGCGCGCAGAGCGATCCCGGACCCTTCCGCCAGGCCGAGCATCTGCCGGACCTCATCCCCCAGTTCAAGTCCTTAGACAACCGCCAGGTCAGCGACACGCTGATCTTTCTGGAAGATTCCACCCAGGTTGCCCAACGCCTCCAGCAGATCAAGCTGGCCGCCCTGGGTCGACTGACCGCCAGCATCGCTCATGAGATCCGCAATCCCCTGGCCGCCATCAGCCACGCCGCCCAACTGCTGGCGGAATCTCCCGGCAATCCCCTGCAACAGCGGCTGGCGCAGATCATCCATAACCATACCAAGCGCGCCAATGAGATCATCGCCAATGTGCAGAGCCTGTCCCGGCGCGACCAGCTCAAGCTGGAGGATTTTCGCCTGCAACCCTGGCTGGAAGAATTTCGCCAGGAGTTTCTGCGCAGTCAGTGGGAAAACCAGCCGGTGGTGGACATCCGCATGGAGTCCGCGGACCTCGAGATCCGCTTCGATGTGAGCCAGCTCTGGCAGATCCTGTGGAATCTGTGCACCAACGCCTGCCTGCACGGCGCACTGCCGGGACAGCCAGCGCACCTCCGCCTGGTCGCCGGACGGACCCTGGTTACCTTTTTCCGACCCAGAGCCTTTCTCGAGGTGATGGATAGCGGACCCGGCATCGCCGAAGCGGATCTCGAGAAAATCTTCGAGCCCTTCTTCACCACCAAGCGCCAGGGCACCGGCCTGGGGCTCTACATCGCCCGCGAGATGTGCGAGGCCAATGGCGCTCAACTTCAGTATCTGCGGCCTCCCGAAGGCGGCAGTTGCTTCCGCCTTACCTTCAATAATGCCAGCCAATAGGAACAGGAATCCCTCAATGGACGCTTGCAACGCACTGATTGTCGATGACGAGGCGGACATCCGCGAACTCATCGAAATGACGCTTCTGCCCCTGGGCATCAACTGCCATCTGGCGGAGAATCTTGGCGAGGCGCGCGCGCTGCTGAGACGGCACCCGTTCGCCTTTTGCATCACCGACATGCGCCTGCCGGACGGCAACGGCCTGGAACTGGTCGCCCATATTCAAAAGCGCTATCCCAACCTGCCGGTAGCCGTCATCACCGCCTACGGCAACGTGGAAAGCGCCGTGGAGTCGCTCAAGCTGGGGGCCTTCGACTTCGTGACCAAACCTTTTGAGCTGCCGGTGCTGCGCGACCTGGTCACCACCGCCCTGAAGCTGTCCGGCGGCGGCGAGCCTCGGGATACCGGGGCGCACCCCACCTTGCTGGGCGGTTCCACCGCCATGCAGGGCGTCAAGGTCATGATCCGGAAACTGGCTCGCAGCCAGGCGCCGATCCTCATCAGCGGCGAATCCGGCACCGGCAAGGAACTGGCCGCCCGTCTGATCCATTCCTCGGGGCCGCGGAGCGATAAGCCCTTCGTGCCGGTCAATTGCGGCGCCATCCCCACGGAACTCATGGAGAGCGAGTTCTTCGGCCATAAGAAAGGCAGTTTCACCGGCGCCATTCAGGACAAGATCGGGCTGTTCCAGGCGGCCCAGGGCGGCACGCTGTTTCTGGACGAGGTGGCGGAACTGCCGCAGCACATGCAGGTCAAGCTGCTGCGCGTCATTCAGGAGCGGGCGGTGCGCCCCATCGGTTATCAGGCGGAAATACCAACGGACGTGCGCATCCTCAGCGCCACTCACAAGGATTTGCCCCAACTCGCGGAAACGGGCAGCTTCCGCCAGGATCTTTTTTACCGGCTCAACGTCATCGAATTGCGCATGCCCAGCCTGCGCGAGCGTCCCGGGGACATCGCGGAACTGGCCGATCATATTCTGGCCCGACTCTGCCGGGACCTGGACCTGCCGCCGCCGCGGTTGACACCGGAGGCGATGGCAGTCCTGCAAGGCTATGCGTTTCCGGGCAATATCCGGGAGCTGGAAAATATCCTGGAGCGGGCCTTCACCCTCTGCGACGACGATGCCATCGGCCCCGAGGATCTGCGCCTGCCGGAACCCGCGCTACCGCTGTCCCGGCAGGCGTCCGCCGTCCCCACCGACGCCACCCCGGCGCCCAAGCCGGGAGTTCCGGTTACCACCATCCCGGCGGATCTGGAAGGCTTTCTGGAAGGCATAGAGAAGGAGGCGATCATGAAAGCCCTGGAGGCCACCCGTTTCAACAAGACCGCCGCCGCCGAGAAACTGGGTATCAGCTTCCGCGCCCTGCGCTACCGGCTGAAGAAGCTGGGGCTGGAGTGATGGCCACTGGTATCTATAAGGCAAAGCTGAGCGGTTATCTTGACAAAGCATCCCAAGGCGAAGAGCTTGTGATTACTGATCACGGTAGCGAAGTAGCGCTGCTCTGCCCTCTCTTGCCGGAACGTCGTGCCGTGAAGATGCTCCTTGACAAGGGCAAGGCGCAGTGGTCGGGGGGCAAACCGATGCGAACGCTCTCATTCGCCAGCCGCCGTGCATTCCCTCCCCCTTACGAAGGGGGAGGCCAGGAGGGGGTTAAAAAAAGGGCCACTGCAGCGGTTTATTGGCAGACCCCCTCTAAACCCCCTTACGAAGGGGGAGACTTGAAGATCTCCGAAACCATTGAACGATCTCGCCTGGTGAATAATCTTTCACAGAAATCGACTAACGTCATTTCTCACGATCCCGGCGATCGCGAATATTTTCGGTAATCAAGCCCTTTTGAGCACCCTGTAGTTCAGCGATGTCCTGCTTAGGCACCTCATGAAAGTATTAACGTATCTCATGGCAGCCGAGCAAGGGGTTGAAAGCAACGCTTACCCACTTGATTCCGGTCGGTTGACCGCCTACCCTATATTACTAAACGAGGGAATCATGAGGACCGGGCGGGCCAGGAACCCACAGCTTCTCACGGTGGAACCGATTATAAGGACACCCGATAAGGACGCCAGCATGCCAGTATTCCTTGACAACGCCCGCCTTTGCCCACCGCTTGCCCGGCCGCTGTCTAGCACCGCGCCCGCCAAGGCAACCGATCCTTCCGAACTGCCGAAAATGGTCACTTTATCCTTCCTTGTGACTTGCCGTCGCGCCTGTCCCAAGGCCAGCGGGTGGGCGGATAGGGCCCTTTATCCAGCTTGCCCATCCTTCATGGTTAATTTTAATCTTTTGTATTCAATAATTTTTTTTTAAGCATTCCAGGCTCTTTACAGGACTTGGTATGAGTCCTGCTTAAGCAACGTCAACGGTTTTTAGATTAGCCATCCCCCCCCGCCAATCCATAAATCCCGTTACACTTAACTTAACATCGCAAGGAGAATTTAGATGACTCTGACTACCAACAAGAAGTTCCAACAAGGCTTTACCCTGATTGAATTGATGATCGTGGTGGCGATCATCGGTATCCTGGCCGCCATCGCGCTGCCGGCCTATCAGGATTACACCACTCGCGCCAAGGTGAGCGAAGTGATCGTCATGGCTGCGCCAGCCAAGCTGGCCGTTGCCGAAACGACGTCCTCGCTGGGTTCCTTGGGCTCAGTCACAGCAGCCAATTCCGGTTATGTCTTTCCGGGAGCAACAAGGTATGTGTCCGGCATTACCATCACTGATGCAACCGGTGTAGTCACAGCAACATCCATTGTTCCGAACGCTACGGGTAATATCGTACTGACCCCAACCGTAGTTACTGGCGCCCAACTGACATGGCGTTGCACAACCACCATTACCACGAAATATGTGCCGGCTGAGTGCCGTTAGTCTTATGGGTTGAATTCCGAACGCAACGCGACACTGTAGTAAAAAAGCCGCCCCCAAAAGGAGCGGCTTTTTGTTGTGTCTTCTCCGATTCCCCGCAAGGATTATTGGTGGTCCTGTAAATCGAATGATGATGCGCCTGCCTTTGCTGCAGTGGAAACCGCTATGAGATCATCTACATTTCAGGACTCCCTTTTTTGGATACTGATCGCCATGCTCTTCTCAAACAAAATGCGCTCTTGGACACCCCTTGCGGCACTGACGTTCTGTCTGGTCGCCATTTTTCTCGCTTATCAACCCGGTTTTTCCGGGGCGCTGTACTACGACGACCTTGGCCCTCTATCTCGCCTGGCCCGGGTGGAAGACCTGGGTTCTGCCCTGTACTTCGCGTTCTTGGATACATCGGGTGTACTTGGGCGCCCGATTGCCATGGCTTCTTTCCTGCTGCATGTACCGGACTGGCCTGACAACACGGCTGCCATTTTCCGCATCAATGTTCTGCTCCACCTGACCAACGGGGTGTTGGTCGCCGGTATTGCGCTTCTCTTGCTCCGCCTGATGCGCGGCCCTACTCCGGGCAACGCATGGCTGGCAACCGGCGCCGCCGCGCTATGGCTGGTTCTCCCACTTCAGGTATCCACCTCGCTGATCGCCATCCAGCGCATGGCAGGGCTTTCCGCCTTTTTCGTGTTTGCCGGCCTGCTAGTGTATCTCAAGGGACTCTCTATTCAGGCGGAGCGCCCGCGCCCCGGCCTGCTGTTTCAAGGCATCGGGTTGGGGCTATTCACCCTGCTGGCGATGTTCACCAAGGAAAACGGGGTGCTGCTGCCGGTATTCGCCTGGGTGATGGAATTCACCCTGTTGGCCCAATGCGACTCGATGATCCGTTGGCGCAAGGCTCGATTCGCCCTGCTCAGCACCGCGCTCATTGCCATTGTTGCGTACCTCGCCTATACCACCTTAAGCGCTGAAACAAGCTATCTGGCCCGTCAGTTCAGTTTGACTGAACGCCTAATGACAGAGCCGCAGATTCTCAGCGAATACCTGCAACTGGCGTTGCTACCGCGCACCTTCGCCTTCACTCCCTTTCACGACGACTACGTCCATATCACCAGTCTGGCCGCGTCACCCTTTGCTTTGGCATCCCTGGTGGTTTGGGCGGCGCTGTTGATCGCCGCTCTGTTATTGCGTCGCCGTTTTCCCATGCTGGCCTTCGCTGTCCTCTGGTTTCTGGCCGCGCATTTGCTGGAATCCAGCGTCATCCCGCTGGAACTGTACTTCGAGCACCGTAACTATGTGGCGCTGTTCGGCCCCTGTCTTGCCCTGGTTTGGCTGACGGGCCAGATCTCGTCGCGCTATCCGCGCATTGCGCCGGCAGCCTTCGTCACCTACCTCGTCTTGCAAGCTATGGTGCTCGTTCAGGTCACCTCGCTTTGGGGCGACCGATTGCTGGCCGCCGAGCTGTGGTTCATGCACCAAACCACTTCGTCACGCGCCGCCGCCCAACTTGCCGCCATCTACAACAACCAACAGAAAGACCCCGTCACGGCCTTACGCATCCTCGATCAAACCATCAAAGCCTGCCCGCATTGCGTACCACTGGCTATTCAGGCTGTCATGCTATCCTGCGTACTTGAACCGGAAGAGAGAGTCCAATCGCGTCTGGCGAGCATCGAGGCGGCGGTGCAAGGCGGATTCGTTTTCTCAGCGAGCGCTGTTGAGTACCTTCAAGACGTACACGACCTGGTAAAGCGCGGCGCATGCCCGGCTATCTCATGGCGTATGCTGGAAAGCGTCAACCAGGTCTTGCTGGAAAACCGGTTCGTGCAGGCCCGTCAACAAACCCAAGGTCTGTATGTGAACCTCCATAACATTTTCCGCGAACAGGGCGAGTATTCGCGGGCCATGACTGAGTTGGATCGCGCCTGGCAAATCAACCGGAACCACGGTATTGTTTATCCGATGGTGGATCTCTGGCTTAACCAAAAGAGGTTTCAGGAAGCCACTGACTTCGCCGAACATGAGATGTGCCGCGAAATGCCCCGCAACCCGATTCTTGCCTATGCCGCTCAGGAGCGTTGCAAATCGGTACAGGAGTGGATACGCAATGCCGAAACGCAAGCCACTGAATAATTCCAGCCGTCATAACCGGGCAGGGTGGGCAATGGCCACTCTACAGGCTGACGCGACAACCCAACCCGCCGGACAACCCTGTCTCCGATCGACATCGGGTAATCTCAACAGCCGGCGTACCTCCTCCCGACTTGCCGTCGTCGAACTTGTAGCCGGAGGCTTCCACAGCAGTCGCCGTGCCCTGGCTAGCGCCTCAGCCCTGAATGCACAGCCGCATCCTCGTGTTCTGCACCGCATGACTCTATGATGCTGGTACATTACGGATCGTGACTGATGACTTATGAGAACTCATATCGAACTCGACGACCATTTGCTGACGCAAGTCCAAAACCTGGGCCGCTTCGCCATCCAAAAAGCCGCCGTGAGCGCGGCGCTCGCCGCAGTGGATTACCGTAAAGCAGCGGCCATTTATCGGCGCTGTCGCTTCCAAGGCCACAATCCGATCCACCATTGATGGCTTGGAACCTGGAAATGGTCGAACAACGCGGTGGATTCCTCGCCCTGACCACGATGACAAGTCTGGTGAGCGTTATTTTGCCTGCGAAAGACGAGGCCGCCGTCATAGCAACGATGATCGAGCGAATTCGCGCGGCGTTGCCGGAAGCCACTATCCTTGTTGTGAATGACGGCTCCACCGACGACACCGCCACCCGTGCCGAACAGGCTGGCGCCCGGGTCGTGAACCACCCCTACTCCATGGGCAATGGCGCGGCGATCAAGACTGGCGCGCGCCACGCTAGCAGTGACATTCTGGTCTTCATGGACGCTGACGGCCAGCACGATCCCGAAGATATTCCCCGCCTGCTGGCGAAACTGGACGAAGGCTACGAGATGGTGGTGGGGGCAAGACAAGCGGATACCCAGGCTTCCCTGGGCCGGCGACTGGCCAACCATGGCTATAACCGACTGGCCTCCTGGATGACCGGGTATCACATTGAGGATCTCACCTCCGGATTTCGCGCGGTCCGCGCCCGCCATTTCCGTAAATTCCTCTATCTGCTGCCCAACGGCTTTTCCTACCCCACCACCAGCACCATGGCCTTTTTCCGCGCGGGGTTTCCGGTCGCCTATATCCCGATCCGGGCCGGCCAGCGCACCGGCAAAAGCCATATCCACCTGCTGCGGGACGGCGCGCGGTTTTTCATCATCATCCTCAAAATCGGCGCCCTGTTCTCGCCGATGCGGTTTTTTCTGCCACTGAGTCTTGTATTCTTCCTGACTGGCGTTTGTTACTACGGCTATACCTATTACACCATGGGGCGCTTTACCAATATGAGCGCCGTACTGTTAATATATTCCCTGTCGCTGTTTCTCATCGGCATCGTCTCGGAGCAAATCTCCGCCCTGCATTATAAGGGGGTCGAGGACGATCAGCGCAGAACCCGGCGGGATTAGCGTTAAGCTTGAGGGCATCGGCGGACTAACGTCGGCGATGGCACGTAAGATGTAGAGTGGCGCGGATTTTACTGCATTACCGGTTAATTGAAATCAATACGACAAGCATTACATGATCAGAACAGCATTGATAACCGGCATCACCGGCCAGGATGGCGCCTATCTGGCGGAGTTCCTGCTGGGCAAGGGCTACGAGGTGCACGGCATCAAAAGGCGCACGTCGCTGTTCAATACCGCGCGCATCGATCACCTGTATCAGGATCCGCACGAGTCCGACCGCCGCTTCATCCTGCACCACGGCGACCTGACCGATTCCAGCAGCCTGGTCCACGTCGTTCAGAAGGTGCAACCGGACGAAATCTATAACCTCGCGGCGCAAAGCCATGTCGCCGTGTCCTTCGAAGAGCCGGAATACACCGCCAACTCCGATGCCCTGGGCACGCTGCGCATCCTCGAAGCGATCCGCAGCCTCGGTCTGGAAAAGAAGACCCGTTTCTATCAGGCCAGCACCTCGGAGTTGTTCGGCCAGGTGCGGGAGATCCCCCAGCGCGAGACCACGCCGTTCTATCCCCGCTCGCCCTATGGGGTGGCCAAGCTCTACGCTTACTGGATCACGGTCAATTACCGTGAGGCCTATGGCCTCTACGCCTGCAACGGCATCCTGTTCAACCATGAATCCCCGGCGCGGGGCGAGACGTTCGTTACCCGCAAGATCAGCCGCGCGCTGGCGCGCATCAAGCTGGGCATGCAGGATTGCCTTTTTCTCGGCAACCTCGACGCGAAGCGCGACTGGGGTCATGCGCGCGACTATGTGGAGGCGATGTGGCTCATGCTGCAACAGGACCGGCCGGAGGACTTCGTCATCGCCACGGGCGAACAGTACAGCGTGCGCGACTTCGTCAACACCGCCGCCCAGGAACTGGGCATGGCGATCCGTTGGGAAGGGACCGCCGTGGATGAAATCGGCATCCTGCTCCCCTCCCTCCAGGGAAGCGCCAGGGGCGAGGGCGAACGGATCATCGTCCGCGTCGATCCACGCTACTTCCGCCCCACCGAAGTGGAGGCTTTGTTGGGGGACGCGACCCGGGCGCGGGAAAAGCTCGGCTGGCAACCGCGTTCGAGCTTCCGGGATCTGGTTGCGGAAATGGCGCGTTCCGATCTGACCGAGGCCGAGCGCGACGCACTGGTCGTGCGGCATGGTTTCCCTGCCCCGAATCATCACGAATAGGCATGGACAAGAGCAGCCGCATCTTTATCGCGGGTCATCGGGGTCTGGTCGGCTCCGCCCTGCTGCGAATGCTGACGGCGCAGGGTTACCACAACCTCATCACCCGCGCGCACCCCGAACTCGACCTCACCGAGCAGGCGGCGACCCGCGCCTTCTTCGAGCGGGAGCGGCCGGATTATGTATTTCTCGCCGCCGCGAAGGTGGGCGGCATCCTGGCGAACAGCACCTATCCGGCCGAGTTCATCCACCAGAACCTCGCCATCCAGACCCACGTTATCCACGAATCCTGGCGTACTGGCGTCAAGCGCCTGCTGTTTCTGGGGAGTTCCTGCATCTATCCGCGCGACTGCCCGCAGCCGATCAAGGAGGAGTACCTGCTCACCGGCCCCCTGGAACCCAGCAACCGGCCCTATGCGGTGGCCAAGATCGCCGGCATCGAAATGTGCTGGGCCTACAATCGCCAGTACGGCACCCGGTACCTCGCCGTCATGCCGACCAATCTGTACGGTCCCGGGGACAACTACGACCTGGAAACCTCGCACGTCATCCCGGCGCTGATTCGCAAGTTTCACGAGGCCAAAATGCGCGGTGACCAGGAAGTGATCGTGTGGGGCAGCGGCACGCCGCGACGGGAATTTCTTTACAGCGATGATCTGGCCGATGCCTGTGTTTTTCTGATGAATTTGCCAGAGGAGGCTTTTAGCTCTTTGGTCAGTCCTGGGTCCTCGGCTCCACCTTTGATGAATATTGGGGTGGGAGAAGACCTGACCATTCATGATCTGACCGAGACCATCCGGCAGGTCACTGGCTATCCAGGTAAAATCGTCTTCGATCCAAGCAAACCGGACGGCACCCCAAGAAAGTTGCTGGACGTGGGGCGATTGCGGAGCATGGGGTGGCGAGCGAGAACCGGCCTCGTGTCTGGTTTGACCCGCGCTTATCAGGATTATCAGGCACGGGAATTGCGCAATTAGAGAGGTCGATGGCGAAACCGATTTTGCCAGACACGGTCTTGTTGGATAAGGAATCACCTATGTCTACGCAAACCAGCACCCTGGATAAATTGCACCTATTGGAATCGCTCTATCGCCGAGGCTATCAAAGTGATGTGGTTGATCGAACATTATCCTCGTCAACACACCGTTGCTGGATGGTAACGAGAAGAAGCCCGGACCATCGACGCTTTCAGAGCAACGTGCCGCATCGCGTTATCGAGTGCCTTTGGGGGACGGCCAGCGTCCGATGACGGTCTGGTACCCGCAGGCCATCAGCAAGCCCGCAGGAAAGCATCGTGACCCATAGCGTATCTGTTGGCGACTATGACTCGCCATGGAAGGAGGCGCTGGAGCAGTACTTCCAGGCCTTGTGCGAGTTTTACTTCCCGGTGGTTCATGCCGGGGTTGCCTGGGAGCGGGGTTACGAGTTTCTGGACAAGGAGTTGCAGCAGGTGGTACGGGATGCCGAGTTGGGACGGCGCTACGCCGACAAGTTGATCAAGGTCAGTCGGCGGGATGGCGAGGATGCCTGGGTGCTGGTTCATGTCGAGGTGCAAGGGCAGTATGAAGCCGATTTCGCCGAGCGGATATTTCAGTATTACAGCCGGTTGTATGACCGCTACCGGCGACCGGTGGTGAGTCTGGTGGTATTGACGGACCCGCGGCGGCGCTGGCGGCCCACGCGGTACCGGCGGGCGTTATGGGGTTGCGAATTGCAGTTGCGTATCCGGTGGTCAAACTGTTGGACTACCGGGGACGGGAAGCCGAGTTGGAAGCCCACCAGAATCCGTTTGCCGTCGTAACGCTGGCGCATTTGAAAGCGCAGGAAACGGTGCGGGATGTCGGCGCCCGCTACCGTTGGAAGTGGCGACTGGTGCAAGGCTTGTACGAGCGGGGCTGGCCACGGCGGGATGTGCTGGAACTGTTCCGGTTTCTGGATTGGGTGATGCGGTTGCCGGAAGCGGAAGAGAACCGGCTGTGGTCGGAATTGCAAGACTATGAGGAGAAGCGGGTGATGCAATACGTGACGAGCGTAGAGCGGATCGGGATCAACAAGGGGTTGCAGCAGGGGTTGCAGCAAGGTGAAGTCCGGGTTTTGCGGCGGCAATTGACCCGGCGCTTTGGCGAGTTGCCGGCTTGGGCGGAGGCGAAGTTGCAGGAGGCGGCGCCGGAGCAGTTGGAGGATTGGAGCGAGTGGGTTTTGGATGCGGGGACATTGGAAGAGGTGTTCAACAGTCATTAACGCCAGTAGCTGAGTCAGCTTTGGAGTGAGCGGAATTTACTACAGCAAACCTTCGGTCACCGACCTGGAAGTGCGCTTCGGGATTGGGGCAGGCCGTTTTTTACCGCTGTGCCGGGTTTAGATTTCTCTAATAAAGTGGAAGTGGTAGAATTTTAGGAGTTA
>CAVOJV010000023.1:0-69430 GCA_963696325.1 uncultured Gammaproteobacteria bacterium
ACCTTCGCCCACGCCAAACTCAAAAGCCTTGCCGACTATTCCGCGGTACCGGTCATCAATGCACTTACCGATTACAGCCATCCCTGCCAACTGCTGGCTGACGTTCAGACCTATTTCGAGCACCGCGGTGATATCCAGGGCAAAACAGTGGTCTGGATCGGCGATGGCAATAATATGTGCAACAGCTATATCGATGCCGCCCAGCAGTTCGATTTCCGGCTCAGAATCGCTGTGCCCGAGGGTTACGAGCCGGATGCGGCGTTGTTGCGGACCTGCGCCGATCGTGTCGAAGTGATCCGTGATCCTCTGCTGGCCGCCAATGACGCCGACCTCTTGGCCACCGATGTATGGGCCAGTATGGGCCAGGAAACGGAGCGGAAACAACGGGAACAGGCCTTCGCTGGATACCAGGTCAATGCCCGGGTGATGGCCCAGGCCAAGACCGATGCCATTTTTCTGCATTGCCTGCCAGCCCATCGAGGCGAGGAGGTCAGTGCCGAGGTCATCGACGGTCCCCAGAGCCGGGTATGGGATGAGGCGGAAAACCGCCTGCATGTCCAGAAGGCGCTCATGGAATTATTGTTGCTGGGGGCACGCGATGCGTGAGCGGGCGCGGGGTAGTTTATTTAATGCCTGAATAAACGGTTACGGTCTGGCGATGAAAGAATATGCACTGATCCTGATCAGCACGATTCTGGTCAATAACTTCGTGGTGGTGAAATTCCTTGGCCTATGCCCTTTCATGGGCGTTTCCCGCAAGCTGGAGACGGCCATGGGGATGGGGTTGGCTACTACCTTCGTGCTTACCCTTTCCTCGGTGTGCGCGTACCTGACCAATGAATATCTGCTGGCGCCCCTGGGACTGGAATACCTGCGCACCATCGCCTTTATCCTGGTCATCGCGGTCGTGGTACAGTTCACCGAGATGGTGGTGCACAAGACTAGCCCGGTGCTTTATCAGGTATTGGGCATCTTTTTGCCTCTCATCACCACTAACTGCGCGGTGCTGGGGGTGGCGCTGCTGAATATCCAGGAGAAGAACGGCTTTCTGGCATCCGGCCTGTATGGCTTCGGTGCGGCCGTCGGTTTTTCGATGATATTGGTCTTATTCGCTGCCCTGCGCGAGCGCATCGCCGTCGCCGATGTGCCGCTACATTTTCGGGGGGCGGCCATTGCCTTGATTACCGCGGGTCTGATGTCGCTGGCCTTTATGGGCTTTGTCGGACTGGCCAGGGGATAACAGATGTTGACGGCCATTATCGCGCTGAGTGTCCTGGCGGGGGGCTGCGGGTTGCTGTTGGGGTTTGCCGCCGTGCGGTTCAGGGTGGACGGCGATCCCATAGTGGCGCGCATCGATGCCCTGCTGCCGCAAACCCAATGTGGCCAGTGTGGTTTCCCCGGCTGCCGGCCCTATGCCGAAGCCCTCGCCGCCGGCCAGGCGGAGATCAACCAGTGTCCGCCCGGTGGCGAGGCGGGTATCCAGGCGCTGGCCGATCTGTTGGGCCGCGATCCCAAGCCACTTAACCCCGACAACGGGACGGTAAGATCCAAAATGGTCGCCATCATTGACCAACAGACCTGCATTGGTTGCACGCTTTGCATCCAGGCTTGCCCTGTCGATGCTATCCTGGGCGCACCCAAACTGATGCACACCGTCATCGCGAAGGAGTGTACCGGTTGCGAACTGTGCATGGCGCCATGCCCGGTGGATTGCATCAACATGGTGCCGGTCAAGGAGACTTTGAGCACTTGGAAATGGCCCTGTCCAGTGTTGCCGGGTGACGCCTTGCCCGATTACCGCGCCGCCGCGTGATGGTGGCCAGGTCCTTGGCGCAAGCTCCCTTCAGGCTGTGGACTTTCAACGGCGGCCTGCGCCTGGCTAGCCACAAAGCCGAATCCACCCGGGCAGCGGTCACTCACGCGGCCTTGCCGAAGCGGCTCATCTTGCCTTTGCAGCAGCATATCGGCAGCGCCGCCAAGGTGGTCGTGGCGGCGGGCGAGCGGGTGCGCAAGGGCCAATTGCTTGCCAAGGCCGACGGGTACATCAGCGCCGGCCTGCATGCGCCCAGTTCTGGCACCGTGGCAGCCTTGAGGGAACATCCCATTGCCCATCCCTCCGGCCTCTCCGCCTCCTGCGTGATCCTGGAGACCGACGGGCTGGAAGAATGGTGCGAATTGCCGCCACCGCTGGCGGATTATCTGGCCGTCACTCCCGCCGAACTGCGCCAACGGGTTCGCGACGCGGGAATCGTGGGCCTGGGGGGAGCGTGCTTCCCGTCCGCGGTAAAGCTCAATCCCGACCCCAGCGTCCGCATCGACCTGCTGATCCTCAACGGTGCCGAGTGCGAACCCTATATCACCTGTGACGATATGTTGATGCGCGAGCGCGCCCGCCAGATCATCGGCGGACTGCTCATCATGCGTCACGCGCTCCAGGTCAAGGCCGCCATTATTGGCATCGAGGACAACAAACCGGAAGCCTATGCCGCCCTGGTCAGGGCCCTGGCTGAATATGGAATGGAGGTCGAGGGCATCAGTATCCGTACCGTACCCACCCTGTACCCGGCTGGCGGCGAGAAGCAGTTGCTCCGAGTCCTCACCGGGTGCGAGGTGCCCAGTCATGGCGTTCCCGCCGAGATCGGCATGGTTTGCCATAACGTGGGTACCGCGGCGGCCGTCTTTGACGCCGTCATGGAGGGGCGGCCCTTGATTTCCCGCTACGTCACCATTACCGGCGAGGGGGTCAGGAATCCCCGAGTGCTGGACGTGTTGATCGGCACGCCTATCAGCGAGCTGATTGAGCAGTGCGGCGGCTACAACCGTGAGGTCAAGCGCCTGCTCATGGGTGGTCCGATGATGGGCTTTGCACTCCAAAGCGATGAGGTGCCGGTGGTCAAGGGGACCAATTGCATTCTGGCCACGGGTGGGTTGGAAACCGAGCCGGGTCCTGTCATGCCCTGTATACGCTGTGGCGCCTGCATGGATGTGTGTCCGGCTAATCTGTTGCCTCAGCAGCTATACTGGCATGCCAGGTCCAAGGAATTCGATAGGATTCAGGATTACCATTTGTTCGATTGCATCGAGTGCGGTTGCTGCGCGGTGGTTTGCCCGAGCCATATCCCCTTGATTCAGTATTACCGGTTTGCCAAAACCGAGATCTGGGCGCAGCAGCGGGAGAAGCAAAAGGCCGATCTCGCTCGCCGGCGGCATGAATTTCACCTGGAGCGCATCGAGCGCGAAAAGCAGGAGAAGGCGGCCAAGCTGCGCCAGAAAAAAGCAGCCCTCCAGGATACGTCCACCGCCGAAGACCCCAGGAAGGCCGTCATCGCAGCAGCTGTGGCCCGTGCCACGGCCAAGCAAGCCGACGCGAAGCTGGTAACTACGGCCGACGCCGCGCGGGAGCGGGACAGTTAACGCGCCATGCGATTCAGTACCGCCAGTTCCCCCCATATCTTTGTTGGCAGCAGTGTCTCCCAACTCATGCGCCGGGTGTTGTATGCGCTGATTCCCGGGATCGGCGCGCAGTTTTGGTGGTTCGGCTGGGGCGTGCTGTTCAGCATCGGCATTGCCAGTGTGGTCGCTCTTGCCGCCGAAGCCGCGGTACTGGCCATTCGAGACAAATCGTTAAAATTGTATCTGGGCGATTGCAGCGCCCTGGTCACCGCTTGGCTGTTGGCCGCTGCCTTGCCGGCGCTGGCTCCCTGGTGGCTTACCGCAGTGGGGGTGGCTTTTGCCATTATCGTGGCCAAGCATCTGTATGGCGGGTTGGGTTACAATCCCTTCAATCCCGCCATGGTGGGCTATGTGGTGCTGCTGATTTCCTTCCCCCTGGAGATGAGCACCTGGCCCGCCCTCCAGCATGGCCTAGGCTTCCTGGATACGGCGCAGCTGGTCTTCGTCGGCCAATTGCCAGCCGGGGTTACCTTGGATGCCCTAACCGGGGCGACTCCTCTGGATGCCGCCAAAACCCAGTTGAGTTTGGGTAAATCCATGGCCGAAATTACCAGCAGTTCGCTGTTTGGCGGACGCGGTTGGGAATGGGTGAACCTGGCCTATCTAGCGGGCGGGCTGTGGCTGGTCTACACTCGCGTCGCCGCTTGGCGGATTCCCGCCGCCATGCTGAGCAGCATAGTCCTCCTGGCGGGGATATTTTACGCTCTGGATCCGCAGGCGAAGCCGTCGCCCTGGTTTCACCTGTTCAGCGTCGCCTCCATTTATGGGGCTTTTTTCATCGCTACCGATCCGGTGTCGGCCAGCACTACCCCGCGGGGCCGGTTGCTGTACGGGGCTGGCATTGGAGTGCTGACCTACATCATCCGCAGTCTCGGCGGCTATCCGGACGGGGTGGCTTTCGCCGTGCTATTGATGAACATCACCGCCCCTACCATCGATTACTACACCCAACCACGGGTGTTCGGGGCGCGCCGTGGCTGAGGATTCCGTCGCCCGCGACATGGGCCTCGCCGCCTTGATCCTCACCGGTTTCGCCATCGCTGGTACCGGCCTGGTGGCGCTCACCTATACCAGCACCAGGGATATTATCGACGCCGCCCAGCGAGCCGCTCTGGAAGCCAGCCTGAACGCCTTGATACCCGCGGACCGCTATGACAACCGGCTGATCGAGGACCGCATCACCGTGACCGATCCGGTGGCGTTGGGTACCCCTGAACCGGTCGTCGTCTACCGGGCGCGCAAAGCCGGCCAGTCCGTGGCCCTGCTGGCTACCACCGTCGCCCCGGATGGCTATAGCGGTCCCATCCGCCTGCTGATCGGCGTTTACGCCGACGGCACCCTGGCCGGGGTGAGGGTGTTGTCCCACAAGGAGACGCCGGGACTGGGTGATGGGATTGACCTTAAACGCTCTACCTGGATACTGTCCTTCACGGGTAAATCCCTGGATAATCCCGAATCGGACGGCTGGAAGGTCAAGAAAGACGGCGGGATTTTCGACCAATTCACCGGCGCCACCATAACGCCGCGGGCCGTGGTGAAGGCAATCCGCAGATTTTTGGAGTACCTCAAGGCCCACCGCGACCAATTGTTCGCCCCGGCGGCGAGCAAGGAGAACGCAGCATGAGCGACATCAGCTTTGCCAGGATATTGAAAGATGGCTTGTGGACCAATAACACCGGCTTGGTTGCCTTGCTGGGTTTATGTCCGCTGCTGGCCACCTCCAACTCGGTGGTCAACGGATTGGGACTGGGTTTGGCTACCACGCTGGTATTGCTCACCTCCAACGTCGCGGTCTCGCTGATTCGCAAACTGGTTCGCCCGGAGGTACGCATTCCGGTGTTCGTCATGGTCATCGCTGCCCTGGTGACCGCCGTCGAACTAGCCATGCACGCTTTCCTGCTGGAACTCTATGACATCCTGGGCATTTTCATTCCGCTGATTGTCACCAACTGTTGCGTCATCGGCCGCGCCGAGGCCTTCGCCTTCAAGAACGGCGCGCTGCGCTCGGCCGTCGATGGTTTCGCCACCGGCCTGGGTTTTACGCTGGCGCTGGTAGCACTGGGCGCGCTCCGGGAAGCGCTCGGCCAGGGCACCCTGTTCAGCCAGGCGGAGCTGCTGTTTGGCGAGGCCGGCCGTGCCATGACCCTGCATCTGATTGATGATTACCGGGGCTTTCTGTTGGCCGGGTTGCCGCCGGGCGCCTTTATTGGGTTGGGTCTGCTGATTGCGTTGAAAAACCTGTTTGATGCCCGCGCCCAACGGCGGGCCGCCCGCAAGTCGTTAGCACTGCGAGAGATCAGCGCGTAGTGGCTGAGTTTCACTCATGAACGCGCCGCAATGCCGGGAGCTCTTCGCCCGTTTTCGCGCCGCCAATCCCAAGCCGACGACGGAGCTTACCTATGCCACTCCCTTCGAATTGCTTATCGCCGTCATGCTGTCGGCTCAGGCCACTGACAAGAGTGTCAATCAGGCCACCGCCCGCCTGTTCCCCGTGGCCGACACTCCCAAGGCCATGCTTGAGTTAGGTGAGGAGGGACTCCGGCCCTATATCAAGACCATCGGTTTGTTCAACCACAAGGCCGCCAACATCATCAAGACCAGTGCTCTGCTGCTGGAGCGCCATCATGGCCAGGTTCCCCGTAACCGGGCGGCCCTGGAAGCATTGCCCGGCGTGGGACGCAAGACCGCGAATGTGATCCTCAACACCGCCTTCGGCGAACCCACCATTGCCGTGGACACACATATCTTTCGGGTCGCCAACCGCACCGGTCTCGCGCCCGGCAAGACTCCGCTGGAGGTGGAGCGCAAACTGCTCGAGGTGGTGCCGGAGGAATTCAAGCGGGATGCCCATCACTGGTTGATTCTGCACGGGCGCTATACCTGTATCGCCCGGAAACCCCGCTGCGGAAGCTGTGCCATCCGCGACCTGTGCGAATACCCGGACCAGCAGCGCGAGGCAATGTAAGATGTTGTTTGGAAATGATCGTAGCCGGATGCGCCGTTATTTTCGCACGGTATGGCGCAAGCAGACGGCGGGACAAGTCCCTGGAACCCCTGGAGCGGGTCATCGCCGGGGTTATCGGTCAGCATCCGGAATACCATGAGCTGCTGATGGAGCGGGAGACGGCCTTGGAACAGGACTATTTCCCGGACGGGGGGGAAACCAATCCCTTTTTGCACATGGGCATGCACATCGCTATCCAGGAACAACTGACCAGCGACCGGCCAGCCGGTATCATTGAAATCTACCGCATGCTGTGCCAGCGGTTTGGCGACAGCCATGCGGCTGAGCATCAGATGCTGGAGTGCCTGGGCGAGACGCTCTGGGAGGCGCAGCGCAATGGCGCGCCCCCTGACGAAGCTATGTACCTTAGCAAGCTCGGGCGCCTGGTCAGCCGCAATTGAAGGCGCGCATGGCATCCCCCGAGGAACTCACCCAATTCCTGGCTCGGTGCGCCCTCGGTGACCGCCACGCCTTCGAGCGCCTCTACCGGGAGACCTCGGCGCAACTATTTGGCCTGGTCTTGCGTATAGTTAGAGACCGGGATTTGGCTAGTGAGGTATTACAGGAAGGCTATGTCAAGATTTGGCGCCGAGCAGGGGATTTCCGCGCCGACCTGGCCAGGCCGCTGACCTGGATGGCGGCTATCATGCGCCATCATGCCATCGATCTGCTGCGCCGTTCCGTCCGGCAGCCGAACGCCTCGGAATCGGTAGAGGAACTGCTGGGACTGGCGGACGAAGCAGCCGGACCCCAGGACATCGTAGCCCAGGCCCACCAGGATCAAGCCCTGCATGACTGCCTCGGGCAGTTACAAGGGGCGCAGCGCCAGGCTGTGCTGCTGGCTTATTTCAATGGTCTTACCCATGAGGAGCTTGCCGATCATTTGAATGCGCCCCTCGGGACAGTCAAATCCTGGTTGCGCCGCGGCCTGCTCCGCTTGAAGAAGTGTCTGGATGAACGATGAGATATCTTGACCCACCGTTGGCCGAATTGCTGGCCGCCGATTATGTGCTGGGTACCCTCAAGGGGCGGGCCCGCCAGCGTTTCGAGGGTTTATTGCATGCTCATCCGGCCTTGCGCGCGCAGGTTCGGGCCTGGGAGTCGCGTCTCAATCGCATGGCTGAGGCGGCGCCACCCGTGGCGCCGCCGCCCAAGATCTGGAGAGTTATCGAGGAGCGGCTATTCCCCGGCCAGCCTCGTTGGTTCGAGCGCGTGAGCCTGTGGCGCAACCTGGCGCTGGGCAGCGGTTTGTTGGCAGGGGCGCTGGCTATTCTGCTATGGCTCGGTCCGGTTTCCGAGGCGCCCGGCTATGTGGTGCTGATTAACGACGCTACTTCCAACCAACCGACGTGGATGGTGAGCGCAGCCGCGGAAATGGAGCGGTTTTACGTGAAAAACATACGGCCCATGGATATGCCCAAGCATATTCGCTGTCTGCTCTGGCTGCGGCCCGAGGGTTCAGATGATTATTATTTGTTGGGTGTGCTGCCTGACCAGGGCGACGCTATGACCATGGAAGTCAGCCAGGATATGCGCCCCATGCTGCCTGGCCAGCTTCTGGTTACCGTCGAGGATATGAGTGGTTCACCACCTGCTAAACCAAGCAGCCCACCCCGCTATCGGGGCGAATGGATGCCCCTCAAGCCGGTCTAGTGGTTAGCACCCTATCGCTAGGGTTGTTCGGGTTCCACGAGATCCCGGTAGGCATGCCAGGTGGCATGTCCGATCAAAGGCATGGTAATGGCCAGCCCAAGGTAAAAAGTGGCCAAGCCAACGCCGGTAAAGATGACGATCAATGCCGCCCACAAGAACATGGGGCCTCGGTTGGCTCGCACCGCTGTAATGCTGGTCAGCACCGCCGTGATGAAGTCGATCTTACGATCCATCAGCATGGGAATGGATACCACGCTGATGGTGAATACTAATCCTGCCAGCACCGCACCGACAGCGATAAATACGATTAAGAATTTCAAGCCGTCGCCCGAGAAGAAAATATTGGCGGTGGTGTTTTCAACTGCGGGTGTTGAACTTAATAGAATAGCCGCGAAGAGCAAGGCGGATAACCGTGCCCACACGATCATGATTAAGCCTATCACAATGCCGAACAGAAGGATCGCCATGGTGTTCCCGCGCCAAGCGAACAGGGAGGCGAGCAGCGTCGCCGGTTCTCTCTTTTCCAGGCGTCGGCTCAGGTCATAAAGGCCCATGGCCAGAAATGGCCCTACCAATAGGAACCCCGTGGTCAAGGCCAGGGCAAGGTGAAATCTCTCCTTTACCATGGCCGTCAGGTAATAACCCATGACGACAAATACCAAACCGTAGAAAAGGCTGGCCAACGGTGTGTTCCAGGTGTCTCGCCAACCGGCCGCGAGCCATTCCCAGGGCTGATCGAAGGTGACTCTTCGGACCCGGGGCGTGGTCAGGGAACTCTCAATAACAGGTATGGATGGGGCCATGAATGCTTACTCCCGGTGGGATTTAAACTGTATTTTAATAAGTTGTCTCTGAAATATTAGCCTACAAAAACGGACGATGGTTGCGGAGTTTGGACTGTCGGCGCCTGAAACAGTCCCACCACATTACCATCAGGGTCCAGGACCTGAGCATACCAGCCATGACCAGGGATCTCGGTGCGCGGGGTGTCCACACCACCGCCAAGCTGGCAGGCGTGCTCCAGATAGGTGTCCACATTATCCACCTGGATATGTATCAAGGTAGAACGGCAGGGTCGTACCTCGGCCACTTCCAGCAGGCCCACGCAGGTTCCCTGCGGAGGAACGTATAGTCGGTAGTGACGGCTGTGGATCGCGAACCGCCAGCCGAACAGGTCTGTCAAAAAGGCTTCGCTGCGCGCCAGGTCGGTAACGCACCATTCGACGTGAGAGACGTGGGGAAGGCCCATCAAGCGACTCGGGCTGTGAACCGGTAACGCTCGGTCAGGCTAAGGACCAGTTCATCGCCAGAGCGCAGTTCGCCGACCCCGGCCGGTGTTCCGGTAAGCACCACGTCGCCAGGCAATAGGGTGAAGTGCGTTGAGATGTAAGCGATAAGCTCGACAATGCCCACCATCATCTGGCGGGTATTACCGTGTTGGCGAGTAGCGCCGTTCACGGTCAGGGACAGCTCGATCGCCTGAGGGTCTGGGAGGGTTTCGGGTTTCAGGAACGGTGACAGAGGACAGGATCCATCGAAAGCCTTGGCCACTTCCCAGGGCTGGCCCTTCTGCTTGAGCGTGTTTTGCAGATCCCGCAGGGTCAGATCCAGCGCAATGGCATAGCCGGCCACGGCGGCGCAGGCGGCTTGTGCATCGGCCTGGCGCAGTTCCCTGCCAATCAACACCGCCAGTTCCACTTCGTGATGGCAAGCGCCACGACCGGTTGGCAGGTGCAGGGGGGCCTGCAGGCTGAGCAGGGCGGTGCCGGGTTTCATGAACAGGATGGGCGTCTCCGGTACCGGATTGCTCAGTTCGTGGATATGCTCCAAGTAATTGCGGCCAACGCAGACAACTTTACCCACGGGCACCGGCACCACGCCGCCATCCAGATAGACATGCTGGTAGCTCATGGGATTTCTTCCATCCGCGGATTTCGGAAAAGCGGGCTCGGCGAGCCCGCCTTATCATTGAGGCTGGGTTAAAGCGTCTCAAGCAGCGTATTGCTTGGCCGCGAAGTCCCAGTTGACCAGGTTCCAGAACGCCTCCACATACTTGGGGCGGGCGTTGCGGTAGTCAATATAGTAGGCATGCTCCCACACGTCACAGGTGAGTAACGCTTGCTTGCCATCGGTCAATGGAGTGCCGGCGTTGCTGGTGCTCATGAGCTCCAGAGAACCGTCCGGATTCTTGACCAGCCAGCCCCAGCCGGAACCAAAGGTCGTGACAGCGACTTTGGTGAATTCTTCCTTGAACGCCGCGAAGGAACCGAATTTCTTGGCGATGGCAGTGGCCAGTGCGCCGCTGGGCTCACCGCCGCCGTTTGGAGACAAGCAGTGCCAATAGAAAGTATGGTTCCAGACCTGGGCGGCATTGTTAAAGAGGCCGCCGGGGCGGGGTGTTTTCATGATGATCTCTTCCAGAGACAGATTTGCAAATTCGGTGCCCTGGATCAAGTTGTTCAGATTGGTAACATAGGTCTGATGGTGTTTGCCGTAGTGGTACTCCAAGGTCTCCTGGGAAATGTGCGGCTCCAGAGCGTTCTTGGCGTACGGCAGGGCGGGCAGTTCGTGGACCATATAGGTATCTTCTCCTTAGCTAATGGAAGCTTCATGATAGGCAATCGCTTGTAATCCCGGCCGATAGGGGACTTAAGTTGCCGGGATAATAACCAAGTTGAAAAGTTGAATTAGTCTAGACTCACCACTATGACATTGCAACGATTGAAGGATACGGATATGCAGACAGGTTGTGTTATCCTTGCCACGCTAAAGCGCCCCGACGGTGAAGGTCGGGGCTGTGTATTCGACCGGAGATGGGTATGAAAAAAATCACTTATGCCTTGTTGCTGGCAGTCTTGGGATTGGGGGTGGGTTGCGCGAAGATAACGGGTGGTGGTGACACCACGACGGAACCGGCCGCAGCCGCGGAATCGGCCACGACCGACCGAGCGCAGCAGCGCGGCCCCAGCGACTCGGCAATTACCAGCGCTGTAAAGGAGGCGTTTCAGAAAGATGAACTGCTGGGCCCCCTGACCATCAGTGTAAACACTGATAACGGTGTAGTGACCCTGGGTGGGCGGGTGCCCAATGGGCGGGTGATGAACCGCGCCATCTCCCTGGCACGCTCTGTTCCTGGGGTACGGCGGGTGAGTACCCAATTGGAAATACCCTGATTGGTGATCAGTTTAAATTGGTGATCAGTTTAACCTGAGCAACCCAACCGAGAGCCGACCCCGTGTGCGGGATAGTGGGTGAATTGCGTTTCGATGGCGAGGCGCCGGATCTAGCGCTGTTGGCCCGCATGCTGCGCCAACTGGCGCGGCGCGGTCCCGATCATGAGGGCGTTTATACTGAGGGTCCACTGGCTCTGGGACATCGACGCCTGGCCGTCATCGACCTGAGCGCGCGTTCCAACCAGCCCATGGTCGACCGGGAACTGGGTCTGGTACTGGTGTTCAACGGCGCCATCTATAACTATCGGGAACTGCGCCAAGAACTACTTGGCTTGGGGTATCGGTTTTTCTCCCAAGGCGATACGGAAGTCATTCTCAAAGCCTATGCGCACTGGGGTGAGCACTGTGTGGAGCGCCTGCTTGGCATGTTCGCCTTCGGCCTGTGGGACAGCCACAAGCGAACCCTGTTGCTGGCTCGCGACCGCCTCGGTATTAAGCCGCTTTACTACAGCCATCGTGAAGGCAGTTGCCTGCGCTTTGCCTCCAATACCCAGGCGTTGTTGGAGAGCGATGTGGATACCAGCATCGACCCGGTGGCCCTGCATCACCAACTGACTCTGCATGGGGTGGTCCCGGCGCCGCGCACCATCCTGAAAGGTATCCGCAAGCTGCCCCCCGCCACTACCATGACCATTGACACGCAAGGGCGCGAGCAGTGGCGCACCTACTGGCAGTTGCGCGCGATCCGTCCCCCGCAGCCGCGTAGCGAGGCTGACTGGATTGAAGCCGTCCACGCCGCTCTGCGCCTGGCGGTGCGGCGACGGCTGGATGTCGCCGATGTACCGGTCGGGGTGTTGTTGTCCGGAGGGTTGGATTCCAGTCTGCTGGTGGCCCTGCTGGCCGAGTCTGGGGCAAAAGACGTGCTGACCTTTTCCGTGGGCTTCGAGGATCAGCCCGAGGAAAAGGGCAGTGAGTTTGAGTATTCGGATCAGATCGTGGCGCGCTACGGTACTCGTCATCACAAATATTTGATCCCCAACAAGGATGTGTTGAAGCGCCTGCCAGAGGCTGTGACTTGCATGGCCGAGCCCATGGTTGGACAGGACGCGGTGGCCTTTTTTTCTGCTCTCGGAGCGGGTGTCGCGGGAAGTCAAGGTAGTGCAGAGCGGCCAGGGGGCCGATGAGGTATTCGGTGGCTATTTCTGGTATCCGCGCATGGCCGCCGAGCACGGCAGCGACCTGGAGCGCTTCCGGCGTCATTACTTTGACCGCGACCACGACGAGTATCTGGAAACAGTCGCACTCTCTTGTCACGGTCCCGATTATACCGCCGCGTGGGTGGCCGAACGCCTCACCGAACCGGCGGCCGATGAATTTATGGACCAGGTGCTGCGTCTGGATGCCACCACCCTGATCGTGGATGACCCGGTCAAGCGAGTGGACAACATGACCATGGCCTGGGGTTTGGAAGCGCGGGTGCCGTTTTTGGATCACGAACTGGTGGAACTGGCCATGAGCATGCCGCCGGATCTGAAGATCGGTGGTGGCGGCAAGTATGTCTTGAAGAAAATTGCCCGTGGGCGGGTGCCGGATGCGGTGATCGACCGTCCCAAGGGCTATTTTCCGGTTCCGGCACTCAAGTACGTGCGCGGTGAATTCTTGCAGCTCATGGCGGATCTGCTGAGTTCCCGGGCCTGCCGGGCGCGGGGGTTGTTCCAGCGCGCCTATCTGGACAAGCTGCTAGCCGCTCCCGAGGTCTATCTTACCCGCTTGCAGGGAAGCAAACTCTGGCACTGCGCGTTGCTGGAACTCTGGCTGCAGCTTAATGTGGACGCGCTTAAAACCCCATAATGGAACCCGTTTTCTAATCAGTGTCTAAGCGGTACACTTGGTCACCGACCGTAACTAAGTATCAGCCGACGAGGTATCAACTTATGGATGTATTGGAACGTATCAGGCAGCAAGTGGAATCCAACCCAATCATCATCTACATGAAGGGTACCCCTCAATTTCCCATGTGCGGTTTCTCCGGGCGCGCCGTCCAGGCCCTGGCAGAGACGGGAATCCAGTTCGCTTTTGTGAACATTTTGGAAGATCCCGAGATATTCCAAAACCTGCCTCGTTATGCCGATTGGCCCACTTTCCCCCAGATATTCATCAACGGCGAGCTGGTTGGCGGCTGCGACATTACTCTGGAACTCTATCAGAGCGGTGAGTTGCAGCCGTTGATGGAAGATGCCGTAAGCAAGGCCAAGGGCTTAGCCTTTAGAGTCTAGGATGCGAAGTGGTGGGAGCGCCTGCCCTGTCCTTTGTTTATTTATCCAGCGCGGCCAGCAGGCGCTGGGCTTCGAGTCGGAGGGCTTTGCGCCTGAACAGCAGGGTCAGGCGGCCGCCTCCGCTTTGTCGCCAGAGGATGGCCGCGCGCATCCCGGCCAGCAACAGGGCGCGGATACGGTTGACGTTGCCCGGGTTGGTGAGGTGGGTAGGCTCGCCCTTCACCATGATGCGGGGCGCCAGGGTGCTGATGGTGGACGAGTAAATCTCTGCCAAACTGGCGATGATATTGTCATGGGTGAGCGGGAAGTGGTTAAGCTTGTCTGCAGTGGCTTCGATGCCGGCGCGGATACTTTTCAGGAATTCCGGGTGCCTGGATAATTTCCGCTCCAGCACCAGCAGTTCTAACGCGTAACGGCTGATTTCCATATCGGTGGGGTTGCCAAGGTGTTCGCTCAGCAAGCGCAAGCCACAGCGCAGATTGCGGATGCCGTCATAAACGTCTTCATTGCTTGCCGCGTCGATCTTGATAAGGCTGGCCATGCAGACCTGAAAATCCTGTGGGTTGACTTTTCCGCGATGGGCAATGTCGCTAACCAATTGGATTGCCTGCAATAAGCCAGCTAAGGCGATGGCCCGGTCACGATCGGTTTGTGGCATGAACGTAGATACCGTATGGTGGTGCGATGCGCTCAGTCAACGTCTGCATCGATGACGCCGCCGCCAAGACATTCGTCATTCTGATAGAAGACCACTGACTGACCGGGAGTGATAGCGCGCTGGGGTTCGCTGAAGGTTACTACGCAGCCATCTGTGCCCACCGTCTCGATGGTGCAGGACTGTTCTGGCTGCCGGTAGCGCGTTTTGGCGCCACAGCGCAGCGGTATCTCAGGCGGTTCGCCAGCGATCCAGTGGAGTTCGGATGCGCGCAGCCGGCGCTTAAACAGCAGCGGATGATTGCTGCCCTGAGCAACTATCAAGATATTGTTTTGTAAATCCTTGTGGATGACGTACCAGGGTTTGCCGGAGTCCCCGCGCCGGCCGCCGATACCCAGACCCTGGCGCTGGCCCAGGGTGTAGAACATCAAGCCTTGATGTTTTCCAACTAGGTCGCCGGCTGGGGTACGTATCTCACCGGGTTGGGCAGGCAAATAACCGCTCAGGAACGCCGCAAATTTGCGTTCGCCAATAAAGCAGATACCGGTGCTATCCTTCTTGTCGTGGGTAACAAGCCCCGCGTCCGCCGCCCGTTTGCGCACCTGCGGCTTATGCAGTTCGCCCACCGGGAAGCAGGCTCTCGCCAGTTGCGCCTGGTCTAGGGTGTAAAGAAAGTAACTCTGATCCTTGCCAGGGTCCACGCCCTTGAGCAAATGCCGACAGCCGGCGTACTCCGCCAGCCGTGCATAATGGCCAGTCGCTATGCTGTCCGCTCCCAGGCGGTGGGCATAATTTAGGAACGCCTTGAATTTGATTTCCTTGTTGCACAGGATATCAGGATTCGGGGTGCGCCCTCGACGGTATTCCTCCAGAAAATGCTGGAACACCCGCTCCCGGTATTGTGCGGTGAAGTTGATCCGGTGCAGGGGAATACACAATGTGTCACAGACCTCCTGGGCGTCCTTGAGATCGTCGTCTGCCGCGCAATAGCCGGGCTCAAAGGAGTCTTCCCAGTTTTTCATGAACGCGCCGTGGACGTCGTAACCCTGTTCCAACAGCAATAAAGCGGAAACTGATGAATCCACGCCACCGGACATGCCGACGACGATTCGGGTCTTGCTCATCAAGAGGTTTTTCCTGCTTCGGAATAAGGGGGGGGTTGGAGTGTGCTATCGAATGCAAAGAAATGGATATTTCCAGCGCCATCGACTAAACATTATCCTAGAAGTCTTCAAGCTGCGCAAATCCGTCTCTGGTTGCAACGCGAGGCGTTTTGCTAGGGTTGCAGGACCTTGGCGGAAGCAGGCCAAGACCACAGATTCGCTGCCATGAAATCCTATTCAATGCCGATCTAGGGAATTAATGCGACTGTATGGAATACCATGGAACGGGTGGCAACGTCACCGTATTCAGCAAAAGCCATTTTTTCAGCCTAAAATGGAAAGCGCTGTTGTTGACCAGCCTGGTGCTGGTAGCCGTGACGATGGCCATTTCCCTGCGCAGCTATATCAATCTGAATGCCCAGTTCGATAAACACCGCCGTGATGCCTATGAACGGTATTCCAGAAACATTGAAGCCTTAACCAATCAGTCACTCAATCGTTTGCGCCAACTCGGCGGCATGATTCCTTCCTTACCCGGCATGCAGCGCAGTCTGGCGAGCGGTGATCTGCAAAGCATTCGTCAGTCCTTCGACCCCCAATGGCCCGTGTTGCAGTTCGATCTGGGGATCGATGTGCTGGGATTTTATGATTCCGCGAACCGCCCGCTGGCATCCTGGGAGATCAACGACTGGCACCAGCGCAACAATGCACAGGTGTTGGACGGCATCAAACAGGTCAATGAACGGGAAGTTCCAGTAATCGCCCTAACCTGCAACCCCGACTGCATGCAATACGCGATTGTTCCGATTCTAGTGGAAGGGCGCGGAGCCGGCGCCTTGCTGGTGGGCAGTTCCCTGGCGGACGTGATGCGCAGCTTTCAGCAGATCTCCGGAAGCGACATCGGCTTGATTGTGGCAAGTGCTGACGGCATCGCCGCCGATGACCAGGGGCGCTGGATCAGTGAATGGAACACTCGGGTGGTCGCCCTGACTAACTTCGAGCACAACTTGAGAGTTCTCAAGCAGGCGGCGGCAGGGACTCCACTCGCAGCCGGCGTCGCTGGGTTGCGGAACGTGCTGGATGGCTTCAGCTATGAGATCAGCCTGGTTCCTCTGCCGGAGTTTGTGGGTGGCGACCCCGCGTATCTGGCGATTATCACCGATGTAACCGGCACCCTCAGGGAAATCCAGCAAGCCACCGAAGAGATTGTCATTGTTGGGGGAACGGGGTGGCTGTTGTCACAACTGCTGCTGCTGGCGATTTTGTGGATACCTATGTCCCGGCTCAGGCTGACAGCCCGCAGCCTACCATTGCTGGCCCAGAGCGAGTTCAATGAAGCGCGCAGGGTCATCGCAAGCCAGGCCCGGCAACATTACCTGCAAGATGAGATCGACATCCTCGATGATACCGCTATTGCCCTTGCCAATCGTCTGGAACGCCTGGAGCAGGAGGTCGCGGAGCACACGAGGTCGCTCTCGCGGCGCATGGCGGATTTATCCCAGGAACGGGATTTCGTCGCTAGCCTGCTAAATACCGCCCAGGTGATGATCGTTACCCAGGACCGCCAGGGACGCATCCTTATGGCCAACCCCTTTGCCTGCTGCCTGACCGGTTTCGAGGAAATGGAAATGAGTGGGCGGGACTTTGTCGAGTTGTTATTACCGCAGGATCGGTCGGATATGGCGGGCAAACGCTTGAAGGAGGAACTGGCGTCTCAACGCCATGAGCACCTGCGCCACGAATCTCTGGTGACCTGTAAGGACGGCTCCATTCGCAATATCACCTGGTATCATTCCCGCCTGCACGGGCAGACCGAGGATGGCCCGTTCGTCCTGTCGGTGGGCCTGGATGTCACTGAGCGCCGCGGCGCGGAGTCGCGTCTCGCTTGGTTGTCTGATCACGACATTTTGACCGGCTTGTTAAACCGGCGCCGCTTTCAGGAGGAACTGGGGTTGGCGCTGGCGGCGACGCAGCGTCAAAACAGGACTGGCGCCCTGTTGTTGATCGACCTGGATCAGTTCAAGTATATCAACGACACCTGTGGTCATCAAAGCGGAGATACGTTGCTCAAGCTGGTGGCGAACGCGCTCACCACGGATATTAAGGCTGCGGATGTCGTAGCGCGCTTGGGCAGTGATGAGTTTGCTCTCCTGATCCGAGAAGCCGATCCTGCCGGTGCCGAAGACATAGCAAAAAAAGTACATGCCGCGGTCAGCGGCATTAGCCATATTGTCGGCGGGCAAAGGCTGCGGATAACGGCCAGCGTTGGCATCGTGTTGTTCCCCCGCCACGCTGATAACGTGGGCGATCTGCTGGCAAGCGCCGATCTCGCCATGTATCAGGCTAAGGATAATGGCCGCGGGCATTGGCAGATGTTTTCTGAAAATGACGAAATCCGCGAGCGCATGCGCGATCGTGTGTATTGGCGGGATAAGGTATCCGCAGCACTGGCCGAAGACCGTTTTGTGTTGTACTTCCAACCGATTATGAAGATTGACAGCGGCCGTATCTCGCATTATGAGGTCTTGCTGCGCATGCGCGATGAAGATGGCAGCATCATCGGCCCGGCCCGTTTTATCGACACCGCTGAGCGTGGCGGCATGATCCATGATGTGGACCGCATGGTCACCAGCAAGGCGATCCGCTTGCTGGCCGCACTCAATCGTGAAGGCCACAATGTTACTTTTTCCATCAATCTGTCGGGCCACGCATTCAGTGATTCACAATTGTTGCCACACTTGCGGCACGAACTGGAGTGCAGTCGAGTGGATAACTCGAAGGTCATTTTCGAGATTACCGAAACAGCGGCAGTGACGGATTTCGCGGTCGCCAATGGCATGATCCTCGCCATCAAGGAATTGGGTTGCCGCTTTGCCCTGGATGATTTCGGTATCGGCTTTTCGTCTTTTTATTATTTGAAGCGCTTGCCGGTGGATTATCTGAAAATTGATGGTTCCTTCATACGCCAGCTTTCCGATAGCCTGGATGACCAACTCATCGTCCGAGCAATGAGTCAAGTAGCCGCCGGGTTCGGCAAACAGACCATTGCTGAATATGTGGAAACTCAGGCTACCCTAGATCTATTGCGTGAATACGGTATTGATTTCGCGCAAGGCTATTTGATCAGCGAGCCCCGTTCTGAGGAGGAGACGTTTTATAGGGTCTTGTGGAAGCAAAACCTTTCGCCTTGAAGCCGCTGAAGGCGCATAATACCGCCGCTTTTTTTATCAATAGGATGCCGCGCATGTGGTTTAAAAACCTCACCCTGTTCCGGTTTGCGGAACCTTTTGCCGTTACCGCTGGGGAGTTGGCGGAAAAGCTGGGCCACGCCGTTTTTTATCCCTGTGCCAGCCAGGAAATGGTTTCCCTCGGCTGGGTTCCACCCCTGGGCCCCAAGGCGAAGGACCTCGTGCATGCTGTCAATGGTTGTTCATTGTTGTGCTTGCAGGTTGAGGAAAAAGTGCTGCCGGCGGCAGTCCTTCGGGAAGCCATCGCAGCTAAGGTGACCAGCATCCAGGAGCAGCAGATGCGCACGGTGCGTCGCCATGAAAAGGATGCTATCCGCGATGAGATAATGCAGGATCTGCTGCCGCGGGCTTTTTCCCGGTGCCGCCAAAGCCATGCCTATATCGATCCCCGCGGTGGCTGGCTGGTGGTCAATAGCGCCAGCCGCAGGACTGTTGAGGAGTTGACCGGCCTGCTGCGCAAGACAGTGGGTAGTCTGCCCATCATGCCGCTAAGCGTGGCTAGCGCACCGGCTAGCGTGATGACTGGCTGGCTGGCGCAGGGCGAGTTGGCAGCCGGTTTTGAACTGGGCGATGAATGTGAGTTGCGGGATGCGGGCGAAGCCGGTGGGATCGTGCGCTGCAAGGGTCAGGATCTGGCTGGGGAGGAAATCCGTGGTCATCTCCAGGCCGGCAAACAGGTGACCCGCCTTGCGCTTAGCTGGGACGACCGCATCGCCTTCGTTCTGGGGGAAGATCTGAGCATACGCCGGTTACGCTTTCTGGATCTCGTGCGGGAGCAGCTTGACGACACCAGCGCCGAGACCGAAGAAGCGCAGCGCGACGCGGAATTCACTCTGATGAGCGGCGAGTTGGCGCTGTTTCTGCACCGGCTGCTGGAGGTTTTTGGTGGCGAGGCTCGCTAAAAACCTTTCTGGCCGGGCAAAGATTGCGCTACTATAGAAATTGTTCGCATAATTCGGCGGCCTTGGAGTGGTTGCCGTGGAGAGGTACCGAAGCGGTCATAACGGCGCCGACTCGAAATCGGATGGGGGCCTAACAGCCCCACGCGGGTTCGAATCCCGCCCTCTCCGCCATTTGAGGTGCTTAGCTTGATCTTCCTGAGTACCCCCGCTTGGCAGCGACCGTTCGGGAATAGTACTGACGGGGATATCGACGCCCAGGTTAACTGGGGTGGTTATGGGCAAAAAAATCCCGCACCGTCGCGGTCACGGTTTTGATATCCTCAGCCGTCGAATCTAGGTGAGTCACCAGGCGCATGACTTCACCCCGCGACACCAGGATGCCGCGGTTCTGCAGATGGTCCGTCAGGGCCATGGATCGAGCCGGTTCCAGCTTGACGAACACCATATTGGTCTGCACTGCCGCCAAGTCCACCTCCAGTTCATCGATCCCGGCCAAGCCTTCAGCCAGCAACTGGGCATTAGCATGATCTTCCTCCAGCCTTGCCACCTGATTTTGCAGCGCAACAATACCGGCTGCCGCCAGGATTCCCGCCTGCCGCATACCGCCACCAACGACCTTGCGCCAGCGCCGGGCTTTCGCGATCAATGCCTTGCTGCCGCACAACACCGAACCGACCGGCGCTCCCAAGCCCTTCGATAGACAGATGGAGACACTGTCGAAATACTGGGTAATCGTCTGGATGGGGACCCGGAGTTTGACGGCGGCGTTGAAGGCGCGAGCCCCGTCCAGATGTAAGCCAAGTCCGTACTGACGGGTTAAGCGTGCCGCTCGCTGCACGTATTCTAGAGGCAATACCTTGCCAGCCTGGGTATTTTCCAGGCAAAGCAACCGGGTGCGCGCGAAGTGCGGATCATCCGGTTTGATGGCCCTGGCAACACGCTCCAGGTCCAGGGTACCGTCAGCCTCGAAATCCAATGGTTGTGGCTGAATACTGCCCAGTACCGCGGCTCCGCCGCCTTCCCAGCGATAGGTATGAGCCTGCTGTCCGACGATATATTCATCACCACGCTCGCAGTGGCTCATCAGGGCCAGCAGATTGCTTTGCGTGCCGCTGCAAACGAAAAGCGCCGCTTCCATGCCCACGGTGTCCGCCGCCAGGGATTCCAGTTGGTTAACGGTGGGGTCTTCCCCGTAGACATCGTCGCCAACCTCAGCCATGGCCATGGCGGCGCGCATGGCAGGCGTGGGTCTGGTCACGGTATCACTGCGCAAGTCGATTATTTTCATGATTTTCTGATTCCTGTTCTGACAACAGGTGGCGTTCCAGCAGGGCCTGTACGAAGCTCACGTAGGTTTCTACATCTAGTTGACGTTGCCGATATTTCCAGCGCTTGAGATACCAATCCTGCAACATGGACTCAAGCAGGGAGGCGCTTAGTTGCGGATCGAGTTCGCGGAATACGCCTTGTCGTTGACCCCCGCGGATGATATTGCAGAATAATTCCTCTATGCCTAGCTCCGCCTGCCTGGCCTGCCGTTTTTCTTCGGCGGCCATGTTCCTGGTCTCCATGTAGGAGAAATAGAACCAATCCAGCAGGGTCTCGCTCAGGAACACATGGGTGCGCACAGCGATGCGCAACTGTTCGAGAGGCGTATGGATATCCTTGATCTGATCGAGCAGAATACGCGCGCTCATCAAATAGCCGTAACTTTGGATCAGGCTAATAAGATCGTCTTTATCGCGGATATAGGCGTGCAGTTCACTCATGCCGAGACCGGTTTCGATGCTAAGATCTCGCAGGCTCATGGTCTGGAAGTTCTTGGCGTTGGACAGCGCCAGGGTAGCATCCACGATTTTGATGAGGTTTCTAACCGCAAGCGGCTCCTTATTGAGGCGGGTGAGGTCTGAATGCTGATTCAAGACCACCCGGCCAAGTTCCTGCTTGGAGAGGTAGACTAGACGTCTGAATGCCTGGAGGGTCATGCTCATCAGTCAGTCGCCTGGTGCGGGCAGCGAGCGCTGCTAAGTTTGCGAAATATGAACGTGTGAATGCGCGCTGCAGGATCCAGACGGATAAAGCAGCTCTGAATAGAGATGCAAAGTGTCATAGTGTCCCTGGGTTAGCCGCGGGCTCGGTATTGTTGTATCACAGTGAAGACCATAAAAGGGTGCTTTGTCGCTGTCAATATCAAGCGGGTTTTCGCTTGATTCATGGCAATATACACAGTTGCATGAAACGATGAGCGGTATGCTCTCCCTGACTCCAACGCGAGAGAATTGCAGAAGCTAAGAATTTAGGGGCGGTCAATAGCTATGGGGAAAAAACGCTGGATAATTTATGGCGCGAATGGCTATACCGGGCAATTGATCGCCTGCGAAGCCAGCCGCAGGAAGTTAACACCGGTGCTGGCTGGGCGCTCGGAAGCCAAGATCACAGCCTTGGCCGAGAAACTGGATTGCGAATGCCGATTTTTCCCCCTGAAGGAACCCACCGAAATTGCCCGCCATCTCGAGGACGTAACTGTCGTGCTGCACTGCGCCGGGCCTTTCTCGGCAACCAGCGCACCCATGCTGGAAGCCTGTTTGTTAAGTAAGACCCACTATCTGGACATCACCGGAGAGATCGCGGTTTTCGAGTATGCCTTCGAACAGGACGAACGAGCCAGATCCGCTGGCGTTATCATCTGTCCCGGGGTGGGTTTCGACGTGATACCCACCGATTGTATCGCGGCCAGCCTGAAAAGGTTGCTACCGGATGCGGACCACCTGGCGCTGGGTTTTGCCTCCCGCTCCGGTTACAGTTCAGGAACCGCCAAAACGGCGGTGGAGGGATTGGGGCAGGGTGGCAAGATACGCCGGGCTGGCGGGATTATCCGGGTGCCACTGGCTTACAAGGTGCGGCAAATCGATTTTGGCGATGGCGAAAAGCATGCTATGACGATTCCCTGGGGGGATGTATCCAGTGCTTACTACACGACGGGTATACCAAATATCGAGATATATATCGCCGCTGCTCCAGGGGTAATCGCCTGGGCCAGGATGCTGAACACGCTTCGCCCGTTGTTGGCATTGAGCCTCATACAGGGGTTTTTGCAAAGACGGATCACGAATAGGGTAACCGGACCCAGCGAGAGCCAGCGCCAGCATCTGCCCGCTTATGTATGGGGTGAGGTCCGCAACACCGCGGGCGAAAGTAGGACGGCCCGTATCAGAACAGCCAATGGCTATGAGTTAACGGTCAACGGATCTCTCGGTGTTGTGCTGAAATTGCTTGATGACCCGCCCCCGGGAGGCAGCTACACGCCGTCGCAATTGATGGGAAGCGGGTTTGTTTCCACGCTGCCGGGTTCCGGCGAACTCGTAATAGGTTGATTGCCCTGCCAACGGGAGATCAATGATGAAAAAGCCATTGTGGTTGCTCGGTTGGCTGCCGTTAGTGTTACCCCTGGCGGGATGGGCGGACTTTCTGCAATTGACGGGTAACTTTATTCAGGGCGGCCTCATCACTGGCCGTACCGAGCCCGGTACCCACGTGCTGCTGAATGGGCAACCGCTGCGGGTATCTCAGGCGGGTGTTTTTGTTGTAGGCTTTGACCGCGATGCCGGCCCGCAGGCGCGGTTGGAGATTACGTATGCCAATGGCGCCCAGGAAATCCGTGTCTTGACGATTATCCCGCGCAGCTACGCTATCCAGCGCATCGAGGGCCTCGCCGAGGAGCGAGTGACGCCCCCAACCGAGGTGCTGGAACGGATTCGCCAGGAGACCGCCTTGGTGGCTCGGGTTCGTGGGCATGATGGCGATCAGCCGTATTTCTTGAGTGGCTTCCGCTGGCCCGTGGTGGGCCGCGTCAGCGGCGTTTACGGCAGCCAGCGGATATTGAATGGCCAACCCCGGCAACCCCATAATGGCGTTGATATCACCGCGCCCGCGGGAACACCGGTGTTGGCCCCCGCCGACGGCGTCGTAGCGCTGGCGAATCCGGATATGTATTTCGGTGGGGGTACGCTCATCGTCGATCATGGTCATGGCCTGTATTCCTCTTTTCTGCATCTAAAAGACATTTACGTGACGGTTGCTCAATCGGTTAAGCAGGGCGATGCCATCGCCAGCGTGGGCGCTACCGGAAGGGCTACCGGCCCACATCTGCATTGGGGCATGAATTGGTTCCAGCAGCGCATCGATCCGACCTTGCTGGTGCCACCCATGGAACGCCGGGAGTAAACGTCCCGCGTAACAATATGAATGATACCTGCGGATCCTGAACAACTTCGCCGGCCCTGGGCGCGGAGGGCCGCCCGCCAGCAGCATTGACCGGAACGTAGATTTTGGGAAGGTTAGCGGCGACTACGCCATTAATGGACACAACGAGGGACATTTCCATGGCAGGCAATAACCAATTCTCTCTCTTGCGGCAGCGGCGCTTCGGGCCGTTCTTTCTTACGCAGTTTCTGGGGGCGTTCAATGACAATGTCTTCAAGAACGCCCTGATCATCCTGATCGCTTTTCAGGCGGGGGGCCTGCCGCCCGGTGACGCGAATATCTTGATCAATCTGAGCGCCGGCCTGTTTATCCTGCCCTTTTTTTTATTCTCTGCCACGGCTGGCCAGTTTGCCGATAAATACGAGAAATCCCACCTCATCCGGCTAGTCAAGCTGTTGGAAATCGTTATCATGGTCGGCGCCGCTGCGGGGTTTTATCTGAACAATATTCCCCTGCTGATGGGGTTGCTGTTTCTCATGGGCGCCCAATCCACCCTGTTCGGTCCTGTCAAGTACGGCATCCTGCCGCAGCATCTCCGGGAAGAAGAATTGGTGGGTGGTAACGGCTTGGTGGAGATGGGTACGTTTCTGGCGATCCTGCTGGGGACCATGACCGGCGGGATTCTCATCGGACTGGGCGCTAGCGGCGCCATGCTGGTCTCCATCACCGTGGTCACCATCGCCTGCCTGGGTTATCTCACCAGTTGCGGTATTCCCACCGCTGTGGCAGCAGCCCCGACCTTGCGCATCAACTGGAACCCGCTTACCGAAACCTGGCGTAACCTGAACTTCACGCGCCAGAACCGGACCGTGTTTTTGTCCATCCTCGGCATTTCCTGGTTTTGGTTCTTTGGCGCCACCTATCTTGCCCAGTTGCCCAGCTATACCAAACTGACCCTGGGCGGCAGCGAGCAGGTGGTCACGCTGCTCTTGACACTGTTTTCGCTGGGGATAGGGTTAGGCTCGCTGCTCTGCGAGCGATTGTCGGGTCGCAAGGTGGAAATAGGACTGGTCCCCTTCGGAGCCATCGGCCTTACTCTGTTCAGTGTGGATCTGTTCTTTGCCGCCCCCGGCATCCCGGCGGGCAGGGAATTGATAGAGGCGAGCGGGTTCCTGCGGGAATCCGGCAACTGGCGGGTGATGGCGGACATCGTCTTGATCGGCTTGTTCGGCGGATTCTTCATCGTGCCTTTGTATGCCCTGGTGCAACAGCGCAGCGAGCCTAGCCATCGCTCGCGGATCATCGCCGGCAACAATATTCTTAACGCCCTGTTCATGGTGATCTCGGCCGTCCTGGCCATCGTGCTGCTCAAGGCGGGCCTCAACATTCCACAACTGTTCCTGGCTACGGCTTTTTTAAATGCTCTGGTAGCCATCTATATCTTTACCCTGGTTCCTGAATTCCTCATGCGTTTCATTGTGTGGATGCTCATCCACACCCTGTACCGGTTGCGCACAGAGGGACTTGAGAACATTCCGGATGAAGGACCGGTGGTGTTGGTCTGTAACCATGTCAGCTACGTGGATGCTCTGGTGATAGCCGGCTGTTGCCGGCGCCCGGCGCGCTTCGTGATGGATCATAAGATCTTCAAAATGCCGGTACTGAGTTTCGTATTCCGTACGGCGGGGGCGATTCCCATCGCCCCCGCCAAAGAAGATCCGGTAATGCTGGAGCGAGCCTATCAGCGGGTTGCCGAGTACCTGGACGAGGGCGAAGTGATATGTCTATTTCCCGAAGGCAGGATCACCGCGGATGGGGAAATCGGCCCCTTCCGTCCAGGCGTTGAGCGCATTATCCAGCGCAATCCGGTGCCAGTCATTCCCATGGCTCTGCGGGGATTGTGGGGGAGCTTTTTCAGCCGCCGCTGGGGACCGGCCATGCGCCGCCTGCCAAGGCGTTGCTGGTCCAAGATCACCCTGGCAGTCGGCGCACCGATGGCTCCCAAGCAGGTGAACGCAGAGGAGTTGCGAAGCAGGGTGATCGAGTTGCAGGGAGACTGGAAATGACGCGGTGTACAAGTCAGGTAAAGGGTGCTCTTGGTCAACCGCAACTGTATGGATTGCCTCGCCGGCAAGCTGGCCGGGCCTTGCTCTGGGCAGTAAGCATCCTGGCCATTGCGGTGGGAGTGCTTGGTTATTGGTACGCCTATCCCGGTAAGGCGCCCGGCTGGGTGCGCGGCCGCTTGCCCGGCATGGCCGATGTTACCGCGCCACTCTATCGGTGGCGAGATGGGCAAGGCCAATGGCAGATTACCGATCAACCGCCTCAGGGACGGCCCTACGAAGCGGTCACCTATCAGCGCGATGCGAACGTTATACCATCGGGGGATGTGGGCAAGCGTCCATGAATGGCAGTGACAGGTTATAATCCACCGTCTTTCGGCGCGCGAGGAACACTTGATGCAGTACATCAGTACCCGGGGCGGCATGGTGCCCAAATCCTTCTCGGAGATCTTGATCGAGGGTCTCGCTCCCGATGGCGGACTCGTTATCCCTGCTGCCTATCCCATCCTGAGCAGCCAGGAACTAAGCGAATGGCGGGACTTTAACTACCGGCAACTGGCCTATGCCGTGCTCAGTCGGTTCGCCACGGACATCCCGCCCGATGATCTGCGAGCCTTGGTTGACAAAACCTACACCGCGCAGATCTTCCGGAGTGAAGATATCACCCCCGTCAAGCCCCTGCATGAGGGGGTCTGGTTGCTGGCTTTGTCCAATGGGCCAACGCTGGCCTTCAAGGACATCGCCATGCAGTTGCTGGGCAATCTGTTCGAGTACGTCTTGGAGAAGGTCGGCGGTCATCTGAACATCCTGGGCGCCACCTCCGGGGATACCGGCTCCAGCGCTGAGTACGCCATGCGCGGTAAGCGTAACATCACGGTGTTTATGCTCTCGCCCTATCAAAAGATGAGCGCCTTCCAGACCGCCCAGATGTTTTCCCTGAATGAGCCCAATATCTTCAATATCGCTGTGCGCGGGGTGTTCGACGACTGCCAGGATATGGTCAAGGCGGTGAGCAACGACGCGGGTTTCAAGGCCAAATACCACATCGGCACCGTCAATTCCATCAACTGGGCGCGGGTGGCGGCGCAGATTGTCTATTACTTCAAGGCTTATTTTGCCGTTACCGAGGACAATACCCAAACGGTGACTTTCGCGGTGCCATCCGGTAACTTCGGCAATATCTGTGCCGGCCACATCGCCCGCCAGATGGGCTTGCCTATCCACCAGCTCATCCTGGCCACCAACGAGAACGATGTCCTGGATGAATTTTTCTGCACCGGTATCTACCGGGTTCGCCCATCCGAGGGGGTGGTCAAGACCAGCAGCCCATCCATGGATATTTCCAAAGCCTCTAACTTCGAGCGATTCGTCTTCGATGCTGTTGGTCGCGATAGCGGCGTGGTACGTGAACTGTGGCGGCAACTGGACGGACAGGGTTATTTTGATCTTTCCGCTACCTCCTATTTCCGGGATCTGGGCCGTTTTGGTTTCGCCTCCGGGGTCAGCACCCATCAACATCGCTTGGCGACGATCCGCCGGACTTATCAGGAATCCAGCGTCATCATCGACACCCATACCGCCGACGGTGTGAAGGTAGGACTGGAACATCGGGAGCAGGGCATTCCGTTGGTCTGTCTGGAGACGGCCCTGCCGGCCAAGTTCGAGGAGTCCATCCAGGAAGCCCTGGGACGCAAGCCGGATCGCCCTCAAGGGTATGAGCATATCGAGGACAGGCCACAACGGTTTCAGGTTATGGACGTGGATGTGGCGGCCATCAAGAACGTCATCGCGAAGCAGGTGGATTGCGCTTAGGATGGCGCCCGCCAGGGAGCAGGCTTTCCTGCTGACAAGACCCTAGAGGGATGCGGCCAGTCCAGCAAACCGTATTGCCGTCAGCATCGCAACAACTATCTAATGCTAGAGGGAAAACACCCATGTCCGAAAACACTATCATACGGACCCCTTCCGCTCACGCTTTTCCTCTACTGATCAAATATCTATTGGGCAATGCCTTGATTCAGGCGCCCCAGCAGGAGATCGTTTATTGTGATTATAAACGGTTAACCTATAAGGATATGCGTGACCGGGTTGGCCGCCTGGCGACCGCTCTGACTAGCCTGGGCGTGAAACCCGGCGCTACCGTGGCGGTAATGGACTGGGACAGCCATCGTTATCTTGAGTGTTTCTTCGCCGTGCCCATGCTGGGGGCCGTGCTGCATACGGTCAATGTGCGCCTGTCGCCGGAGCAAATCCTCTATACCATCAATCACGCCGAGGACGATGTCATCCTCGTGAACAGTGAATTTCTGCCCGTCCTGGAATCCATTCGTGAGCGTATCGAGACGGTCAAGAAGTTTGTGCTGTTGAACGATGCCGGCAGCACGCCCGCCACCACGCTGGAGATCGCCGCCGAGTATGAAGCGCTGTTGGAAGCCAGTTCACCGGATTATGTGTTTCCAGATTTTTCCGAGGATACCCGCGCCACGACGTTCTATACCACCGGCACCACGGGGTTGCCCAAGGGCGTCTATTTCAGCCACCGGCAGTTGGTGCTGCACACCTTCGCCGCGCGCGCTGCGATATTGGGTACGGGCCAGGGGCATATCAATCGCGACGATGTCTACATGCCCATCACTCCCATGTTCCATGTCCATGCCTGGGGAATCCCCTATGTGGCGACCACCTTGGGGATGAAGCAGGTTTATCCAGGGCGCTACCTGCCCGACACCCTGCTGGGGTTGATCCAGCGCGAAGGCGTGACGTTTTCCCACTGCGTGCCCACCATCCTGCAAATGCTGTTGGTCAGCCCCAAGGTCAAGGAGACGGACCTGTCGCGCTGGAAGGTTATCATCGGTGGCTCGGCCATGCCCCAGGCCCTGGCCAAGCAGGCGCTGGAGTTGGGCGCGGATGTTTTCGGCGGCTACGGCATGTCGGAAACCTGTCCCTTGCTAAGCCTGGCGCAACTAAAGCCCCCTATGCGGGAATGGCCTATGGAGCGGCAGTTAGAGGTCCGTTGCAAGGCTGGGTTGCCAATGCCCCTGGTGGAACTGCGCATCGTGGATGCGGAAATGAACGACCTGCCCCATGACGGCGTGTCCCAGGGCGAGGTGGTAGCGCGCGCGCCCTGGCTGACGCAGGGCTATCTGAAAGACCCGAAGAACTCCGAAGCCTTGTGGCAGGGGGGTTATCTGCATACGGGCGATATTGGTACCATAGACCCCGAGGGTTATCTCAAGATCACCGACCGCATCAAGGATGTGATCAAGACAGGTGGTGAGTGGGTCTCCTCGCTGGACCTGGAGGATCTGATCCTCACCCATCCGGGCGTGGCCGAGGCGGCCGTGATTGGCGTTCCCGATGCCAAATGGGGCGAGCGCCCCATGGCCTTGGTGGTGCAGAAGCCGGGTCAGACGGTCGATGTGGGGTCGCTGCTTACCCTGCTCATGGGCTATGCTGATAAGGGTATCATCTCCAAGTATGGCGTCCCGGAGCGGATCGTGTTCGTGGAGACCATCGCCAAGACCAGTGTGGGTAAGCTTAATAAAAAGGAATTGCGGACCCAATATGTAGAATAATTTGGCAGGGGAGGGAGGATTCCCTCTCCAAGATCGCAGTGGAGGTAATGACCATGCGTAACTTGAAATTGCTATTCAGCGCCGCGCTGATCACCGCGCTTAGCGGTATTCCACCGGTAGTCCTAGCACAAGAGGGCGCCTTAGAGATCCAGAACTATCAAGGCATAGCATTCGTGACTGGCGGCGTTGGTGAAGAAGAACGGGAATTTCTCAGAACCGTGGACAGGGATTTCAACCTTAAACTGATGTTTGCCATCAAGGAGGGCAATTATCTCAGCGATGTCCAGGTAAGCATCCGGGACAAGAAAGGCCAACCAGTGCTGGAAGCCGTCGCCAACGGTCCTTTCTTTTACGCCAAGCTGCCGCCGGGCACCTATACCGTTGTAGTCAACGGCCCAGGTCAGAGCTTTCGGCAGTCGGTGCAGGTAACCGGCAGGAAGCAGGCTCGACTAAACTTTTATTGGCGTGGATGACAACGCCAACTCTATGGTAGCGCGGCGCAGCGTGCCGCTTGCATAGGCCACTTGCCCGGGGTGGTTATAGATTGATCACCGCCAGCACAGGGTCATGATCGCTCGCCCGCTCCGCAGGTGGACTGTCACTGTTGATATGCGGGATACGGAGCAGGGCGCCCTGCCGCAGACTCTGGCTGACCAGGATATGATCCAGTGCTTGAGGGCAGTTGCCATGGCGGCGTGTGTAACGCAGTTCTCTGGGGTAGTCCTCCATCAGGTTGCTGAGCAGGCTGCCCTTGAGGATTTTCAGGGTCTTGGAACCGGGAACGTCATTCATATCGCCCAATATCACCACATGGGCGCTGGGATCGCAGGCTAGCAGGTTGGCCACGAAGCGATGGATGATCGAGGCCTGTGCATGGCGCTGCTTCTTGGTGTAGTCCTCCTCGCGGCGACTGACCGAGCGCATGGACTTGAGGTGGCAGATAATGCAAAACACCGTCTCGCCGTTGAAACGCAATTCCCCTGCCAAGGACTTGCGGCTGGGTGCCCAGTGCCGCTCAGGATCGCCCACGAAAGCTGGGTCGGTGGGAGTGATGCGGCCGGGGCTTAACGTGAGGGCAGGATGGCCGTTCACGATGCGGATGCCCGTAGCGTCTTCGGCAGCCGCCCGACCCCGATCCACAAACTCTATCCGCTTGGGATTGAACAACAGCCCGATTCTTATATTGGCATCTGCTTGCCCACCATCCTGGTTGGCCAGGGGTGGGACCTCGCGGAATTCGTAAGCAGGACCGCCCGCGCTCAGTATGATTGCGATCAGCCTGCGGTAGGTCTCGTCGGCAGGCACTTGCGCTTGCCCGTCGGCTACCGCCATGACCTCCTGCACGACCAAGATGTCCGGACCCTGCAGTGCGCCGGTGATGGCGACCCCGAGGCGTTGCAGGCGTTCGGCTGGGACGTCGACTCCCAAGTTACAAAGATTGAAGGTGGCGAGGGTGAGCATGTTTTCTTCCTTGCAGCGCTTAAGCATTCATGGTCAGTGGACTCTGTTCGTAGTGCTGGCCTATGGGGTCGCCTTGTTTGGGGCCTGGCAGTTGCTCGCCAGAGTGGATTTCCTGTATCCCCTGTGGTACGACGTGATAGGGATTGAGCAGACTATTGCCATCTACGGTCCCCAGAACCGCCACCGCGCTCGTTTTGAAACCACCAGCAAGGCTGAGCGGGTACGGTTGTTTTCCGCCATCGTCGCGGCTGTCCATCACCAGGGCAAGGGATTGGAGACCCTGGTCTATCAAGATTCCGACGGGCGGCCCATCGCCAGTTTGCTTACCCCGCCTGAAATCGCCCATTTACAGGATGTCTCGCGGTTGCTGGACCACCTGTCGGCAGGGGGGTGGGGCGCGATGGTTGGCGGGTCGATGCTGCTGGGTTTATTGCGGATGCAAAAACTGCCGATGCCATCCGTCAAGCGCTTATCGCTGACAGCTATCATGGCGGCGGGGGGAGTCGGCGGACTCGTTGTACTGCTTGGATCCGTAAACGTATTTTATACATTGCATACCTGGGTTTTTCCGGCCGGACATGCCTGGTTTTTTTATTATCAGGATTCGCTTATGACGATGCTCATGAAGGCCCCGGATATCTTTGCTTGTATCGCGCTGTCGTTGGTAGCGTTGAGTCTGTTGTTGTTGATGGGGATTTTATTCGTATCCAAAAAGCTCTATGAACTCATCTGACAGCGCAAGCCACATTTACGGTCAAGGATGTAACGAGAGCAGGAAATAGCGGCTAGCCCTAGCTGGTTGTTATTCCTTCCAACCATGCTTCCAAGAACCTTTGGCCGTGGGTTTTTAGGGTTGCGCCCCAGCGAGCGGTGGCGGCCCGCAATTGAGCAACGGTGATGCCGGGAGTCGCGGCAATCTCAGCCGCATGACCGATGAACCAGCGTTCCAGCCCTTTGCTGGTTGCTTCGGCATGAAACTGCAAGGCCAGCGCCTGGGTGCCCCAGGAGAACGCCTGGTTCTCATAGACTTCAGTCGAGGCGAGCCGAATGGCGCTATCCGGCAGGTCGAAGGTATCGCCATGCCAGTGCAGGACAGGCGTCCGATCGGGCGCCAAGTGCCGCATGCAGGAGGTTTGGCCGGAGTCGGTCAGCTTGAGACTCCCCCAGCCGATCTCCTTGCACGGCCCGGCATAGACCTGGGCGCCAAGCGCGCGCGCCATAAGCTGGCTACCCAGGCAAATGGCTAGCGTCGGGCGGTCATGGCGAAGCCGCTTTTCCAATAGCCGCAGTTCATCGATGAGAAAAGGATAATCCTGTTCATCGTTGGCACTGATGGGTCCACCCAGGATAACGACCAAGTCAGGTTGACAGGCATCCAGGGCGGTTACGTCATCCATACCGGCTTCGAGATAGTGAATCTGATAGCCCTGCTTGAGCAGGGTTTCGCTAAATGAACCCAGGTCCTCAAACGGCACGTGCCTGATTGCAATAGCTGTTTTCACGTGGTTACTCCAGCGGACTTAATCCTTGGCCGATATGCCCCCTCTCATCAAGCAATCGGTAGCGCTTGTGGGCATGGTCGCGGGCGGACGGTATATTACCGATTCACTCGTAGCGTTCGAAGCACCGTTTTTTGGGTGGCCTGTCAATTGATATAATCATAGGCGGGCAACGTTAGGAACTCCACAAACTTGTCATCGGCAATAAGCTTGCCAAGCAGTCTGGCAGCTTCCTCATACTTGCCCGAACCATAGTGCTTGTCGCCAAGCTGGCGACGTACTTTCAAAGACTCTTCCGACAGCAGTTCGCGGAACAGTTCCTCGGTGACTTTGCGGCCATCCTCAAGCACACCCTTGGGACTATGTATCCATTGCCAGATCTGGGCGCGCGAAATCTCTGCGGTGGCGGCGTCTTCCATCAGGTTGAAAATGGGTACGCAGCCAGTGCCCGCCAGCCAGGCGCCAAGGTATTGGATGCCGATGTTGATGTTGGCGCGCAAGCCAGCCTCGGTGATGGGTGTTTCGGGCTGAAAATTGAGAAGGTCCGTTGCAGTGACTTCGACATCATCCCGCTGCCGGTGAATTTGGTTGGGGGTAGGCATCACCGCATCGAAGGCAGCCTTGGCCACCGGGACCAGATCGGGATGAGCGACCCACGTACCGTCATGGCCATCGTTGGCTTCCCGCTCTTTGTCAGCGCGCACCCTGGCAAGCGCCGCTTCATTGGCTGGCAGGTCATTTTTTATGGGGATTTGTGCAGCCATGCCGCCCATGGCGAAGGCGTTGCGCCGATGGCAGGTCTTGATGAGCAACAGCGAATAAGCGCGCATGAAGGGACTGGTCATAGTGACATGCGCGCGGTCGGCGAGGATGAAGCCGGGCCTGTTGCGGAATTTCTTTATGCAACTGAAGATATAATCCCAGCGGCCGCAGTTCAGGCCCACACTGTGTTCGCGCAGTTCATGGAGAATTTCGTCCATTTCGAAGGCCGCCAGGATGGTCTCGATGAGTACCGTGGCCTTGATGGTTCCCGTGGGTATACTTAACTCCTTCTGCGCGAACACGAACACGTCATTCCACAGGCGCGCTTCCAGATGGCTCTCCAGCTTCGGCAGGTAGAAATAGATCCCGGATCCCCGACTTAAACAAGTCTTAGCATTGTGGAAGCAATACAGTCCGAAATCGAATAGTGATCCGGAGAGCGGCTTGCCATCCACCAAAACGTGCTTCTCAACAAGATGCCAGCCGCGCGGACGCACCATGAGTGTAGCAATGTTATCGTTAAGCCGGTACTGTTTACCTTCCGGGCTGGTGAAATCGATGGTGCGATTGACGGCGTCGCGTACGTTGATTTGCCCCTGGATGACGTTGTCCCAGGTGGGCGTGCTGGAATCTTCGAAGTCCGCCATAAACACGTTGGCGCCTGAATTGAGCGCATTGATCACCATCTTGCGGTCAGTAGGACCGGTGATTTCCACGCGCCGGTCCCGCAGATCTTGAGGCACCGGCGCGACAGTCCAGGCGGCGGCGCGGATCTCAGCCGTCCCGGGGAGGAAATCAGGTAGCTTGCCGGCGTCGAGATCGGCTTGTCTGATGGTGCGACGCTGTAGCAGTTCCTGGCGCCTGCCTTCAAACTGGCGCGCCAGTGTAGCGATAAAGGTGAGCGCCGCGGGGGTTAGAATCTCAGCAAAATCGGGGGTGATTCCGCCCAAGACCCGCACGCCTTCCGGATACGCATTTTCGTGTTGCATGGTCGTTCTCCTCCTCAGGCATTGGTGAAGTCATTTTAGTGTGACGACGAATGTTATGCTGCAACATCCGCAGAATGCGGATAATACTACTGAAGGCAATCAGGAACCCCTGCAATGCTAAGCGTTTACCACAGCAACCGTATGGAAAACCTGGCCGGCGTCCTGGCCGAGGCCCTGCGGGAACCTGCCGCTTCCTGGCTGGAGCCCGAAATCATTGTCGTCCAAAGCCATGGCATGCAGCGTTGGGTTTCCATGGCGCTCGCCAAGAGGCTGGGGATCAGCGCCAACGTCTGGTTTCCCTATCCAGCGGCATTCGTATGGGAGGCCTACCGGGCTGTGTTGCCGAATGTGCCAGAGACCTCGCCCTTCGACAAAGACATTCTGGTCTGGCGGATACTGGAGCTGTTTACCGATCTGGAAGACAGCGCATGCATGTCACCTCTCAGGGGCTATCTGCAGAAAGCCGATTCGTTCGAGCAGTTTGAGCTGGCATGGCGGATAGCCGATGTATTCGATCAGTACCTGGTCTACCGGCCCGCTTGGATCAACCGCTGGGAGGCCGGGGAAGCAAACCACTGGCAGGCAGCCCTATGGCGGCGCCTGGTCAATTCTGACCTCCCGCATCGGGCGCGCTTGCACCGCGCTTTTGCCGAGACGATAACCAAGCTGAAACACGGTCCAGCGGGAATTCCGGCGCGCGTGTCCGTGTTCGGCATCAATAGTCTGCCCACGCCCTATCTGGAGACGCTGCACGCCCTTTCCCGGTTTTGTGCGGTTGATCTCTATCTGCTTAACCCCTGCCGACAGTACTGGGGCATGATTGTCACGGAACGGGAAATTGCCAACCAATGCGGCAGCGCGGATGAGGTCGCTGCTCTCTACCTGGAAACCGGCAACCGGTTGCTGGCCTCGCTGGGGCGGCAGGGACGGGATTTCCATCACCTGCTCGCCGAGATCGACGCCGGCGTCCATGATCTTTTCGAAGAGATAGCCGAGGATACGCTGCTGCATTGCCTGCAGATGGATATCCTGGAACTCAGGAATCGGGGCGGTAACCATACGCACTGCACCCACGATGCCTATACTACCGATGGGCCGGCAACGCCTTTGCAAACCACTGACCATTCCCTGCAAGTCCATGTTTGCCATAGCCCACTCCGCGAAGTCGAAGTGCTCTACGATCAGTTATTGGACCTGTTCGATCGGCATCCTAGTCTGAAAGCCTCTGGCGTGGTGGTGATGACGCCTGCCATCGAAACCTATGCGCCCGCCATCCACGCCGTATTCGCCGCTGCCACCCCGCGTATTCCCTACAGCATTGCAGACCGCAATCCGCGGGCGGAGAATCCGGTGGTGGACGCTCTTCTGCGGTTGCTGGAGCTGCCCGGCAGTCGATTCGACGTCAATCAGGTGCTGGCATTACTGGAAATTCCAGCGGTCAGGCGGCGCTTCGAACTCACCGAGGCAGATCTGTCGCTCATCAGCGCCTGGCTGCGGGATACCGCCGTGCGCTGGGGTATCGACGCCCACAGCCGCGCCGCTCTGGGGCTGCCCATGACCGCTGAGCATACCTGGAAGGCAGGCATGGAGCGGCTACTGCTAGGGTTTGCGCTCCCGGCTGGAGAGCGCCGCCTATACCGGGACGTGCTGCCTTATGACGCCATGGAAGGGGAGAACGCTCGGCTTATGGGGCGGCTACAGCGATTTACCCGGCGGCTGTTCGCGCTCAACACGCGCCTGGGTGGGGAGAAAACCAGCGCTGACTGGCGAGAGGAGCTTACTCGCCTGCTGGCGGATTTCGTTGCCGCCGACGACGCCTTCGAGCCAGAGCGGGACGCCGTGCGCGGGGCGCTGGCCGAACTGGCGGAGAACGTCGCGGTGGCCGGTTTTACGGACGCCGTGCCGCTGGAGGTAATCCGCGGCTGGCTGAAGCGCAAGCTGAATGCCAGTAGCGGGGCAGATGGTTTCCTGAGCGGCGGTGTGACTTTCTGCGCCATGCTGCCCATGCGCAGCATTCCGTTTCAGGTGGTTTGCTTGATCGGCCTGAATGACGGGGTCTATCCCCGCCCTCAGCAGCCGGCGGATTTTGACCTCATGGCCAAGCACCCACAGCGCGGTGACCGTTCTCGCCGTTTGGATGATCGCTATCTGTTTCTGGAAGCCATCCTGTCGGCTCGCCAGGCGCTGTATTTAAGCTATGTGGGCCGTGACATCCGCGATAACGGCGAGATCCCGCCGTCGGTGCTGGTCAGCGAACTGCTGGACTATGTCCGCCAAGGTTTTTTTCCACAGGATGATGGCAATGGCGATGTGTTGCAACTGATCGTCACTGAGCATCCTCTGCAGGCGTTCAGTCCGCGCTACTTCACCGGCGACCGCCGGCTGTTCAGCTATTCCCCAACCCTTTGCGAGGCCGCTCAACAAGCTGGCCGGGGTTGGGAAGCAGCCAAACCCCTGGTGAGCGAAACACTGCCGGAGCCAGATGCCGCTTATCGCCACTTGGATTTTCAGCAACTCATCTGGTTCTTTCACAATCCAGCCCGCTATCTGCTGCGGGAGCGCTTGAGGGTACATCTCTACGAGCACAAGGGACCCTTGGAGACCCACGAACCGTTCTTGCTGGAGCCCTTTGCCGACCTGGCGATTCGCCAACAGCTGCTGGCTGGGCAGTTGGAGGGTCGAACACCCTTGGAAATCCTGCCGCTTGTGCGTGCCCGTGGCCTGTTGCCCCATGGCCAGATCGGACAGGCTTTGTATGGGCGGGAAGTCGGCAGGCTTAAAGCCCTGTTGAATGACCTAAAACACATGCCGGAGGTGTCTGGACAGAAGGTCGAAGTCAACCTGTCGCTGGGCCACTTCCAGCTTACCGGTTGGCTGGACAACGTCACTGCTCAGGGCTTGCGGGATTACACGGTTGATTCGCTGGGTGCGCGCCACTTTCTGGATCTGTGGATTCGGCATTTGCTCCTGAATCTGTTGGCGCCAACCGATGTGGCCTTGGTCAGCACCTGGCTGGGACTGAGCGATCGGTTGCGCCTGCAACCGGTGGGGAATCCGAATGCCATCCTCCAGGATTTACTCGATCTCTACTGGCAGGGATTGCACGCACCCCTGAAGTTTTTTCCCAAGAGCGCCCTGACCTATCTGGAGGCGGAGCGCCAACAGAAGGAAAATTCTTTAACGCTGGCTCGTGACAAGTGGATGGGATCGAATGGAGGTTGGGGCGAGGGCATGCAGCCGTATTATCAACTGGCTTTTCGCCATGCCGATCCCATCGATGAGGAATTTGCGGAACTGGCGAGGCGCGTGTTTGAGCCGCTGCTGGAACATCGTGGAGAATGAGCATGTCTCAGCCCCTGGACATTTTCGCGGCGTCGCTTGATAACATCAACCTGGTCGAGGCCAGCGCGGGTACCGGTAAGACCTATGCCATCGCTGGCCTTTACCTGCGTTTGGTGGTCGAGCGAGGCGTGCGGGTCAGCGATATCCTCGTGGTGACATATACCAAGGCCGCCACCGCGGAACTCCGGAACCGGGTCCGTGGCCGCCTGGTGGAGGCGCGCCACGCCTTTCAGCACGAGGCGAGCGTGGAGCCATTCTGTCAGCAATTGCTGGCTCGTTATAGCGCTGATCGCGAGCAGATTGTCCGTCGCCTCAACAACGCCATCCTGGCGTTCGACGAGGCGGCGATCTTTACCATTCACGGCTTTTGCCAGCGCGTGTTGGCCGACAGCGCATTCGCAAGCGGCATGCCTTTCGAGACTGAGATCCTGGCCGATGAGTCCGAGGTAGTGCGGGAAATCGTCGAGGATTTCTGGCGCCGGCGCTTGCACGCGGTAAGGCCGCTTCTGGCTAACCAGGTTATCCGTAGCGGGCTGAGTCCGGGTGAATTGCAAAAGCGCATTCAGCCTTATGTCGGCAAACCCTATCTCAAGATTAGCGGGCGTTCTGATAACGAGGATCTGGCGGTTGTCGAAAAGGTTTTCGAGGCGGCTTTCAGCGCGGCGCGGGAACTCTGGATCGCGCAGCGGGCTGAGGTGGCCAGCCTGCTGCTGAACTGCAAGGATCTCTATGGCAATGTGTATAACGCTGGCATGCCGGCTTGGTTCACAGAGATGGATGAGTACCTTGGGCAAGAAGGGTTTCCGGATAATCCTCAGCCTTTCACCAAGTTTGTCAATTTCACCGCCGCCGCTATCGCAAAAAAAACCAGGAAAAATAAAACGCCGCCTGGCCATGTCTTTTTCGCCGCCTGCGATACGCTCAAAGCGGCTGCCGACCGGCTAGATACCTTCTTTAAGCGCCATCTGCAAGTTCTGCATGGCGAGTTGCTGGATTACTGCAACGAACAACTACCCTTGCGCAAACGCCGCCGCCAGATTCAGTCTTACGATGATCTGCTGCTCAATTTACGGACGGCTTTGGCTGATGGCGAGCAAGGGGGACAACTTGCCGAGACCATCCGCAAACGCTATACCGCCGCTCTGATCGATGAGTTCCAGGACACCGATCCCATCCAGTACCAGATCTTTCAGTCCATCTACCGGAATTCCGGGCAGCCGGTATTCCTGGTGGGCGACCCCAAACAGGCCATCTACAGCTTTCGCGGTGCTGATGTCTTCGCCTACCTGCGGGCGCGGCCAGACGCCGAGACCGCGCATACCCTGCTTACCAACTATCGCTCTGCCCCCGGTCTCGTCAGAGCGCTCAACGCCGTGTTCGGTTATTGCGACCACCCTTTCTTGTTGGAACAAATCCCCTTCCATCCGGTGCAAGCCAAGGGTCGAGCACAGCTGCCCGTTCTGGTCGCCGATGACGGATCCTCGACACCCCTGCGGATCTGGTTCGCAGGCCGTCAGGAAGGCAACAAGGCACCGAACAAAGACGATCTGAGGGGCCGGATCGCGCGTGCCACCGCCGGGCGCATCGCCCTCCTGTTAAACCTGGCCGAGCGCGGGGAGGCCTACATCGAGGCGGCAGGACGGCGGCACGCTTTAAACGGCGGGGATATCGCGGTACTGGTGCGCAACCATCGCCAGGCCATGCTTATTCGCGATGCCCTGCTGGATCTTGGCGTGCCCAGTGTGCAGCATTCCCGCGCCAGCGTATTCGAGACTCCCGAGGCTCAGGAACTGGAACGGTTGCTGTTGGCGATCTGCGCTCCGCAGCGGGAGGATTGGGTGCGGGCGGCGCTGTTAACGGATCTGCTGGGCCTATCCGCCACCGACCTGGAACGGCTCATGGGTCAGGATCAGGCGTGGGAGAAAACCCTGCTGGAGTTCAACGACTATCACCAGCTGTGGCGGGAGCAGGGTTTTATCCGCATGTTCAGGTCTTTGCTCACTCGCTGCAAGGTCTACCGGCGGCTGTTGCGGTTCAGCGACGGCGAGCGGCGGCTGACCAACCTGCTGCATTTGGCGGAGCTTCTGCAGGATGTCAGCAGGGACCAGCGCCTGGGCATGGAGGGCGTAGTACAATGGTTGACGGCGCAGCGCAACGATTCTGCTGCGGAAGTGGATGGCGAGAGCCGGCAATTGCGCCTGGAAAGCGACGCCGAGCGAGTCAAGATCGTCACCATCCATAAGAGCAAGGGACTGGAGTATCCAATCGTGTTTTGCCCGTTTCTCTGGGACGGCGACCTCAAGTCCGAGAATGGCAAGCAGAAAATATTCAGCTTCCACGATCCGAACGACGAAGATCAGGCGGTGTTGGACCTGGGCTCCGAACAGCAGCAAGCCTATCGGCCCCATGCGGTGCGAGAAGAGCTGGCGGAGAATCTGCGGCTGGCTTATGTCGCCATGACCCGCGCCAAGCATCGCGTTTACAGTGTCTGGGGCGCCTGCAAAGACTTCGAAAAGTCGGCCCTGGCCTGGCTGCTGTATCAGCCGCCGCTGCCAAGTGTGGGCGCCGATCCCATCCAGGCCCGGCGGGATTATGTCAAGATCATGAATGATGACGCTTTGTTAGCCGGGCTTGAGCGCTTGGCGCGAGCTTCGGAAAACACAGTACATGTCAGTCTCTTGCCGGTCGCTGAGATCGAGGGTTATCAGCCTGGCCTGCGAGGCATGGCCGAATTCAGCGCTCGTCATTTCGGTGGGCGACTCAGCATGGGCTGGCGCTTCACCAGTTTCACCGCTTTGCAGGAACGGGGTGGCATGGAACTCCCCGATTACGACGCCGATACGGCGATGTCGGCGGCCATTGTCGATGCGCCACGGTCCATGGTTACCTTTCCCCGCGGTGCCCGGGCCGGGCGCTGCCTGCATGCACTCTTGGAGCGTATCGACTTTACCGGGAACGGCGAACCGCTGGTGCAGACCACGCGGGAGACCTTGCGTCGGTATGGGTTCGAGGAAGCCTGGACGGAAGTCGTTACGCACATGCTGGAGGGGGTGCTGCAAGCGCCTCTAACCGGGGATTTGACAGCGACCCTGAGCCACGTAGGCCGCGCACAGCGGCTGACTGAACTGGAGTTCATGTACCGTTTCGAGCGGCTGGACGCGCAGGTGCTAGAGGGCTTGCTGCGTGAGCATGGCGCAGACTGGGAGGGGTTGCTGCTGGCGCCGCTGGAGTTCAGTCTGCTCGAAGGCTTCATGCGGGGCGTTATCGACCTGATCTGCGAAGTCCAGGGTCGGGTGTACCTGATTGATTACAAATCCAACTGGCTGGGACCGAGCCGCGAAGACTACGGTCCGGCGCGACTGGCGCTGGCCATGGCGGCAGGGAGTTATCATCTTCAGTATCTGATCTACACGGTGGCGCTGCACCGGTATTTGCGGTGGCGTCGGCTGGACTACGACTACGAGCGGCACTTTGGTGGCGTGCGCTATCTGTTTCTGCGCGGTATCCAGCCATGCCATCCAGGTAACGGTATCTATGCCGCCCGTCCGCCTTATGCCCTGATTGACGCGCTGGACCGGTACTTGAATGAAAGGGACGTAGCCCGTGCGTGACATTCTGGAACTGCTTCATGAAAGGCGAGTGATTGAGGCGCTGGATCTGGAATTCGCCTTGCTGATGGCGGAGCTGGCGCAGGATCGCAGCCGGGAACTGCTGCTGGGATGCGCCCTGGTCAGCCGTGCCGTGCATAGCGGCGATGTATGCCTGGAGCTGGTCCGGCATGCTGGCCAATTGCTGCTCAAGGCTGGCGAGGAGCACGCTGCAGTATTCCTGCCGCCGCTGGAGCGTTGGCGGCAGGCGCTGCGCCGCAGCCCGGTGGTAGGCTGGCCAAACGACTTCAAGCCGCTGATTTTGGATGCGGCGGATAGACTCTATCTCTACCGGTATTGGGATTATGAAACCCAGCTTGCCGCCGACCTCAAAGCGCGGGTTGAGCGGTTATGGCCGGTGGATGAGCAGCGCTTGGCGCAAGGTCTGCTGCGCTTGTTTCCCGCCCAAGCCCTGCCAGACTGGCAGAAGATAGCGGCGGCCCTGACTGTGTTGCGTGGCTTTAGCGTGATCTCCGGCGGCCCCGGCACTGGCAAGACCACCACTCTGGCCCGCATCCTGGCGCTGCTCATAGAACAAGCGGCAACGCCGCCGCGCATCCGGCTGGCGGCGCCTACCGGCAAGGCCGCCACCCGGATGCAGGAGGCCATCCGCGCCAGCAAGGCGAGACTTTCCGATACCTTGGGCGCCGCCGTGCTGGAAGCCATTCCCGAGGAGGCGTCTACGTTGCACCGGCTGCTCGGTCCCAAGTCTGACGGCGTGTATTTTCACTATAACCGGGACAATCCCTTGAGCCTGGACGTGCTGGTGATCGACGAAGCCTCCATGGTGGATCTGGCCTTGCTGACCAAGACCGTTTGGGCCTTGCCAGCGCAGGCGCGGCTGATCCTGCTGGGGGACAAGGATCAACTCAGTTCGGTGGAGGCCGGGGCGGTGCTGGGCGAATTGTGCGGGCAAGCAGGCCACTACTCGCCCGAGTTTGCCGCTACGTTGCATAGGCTGACCGGTGAGGATATCCCCGTGGACAAGAGTGCTACTCATCCTCTGCAAAATGCTGTGGCCCTGCTGAGTCACAGTTACCGTTTTGGGGCGGAGAGTGGCATTGGCCAGTTGGCCGGCGCCATCAACCGGGCGGATACGGCAGAGCTAAGCAGCCTCGGGGCAGCATCCCTGCCAGGTGTGCATTGGCATGCGCCGCCGCGGGGACGGGCAAGGGATGAGCTTATGGAACGCATGCTGGCCGGTTACGAGGGCTATCTGGAATGCGTGCGCCGCCAAGCGGCTGCCGAAGCGATAATCGCCGCATTTGGCGACTTTCGGGTGCTTTGTCCTTTGCGCGGTGGAGAATTCGGCGTGGAGGGCTTGAATGCGTGGTTTGAGAACGTGCTCAAAACTCGCCTGCGCCGCCCTGACCGCGAGTGGTATCCGGGCCGCCCGATCATGATCGGGCGCAACGATTATCAACTGGATCTTTTCAATGGCGACATCGGGATCGTCCTTCCAGACCCCCAGGAGCCTTACCAACTGCGGGCGTACTTCGAGAGATCTACCGGCGGGCTGCGCAGCGTGGCCTTGAGTCGTCTGCCAGCTTATGAGCCGGTATTCGCCATGACGATTCACAAGAGTCAGGGATCGGAATTTGAGCGGGTCCTGCTGGTGGTGCCGGCAGACGATTCGCCGGTGCTAACGCGGGAGCTGGTCTATACGGGCGTCAGCCGGGCAAAAACCCAGCTTGATATCTGGGGCAGCCTGGATAGCTTACAGCGAGCCGTGCAGAAATCGGTACGGCGGGCGTCGGGTCTGGGCGACGCGTTGTGGGAGACAGCAGCCTATAAACCATCTCCTGGGCTATGAAGCAAGCCTTTAGTCCGGCCGGTAAAACATTCCGGCAGGCCTGAGCCAGATTCGCTTAGCTGGTTGCCATCGAGAAAACCGCGGGTTGAGGATTCCACCTCTAAGCAGGTTCATTCCTGGTGTGGTCGCCGTGATCGGCGGGTCGCTCAGGATTCGCGGCGACGCTGTTTGGCATGTTCGGCCAACCGCCGCATTGCAGCCCCCAGTCCCTCATCTGCAAGGTTGTCCGCGGTGGTCTCCAGCATATTCACCGTCGCGTTCGTTACGGTCAGTCGCCGGGGCGAGGGTTGCGGGGGGGCGGGGATCGCCGGTGGTGCTATGCGGATACGGGGTGGCGGTATCGATATCCCCAAATGTTTTTCCAATTGCGGCCGTAGGTTGGGTAGCGCATAGCGCAACCGGGTTGCCCAAGCCGAAGAATCGGTTTGCACCACCCAGTCCTTGGCGTCCAGCTTGGCCAGAGTGGCGTGCTCCTGAAGATGCGGCGGCAAAAAAGCTTGCAGGATCTGGTTGAACTGGGCCAGACGCTGAGTTTTGGCTACCAGTTGGGCAACGCGGCTGCGGGGACGGCGCAAGCATTGTTCCATCACCATGAGCTGTTTGCTACCAGCCGCCGCGGGTCTGGCGACAGTCCGTGTTTCTTCAGTCGGTGGCGTGGGAGGGGGTGTGGATTCGGCGACCGCCAGATTCGCCGTTGGCTGGCTGGAAGCCGTGGACGGCTTCGGGGTTGTGGCCGTCACTTTGGTTGGCACCGCGCCCTGCAGGATTTCCCGCAGGCGGTTAGTGTGTTGTTGAACCGTTAACTGGCGTGAAGCAGTTTCTTCAGACAGTTTTGACATTCTCGGGGAATCTGAGCTGGTTTTGGGAAGTACTTCTAAAAATGGACAACGGCGTGAATGGAATAGTTCTGTAGCGCGGCCTCCATGGAGTCACCGACGATCTGCGCCCAACGTTGGCAGCCGTCGGCATCGGCCAGCAGATCTTGACGGATTTCGAACTCCACATGGGGCAGGCCGGCGGCGCCCGCGTGAGTATCCATGGTGAAACCCACTTCCCGACCGGAGTAAGGTTCGTTATCGCCCACTTGCAGCCCCGGATAATCGTGTAGCCAGTCAAGGATGGGCAGGGCGAGACGTGGGTCGCGATTCCAGAGTATGCCTACCTGCCAGGGGCGACGGTAGCCGTTCATCTGCGGCGTGAAGCTGTGAATCGACACTAACGCTGGCGCCCGTCCATGTCGCCACAGGTGGGCAAGCATGTTGGTAATCGTATGGTGGTAGGGCCAGAAAAAGGTTTCTAGCCGCCAGTCGGCCTCGGCATCGCTCAGGTTCTGGTTACCGGCTATGACGATGCCATCGCTCGCGGTTGGAATGGAACCAGGATCGCCGGGGGGGCGATTGCAGTCGATGAGCAGCCTGGAATAGCCGGAGAGCACCGCTGGGGCGTCGAAGCGTTCCGCCAGTCGGTGGGTGACCTCAGCCGCGCCGATGTCCCAGGCGATGTGCTGACCAAGTTCGAATTCGTCCAGTCCCAAATTATTCATGCCTCGCGGGATGGTATTGCTGGCATGGTCACAGACCAGCACCAGCGACGCTTTGCCCTCGGGATTGAAAAGCGTGAAAGGCGACGGGTCGCCGCTATGCAATGACGGCAGTGCGAGATTCATGGAGCAGCGTTTTCTCAGTTATGGTGTAAAATTATAAAGCCTTAACATCGCCTGTTACACGCCAGAGGGGAGCAACCATGGCACAACGATTGAAAAAAATCCTCATCGGTATGGCGCTGGCTTCATTGTCCGCCGGCCCCACCTACGCGGCCAAGACCCTGGTGTTTTGCTCGGAGGGGAGCCCGGAAGGTTTCAATCCTCAGCTGTATACCGCCGGCACCACGTTCGACGCCACTTCGGTCCCCGTGTTTAACCGCTTGGTCGAATTCGAGCGGGGTGCCACAATCATCGTTCCCGGTCTCGCCGAGCGTTGGGAGGTATCCCCAGATGGGTTGCAGTATACCTTTCATTTGCGCAAAGGCGTGAAGTTCCACGCCACCGCCGATTTCAAGCCGACCCGCGATTTCAACGCCGACGATGTGCTGTTCAGCTTCCTGCGGCAGTTGGACAAAAACCATTCCTTTCACAAAATTTCCGGCGGCAGCTACGAATACTTCGATAGCATGAGCATGCCAGCGCTCATCAAGAGCATCGAGAAGCTCGACGATCATACGGTGCGCTTTGATCTGAACCGTCCCGAGGCGCCAATGCTGGCGAATCTGGCGATGGACTTCGCCTCGATTCAATCGGCCGAGTACGCCGACGCGATGCTGAAAGCCGGCAAGCCCGAAACCATCGACCTCAAGCCGGTCGGCACCGGTCCCTTCCAGCTCGTCGCCTATCAGAAGGACGCGGTGATCCGCTTCAAGGCCAACCCGGACTACTGGGGCGGTAAAGCCAAGCTCGACAATCTGGTGTTCACCATCACGCCGGATGCCTCGGTGCGCTACGCCAAGCTCAAGGCCGGCGAATGCCACGTGATGGCCTACCCGAACCCGGCTGATCTGGAGGCGATGCGCAAGGATTCGGCTATCAGTCTGTTGCAGAAGGAAGGGCTGAATGTGGGCTACCTGGCGTTCAACGTGCAAAAGAAACCGTTCGATGATGTGCGGGTGCGCCGGGCGCTGAATTTGGCGGTTAACAAGGCGGCAATCATTGAAGCGGTGTACCAGGGTGCGGGCAAGGCGGCGAAAAACCCCATCCCGCCAACCATCTGGTCGTACAACGATGCGGTCAAGGACTATCCATACGATCCGGAAGCGGCCAAGAAACTGCTGGCCGAGGCGGGCTTGAAGGATGGTTTCGAGGTCGATCTCTGGGCGATGCCGGTGCAGCGGCCGTACAATCCTAATGCCCGGCGCATGGCGGAAATGATCCAGGCGGACTGGGCGAAGGTCGGGGTAAAGGCCAAGATCGTCTCCTACGAGTGGGGCGAGTACCTGAAGCGGGCCAAGGCGGCGGAGCATCAGACGGCGCTGTTCGGCTGGACGGGCGATAACGGTGACCCGGATAACTTCCTTGCCGTGCTGCTCGGCTGCGACGCCGTCGGCGGCAGTAATTACGCAGAGTGGTGCGACAAGCCATTCGATACGTTGATCCAGAAAGCCAAAGTAGTTGCCGCTGTCGCCGAGCGCACCAAGCTCTACGAGCAGGCGCAGGTAGTGTTCAAGGAGCAGGCGCCTTGGATTACCATCGCCCATTCGGTGACGTTCCAGCCGGTGCGCAAGGAAGTCATCGACTTTCGTATCGACCCATTCGGCAAGAATAATTTCTATGGCGTGGATCTGAAGCAGTGAAATCATGATCCATCTCCCCGGTATCTACTCCCCGCATGGGTAAGGGAATTAAACATTTTGAACCCTAGGCGCTCATGATTGCCTTCCTGTTGCGGCGACTGGGATTGCTGATCCCCACCTTCCTGGGGGTCACTCTCATCGCCTTTGCCCTGATCCACCTCATTCCAGGCGATCCGATCATGCTGATGGCCGGGGAGCGCGGTATCAGCGCCGAGCGGCATGCCCAGTTGCTGGCCGAGTATGGTTTTGACCGACCCCTGTGGCAGCAATATCTGGTCTATATAGGCCAGGTCGTGCGAGGCAACCTGGGCACTCGATCATCAGCCGCGGAACCGGTCTTGCACGAGTTTTTGACTCTGTTCCCGGCCACCATCGAACTGTCCCTGTGCGCCATGCTGTTCGCCGTCGCTATCGGTATACCTGCAGGCATGCTGGCTGCCGTCAGGCGCAGCACGTTTTTTGACCATGCCGTCATGGGCGTATCCCTGACCGGGTATTCCATGCCGATCTTCTGGTGGGCCTTACTGCTTATCCTATTGTTCTCCGTAAGTTTCGGCTGGACGCCGGTGTCGGGCGCATTTCGGTCATGTTGTGGGTGGAACCGGTCACCGGTTTCCTGCTGCTCGATACCCTGCTGGCGGGTGACTTCGAGGCGTTCCTCTCAGCCTTGCGCCATCTGATTCTGCCTGCCGCTGGTGCTGGGCACGATTCCACTGGCGGTGATCGCCCGGATGACCCGTTCCGCCATGCTGGAAGTGATCCGGGAAGACTATATCCGGGTGGCTCGCGCCAAGGGCTTGTCCCCGCTGCGGGTTATCTACGTGCATGCCCTGCGCAATGCCTTGATCCCGGTGGTAACCGTGATCGGCCTGCAAGTTGGCACGCTGCTGGCCGGCGCCATTCTCACCGAGACCATCTTTCGCCTGGCCGGGAGTTGGCAAGTGGCTGATCGATTCCATCCAGCGGCGCGACTATCCGGCGGTGCAGGGTGGTATCCTGCTGATGGCCAGCATCGTCATGCTGGTCAATCTGATGGTCGATGTTCTCTACGGGCTTATCAATCCCCGTATCCGCCATGCCCGATTAACGAAACTGAATTATGGTTCCGAGTACCTCCGAGCAGCGGGCCGTCGCTGAGCCGACAGCGCCGCCCGGCCCGTTGCTGGAATTCTGGCGGCATTTCAGCGAAAACCGGGGCGCGGTACTCGGGCTCTTCGTCATCATCTGGCATGGTGGTGATTGCCCTGGGTGCGCCGTGGCTGGCGCCTCATGCTCCTCAAGAACAGTACCGGGATGCGCTGCTGCTGCCGCCCGCCTGGGCCGAGGGCGGCATCGTTGCGGTTCTGGCTGGGGACCGACGACGTGGGGCGGGATATGTTGTCGCGGTTAATCTATGGTGCCCGCGTGTCCTTGCTGGTCGGCTGCATCGTCGTCACTCTGTCGCTGGCGGCGGGAGTGATCCTTGGACTAAGCGCGGGGTTCTTCCGCGGCCTGGTGGAAAATCTCATCATGCGCCTGATGGACGTCATGCTGGCCCTGCCCAGCCTGCTGCTGGCCATCGCCATCGTTGCCATCCTGGGGCCTAGCCTGAGTAACGCCATGGTGGCTATCGCCATCGTGGTCTTGCCTCATTATGTGCGATTGACGCGGGCGGCGGTGATCACCGAAATGGCCAAAGACTATGTGATCGCCAGTCAGGTTGCCGGCGCTGGGTTACTAAGGCAGATGTTTATCAACGTGCTGCCCAACTGCATGGCGCCGCTGATAGTGCAGGCGACCCTGGGCTTTTCCTCGGCCATTCTGGATGCCGCTGCGCTGGGTTTCCTGGGGCTGGGCGCGCAGCCGCCGACGCCGGAATGGGGCACCATGCTGGCCGATGCCCGCCAGTTCATCCAGCGCGCCTGGTGGGTAGTGACCTTTCCGGGTCTGGCCATCCTGATCACGGTGCTGGCTTTCAACCTGATGGGCGACGGGCTGCGCGACGCCCTTGATCCCAAGCTGAAACGCTGATGTCACTCTTGGAAATCCAGCATCTTGTCGGTGCGAATTTGGTGAGGTAAAAGGCGCCGTTTACCGCCGTGGATAGGGTGGATTTGACGCGTGGAGGGTGGCGAGGTGGTGGGCATCGTCGGGGAGTCCGGCTCGTGGCAAATCCGTCGCCTTCGCTGGCGTTATGGGTTTGATCGATTACCCAGGCCGCGTCAGTGCCAGCGGATGGCCTTCGCGGGGCAGGATTTGCTGACGTGTCGCCCACGGGTGAGGCGCAGACTGGTCGGCAAGGATATTGCGATGGTCTTCCAGGACCCCATGACCAGCCTGAACCCTGCTTACACGGTTGGCTTCCAGATTATGGAAACCCTTAAAGTGCATGAAGGCGGCAGTCGCGTTGAACGCCAGCACCGCGATCTGGAACTGTTAACAGGTCGGCATTTCCGATGCCGACCAGCCGCCTGCGCGGCCTTTCCACATCAACTCTCCGGTGGCATGAGCCAGCGCGTCATGATCGCGATGGCCATCGCCTGTAGCCCCCGGCTGTTGATCGCCGACGAACCCACTACGGCGCTCGATGTGACCATTCAAGCCCAAATCCTGGACTTGCTGCGCTATTTGCAACAGCGGCGTGGCATGGCCTTGCTGTTGATCACTCATGATCTGGCGGTGGTGGCGGAGACCTGCGAGCGGGTAATGCGTGATGTACGCCGGCCAGGTGGTGGAGAGCGGGCCGGTGGCGGCGGTGTTCCAAACTCCCCGCCACCCCTATACGGCGGCCTTGCTCAATGCCTTGCCGGAACGCAGCATGGGGCGCGATCGGCTGGTTACTATCGGTGGGGTGGTACCCGGCCAGTATGACCGGCCCAGCGGCTGCTTGCTGCATCCTCGCTGCCGCGTTCGCCACCGAGCAATGCCGGTTGAGCCGGCCCGAGTTGCGCTGGCTGGCCGCTGGTCGCCAGGTGCGTTGCCACACGCCGCTGGATGAGCAGGGAGACCTGGGCTATGAATGAGCCGGCCGCACCTCTGCTGGAAGCCGTCGAGTTGGCCCGCTATTACTCCGTATCCGCGGGTGGTTTAAGGACAGAGCGACGGTCAGGGCCCTGGACGGCGTGTCTTTCACCTTTTACCCTCGCAAGACCTTGGCCGTGGTGGGTGAATCCGGCTGCGGCAAGTCCACCCTGGCCCGGCAACTGACCCTGATCGAGCAGCCCAGCAGCGGCTTCCTGCGCTTAGCGGGTCATGACCTGGCCAAGGCCAGTGCCAGGGAACGGCGGGTCAGCCCAGCGTCATGTGCAGATCATCTTCCAGAACCCCTTAGTTCGCTTAATCCCCGCAAGCAAGTCAGCGCTATCCTGCAAGAGCCGCTGATGATCAATACCCGGTCTGAGTGCCAGCGAGCGCGAGGAGTCGGGTCCGGGCGATGATGGCCAGGGTGGGCTTGCGGCCGGAATATTCCAACCGCTATCCGCACATGTTTTCGGGTGGCCAGCGGCAACGGATCGCCATCGCCCGCGCCCTGATGCTGGAGCCGCGGGTGGTGGTGGCGGACGAACCGGTATCGGCGCTGGATGTCTCGATTCAGGCGCAGGTGCTCAATCTGCTGCTGGACCTGCGGGAGGAGTTTGGGGTTTCATACATCTTTATCTCCCATGATCTCAGCGTGGTGAGCCATATCGCCGACGAGGTGCTGGTGATGTATCTGGGCCGGCCCGTCGAGCATGGTCCGCGGGCAGCGATTTTCGAGCAGCCCGCTGCATCCCTACACCCGCGCGCTGCTGGCGGCCAGGCCGTGCCTGGACCCGGCGGAGCGCGGCGGGTGCCGCTCAAGGGGGATTGCCCTCTCCGCTAAATCCTCCCTCCGGCTGCGCTTTCCATTCCCGCTGCCCGTTCGCCACCGAACTCTGCGCCCAGGTTCGACCGGAACTGCGAGCAGTGGAGGACCGGCAAGTGGCTTGCCATCATGCGGAGCGGGTAGGGACGATAGTACCCGGCGTTCAATCTGACAAGCCAGCCTCCTAACACCTTTTGCGGACGTTTTTCTTGAACTGGGCGACCTGCTCGGGGTTGGATAACACCTGACTTAAGGTTTTTTTGGCCGCTTCTAGGTCATGGGCTGTCGCCAGACGCCCCTCGCAGATAAAGGTTGCCATGGGACCGATATTGAGGCTTATTGTTTGGCCGGCCTACTCAGTTATTTAAAGTCATGCTGACATGCATCATGTTGGCGTCTTCGGAATCCCCCTTAATCGTGAAGCCCATGGCCCGGTTGAGTTTGAGCATGGGTTCGTTTTCCCGCAGTACTTCGCCGTAGAGCTCACGAATTCCGCGACTCTTAGCATATTCAATTATCCGGCGCAGCAGCATGGGTCCCAACCCTAAGCCGGTCATGGTGCGGTCTACGGTGATGGCGTATTCGGCCTTTTCCATGTCAGGGCCGGTGCTGATGCGGACCACGCCCCAGATATTGGCTTTGCCAGGTACGCCTGGGTCGGTGACCACCAGGGCCATGTCTCGATCATAATCCAGTTGTGTCAAGCGTGCCGCCATGTCGTGAGTAAGTTCCTTGATGGGCTGGAAAAAGCGCAGACGGATGTCGTCGGCCGGCATTCGCCGTACCAGATCCTGCAAGGCGGGTTCATCCTCGGGCAGGATGGGACGAATGAACAGTTTGCGGCCATCGGGCAACGCAAAGGACTGTTCCAATTCCTTGGGATAAGGACGGATGGCCAAGCGGTCGGTGCCCAGGTGAGTAGTTTTGGCAATGCGGACGCTGGCATTCAACGCGAGTACGCCATCAGCGTTGACCCAAAGCGGGTTGATATCCATTCCCATGATCTCACCCAGGTCGATCACCATCTGCGAGACCTTGATCAAAGTCAAGGCAAGGGCATCTAAATTGGCTGGCCGTCCTGGGCTGCTTAACAGGGAACAAATCCTTGTGCGGGATATCATCTCATAGGCAAGGTGCATGTTCAGAGGGGGCAGGGCATAGGCGAAGTCGTTGATGACTTGGGCTTCGGTGCCGCCATGGCCGAAGCGTAGCACCGGCCCTGCGCCGAAACCGCGGCCGGTGCGCACGCCGATGGTGAGTTCATAGGCACCATGCCGGGACAGCATGGGCTGTACCTCGAAGCCCTCGATGACGGCTTTGGGTGCCAGCGTTTGGACGCGCCTCAGCATAGTGGACGCGGCCGTGTAGACTTCTTCGGGACCCTCCAAGGCCAAGGCCACACCGCCTACATCGGCACGTTCGACAATATCCGGAGAGATAATCTTTAGGGCTACCGCGTGGTTCATCTCCGCGGCCAAGTCGGCGGCATCCTGGGGTTTGAAGGCGTAGCGGGCGAGGGCGACTGGGATCTCGTAGGCGGTCAGTAAATCGCTGGTTTCGCGGGCATTGAGTCGGTCCCGGCCCGCCGCCAGGGCGGTGACGATGATCTTATGGGCCGCTTCCAAGGCCGGGGTGAACTGCTCGGGTACTGAAGGCGGCGTCTCCATCAGCAAGGTCTGATTTTGCCGATATTGGACCACACGCATGAAAGAGCGCGCGGCTTCATCAGGGGTACTGTACGTGGGGATTTTGGCTTCTCGGAACATCTGCCGGGCTGGTTCGGTCGACGGCGCCCCCACCCAACTGGTGATCACCAGGCGGCGGCTCTTGGCGGCGCGTTCGACGATCGCGCGAGCGCATTCCGTATCCCGGTCGGGAGACCCAGGAACATGCACGATGAGGATGCCGTCAGCCTCCGGTTCCTTGAGCAGCAGTTCCAGCGCCCGGCTGTATTCCCGGTAACCGGCATGGTCGCCCAGATCCACCGGGTTATCGGCGTGCGAAGGACGCGGGATGAATTTCGCCAATTCGGTCTGGGTGGCCGCACTGATTGCGGCCAGCACACCGCTCTTTCTATGCAGCATGTCGCTGGCCAGCAGTCCGATGCTGCGACTGTTGCCCACGATGAGTAAGCGATTTTTCTCGACCAGTTTGGTGCTGGCCAGGGTTTCCACCGAGTTGAACAGGCGTTCGATGGTATCCACACGCAAGATACCGGCGCGGCGAAAAGCGGCGTCGTAAATCGCGTCTTCCACGCTGAGGTCGCCATGGCTGCGAGGCTTGAGGACGATCACCGGCTTGACGCGCGCCGCAATTCGGGCGGCCGACATGAATTTGCGGGGGTTCCGGGTACGTTCCATGTACATCAGGATGGATTTGGTGGGCGAATCCTGGGCCAGGTAATCCAACATGTCGCTGAAGTCGACATCCAGTCTTGCGCCCAGGGAAATCATGCAGGAGAAACCAATCTTGCGCCTTTCCGCCCAATTAATGACCGCGCGGATGACGGTCGAGGACTCGGAAAGCATGCCGATCTGGCCGGGAATGATGCGGTTGTGGCTAAGGGTGGCGTTGATGTGGGCGGTGGGTACCGCTATCCCCAACCTGTCAGGTCCTATGAGGCGCACCAGATGAGGTTTGGCGGCGTCCAACAGGGCCTGCCGCAGGACTATCCCATCCGGGCGAGTTCGCGGGACTTCCTCGTTGATCAGCACCACGCCGCGCGTGCCTCTGTCACCCAGTTCGCTGATAAGTGCGGGGCATTCATCCAGTGGCAGGGTGATGATGGCCAGATCCGGGGTTTCCGGCAGGCTGGCTACATTCTGGTAAGTCAGTACCCCCGCTACGGCGCGGCGATCGGGATTGACGGGCATGACGGGGCCGCCAAAACCGGCTTTGATCAAATTCAATTCCAGAATAGTATCGGGACTGTCGTCTTGGCTGCCCCGACCGATGATAGCAATGGAACGGGGATTGAATAGATACTTTAGGTTGCGGATCGTCATGGGTTTCACCTTCAGCAGGACACAGGTTACAGGGAGCGGGTTGCGTAACACTGACCTGTAAGGGATAAATTGTAGAGGCAATCGCCTGGCGATCGTCAACTAACCATAGCATGATGATTTATGGCGTGAAAATTGCGTTAAAAGCAATCGTATGGTTGATGGCTTAGTATGATTATTCTAATTTTAGTTGTTAGTGTATAAATATATTTATATATTATTTAATGAATTAATTGTTAGAGTGCTGAATAAGGAACTTCCGTGAATACCGACGAAATGAGAGAGACTATACTGCGCATTCTGGGCAATATAGCTCCCAATGCGAATGTCCAAGCGATAAACCCTAATGTGAGCTTTCATGACCAGTTTGAGATCGATTCCATCGATTTTCTGCGTTTGATGATGGAATTGGAAAAAGAGTTGAAAGTGACAATTTTTGACTTCGATTATCCTAAGCTTTCCACGCTGCAAGGCTGTGAAAACTATCTGACTGAAAAACGTGTCGCTGCATGATGCCACTGACGGGTGGAACATGCCCCCGTCACTCGCCTGAAATTTCGCTCCGATATATACAGAGATAGACCTAACAGGGCGGGAATAGAGCCCTGTGTATCTTACGCTTCGCTCCCAGCAAATACCTTCAGTCAATGAACGCTCATCCGTATAGTCCCCCTGGGAAAATCATCTTTTCAATTATATTCAATAACATATAAAAATTAAATTTTTTGGATGAAGCAAGCAATCTAGTATGTTTGCTCTAATAAAAAGCCGTATATTTAAATCGTGCACAGATTTCTTCTCCTCCTGATCTGTTGCACATCCTCCTTTGGTGGTTATTGACCGGGTCGCAAATGCTTCCCGGTCCTTTTTTGTCTTTGTAAGAAAAGTTAAATTATTTATTCTAACTAAAATAAATGATTTATATAATTTTATAACTAAATTTTCTATTCATTGTCTGTCCGCAGCAGAGTAGGGTTTATCCGCAGCAGAGTGGGTACCATTTGAAGGGCGATGGTATGCTTAAAATAAGCGAACGCCAGAATATCAAACACGTTAAATCCGGCTCACTATCCCGTGGGTTAAGCCTTGCCAGGGCAGGAGTTAGAGCGGGTATACGGTTGGGTTCGTATTCGCTCGGAAGCTTGTTGCTAAGTCGCGATCAGCAGCAGACGCGGCGACATCAAATGCTCGCTGAACAGTCCCAGTTGCTGGCCGAGGAACTCGGTAAGTTGAAAGGCAGCGTGATGAAGGTGGGCCAACTACTCGCGCTGTACGGCGAACACTTCCTGCTGCCTCCAGAGGTGGTGGGTGCCCTGCGTACCTTGCAGGACGACAGTACCCCAGTGAAATGGCCGCCCCTGCTGTCTGTGCTGGAACGGGAATTGGAAGCCGGCCGATTGGCCGAGTTGGAAATCGATCCCAGTCCCCTGGCAGCCGCCTCTTTAGGTCAAGTGCACCGGGCGCGCCGCCGGCGCGATGGCCGGGACCTATGCATCAAAATTCAGTATCCCGGCGTGGCGGAATCCATCGACAGCGATCTGAATACCGTAGGAACCCTGCTGTTGTTCTCGCGCCTGCTGCCCACGGGGTTCAGTCTCGGGGAGATGATGGCCGAGATCAGAAATATGCTGCACCGGGAAGTAGACTATACGGTGGAACTGGAGACCATGCAGGGATTCCACCGGCTCCTGAAGAAAGATAGACGCTTTCGGATCCCCCAGGTATTTCCAGAGTATTCGACCCGGTGTGTCCTAACCTCATCCTACGAACCGGGTTCCACAGTTGAAAGCCAGGAAGTTCAAAATCTTAGTCAGGAACGGCGCAACCGGCTAAGCGCAGCGGCCCTGGAGTTGTTTTTGCGGGAGTTCTTCCGCTGGAATTTGATGCAGACCGATCCCCATTTTGGTAACTACCGCATTCGGCTCGGCGCGGGGGAGGCGGGACAGGATCAATTGGTTCTGTTGGATTTCGGCGCGGTCCGGCAATTCCCATTGGCTTTCCTGGGGGCCTATCATGATTTGGTCAGAGGCGCAGTCTGGAAGGATCGGTTACGCCTGTGCAAGGCCGCCGTGGATCTACAGTTCATGCCTGCGGATGCGCCACCAGAGGTGTTGGATCGTTTCGCCGCTCTGTGTTTCCAGATTGTGGAACCCTTCGCCGAACCTGACCCTAATGGGCCGGCCACGCCATTCATCAATGCCAACGGCGAATACCGATGGGGTGCATCCGATCTTCCCCAGCGGGTGGCGTTAGCCAGCTCCAAGGCCAGTCTGTCCTTCTCGTTCCGGGTACCGCCCAAGGAATTTGTCTTTCTGCACCGCAAGCTGGGCGGCGTGTTCGTCTTCCTCGCCAAACTCCATGCCGAACTTAACGCGCGGCCCCTATTGCTGCGCTACCTGGGTAAGTCCAGCGGTCAACACTGAACGACCGAACACCGCTCAGGGTTCCAGACGCTCGATCATCCAAGTGTCGGTTTCCTGGAGGCGATAGCGTAGCCGGTCATGTAGACGATTGTGCCGACCCTGCCAGAATTCCAGCATCACCGGCTTTAACCGATAACCACCCCAGTTTTCCGGTATGGGTATATTGCCATCGGCGTACTGGTTACCCAGTTCCGCGAAGCGCTCTTCGAGGACCCTGCGGCTTGCCACCACCTGACTCTGGTGCGAAGCGAGTGCGCCCAGGCGGCTGCCGAGGGGGCGAGTGCGAAAATAGTCCTCGGATTCAAGGCGGGAAAGCCTCGCGACCCTGCCTTCAACGCGCACCTGCCGTTCCAGTTCCTTCCAGAGAAATACCAGCGCGGCGCGGGGATCGCCCGCCAGTTGCTGGCCTTTCGCGCTTGCGTAATTGGTGAAGAATACCAAGCCATCGCCATCCAGACCCTTGAGAAGCACGACTCGGGCCGCCGGGCCGCCGTGATTGTCAACGGTAGCCAGAGTCATGGCATTGGGTTCGGGGAGTTCCGCTACGATGGCTTCGTCCAGCCAGCGCTGGAATTGCCGCAAGGGGTTGGGGTCAGTGCTGGCCCTGTTCAAGGCGCCGCGAGCGTACTCCTGGCGCAGTTCGGCGATAGGCTTGGCCATGCTGGTCTCCGGGGTTAGGCGCTTTTTCGCGCCGCTTTCTTGCGTTCGTGCTCCAATAACAGTTTTTTGCGGACGCGAATGGATTTGGGCGTGACTTCCACCAGTTCGTCATCGTCGATGAACTCCAGCGCTTGTTCCAGGCTCATGCGGATGGGTGGCGTCAGAATAATATTCTCATCCGAGCCGGCCGCGCGGATATTAGTGAGCTGCTTGGCTTTCAGGGGGTTGACCACTAGGTCATTTTCCCGCGTATGGACACCGATGACCATGCCCTCATAGACCTCGTCGCCGTGACCGATCAGCAGTCGCCCACGTTCCTGCAGGTTGAAAAGGGCGTAAGCCAGGGCCTTGCCGGGGGCGTTGGCGATCAACACCCCGTTGACGCGGCTGCCGATAGTGCCCTTCTTGAGCGGGCCATAGTGATCGAAAACGTGGTAGAGCAGGCCGGAGCCGGAAGTGCCGGTGAGAAACTCGGTCTGAAAGCCGATCAGACCGCGGGCCGGGATGATATAGTCCAGCCGCACCCGGCCCTTGCCATCGGGCTGCATGTCCCGCAACTCGCCCCGGCGCTCCCCCAGCTTTTCCATGATCGTGCCCTGGTGCTGCTCCTCGACGTCCACGGTGAGTTGTTCATAGGGTTCGCAAGTCTCGCCGTCGATCTCGCGGATAATCACTTCGGGCCGGGATACCCCCAACTCGTAGCCTTCCCGACGCATATTCTCGATGAGTATGGCGAGATGCAACTCGCCGCGCCCGGACACCTTGAACTTGTCCGGGTCTTCGGTATCTTCCACCCGCAACGCCACATTATGAATCAGCTCCCGATAAAGGCGCTCGCGGATCTGCCGGCTGGTCACAAATTTACCCTCACGGCCGGCGAAGGGCGAATTGTTGACCTGGAAGGTCATGCTCACCGTGGGTTCGTCCACCGCCAGCGGCGGCAGGACCTCGACATGGCCGGGATCGCAGAGCGTATCGGAAATACCCAACCCGTCGATGCCGGTAAACGCAATGATGTCGCCGGCGGAAGCCTCTGGGAATTCCACCCGCTCCAGGCCCAGGAAGCCCAGGATCTGCAAAATACGTCCCGGCCGACGGTTGCCCGCATGATCGACCACCACGACGGGCGTGTTGGTCTTGACCTTGCCGCGGCGGATGCGGCCGATGCCGATCACGCCAACGTAACTGTTGTAGTCCAGGGAACTGACCTGCATTTGAAAGGGACCGTCCGGGTCTACCAGGGGGGGTGGAACGTGCTCGACGATGGTTTCAAACAGCGGGGTCATGTCGCCCGCGCGTACATCCTCGGTGAGCCCCGCGTAGCCGTGGAGAGCGGAGGCGTAGATCACCGGGAAATCCAATTGCTCATCGCTGGCGCCCAGGCGGTCGAACAGCTCGAAGGTTTGATCCAGCACCCAGTGGGGACGAGCACCCGGACGGTCGACCTTGTTGATCACCACAATGGGTTTAAAACCCATGGCGAAGGCTTTCTGGGTGACGAAGCGGGTTTGGGGCATGGGGCCATCGACGGCATCCACCAGGAGCAATACGGAGTCCACCATCGACAGCACCCGCTCCACTTCACCGCCGAAATCGGCGTGTCCAGGGGTATCGACGATGTTGATCCGGTAATCCCGCCAGCGTAGCGCGGTGTTCTTGGCCAGAATCGTAATGCCTCGCTCACGCTCCAGTTCATTGGAGTCCATCATCCGTTCCTGGGGCACGGCGCGACTGCTCAGGGTACCGGACTGTTGCAAGAGCTTGTCGACCAGCGTGGTTTTGCCGTGGTCAACGTGGGCAATAATAGCGATGTTGCGAAGCTTTTCGATCACAATAGAAATCCACAAGGATGTATAGAGAAAAGATTATAACGGAATGCCGACAGCGCTGCGCGGTGGCATCGCGGGCGGTGTGTGATCTGCCCCATGCTATTCTCGATGGTGTTAATGACTAATTCATGTCCGGGGAGGTGAGCCGTGGACGAACAGACGCGCATTGAATTGGAAGCCGCCGCTTTCCGGCATCTGCTTGAGCACTTGCGGGAACGCACCGATGTGCAGAATATCGACTTGATGAATCTGGCCGGCTTCTGTCGGAATTGTCTTTCCAAATGGTATATGGCAGCGGCGCAAGACAACAATTTAACAATCGACTACGAACAGGCCCGGGAAATCATTTACGGGATGCCGTATGCCCAATGGAAGGAAAAATATCAGCGGGAAGCCAGCTCTGAAAAACAGGCCGCCTTCGCGGAGGTCGTTAAGCAGCAGGAATCCGGGCATTCAATGATGGACTCGACAAAGTCAAGCGGTTTCGCAAGAACCAACGAGCCAAGGGGATGAAATTGTTGCGCAGCTGGGTTCCCGGCCCGGCCGCATCCGGCTTCGCTGAGGAGGCGTGCCGGCAGGCGGCATTGCTAAGCGGCGCTCCGGAGGAAGCCGAGACATTGGACTTCGTTGTGCTCCCTATTCGGGTGCGCATCGGGTAAGAACCCATGAAAATGCCTGCTATCCTACAGACCACAGCGTTTTTGAGGGGGAATCTCATGTCCAAGCAAACCACGCAATTAATGGTAACCCTAGATGCCGAAGCCGAAACCGACAGCGAAGATCTGGAGAGACTGACCCGGCAACTGCGGGAAGAGCTTTCGGAACTGGACGTACAGGCCGATTTAATGACCGGTGGACCGGCACCGGCCGATACCAAGGCCGGCGATGTCATCCAGTGGGGCAGGTTGCTGCTGACTTTGGCGGCTTCGGGCGGGGCGATCACCACGCTGATCAACGTGCTGCAAGCCTGGATGACGCGCCATGACCGGCGCGGTGTGACTTTGGAAATCAACGGCGACAAGCTACAGGTCACCGGCATCTCTTCGACCGAACAGAAGCAACTGATCGACGCTTGGCTTAACCGCCACAGGGAGTGAACGCCGATGGCCGAAAATCGCTCGGCCCTCATCGTTGCCGTTTCCGAGTACCAGGACGCGGGTTTGCGGCAGTTGGTGGCTCCGGCCCAGGACGCCGAAGCCTTGGATCGGGTTTTGGGAGACCCGGCCATCGGCGGCTTTGCGGTCAAGACCCTGCTGAACCAGCCTTCGCATCAGGTCAATCGGGAGATTGAAGCGTTCTTCGCCAACCGCGCCAAGGAGGATCTGCTGCTGCTCTATTTTTCCGGCCATGGCGTCAAGGACGAGGAAGGGCGGCTTTACTTTGCCACAACCGACACCGACCGCAAGTTTCTCCGGACCACCGCCGTCGCGGCGACGTTGATCAACGACGTAATGCACTACTGCCGCTCGCGGCGCCAGGTGTTGATTCTGGATTGTTGTTACAGCGGGGCGTTCGCGCGTGGCATGACGCACAGGGCCGATGAGGCGGTCGGCACCGGGGAGTATTTCCGGGAAGGACGCGGACAGTTTGTATTGACCGCCTCCGATGCGCTGCAGTATGCCTTCGAGGGGGAGGACATCAAGGGCAAGGGCGTGCGCTCGGTCTTCACCGATACGCTGGTGCGGGGACTGGAGACCGGCGAGGCCGATTTGGACGGTGATGGGGCAGTCTCTTGCGACGAGCTGTACGACTATGTCCATGAGCGCGTTGCGGAGCGAATGCCGCAACAGAAACCCCGGAAGTGGGCCTTCGCCGTCGAGGGGGAAATCATCATTGCCCGCAATCCCCGCCCGGTCGTAAAACCGGCCGCGTTGCCGGCTGAATTGCAGCAGTCCATCGAAGACCCTCGTCCCTGGGTACGTGAGGGCGCTGCCCGCCACCTCGGAGACCTTTTACAACACGGCAATAAAGGCTTGGCCGTCGCGGCGAACGCCGCGTTGCACCAGATGACGGAGAAGGATGACAGTCTAAAGGTCCGGACCGTGGCGGCGGAGATTTTAAAAGCACACACCGACGAAAAACCGCTCGTTTCAGAGCCACAGGAACCCGCAACCGCCCTCCCAAAAAAGGCGAAAGCCAAGCGTACCCGGCCGGCTACCTTGAGAGAGGAACCCTTAACCCCCCTTCCTAAAAAGGCTGAAGCCCAACTTACCCTGCCGCCTATACAGAACATTCATGGCTGGTCAGCGCGGCAGGTGCAGACTCTGCAACAGCAGACCGCACAGGCGTCAGGTCTGCCAGTTGAATTCGGCGACAGGCTCAAAGATGGCAGCCAGGGGCCGGTGATGGTGGTCGTTCCGGCCGGGCGTTTTTTGATGGGATCGCCCGAGGGTGAACTGGAACGCCAAAATGACGAACGCCAGCATGAGGTGCAGGTTGCTGTCTTCGCTATCGGTAAATATGCGGTGACTGTAGGACAATTCAAGCGTTTCGTGGAGGCTAAAGGATACCGGACGGAGGCGGAGAAAGGCGGCGGTTGTTATTACTGGACGGGGAGTGAATGGAAGCAGGATGCCGATAAAAACTGGCGTAATCCAGGATTCCCGCAAACCGACAACCAGCCGTTGGTCGGCGTCAGTTGGAATGATGCCATGGCTTATGCGGACTATTTGAGCGAGCAGACCGGCCAGCAGTACCGCTTACCGACGGAGGCGGAATGGGAGTATGCCTGTCGAGCAGGAACGGCGTCGCCGTTTTATTTTGGAGAGACGATCAGCACGGACCAAGCCAACTATCATGGCAACTACGTTTACGGCAAGGGTCGCAAGGGTGTTTTTCGCAGAAACCGTCGAAGTCGGCCAGTTTCCAGCCAACGCCTGGGGTTTGCACGACATGCTCGGCAATGTATGGGAATGGATCGGTTCCGAATACGATGAGAAGTATGGGGGTGCTGAATTGCGTGGTGTCAGCGACCCCAATTCCGGCGGCCCCCGGGTGCTCCGGGGTGGCTCCTGGGGCATCGACCCGGAGTGGTTGCGTGCGGCGAACCGCGACTGGAACCACCCGACTAACCGGTCCTCAATATTGGGTTCCGCCTGGCCAGGACCTTAACCCTTTGACCTTTTGTCTTTTTCCCTTTTCGGGGGTTCAGGGGGCGAAGCCCCCTGAACTTTTTTGGAGCGGGTAGAGCGGTAGGGTCAGGTTAGCGAAGCCTAACCCGACCTCCTATCCATTTATCCGCGCACCTTGTTGGGTAACGTGGTCAGGCGGTGCGTTCTTCCGCCAGCCCCAGTTCTTCGATCATCGCCTTGCGGATCAGGTATTTCTGGATCTTGCCGGTGATCGTCATCGGGAATTCCTTCACGAAGCGGATATAGCGCGGGATCTTGTAGTGGGCGATCTGGCCCTTGCAGAACCCGCGCACCTCGTCCTCGGTGAGCTTGGCATCCTCGCGCAGGATGATCCAGGCGCACAGTTCCTCGCCGTATTTCTTGTCCGGCAACGCCGACCACCTGGACGTCCTGAATGTCCGGGTGGCGATAGAGGTATTCCTCGATCTCCCGTGGATAGATGTTCTCGCCGCCGCGGATCACCATGTCCTTGATGCGTCCGACGATATTGCAATAGCCCTCCTCGTCGATCGTGGCCAGATCCTCGGTATGCATCCAGCCCCCGACGTCGATGGACTCGCGGGTCTTGACCTCGTCGTCCCAGTAGCCCCGCATGACGCTGTAGCCGCGGGTGCAAAGTTCTCCCGGCGTGCCGCGGCGGCACGGTGTTGCCATTGGCGGTCGATAATTTTGACCTCAAGGTGAGGATGAATCCTGCCCACGGTCGAAACGCGCTTCTCCAGCGGATCATCGGTGGCAGCTCTGAAAGCTCACCGGACTGGTCTCGGTCATGCCGTAGCAGATGGTCACCTCGGACATGTGCATCTCGCTTATCACCCGCTTCATCACCTCGACCGGGCAGGGGGAACCGGCCATGATGCCGGTGCGCAAGCTGCTCAGGTCATAGCTGCGGAAATGCGGGTGGTTGAGTTCGGCGATGAACATGGTGGGCACGCCGTGCAGGGCGGTGCAGCGCTCGGCCTGCACGGTTTGCAGCGACCGCCTCGCGGATCGAAGGCATCGGCGGGATAGACCATGGCGCTGCCATGGGTCACGCAGGCCAGGTTGCCCATCACCATGCCGAAGCAGTGGTAGAGCGGCACGGGAATGCAAACGCGGTCCCGCTCGGTAAGCTGCATGGCCTCGCCGACGAAAAAGCCATTGTTGAGGATGTTGTGGTGGGTGAGCGTGGCGCCCTTGGGCATGCCGGTGGTGCCGCTGGTGAACTGGATATTGATGGCTTCGTGAATGTCCAGTTCACCCGCGATATCGGCCAGGCGCTGGCGATGCGGGTCATTGGCCAACGGGGCGATGTCGGCAAAGTTGTACATGCCCGGTGTCCTGGCCTCGCCCAGGCGGATCACGGTGCGCAGGTCGGGAATTTGCTTGGCTTGTAGAGCGCCAGGTTCGCAGCGGTTCAGTTCCGGGGCCACGTCCTGCAGCATCTCGATATAGTTGCTGACCTTGAACTCGGGCATGGTGATGAGGGCCTTGCAGCCCACTTTATTCAAGGCGTAGCTCACCTCGGCGCGGCGGTAGGCCGGGTTGATATTGACCAGAATCAGGCCCGCCTTGGCGGTGGCAAACTGGGTGATGAGCCACTCGGCGTTGTTATGCGACCAGATGCCGACGCGGTCACCCTTTTCCAGACCAAGCGCCAGCAAGCCGGCGGCGAAGGCGTCTACCTGCTCCTTCAACTCGCGGTAGCTCCAGCGGATGCCTTGGTGGTGCGAGACCAGCGCCTCGCGGTCGGCCCAGCGGGCAGCGGCCTTGTCGAAGAAATTGCCTACCGTATCGTTGATAAGGGGGGTGGCAGTGGAGCCGTGGACATGACTTTGCGTCAAGCGGTTCATGGTTAACCTCCAAGTAGTTGTCGTTAAAAAAAATTATTATCGCTAATATAATTAATAAGTTGCTGAGCGGCTGTGGCAATACTCACGGCCACTGCTGCTGCTCCAGCAATGCGGCCTAAATAATAAATCATAGTAAGGAGAAATAAACGCAGCTTCTTTTCTGAGTCCATTCCTACCGGGCCGACACGCCAGAACCCAAGCTGGTGCCGAAGGAGCAGTGGTAAGCGGCACCCGCCTCGCGGGGCGATGCGAAGTCTTAAGGCCATTTCCGAAAAAGACTTTAGCACTCATGCAGGCCGAACCAGGATGTCCCCTTTTGCCAGGAGGGGGTTGCGCGCCACTCTCCGACTGACTATCAAGGGATTACGGCCCAATTGAGAGGCTCGAAGTCACCGAGGCGGACGTGCCTTTCAACGCGCACGGTCCGCCGCATCAGTTGCGTACTGTATTTGGCCGAGACTGGATCGTAGTAGCGAATCTTGATGATCTGGCGGCGCGTTAGGAAATTGGTGTCGACTTCGTAGCCCATACAAACCCGCCGGCCGGCTGGTGTCGCCCCCGGACAGTCGACTCCTTCACCATAGGCGCCACTCGTCTCGCCAATCAGGAACCAGTCACTGTCTTGAAAGCGGAACCGCCAGCTTGCGTCTTCACGCACGCTTGACCCACCATACTTTTCGATGAGGAAGGTGTTTCGTTCGACCCGAAGCCCTGCAAAACCATCCTGCGAGGCCGTTCCACCCATACCTTTCGTTGGAATCGCGCGATCTGACCGGTGCGACAGGACGAAAGCTCCGTCAGGTCGGCGAAACAAGACCAGGAGTGGACGGTCTGCCTCAGGATCAGGATCGGCTAGGCGTGCAACAACGAGGACAACATCGACCAGCCCGTCGCCGTTGAAGTCTGCTTGCCCTTTGGCAATTGGCGCGTACCCTTCTGGGATGAAGCTCGCGATAAGGGGTTCGAGGCGCTGGGAAGGGGCTGTTTCCGCGAACGCAGCCACGCCTGCGAGTGCGTACAGCAGGTTTATCGTCAGGAGGCGGTTCATGCACTTGAAATGAGGGCGCATCAGGACGCCCAATCGCGGCGCTGACCTATGGACCAACACACAGATTCGGCACCGTGAGTCGCGTGAAAAGATGAGGCGATGCCACGGCTGAAGACGGGTAGTGTTCCATGGCCTTCTTGAAGTCGGGATGGGTGAACGCCGCCCGAAAATGGGCGACTGACTCCCACACCGCGTAGTTCATGAACACGGTGCTGCCCGCAATGCCCTGGTGCAACTGCGTCGAGATATAGCCGGGCTGCTTCTTCATCCAATTGGCGTCCGCTTCCCAAGCTTTGAGAAGGGCCGGGATGTCGCCCTCCGCAACTTGGAAGACGTTCACCAAGACCACGGGTGAGACGTCGGCGCTGATCTGTTGAAAGATCGGAACGGTTGGATCAAGCGGTTTGAGCTGAACCATAAGGCATCTCCTTACATGTGTTTCGGGACAGGGCAGAACGAACTAAACAAAGACTAGACTAGCGCTGACACCGGCACAACTTTCAAGGTGAGGGGCGCGGAGCGAGTGGGCGAAGCCCGCTTGCAGAGCGTCCCTCTCGACCGCAATGTTAGGTCTCATGGTTTAGCGGACGCCTGAAATGCCAAGTCGAGGTACTCGCGGACGTGCGTGCCGGAAATGTCTTGGAGGGAAGACAGTTTGATGTGGCGACGCAACTTGCCTTCACCCTCTAGCACCTTGTACTTGTCTGGCATTGAAGCGCCAGCGCCGAATTCCAAGGAGATAGGGTTGGCGTAAGAGAAAACGCCACAAAACAGCTTGCCTGCGGAGAACAGCAAGCCTCCGTACTTTACTTCCTCTGACACTGAAGCACCCAGGTCGAGGATAAGCTCTCTCAGTGTTTGAACAAGCTCGAAGCGGCTTTCATCCAGAATGCGGATATCTTCGAGAAGTTTGGCGATGCGTTCGGCAGACATGGGATCAGGACTTGCAGTACTGCTTGAACTCGGTACTTGGCTCGCGCTCAGAGTAGATGTAAAGGACGATGCCGGTCGGGTCTTGAATGGCAAACCCACGATCCCCCCAAGGATGATCTTCGAGAGGCATGATGGCAACCAGCCCTGCTAACGTCAGCGATTGATACTCGGCACCAACATCGGAAACGCAGAAGTTGTAGGTCAATACAACAGGGTTGCAAAGAGCTTGGTCGGGCTGAGGAGCCATGCATTGCAGGGAAGCGGACTTGTTCCCGAATTCCAGGTTGACGTACCAGCCACAGTCGAAAGTGACCTTTACGCCGAAGTGCTGAACGTAGAAATCACGCGACTCTTCGACCTTGGCGGTGGTTATGCAGGGAGATAGCGCGTTGGGGATCATCGCGTTTACAGTTCCAGTTCCCGATACAGCAACCGAATATTCCAGAAGCGCCACAGCCACGGTTGTTTCTCGCCCGCCAAGCGGAATCCACGCTTCTCGTATACCACTTGTGCTGCAGCCTCGTTGGGGTCGGTGGAGGTGTACAACCGCAAACGCCGCTTGCCCGCTTTAGTCGCCTCCGCAATGGTAAACTCTAACAACTGCGAACCTACCCCATGTCCGCGCCACCGTGGGTGGACACAGAACCACCCTAGCCAGTAAGCCTCAGTAGCGTCATGCACGCAACTGTACAAGCCGGTTGTCCCTACTACCTGGTGCGGCTGAGTAGTCACGGCTACCCAGAAGTGGATATCCTGGATTCCGAGCAAGCGGGCTAGCCAGCTGAACCAGCTTCGGTCTTTGGCACTGTAGAGGCGGAGACTGAGGCGCTCCAGTGGACTTTGCGATGGGAAAACCCGATCGACGAGTTCTATAGCCTCTGGCAGAAACCGCTCGGTGAGTGGTTCAATCTTTACCATCGGTCGCTCAACCATGGATCCTCGCGGGGTACCCAACGTTCGCCATAACCGGCGTGCAAAAGCAGAGCGAAGCGGCGCTTTTGCACGTCCGAGTTGTAGCGTTGTTATGCGGCATACCTGATGAATTCTCCCTTGCCCGGAATTCCTTTTGTTACCTGAGTCCAAGTGCCATCGGGTAGCGCTTGATACCCCTTGAAGCGACAAGGCAAGCCTTGTGCTTCAAGAATATTTGCCCGGTCCATCAGGTGGAAATGCAGATGGGGTGGGGTGGAGTTTCCGGAATGGCCGACATCCGCAAGGTGTTGCCCAAGCCGTACTTCGTCGCCTTCAGCAACCCGTACCGAGCCGCAGTGGGCATGAGCAAAGAACGCAAATATTTCTTTCTCTCGCATTTTAAACCGCATCTACTTTGAAACCCGTAGTTTTTCCTCTTCGGGGTCGAGGTGGGTTTTGACCCAAAGTCGGTCGGCGACGGCATTGGGGGTGGCGTTGATTGCCTGTTGAAACTGTTCCAGTTGGGCGATCAATTCCGCCCGATTGTCGTAACAGGTGTGATAGGTCACGTCTTCTCGTACCCACTGCCAGAGGTGTTCCACCGGCATGAAGTCCGGACTGTAGCCCGGCAATGGCAACCGGTTGATCCGCAGTTCATCGGCCCGTTGGGTCACCGCTTGCGCTCGGTGATAGGACGCCCCGTCCCAGAGCACCGTTAGCGGTACCGCCGGGAGTTCCCGACGGAGGGTTTCTAACAGTTCAATGGTCATCTCGCTGTTGGCACGGTCGTATGGATACAGCTTAACCTGGCCTTGATTGTAGAAGTAAACCCCGTAACACGACACCTTCGCCCCCAGCCCGGGAGAATTGGAACTGACCCAGAACCGCTCGCCCTTGACCGACCAGCCATAGCCTTCATCGGTATCCTGGCGAAAATGGGCCTCATCAATGTAGACCAGCGTGTGTTGGCCCCGGGTGGCGGCGACCAGCAAGGGATGGAGTTTGTCTAGAAACGCCGCCCGCTGATCCGGATCGGCTTTATTCAACAGTTTCCGGGCTTTTTTCCAGGACAAGCCTAACCGCTTGAGCGCCTGCCGGATCGTCTCCCGACAGCACTCGTCCTGGCCCTGGGCCTGGAGCCATCCTTGCAGCCGCTTCAGGGTCCAGCGCGGGGCCGGCGGGGCGGTCCGCTCTGGCGGGGGGGTCGCCGCTTGCTTCAGGGCCTCGCGGATAACCCCATCGACGCCTGGTTCCAGGGCCGGGGTAAAAAGGGGGAACGGCCACCGGTACGCTGGTACACCAAGGCCGCCGGTCCAACCGTATTGTAACGGTGCACCCACTCCATCACCGTTTGCGGGTTACGGCCCGTTTCCCGACCAACTTGACTGGCGTTCTTATCCCCACAAATCTCGTACAAGGCCAGGAAGCGCTCCCGCGTGCGCGGGTGCTCCGCATTCAACCCCAGTACTCTGAAAATGTCAGGGTCTTGGCCCCAGCGGCTATAATCAATAGTCAGCATCGCTCTCTTACTACCCTTTGGCTCTTTCAGAAAGAGGGTAGTGGTTCACCTCAAAAAACTCAAGGTCTCAAACTGGATGCGGTTTAAGAATGATGTGGTTCCCAAGTACCGGCCGGAGATCGTTGGTTCCCTCCCTGTCGTGGTCGGCGGCTTGGGGGTCACCGCGGGTTTTCCCACCTCGCGAATACTCCCCGAGCTTCACCGTGGCCTTGCAATCGATGCTCAGGCGCATGATCTGGCCCATTCTCTACGCACGGTTCGCCCGTTAGGGGGTTCCCGTCCTTGTCGGCGATATTGGCAAAAATGGCGTCGGTTTCGGGGAGTTTTTTTGGGGTTTGGCCTTGATCACCTGACGCAGGCGGTAGCCATTGCGATTCAGGACCTCCGCCATCGTGCTCGGTGAGGGTAAGCACGCTTCCGGGAACCCTTGGGCACGCAACTGGGTCAAGGCTTCCGCCGCCGTCAGCCGCGTGAATTGCAGACTCGTGCGGAAGCTCGGGTCCGGTTGGCTATGGGATTCTGCCAACGCCCACAGCGCTTGCGCGACTCGGGGTGTTGCTCTTCCCAGAGCCGATTCCGCCGAAGGCCGCTTGCGCGCCTACGCAGATGATCCCTGTGCGGTGCTCATGGAAACCCAGTTGAACGGTCTCGCGGCCCCAGCCGAACACCCGCTCCGCTTGGCGGGCATTACCCTCACAATATTTCAGCGCCATCGCCGCTTGGAAGGAGCGACGTTCCGCCCCCGACAGCGTGGAACTCGCCAATCTCAGGTCTTCAATTTGAGAGGCATGCAAAGGTAAGGTGGTCGGTTCGATAGCGGATGGCATGGTTGTACTCGGTGATCAATCAGGTAGAGATATTCTACCTCGATGGGGAAACTATTTCTCGGAAATCTTACGTGGTTCGAATATCAGCGCGTTTTTGAGCACCACGGCCAGGTATTTTAGAATGTGTAGGTGCTTTCGTTCCGACCACCCATCCTTCGAAGCTGCGACTGTGCCATCGAACGGAGCGTAGATTGGTTCCGACCATCCATAGCAGTCTTGGAGCCTCACACCGAGAAGAAGATACGCCGGAATTAAAGTGCGAAAGAACTTCCAACCCTTCTTCGCTGTTTCGATACGCATGAAGTCAAACGCGAACCGTTGACCCAATTGGTCAGTGCCGTGACTCGGTATCCGTTCCGCCGGTGTAGGGGCGGATACCCACTCTCTACGATGCGGGAAGTCGACAACAGCTGGTTCAATTTCTGGGTTCATTTGGCGCATAACGTTTGAGCACAGCCGCGGGTAAAAGGCGACAGCCTTTTGCACGTCAGGTGGAGCGAAGGGTTAGACAACAGCTACACTCGCTGAACTCTTGAAGGGGTTCTGTTGCGTTAGCTCAATGGGTACCGGTTGGGATAGGCTAGCCGCCTAGAACCTTTCCCTGTCGGCACCCATGATCGACTTCAAAGGCCACCGCTTCGAAAAAGACCTCATCCTGACTCTGTGTGCGCTGGTAGCTGGCTTACCCGTTAAGCTATCGGAACCTGGAAGAGATGATGGCGGAGCATGGCGTCGAGGTCGACCATTCCAACCTTTACCGCAGGGTTCAAAAGTTCACGCCGCAGTGGGAGGCCACCTTTCGGAACGGCAAGAAGCGCCCGGTCGGCAAGGGCTGGCGGATGGACGAAACCTATATCAAGGTCAAGGGCCAGTGGAAGTACCTCTACCGCGCCGTCGATCGGGACGGCCAGACCCTCGACTTCCTGCTCACCGCCCATCGCGACAAGCAGGCCGCGCGGCGCTTTTTCAAGAAGGCGGTGCGGCAGCACGGTCTTCCGGCCAAGGTCACGATCGATCAGAGCGGGGCCAATAGCGCGGCTATCGAGGCACTCAAGGAGGACACCGGTCACACGATCGAGACCCGTCAGAGCCAGTACTTAAACAATCTAGTGGAGCAGGATCATCGCGCCGTCAAACGAATCGTCCGCCCGATGCTGGGGTTCCAGTCCTTTCGATCGGCCCGGGTGACCCTCCACGGGATTGAACTCATGCACATGATCAAGAAAGGCCAGATGATCTCTGCCGACACCCAAACATTGTCCGCCGCAGGACAGTTTTATTCATTGGCCGCCTAAAAACCCGCGAGGGTAGCCGAACCGCGCTCGAAA